>NZ_JBVIZC010000029.1:0-1147 GCF_055591945.1 Streptomyces sp. NPDC041191 | reverse complement strand
CTACTGATCTTTTCGTTAGTTCCGTGGGTGCGCTGGCCTCGTTGGTGGGATCCTGTTGCGGTGTCTTTCAAGCCTTCGCCTGTTGTTCCTCCTTTGACCCGGCCGCAGTTGGCCGAGGCTCGGCGTGTGCGGGCGGCCGAGCTGTTCGATCAGGAACGTTCTGGTGCAGAGATCGCGCGGATGCTGGGTGTCAGCCAGGAGAGTGTGCGGCGGTGGAAGCGGGTCTGGGAGGAAGGCGGCGCGGACGGGTTGCGTCGGCGTCCGGCCACCGGGCGTCCGCCCAAGCTGGACGATGCCCAGGTTGAGCAGGTGCGGACCGCGCTGGAGCAGGGCGCCCAGAAGCATGGTTTCGAGGCCGATCTGTGGACCCTGGAACGGGTCGGCCTGGTGGTCGAGCGGGTGACAGGGGTGACGTTGTCGAGAGCGTCGGTGTGGCGGCTGCTGACCGGCCGGCTCGGATGGAGTCTGCAGCGGCCCGAGCGCCGGGCGGTCGAGCGGGACGAGTCCGAGATCGCCCGCTGGATCGCTCATGAGTGGCCGCGGATCAAAAGGGGGCGGTGAACACACGTGCCTGGATCGTCTTTCTCGACGAGTCAGGCGTGTCGCTGCTGCCGCAGGTCCGCCGCACCTACGCGCCTCGCGGCCGCACGCCTCTCCTGCGGCACCGGCTGAACTGGAAGCGGGCCTCGATGGCCGGTGCCCTCGGTTACCACGCCGCCGACCCGGACCGAGGTCCTCGGTTGTGCTTCCACCTCAAGCCCGGCAGCTACGACACCCCTGCTCTCATCGAGGTCCTGGAGCGGATGAAGGTGTTCTACCGCGGTGAGCGGGTGGTGCTGGTCTGGGACGGGCTGTCGGCTCACTGGAGCCGGGCCATGCGGGCCTGGGCCGCCGAGCAGGACTGGCTCACCCTCGAGCGATTACCGGCTTACGCGCCTGAGCTCAACCCGGTGGAACTGCTGTGGTCCTCGCTCAAGAAGCGTGAACTCGCCAACCTCGCCGGCGACCACCTCGCAGACGTCGCCGACGCCACCGAACAAGGCATCCACAGGATCAACACCAACCCCCAACTGCCCTGGTCCTTCCTCACCCACACCGGCCTCACCCTCCACCCGCCAACCCCACCCAACTAACGAAAAGATCAGTA
>NZ_JBVIZC010000028.1:0-1239 GCF_055591945.1 Streptomyces sp. NPDC041191 | reverse complement strand
CCGGTGGCGCTGTTCGCACCGGTGAAGTCGGCCTTGATCTGGACGGTGCCGTCGGGGTTGACGGTGTCGGTCGCGTTCCAGACCAGCGGCGCGTTCCTGCCGCCGGTCATCGGGACGGGCCAGGCGGTCAGCGGGGTACCGCCGGAGGTGACCTGTCCGGCCGGGATCTGCTGCCAGGGGTCGGCCTCGGAGCGGCGCCAGGAGAAGGAGACCTGGTCGTACTTACCCGCGTCGGCCTCGGCGACCAGGGGCAGGCGGCGTGCGGTGCGTTCGCCCTCGCTGGGCTGGACGAAGCCGCCGGGGCCGGCGTGGAAGGTGTAGGAGACCGGTTCGGACTTGTTGTCGGCCTTGTCGACCTGGCGGACCTGGAGGGTGTGGGTGCCGTCCCGGGGCGGGGCGACGGAGAGGGCCTTGGCGGCGGTGGAGCCGCCGGTGGCGGCCTTGGTCCAGGTCGCGCCGTCGAGTGACCATTCGAGCCAGTTGTGGTCGGTGCCGTTCGGCGTGACGGTGAACGTGCCGGCCTGGCCCGCGCCCTTGACCCACGTGTTCGCCGGGTAGTCGGTCGAGGCGATGCTCGCCGGCGCGGAGGGGTTGGTGGTGTCGACCGTGAAGGTCTTCCACGCCGACCAGCCCAGGTTGTAGTGCGTGCCGTCATACGGGCTGGTGCGGAACTTGTAGGTCTTTCCGTTGGCCAGCACGCCGGCGGGGACGGTCACGGAGGCGACCTGGCCGGAGTTCACCCAGGGAGAGACGATGACGTTGCCGACCTGGGTGTTGGTGGCGTTGTCGAAGATCTGGAAGGTGCCGTTGACCTTGTCGCCGTTGGGGTCGAGGAAGGTGTCGCGCAGCGTGGGCGTGAGCGTGTTGACGACGTAGGTGCCGTTGTAGGAGAAGAACGGCGGGCCGGCCTCCTGCTTGGTGCCGGTGCGCGGCCGGTAGTTGTAGGTGACGACGAGCTTGGGAACGTTGGAGGCGGCGTTGGCGGAGTTGACCCGCTTCCACTGCCCCGTGACGGCCTCGTCGGTGGCGCGCAGGCCCATGTGGGACTTGGCGGCCTTGGCCGAGGCCCACTCCTGCACCATCGTGGTGACGTCGGCGTTGATCCAGCCGTCGGGCTGCGTGCCGCAGGAGGCGTTGCCCCGGGTTTCCCAGGAGGTGGCCTTCTTCGCGGTCCAGGCCGGCTGGGCCGTCCAGCGCGAGGAGGTGGTCGCGGCCCCGGTGGACCACACCTCCCACGGC
>NZ_JBVIZC010000027.1:0-2278 GCF_055591945.1 Streptomyces sp. NPDC041191 | reverse complement strand
CCCCGGCCACCGTCACCACCGCCGGCCGCGCCCCGCGCACCCCCCTCGAAGAGACCCTGCTCACCCTCTTCGCCCGCGTCCTCGACACGACCACCCGCCTCACCGTCGACGACGACTTCTTCCACCACGGCGGCCATTCGCTGCTCGCGGCGCGGCTGACGAACCGCGTCGCGGACGTGCTGGGCGTGCGGCTGACGATCCGGGACGTGTTCGGGCGTCCGACGGTGGCGGGCCTCGCGGAGTTGATCGCGGGCGAGGGGGGCCGGGCCGCTCCGCCGCTGGTCGCGGGGGAGGGCTCCGGCGCGGACGGACCGCCCCCGGCCTCGTACGCGCAGCGCCGCCTGTGGCTGCTCTCGCAGCTCGACGGGGACAGTGCCGCCTACAACGTGCCCATGGTGGTGCGCCTTGAGGGGGGAGGGCTGGACGTCGGGGCGCTGGAAGCGGCACTGGCCGACGTGATGGAGCGTCACGCCCCGCTGCGGACGGTCTTCGAGACGGTGGACGGCGAGCCGCGCCAGCGCATCCTCCCGCCGGACCTCGCGAAGGTGACCGTCCGGCGGCGACGGGTGGAGTCGGAGGCGCTGGACGCGGAGTTGGTGGCGGAGGCGGGCCGGGTGTTCGACCTGGCGGTGGACGTGCCGGTGCGGGCGGTGGTGTTCGACCTGGGCGACGGGTCGGCGGTGCTGCTGCTGGTGGTGCACCACATCGCGACGGACGGTGTGTCGAGCGGAGTGTTCTTCACCGATCTCGAACGGGCCTACGAGGCCCGGGTGGAGGGAGTGGAGGGGAGCGTACTGGAACCCCTCACCGTCCAGTACGCCGACTACGCCGCGTGGCAGCGGCGGGTACTGGGCCGGACGGACGACCCGGAGAGCCTGTCGGGCCGGGAGCTGGACTTCTGGCGCGGTGCGCTGGAAGGGCTTCCCGAGGAGCACGGCCTGAGCACGGACCGGCCCCGGCCGGCGCGGGCTTCGCACCGGGGTGGCGAGGTCGAGATCGATCTCGGCGCGGATGTGTTCGAGCGGGTGACCGCTTTTGCCCGGAACGAGGGGTGCACGCCGTTCATGGTGGTGCACGCGGCGCTGATAGCGGCGCTGGCCCGGTTGGGTGCGGGGCCGGACCTGGCGATCGGTTCGCCGGTGGCGGGGCGCGGGGACCGGGCGCTGGAGGGTCTGGTCGGGTTCTTCGTGAACACACTGGTCCTGCGCACGGACAGTTCGGGCGATCCGACGTTCCGCGAACTGCTGGGCCGGGTGCGTACGGCCGATCTGGACGCCTTCGCGCACCAGGAGACGCCGTTCGATCTCGTCCTGGAGGCGGTCAATCCCACCCGTACGCTCTCGCGTCACCCCCTCTTCCAGATCTGCCTCACACTCGAAACCGGTAGCGGCCCGGCGTTCGCGTTGCGGAACGTGCCGACCGGGCCCGTGGAGAACGTCTCCAACGGTTCCGCCAAGTTCGACCTGGAGTTCTTCCTCCACTCCGACGACGAGAAGTGCCTCCGGGCCACTGTGCTCTTCGCCGCCGACCTCTTCGACGGGGAGACGGTACGGCGCACGGCATCGGTCCTCGGAGCGGTGCTGCGCCAGGTGCTCGACGAGCCGGGCACGCGTCTCTCGGGCCTTGAGGTGGTGTCGGGAGCGGAGCGCGAGCTGTTGACCGGTCCGTGGGCCGGGACGGTGTCCGACGTGGGTGATGCTTCGCTGGTCGAGCGGTTCGAGGAGCAGGCGGCCCGGTTCCCCGACCGGACCGCCCTGGTCGACGGCGAGCGGGAAGTCTCCTACGCGGAACTCAACGCGCTGGCCAACCGGTGGGCCCGGCTGCTTCGGAAGCGCGGCCTGGGGCGCGGCGACCTGGCGGGCATCCTGCTGGAGCGGGGCGTGGACTTCGCCGCCGCCGTGATCGCGGTGGCCAAGACCGGGGCGGGTTACACGCTCCTGGACCCGGACTTCCCCGACGAGCGGCTGAGGACGGCCGCCACCGACGCCGGCATCCGTCACCTCTTGACCCGCCCGGCCCTCGCCGGGCGCGTCGAAGGCCCCTGGACGACCCATACGGAAACCCCGGCCGACCTCCCCTCCCCGGAGACGGGCAACCTCGGTCTGCCGGTCGACCCCGACGACTCCGCCTGCTTGATGTTCACGTCGGGTTCGACGGGGCGGCCGAAGGGGATCTTGTCGTCGCACCGGAATCTGGTGTCGACGGTGAGTGGGCAGTCGTACGGCCGGTTCGGTCCGGAGCAGGTGTTTTTGCAGTGCTCGCCGGTGTCGTGGGACGC
>NZ_JBVIZC010000026.1:0-2588 GCF_055591945.1 Streptomyces sp. NPDC041191 | reverse complement strand
TGTTCGGCGGTGTCCTACTCTCCCACAGGGTCCCCCCTGCAGTACCATCGGCGCTGAAAGGCTTAGCTTCCGGGTTCGGAATGTAACCGGGCGTTTCCCTAACGCTATGACCACCGAAACTCTATGAAACTGTGAACACCGCACGCACCGGACCACCGGTTTCCCGGGGTTCGGGGTGTGTTCGTGGTTTCAGAACCAACACAGTGGACGCGAGCAACTGAGGACAAGCCCTCGGCCTATTAGTACCGGTCAGCTCCACCCCTTACAGGGCTTCCACATCCGGCCTATCAACCCAGTCGTCTACTGGGAGCCTTACCCCATCAAGTGGGTGGGAATACTCATCTCGAAGCAGGCTTCCCGCTTAGATGCTTTCAGCGGTTATCCCTCCCGAACGTAGCCAACCAGCCATGCCCTTGGCAGGACAACTGGCACACCAGAGGTTCGTCCGTCCCGGTCCTCTCGTACTAGGGACAGCCCTTCTCAATATTCCTGCGCGCGCAGCGGATAGGGACCGAACTGTCTCACGACGTTCTAAACCCAGCTCGCGTACCGCTTTAATGGGCGAACAGCCCAACCCTTGGGACCGACTCCAGCCCCAGGATGCGACGAGCCGACATCGAGGTGCCAAACCATCCCGTCGATATGGACTCTTGGGGAAGATCAGCCTGTTATCCCCGGGGTACCTTTTATCCGTTGAGCGACGGCGCTTCCACAAGCCACCGCCGGATCACTAGTCCCGACTTTCGTCCCTGCTCGACCCGTCGGTCTCACAGTCAAGCTCCCTTGTGCACTTACACTCAACACCTGATTGCCAACCAGGCTGAGGGAACCTTTGGGCGCCTCCGTTACCCTTTGGGAGGCAACCGCCCCAGTTAAACTACCCATCAGACACTGTCCCTGATCCGGATCACGGACCGAGGTTAGACATCCAGCACGACCAGAGTGGTATTTCAACGGCGACTCCACCATGACTGGCGTCACGGCTTCACAGTCTCCCACCTATCCTACACAAGCCGAACCGAACACCAATATCAAACTGTAGTAAAGGTCCCGGGGTCTTTCCGTCCTGCTGCGCGAAACGAGCATCTTTACTCGTAGTGCAATTTCACCGGGCCTATGGTTGAGACAGTCGAGAAGTCGTTACGCCATTCGTGCAGGTCGGAACTTACCCGACAAGGAATTTCGCTACCTTAGGATGGTTATAGTTACCACCGCCGTTTACTGGCGCTTAAGTTCTCAGCTTCGCAACCCCGAAAGGTCACTAACCGGTCCCCTTAACGTTCCAGCACCGGGCAGGCGTCAGTCCGTATACATCGCCTTACGGCTTCGCACGGACCTGTGTTTTTAGTAAACAGTCGCTTCTCGCTGGTCTCTGCGGCCACCCCCAGCTCGGGGAGCAAGTCCCTTCACCGGTGATGGCCCCCCTTCTCCCGAAGTTACGGGGGCATTTTGCCGAGTTCCTTAACCATAGTTCACCCGAACGCCTCGGTATTCTCTACCTGACCACCTGAGTCGGTTTAGGGTACGGGCCGCCATGAAACTCGCTAGAGGCTTTTCTCGACAGCATAGGATCATCCACTTCACCACAATCGGCTCGGCATCAGGTCTCAGACTATGTGTGTGACGGATTTGCCTATCACACGTCCTACACCCTTACCCCGGGACAACCACCGCCCGGGCTGGACTACCTTCCTGCGTCACCCCATCGCTTACCTACTACCACCTTGGTTCGCCGGCTCCACCACTTTCCATTCCCCGAAGGGTCCGGAACGGCTTCACGGGCTTAGCATCAATGGGCTCGGTATTGGGCGTTTCAAAGCGGGTACCGGAATATCAACCGGTTGTCCATCGACTACGCCTGTCGGCCTCGCCTTAGGTCCCGACTTACCCTGGGCAGATCAGCTTGACCCAGGAACCCTTAGTCAATCGGCGCACACGTTTCTCACGTGTGTATCGCTACTCATGCCTGCATTCTCACTCGTGAACCGTCCACAACTCGCTTCCGCGGCTGCTTCACCCGGCACACGACGCTCCCCTACCCATCACAGCCTCCGTTGGGAGTATGTGCTGCAATGACACGACTTCGGCGGTACGCTTGAGCCCCGCTACATTGTCGGCGCGGAATCACTTGACCAGTGAGCTATTACGCACTCTTTCAAGGGTGGCTGCTTCTAAGCCAACCTCCTGGTTGTCTCTGCGACTCCACATCCTTTCCCACTTAGCGTACGCTTAGGGGCCTTAGTCGATGCTCTGGGCTGTTTCCCTCTCGACCATGGAGCTTATCCCCCACAGTCTCACTGCCGTGCTCTCACTTACCGGCATTCGGAGTTTGGCTAAGGTCAGTAACCCGGTAGGGCCCATCGCCTATCCAGTGCTCTACCTCCGGCAAGAAACACACGACGCTGCACCTAAATGCATTTCGGGGAGAACCAGCTATCACGGAGTTTGATTGGCCTTTCACCCCTAACCACAGGTCATCCCCCAGGTTTTCAACCCTGGTGGGTTCGGTCCTCCACGAAGTCTTACCTCCGCTTCAACCTGCCCATGGCTAGATCACTCCGCTTCGGGTCTTGAGCGTGCTACTGAAA
>NZ_JBVIZC010000025.1:0-6428 GCF_055591945.1 Streptomyces sp. NPDC041191 | reverse complement strand
CGCCCGGACGACCACGAGCGGCACGCGCCGCCACGGGCCACGGGCCGGCGCAGGGCAGGCTACGGACGCACCCGGACGCACGCGCCGGCCCCGGACCCGCCCGTGCCTACGCGGTGCCCTCGGCGGAGTCCTCTTCGACACCCTCCTCGGCGCCTCCGTCGGGGAAACCGGCCCCGCCGGGCTTCCCGTCGCCCGTCAGGGCTCCGGCGAAGCCGCCCATGATCTCCTCCAGATTCAGCTCGGTGGCTCCGGCCGGGGCCGTGGGCCTGGTGCCGGCGCCCACCCTCAGCACCAGCCCGAACTTCTTGACCTCGGCGCTCTCGGCCAGCTTGGCGAGATCGACGTACACCTCGGTCAGCTCACCGTTCTTGAGCGTGAAGTCGGCCGCGACCTCGGCGTCGGGGGCGTCCCGCAGGTCCGCGTCGGAGGGCAGGTCCATGCCGGGCGGCAGGTCCTCGGCGAGCGGGCGGATCTGGCCGACCATCTTGCTGACCAGCGTGCGGAACGGAGCCGTGGCGGTGATGTGCTCGGTGCCGTCCTTGCTCCCGGAGGTCTTGAAGCCGACCTCACGGGCGACGACCCCGCGCAGGGCCTCCAGGAGTTTCTTCTGGGCTCCGGCGTCCAGCGAGGTCTCCGGCGACGGCCCGGAGCCGGGCGCTCCGCCGTCGCCCTGGTCGGCCCGGCCCATCTCCCGGCCCACCTTCTCCAGTTCCCGGGTGCTGAACCTGCCCCACTCCCCCTCCAGCACCTTCTTGAGGCCCTTGGCCTCCGGGGGCAGCTCGTCGACGGGCGGCAGGGGGGAGCCCGTCGCCTTGGCGAGGGCGTCGGCGTCGGACCGGACGTAGACGTCGTCACCGATGACCCGGTACTCGAAAAGGTCTCCGGAGGGGTTGCTGACCTTCATGGCCATCCCCACGAAGTCCTTCTCCCCGGACTCGTCGAGCGGCTTCAGCGACTCCACCGTGAAGCTGATCTTCGCACCGCTGATCAGCTCGGCGAGCTCGTCGGGGATCTCCTCGCCGGGCTCCGGATCCGACTCGGCGTCCAGGTGCCCGAGGGTCTTCGCGTCGGCGTCCAGATCCAGCTCGAAGGAGACCGACGTCTTCTTTCCCAGCTTCTCGAATGCCTGGTCCAGCTTCTTTCCGGCGGACATCTGCTCCGCCGTGCCGCAGGCGGCCGAGCCCACCAGGACGGCGCCGACGACTGCGGTGGCGGTGAGGGTCTTGCGTATGGCGGTGATGATGCTCTCCTTGTGTCTCCGGCCACCTGAGTGACCGTTCAGGAGACTCGCACCTCCTCCCCAAGGTTGCCCCCGGCGCCCCGCCCTGTTCCCGTCGTGCCGGAACGTCCGGAGGTTTCGAGCCCGCTCCGGGTGCGCGCGGCCCCGCCGGGGCTCACCGCAGGAGGACCGCCCCCACCGCGGCCACCCCCGCGAGGACGAGGACCACGACGACGTGAATCGCCACGTCACGCCTTCCCCAACGGCGTTCGGCCGCGGGGTCCAGGGTGAAGTCGGCCGGGTCGGCGGGCGTGTGGTGGACCGTCACGTCACGGCCGTACGCGTCCTCGGGGTCCGGGAACGACGAGGTGCAGTGGGCCGTGACGACCGTGCCCTCGCGGGTGGTGAAGGACACCACCGGCGTGAGGGTGGTGGAGGTGCAGCCGTCCGCGTCGGTGTCGACGTCCTTGAGCACCGCGACGATCCGGCCCCGGACGGCGTCCATCGCGGCCAGCCGGCCGGCACGGCGGCGGCCCGCGCGTACGGTCCCGGGCAGGTGGGCGGCGGTGACGACGGCCAGCGGCCCGCCGGAACCGATCAGCGCCCAGGGCCAGCCCCGGTCGATCGCGGTGAGGGCCACCAGGCCGGCGCAGACCAGGAAGACGGCGAAGTTCGGCAGGGCGAGTCCACGGCTCGGCCGCTCGGGGGCACGGGAGAAGCGGTGGGCGTGCGGCCTGCCGCGCGGGTGGCTGACCCCGATCTCCCGGCCCGCCCACGCCACGGTGATCGACTCACCCCGGTCGCCGTCGTTCGTCACGGTGACCTCCTGGCCGGTGGCCGGATCACGGTAGGAGACGACCACCGCTATCCCGCCCTTCCGGGACCCGCCGTGCCGGGGCTCGCGCACCCGTACGATCCGGCCCGTCAGGCGGACCGTGCGCTGGGCCCCGGTCACCCCGGCCAGCGACCGTCCGTAGCCGGCGAGCGCCACCGCGCCCCAGGCCACGCACCACAGCGTCAGGCAGTCGTGCCAGTCCACGCGTCCCCCTTCCACGAGTTCTCGGATCATCCGCCGGTGCGCCGCAGGACCTTCCCCCGGCCGTCCGCCTCCAGTGAGCCCGTGCCACCGTCACCGGTCACGGTGACCCGGAGGGCGAGCGCGCCGGTGACGCCGTCGACGGTGATCTGCCAGGTCCGCGGGGCGCCGACACCGAGGGGGGTCCCGGCCTCCTCGACCAGGGCGGGGAGGCGCTCGTAGGGCAGGGAGCGCGGGTCGAATCCGGGGGTCGGGGTGCCGCCGGGCGCGAAGACGACCGTCAGCAGGCGCTCCTGGACGACGACGGTGAGGGCCCGGTGGTGGTTCCCGGTTTCGAGGAGCGAGTCGACGGCTCTGCGCAGTTCGCCCCGGTCGAGCATCGAGCGGCCCTGTCCCGGGACGACCGTGCCGATCGCCGAGGTCACGACCGCCGTGGACGTCGAGGAGGAGGAAGAAGCGGGGGCGGGCGGTTCGGGGGAGGCGCCGTCCGTGCCGGAGCCGAGCAGGTCCGCGCGCGACAGCGACAGGACCACGACGGCCGCGCCGAGCAGGAGCCCCAGGAGCGTGAGGAAACCACCGGCGCAGCCCTCCGGGCTCTCGCTCTTCAGCACCGGACCGGCCACCGGGTCCAGGGCGGTCGCGGCGGCCCGGTCCTCCCACCGGGGCGTCGGCCGCCTCACGATCCGCACCCGCCACGGGCGGTCGGGCGGGTACTCGACCACCACGGTGCCGCGCGGCCGGTGGTCGGGGAGTTCGGAGCGGTGGACCTCCTGCCGGATCTCCACGCGGTACGCGGGCGCCTCGTCCGGCACGACGGTCAGCACGAACCGCACCGGTACGTCGCTGTCCTCGCCCTGGGTCGCCTCCATGCTCTCGATCACCGCGAGCGCCGTGCGGGGCGCGACGGCCGCCTCCCGGGCGCGGCGCCGCGCGCCGGCGAGGAAGAAGACCGGTCCGCAGGCCGCGGGCAGGGCCAGACTCGCGACGATCAGCGGCGCCCTCCCGGTGGCGCAGCCGGCGACGAAGCCGGCCAGCGACGCACCGATGACACCGCCCGTCAGGAACCCGAGAGCGAGGCGCGCGGGCGTGTCGCGCCCGGGCGGCGCGCTCACGGTGGTCACCATGCGGTTGATTGTGCACGTCCCGGACGACGGCCGACAGCCCCGGGACGGCCTCGTGTTCACGGCGGTACCACCCCGGCCGGTACGGCCGTCGGCGGCCCCGGCGGGAACCTGGGCCGGCGGGCGGGGGTGCCGGGGCGTCCGTCCCCTCCTCACTGAACGCCGGCTGAACCGGACCACGTGGCTAGACAACGTTGTCATAGGCCGTGCACAGTGGGTTTCCGCTGTTCGTTTCGTTCCGGGAGGTCGGGCGTGAGGGTGTACGGAGCACTGGACATCGGGGGCACGAAGATCGCCGGAGCCCTCGTCGACACCGGAGGGCGCCTGGTCGCGCGGGCGCAACGGCCCACCCCCGCCCGGGAACCGGCCGCCTCGCTGATGGTCGCGGTGTCCGCCGTCCTCGACGACCTGGCGGCGCACCCGGCGTGGACCGCGCTCTCCTGCTTCGGGATCGGCAGCGCGGGACCCGTGGACACCGCGACGGGAACCGTGAGCCCGGTGAACATCCCCGCCTGGCGCGCCTTCCCCCTCGTCGACCGGGTGCGGAGCCATCCGGCGATGCCTCCGGGCCTGCGCCCCGTACTGGTCGGGGACGCCGTCGCGATGGCGGCGGCGGAGCACTGGACGGGAGCCGCGAAGGGGGTCGCGAACGCCCTGTGCATGGTCGTCTCCACCGGCGTGGGGGGCGGGCTCGTGCTGGGCGGGAACGTCCACGCGGGCAGGACGGGCAACGCGGGCCACATCGGCCACATCACCGTCGACCAGAACGGGCCGGTGTGCCCGTGCGGGGCGCGCGGCTGCGTCGAGCGGTACGCCAGCGGCACGGCGATCGCGACCCACGCCCTGGAGTCCGGCTGGACTCCCCCGGAGGGCTCCCCCGCCTCCGCCCGGGAGGTCGCCCTGTCGGCCCGCGCGGGCGACCCCGGGGCGCTCGCCGCCTTCGACCGGGCCGGGCGGGCCCTGGCGGCGGCCGTCGCCGCCGCCTCCGCGCTCGTCGAACTCGATCTGGTGGTGATCGGAGGCGGGGTCGCCCAGTCGGGCGAGACGCTCTTCGCGCCGCTGCGCCGCCACCTGACGTCGTACGCCGTGCTGGACTTCACCCGCGACGTCCCGGTGGTGCCCGCCGGGCTCGCCCTCGACGCCGGCCTGATCGGGGCGGCGGCCGTCGCCGCGAACGCGACGGGGCCCGTCTTCTCCTGACCCCGGACCGAGGAAGGCGAGAAGTCGCTCACCGGACCCGATGGGGAAGTCCCGGTCGGCCTCATCCACCTGCTCCTGAACCACCGGCCCCGAGTTCCGCGTCCGGACCAAAACCGCGGACGAGCCCCTCGGGTCGTCTCGTCCTGTGTTCGAACAGCGTTCCTGACCCGGAAGAATAGGGTCGGGCCATGATCGTATGGCTCAACGGAACCCACGGCGCGGGCAAGACGACGACCAGCACGCTGGTGCAGCGGCTGATCCCGGACTCACGGGTCTTCGACGCCGAGAAGGTCGGCGAGACGCTCATGGACATCTCGCCGGGACTGCCCGCGACTGACAACTTCCAGCACTGGCCGCCGTGGCGGCCGCTCGTGGTCGAGACCGCCCGCCACGTCCTCGACTACACCGGCGGCACCCTGGTGATTCCCATGACCGTCCTGATCGAGCGGTACTGGCGCGAGATCCGCTCCGGTCTCGCCCGGCACGCGATTCCGGTACGGCACTTCGTCCTCCATGCCGACCGGGAGACCCTTCGCGCCCGCATCGCGGGCGACACCGTCACCGGCCCCGACTCACCGTTCCGTCTCGCCCACCTCGAGCCCTACGCGGAGGCGGCTCGTACGTGGCTGCACGACGAGGCCGAGGTCGTCGACACCACACGTCTCACGCCCGACCGGGCCGCCCTGCGGATCGCGAAGGCCGTGAAAGCCGGAAAGTGATCACGGGTCTCCGCCTCGGCCCCGTCTTCTCCGGCGGTTCAGCGCCTCGCGTGGGTCGTGGCGGGCCGAACCGGCAGAGAAAATCACGTCCGAGGAGGGTTCCAAGAGCGGACGAGACCCCGTCGACCGGAGCGGTGCGGAAGCGGGGCGGACTTGCGCCGCACGGAGACGCGCCTCGCGGAGCCCCGGGGGAACGGGGCCCCGTCCCCGGGCGCGACGTGGTGTCCCGGTCCGGGGCCGCGCTCTCGACGGGACCACCCTGCGGTGGCGGACGGCGTCCGGCGATACTGGTCGTGACAACCGCCCCGCCGCCGGGCGGGCTTCGAGCGTGGTCCCGGCGGTGGGACCGGACGCGGCCCGGGAAACCGGGCCTCCGCCGATGCCTCCGAGGGGAGCCGTTCATGACCACGGCGAAAGACCTGTTCATCACCGCCATGGACCGGGGGCCGGAGCGCGCCGTGGGCCAGGGTGACCTGTCGCTCGCGCTCGCGGGGGCCGAGTTGGTCGACCTCATCGGCGCGGGAGCCGTGACCGTGGAGGACGACCGGATCGTGCCGGGCGGTTCGTCGGCGCCGGACGACCGGCTCCTGGCCGAGGCCCTGGCACTGCTCACCTCGCGACCGCCCCGCGAGCGGATCGAGGACTGGCTCTGGCGACGGGGCCGGGACCTCTCGGCCGCGTACCAGACCGCTCTGGAGGAGGACGGCGAGCTGGAACGGAAGCACGGGGGCCTGCTGTCCTTCGGTCCGGAGCGCGTGGAACCGGTCGACACGCCCGCCCGCCGCCGGGCGGCCGACCGCTGGGAGGAGGGAGAGCCCGTCCTGGTCTCCCTCGCCTCGGCCGTGGGCGTCGGTGACGGTGACGGTGACGAACGGGACGGGGGCGAGCCCGACCCCGGCGACGATGCGGTGACGGTCGTGGTGGCCGCCGTCCACGACGCCGTGATGGAGCTGGAGGCCGTACGCCAGAGGCGGACCATCGAGAGCGCGGCCTTCGCCAACGTCTGGCGCGGACCGTGAACCGGGCCTCGACGTCAGGGGCGGAGGCGGCGGAGGAGCGTCGGCGTGCCGGAAGCGCGGGTCCGGCCCTCTGGCGGCCGACGGGACCGTGATCACGGGCGGTGCCGTTCTCCC
>NZ_JBVIZC010000024.1:0-15048 GCF_055591945.1 Streptomyces sp. NPDC041191 | reverse complement strand
CTTCCTGACCGGGCCGTCCGGCGGAGGAGCACGACGGCAGGGGAATGAGCGGCGAGTGCCTGGCGCAGCGCCGTACTCGTCCCGGCCGTCACCGGACTCGCTCGCCCCGACGCCGGCCTGTTCGGCGCGCTCGACGACGGCGGCCGCGGCGACCGGCACGACGGAGAGAATCTCCGCGCACTCCGGGTCGAGCTGGGCGAGCGCACCGGCCAGGACCTCGAGGGCGGCGGCCACGTCCTCCACCGCACCCGCGCTCCACTGCGCCGGACCGGCGGTGTCGGCCCGGCGTGCACGCCGCGACGACGGCCTCCTCCGCCAGCGCCTCGACCCCGCCGAACTCACCAGTCAGCTTCATGTCCCACCCGCCGAGACGCAGCCGCGCAAGGTTATGCGCGCTGATCACATGATGACGTCCGCGTTCCACCCCCGATACAAGGCCGTGGGCGCTTCACCGCCCGACGTGGACGCGATCCGGTGAGGTGTCACGGGCTGGTGAGGATCGAGTGTGTCCCGACGCGCCGCCACACGATGTGCCGCTCGCCGGTTATCCGTGCCCGGCCGTAGCACCACGTCGCGTGCCCGTCCGGGGCCCAGGTGAGTTCGAAGACGCCCGGAGCGGAGCGGACGCCCTTGATACGCAGACCCGGGTGGAAGGGCCGTCCGGTGCGCAGGTCGGGGACGAAGGTGTCCAGGACGGTGCGGCGGCAGCGTCGGCGCTGGGCGGGGGTGAGGCGGTCGAGGTCGGTGGCGAAACGGGGAAGCGCCTCGTACGTCGGCATGGCGGTCCTCCAGGAAGCACGAAGCCCCCGGCCGCGGTGGCCGGGGGCGAAGAAGCGATCGGGCAGGGGAGGGCTGTTACCTGATGCGGACCCTGGCGCGGGTGGAGGCCAGGGACTGGAGACGTGGAGGGGTGAAGCCCTGCGGCGGGGCCGGTTTCTGACGAGGAGACCGGCCCGTGCTCATCACGGGATGAAGGACTGCAGCAGCGTCATGAGCTCCCCTACCGCCCAGCGGCGGACCTCGCTGCACACGTCCTTAGCCAAGTCCGCCTTGCCGGACAGGCCCGTGCTCTGGGGCCGGGTACGGAAGTACGCGACCAGCGCGCGCAGGTAGCGGGTGAGGCGCCGGCGGCCGGGCTGGTCGGGCTGCTGGGTGTTCTTGGCGGTCACGGTTCCCCCTATGGGTGCGTTCGAGCTGAGCTGACGGGTAATGAGGGCGCGGCGGATCGCCGCGCGGCTGGTCGCCTTCGTGGGTGTGGTGCGCAGCTGCCTGGAGCGGCTGTGAGAGGTGCCACGGGGTGGCTGGGGGCGAACGGCGCCCCGGTGTACGGAAGCCACGGCTTCCTCCTTCCTGAGGTGGAAGCCGGACCATGGAGCACCCGGGGTGCTTACGTCGCGTCCTGGCGAACGGGCCCTCTTCGGGGCCTAGAGCGCAACGGTTACCTGCGGCGCGATGGGCGTCCGGGCCTATAACAGACGGGTGTGTTTGCGTCGCCTCCTCGACGCTTCAGCACACCGATGAGAGAGCACAGGGGGTTTACGCGATCTGAGTGACGGTGATGCGGCCGGTCGCCGAGGGCCTGTAGCAGACCGGCGTCTTTGCGTCCTGGGGTGGCATTCCCTGGGCCGGGACGGGTGTTCCGGAAGGGTGTGAGGTCACCAGGCGGGTGTGAGGACGAGGAGCCCTCACACCCTTGGTCTAGGGCGTCCAATGCCGAGACCGTGACGGCCCCGGCCCGCCGCGCAGGTCGGGGACGAAGACTTCGAGGACGGCGCGGCGGAATCGCTGATGCTGTGCGGGGGTGAGGCGGTGAAGGTCGGCGGTGAAGCGCGGCAGGGTCTCGAACGTGGGCACGGCGAACTCCTCCAGGACACACGAAGCCCCCGGCCGGTGGCCGGGGGCGGTGGTGGATAATCGTGTTGAAGGGCGTCGGTGACTCGGTCGTTCAGTGGTGGTGGGTGGTCGGGGAAGTGGTGCCGATGTGGTCGTGGCGCAGCATTCGCACGGCTCGGGTCAGAGGCTGTAGCGGGCGTTCATCGCGTCGTTCCACTTCTGCGAGTTGAACGGGTCGCTGGTGCAGTTGTCGCAGTGAGGCAGGTAGTCGGTCCGGGTGGGGGACGACATGCCGGCCGAGTAGACGATGACGTCCGGGACCAGTGTGAGAGGGCGGCGGCACAGCGGGCAGAGGTCTCCGTGCAGCAGTTCTGTATGCATGCGGCGGGCTATGCACACGTCGGCGGCTTACTGTCTCGTGCTGGTGCGGCGGCCCGTCTGACGGGCGCTGCGGTAAAGATCTGGTGATGCCCTCCCGCCCGGCGGGACCGGTTTTGGATCGCGCTTTTGTACGGGTCAGGGCCGGGGTTCCATGGGCCGGTGATCAGCATGTCGCCAGTTCGCCCGGGGGCCGGGGTGCGCTACCTGTTCCGTGGCGTGATGGTCGGCGACGGCCACCGCCGGGCGGGTACGCCGCTGTACGCCGCCCAGGAGGAGGCCGGGGGCCCGCCCGGTGTGTGGAAGGGCCGGGGTCTGGCCGCGCTCGGCCTGGCGGCCGGGGACGTGGTGAGCGAGCGGCAGGCCGAGCTGCTCCTGGGGGAGGGCCGGCACCCGGACGCCGATCGGATTGAGCGCGAGCGCCTGGAGGCAGGCGACGATCCGGCGACGGCGCGGCGGGCGACCGTGCTGGGCAGGCCCATCGAGTACAATGCCTCGCCGAAGACGGAGGAGGCGAAGGAACGCACGCCGTGGCTGGCGATGGACCTGGTTTTCCGGGCCCCGCCGACGGCTCACATCGCGTGGGCGCTCACCGACGACGAGACCCGTCTCGTGCTGGAGGCGTGCCAGGATGTCGCCCGGGACAAGACGCTGGCGTGGCTGGAGGAGTCGGTCGCGCAGATCCGATGGAAGGCCGGCGGCAAGCACCGTCGGCCGGTGAAGGACGGTCTGGTCGTCGCGGTGTTCCGGCACTATGAGTCGAGAGCCGCCGAGTCGAAGCCGCTGCTCCACGACCACGCGGTGCTCTCGATCCGCGCCCGGCGCCCGCACGACGGGAAGTGGGGCAACCTCTCCGCGGACTCGCTGATGACCCACATCGTTGCCGCTGACACTCTCTACACCCTCCACTTCATGGAGGAGGTGACGGCTCGGCTCGGGTGGGCGTGGGAGCCGCGCGAGATCACCCCGGGCCGCCGGCCCGTGATGGAGATCGCGGGGATCGACCGGCGGCTGATCGGCTGGCAGTCGACCCGCCGTCAGCAGATCGAGGACGCGCTGTCCGTCCTCACGGTCAGGTACGAGGAGAAGCAGGGGCACGCGCCCGGGGAGAAGGCCGGCTACGCGCTGGCGTGCCAGGCCGCCGACCAGACCCGCCCGCCCAAGCGCACCGAGCTGATGTCGCTGACCGAGCTGCGGAGCCGATGGCGAACCTCCGCGATCGCCGCGTTCGGCGCCTGCACCGTCTACCGGCTCGCCGAGCGGGCGAGGGCGGCAGCCGCGGCGGTGTGGGCCCGGGTGCGGCCGGTGGTCGACGTCGTTCTGGCGGCCGTCGACGTCGTCGCCGTGGTGTATGTGATGCGCGGCGCTTTCGCACGCCACCACCTCCTCGCCGAAGCACGCCGCCACCTCGCCTACGCCCTGCGCGGCCGCCGCCACGAGCCCGGCCTGGACGAGCGGATCGTGCGGGCGGCCGTCGACGACTACGCCCGCCCCGTCGGGCGCGGCCGGAGGATGACCGCCGATCTGCGCACCCTGTACCCGAGCGACACCGAGGACCAGGCCGTGCTGCGCCCGCTGACCCGGAAGCGGTCCGCGCCCCCGTACGAGCGGGCCCGCCTCGCCGCCGGCGCCCTGGCCGCCCGCGTCCGCGCCGCCCGGCGAGCAGAGCGCCTGGGCTCCCGCTCTCGCCCTTACGCCGTCGCCGTGTCCGTCGCCTCGAGTTCGCACCCGCGGCCGCTGCGCACCGGCCGGAAGGACAGCCGCCTCCTGGAGCCGGAGACCGGCGTGGTCACGGTGGAGCAGACCCGCCGGACCTTGGAGGCCGCCGCGCAGGTGGCCGCCACGCTCCAGGACAGCCGGCGGGCGCGCGAAGCCGCCCACGGTCCCCGCCCGCAGCCGGCCCCGGCGACGCACACCCAGCACCCCGGCACCCATCCCGCGCCGGGCAGAACCACAGGAGGAGTCGCGTGAACACCCCGGAAGAACGCCCCAACCCCGACGACGCACTCGCTCGTGCCCGTGCCGCCCGCGAGCAGATGGCCGCCGCGCTCACCGAGGACCAGGAACCCGACCCCGACGAGCCCGTGGGGTGGCAGACGGTCTGGAAGCGGCCGAGGAAGCCGAAGTCGGAGGCCGCGGAGAAGGCGGAGCTGCGCAAGCAGCGCAAGCGACTCCAGCAAGCCGCCAAGCGCCGCCTCGCCGCCGGGAACTCGCGCCGGCCCCGCTCCCAGCAGAGCCGGATCGGCAACGCCGCCGCGCGCCGCGACGCCCGCGACCTGTCCCGGGTGCGGCACTCAGGCGCCTGGCTGTGGTGACAATGCCGGGCACCATCCACTGAGTGGAGCCCACTCAGTGGCCTCCATCGGGTGGCCTCCACTCAGTGGGCTCCACCGAGCGGCTTCCACCGAGTCGGCTCCACTCCGGTGCGCCAGACGACGGTGGACTCCACCGTGGTGCGCACCCACATGGTGCGCCACCGCACCCGGTGCGCCGCACCACCCGACGACGCCCGGCACGCGCGCGCACTCGGTGCGCCGCACTCGATGCCCCGCACCACACCGGTGCGCGCCCGCCGGCCCACCCCTTGACCGGGTTCCGGCGAGCGCGCATCACCCCTTGACCAGGTTCGCCATCCAGAACGTTTCCCCTTGTCAGGCCCGGTGTGGACTTTCCGTCAGACCGTGGTCAAGGGGGTATGTGATATAGGAGCTCGCCCGTGCCGTGGCAGGCGCCCGGTGCGGTGCGCTGGGGCCGGTGGCGCGCACCGCGAGGGGTGTGTGGTGCGCCGGTGCCCGCACCACCGACGCTGTCACCGCACCTGGTGCGCGTGGTGCGGTGCGCCGGGGACGCGCGCCGCACCGCACTCCATTGTCACGGTGGTACGGCTACGCGGTGGGGCGGTGCGCCGGGTGTGCTTCCATCGCCTGCTTCATCCCCGCGGCCTCCAGTTGGCGCAGGACATCGGCGACGCCGCCGTGGTCCTCGGTGAGGATGTTCTCGGTGAACAGGATGATGGTCTGGGCGACGCCCCGCGCGCCTGCCAGGCATACGCCGTGGCACAGGAGCTCCAGCAGCAGCCGTCCGAGCGCGGCGGCGAGGAAGGAGTGCGCGTACGGTTCCCCGTTGTGGTCGTCTTCGGCGGTGATGGGGATGAAGACGCGTGCGGCGACGTCCAGGAGCGTCCGGCACAGCTGCTCCGGGCCGATGTCGTCGGCGACCGCGCCGACGGTGTTGATGTCGGCGGCATGGATCGCCTGGATGTAGGCGAAGGCGTCGGCGACGTCCTGCGGCTCCATCGGGGCGAGCGGCGTGGTGACGGTGTTCTCGGGCATGGGTGGCTCCTCGTCTTCGGGCCGCCCCGCTGATCGCGGCGGCCTCGAAAACACCCTCGATCTGCGGCCCTGTGGACAGAGTGCGGCCGCCGGGGGAGAGCTCTCCCCCTCCGATCGAATCGGACGAATCGGGGCTGCAAGGGGCAAACGCGGCCCTGTTGTCCGGCAGGGTCGGCCGGGCCTCGGATCGGGCTCTGACCCCTTGTCCACCTCCGCTACCGCTCCGGCCACGGCCGCGTTTCCCCTGGACAGTGTCCGCTACCGGCACCGGTCAGACCGGGGACAAGGGGGTCGGCTGCACGCTGCTCCTTCGCCCCGGCCGCCCCGGCCGGGGCAGCGAAGGAGAGCAGACGATGACGACCACCCACCCGAGGGCTGGGCGGCGGCGCCGCGCGGGCCGATCGGACGTGAAGGCCGGCCCGGACTGGGCAAGCCCAAGAGGCGTCCCTGGGCACCCCCTTTGGAGGGCCCTTGGGATCCCCCTTTGGTGCCCGGCACCCGAGGCCGGAGGAAATCCCCTTGTCAGGGCCGCAATCGGCGCGAAAACTGCGCCGTCACAGCCCTCTTCTCTCCTCTACATGTCCGTATTGGAGGAGAGCATCGGGTTCCGGGGGGCCGGACGCCTTTCCCGGCCGGGCGCGGCCAGCGGCGGCAGCGGCGGCGGTCGGCTGGCGGCCGGTCGCGAGCAACGAGGGAGCAGAGCTGATGGCGGGGAAGCGGAAGAACAACCCGGCGGGGTCGACGAACACCTATCGCGGTGACGTGCTGCGCGTGCTCGGAGCGCTGAAGGTCGCGACGACGGATCAGATCCAGCGGATCGGCGCTCCGCATCTGACGTTCCGGCACGCCGACAAGCCGACCCCGTCGAAGCGCAAGCAGGCCCGTACCGCCTCGCACACCGCTGCGCTCTCCGACATGCGGGGGCACGGCCTGTCCGAGAACGGCGGCTCCACCGAGACGGGTGACGCCCTGCGGAACCTGACCCCCAAGGGCCTGCAGGCTGCCTCCTACGAGCTGAACCGGCCGGCGGGGGAGATGGGCTCCACCGCGCGCGGCGCGGGCTCGTCAGGGGCCTCTCACCCGATGGCCGTCAACGAGACGGTGATCGCGATGCTGCGCCCGAAGCTGAACATGGCCAGGCTCGCCAAGGACTCGGCCGAAGTACGGGCCGCCGCCCAGGCCGCCGTCGACTCACCGGATGGCATCGGCACGATCGCCTCGTTCTGGACCGAGGTCCCGCTCCCGGCGACCGGCACGTGGAATACACCGGGCAAGGGCGGTGCCCAGGCCGACATCGTGCTCACCGCTCCGCAGGACGGGGTGCCGCTTCTGTTCATCGAGGTCGACAACTGTCACGAGACCGCCGAGGAGCTCGCCGACAAGCTGGAGAAGTACGCGCGGTTCTTCCGGCGGAAGGTGAAGGACACCGACGGCAAGGAGCGCCCGATGTGGCGTACGCGCTGGACGGTCCCCGAGGGCCGGATCGGCGATGTGCCGCATCCGCCCGTGCTGCTGGTGTTCAACCGCATCGGCGAGCGCAACCCCAACCGCACCGTTCCGCGCCTGATGGAGCTGACTCGTCACCTGTGGCAGGGGCAGCGGCTGCCCGGCGGGCACCATCTCTACGACCGGAAGATCCCGATCATCGCGGTCGGGCTGAACCAGCTGCGTGAGCACGGTCCGGCCGGGCCGGTGTTCGCCCGCTTCGGCCGCAGCGGCCCGCAGACCCTGCTGGAGGCGATCGGCAACTCGCGCCGCGAGGCCGCCGACGCCCGTGAGCAAGAGGAGGCCAAGGTCTGGGCGGCGCAGTACCAGGCAGAGATGCGGCGGGCAGCCCAGGAGCATGCCGCGAACCAAGCAGCCGAGCGCGAGGCCCGCCGTCCCGTGTGCGCTGGCTGCGGGGCGAAGTTCACTGACGCCCGCTGGCAGGCGGTACAGCCAACGGACTGGGGAGCCACGAAGGACTCCCACCCGCACCTGTGCGACGACTGCAAGGCCGGCGCCGTCTTCAGCCCGGCGGCTGGCACGAAGGAGCGCCAGGAGCCGGTGCGCGGCGCAGCAGGGGCGCACGACTTCTGGCCCGCCCCCGAGCGCCCCGTCTGCACCGAGTACGGGGCCGCGTTCACCGACGAACGATGGAAGGCGACCAAGTCCGTCGGCTGGACTGCTTCCCCAGCGAAGCGCCCGACTCTGTGCGGGGACTGCGATCAGCGGTTCGAGGCCGACCTGGATAAAACCTGGGGTGTGAGCCACCGGCAGGAGGAGCCCGACCAGGAGCAGGACCAGGAGCAGGCAGTCCCCAAGCAGAAGGCCCCCGGCTGGCTCTCCCGTCTGCGCGGCTGAGCCGGGCAAGCCGCCGGCACAGGGGAGTGGGCAAGCCCAAGGCGACCCTGGGCAAGCCGCCCCGGACGGCGGCTTGCCCACCCCGCCGGGACGCGCTGAGGTGGGCAAGCCCGGCCGGACATCCCGGCCGGAGCCGGTGGAGGAGGACGTGGTGCGAAGCTTCGAGACGGGCGAGACGGTCGTACGGCGCGACGTGCACCGTGGGGGCCGAGTGTGGAGCGAGCAGGCGCTGCGGGTCCTCGAGGACACCGGCGAGGCGCTGGTGACTGCCTGCGCGCCCGGGGCGGAGGCCCGCTGGCCTGCCCTGTACGCGAAGGCCCGCGATGACAAGGACCGCTCGGTGCGCACGGAGGCGTTCGACGCGATGGCGACCGGCCGGTGGGAGCTCGCGGACGCGGTGTGGCAGGAAACCGACCTGCTGCTGTGGAAGCCGCCCGCGGCCTGGTTCAGCGTCAACGCCTTCTTCGTCCCCGACAGAGCCAGCGGGCGCCGGCTGCGGAACTGGTACGTCAACTTCGAGCACCCCACCCGCCGCACCGAGGACGGGTTCGACACCTTCGACCTCACCGTGGACCTGGTCGTCACGCCCGACCTCACCCACTGGGAGTGGAAGGACGAAGACGAGTACGCCCACGTACGCCGCCTCGGCATCGTCACCGACACCGAGCACCAGGCCGTCGACGACGCCCGCGCCGAGGTCCTGGCGATGCTCGCCGAACGCGCCGGGCTGTTCGCGCACGCGGAGCGGTGGGCGGCCTGGCGGTGGGAGCCGGCCTGGCCCACGCCCCGCCTGCCCCGGCCCCGGCGGCCGTGAAGAGGGTTGCACCGGAGGGAGGCTGAACCGTTGCCTGGACGGTTGCATGCGGCGGGGGACCGGAGGTGTGACCGGCGGTGGGAGCCCGTCAAATCGGACACCGCTCGTTGTGCCTGGTCAGCGCCGGTGGGCAAGCCTCCCCGCGACGGCGACACCTCTAATTCGTTAGTAATTAGAGGTTCTGGATCTCTGAGGGGCCCGGGGCGGCGTTACCCAGCCCGGGGCAGGACGTGTGTGGTCCGGTCGGTGCCGTGGTGACCCCTACGACCCCTCCGACCGTGCGAGGTCTTTGTAAAGACTGGTAGCGCTGGGCGCCGGCCGGTCCTCGCACGTTCTGCCCCGCGGGCCCGTCAGGTTCGGGATCCTCGATGGATGAGCTGCCGCACGGTGACGCGTTTCTCCTCACGAGCTCCGAGCTCTGGACACGGCGCGCGCCCGTGCGGCCTTGCGGCGCCGCGCACGGCTGATGAGGTGGCGGGCCTTGGAGCCCTGGAATTAGTGCGCCGTGCGGCCCCGCGTGCTCGCCTTCGAGAAGGGCACCGGAGAAGGGACGGGATCCATGGACGTGTTCTGCGGCATCGACTGGGCGGAGGGACACCACGACGTCGCGCTCGTCGACGACACCGGCAAGCTGCTGGCCAAGTGCCGGATCAACGACGACCTGGACGGCTACAGGCTGCTGCTGGACCTTCTGGCGGAACACGGCGACACCGCGGAGAAGCCGATCCCGGTGGCCATCGAGACCAGCCGCGGCCTGCTGGTCGCCACGCTGCGGCAGGGCCCCCGGAAGATCTATGCGGTCAACCCGATGGCTGCCTCCCGCTACCGCGACCGGCACGGAGTCAGCCGCAAGAAGTCGGACCCGGGTGACGCCCTGGTCCTCGCCAACGTCATCCGCACCGATGCGCCGGTGCACCGCCCACTGCCCGCCGACACCGACCTGGCCCAGGCCGTCGCGGTCCTGGCCCGCGCCCAGCAGGACGCCGTCTGGAACCGCCAGCAGGTCGCCAATCAGCTGCGGTCCCTGCTGAGGGAGTACTTCCCGGCGATGATCGAGGCGTTCCGGGACAAGCCGGGAACCCTGACCCGCCCCGATGCCCGCCGCATCCTCGCCGTCGCACCCACGCCTGCCCTGGCAGCCAAACTGCAGATGTGGAGGCTGACCGCCATGCTCCGGCGGGCCGGCCGCGGCCGGGGCATCGAAACGGACACCGAACGAATCCAGCAGATCTTCCGCGAGGAAGCCCCGCGGCAGCTGCCCCTCGTCGAGGAGGCCATAGGCAAGCAGGCCCTGGCCCTGCTGCTGCAGCTGGACGCGGCCTGCGAGGCAGTCGATGACATGGCGCGGGCCACCGAAGAGGCCTTTCGGTCGCACCCGGACGCGGCGATCATGCTGAGCTTCCCCGGGATCGGTCCCCAGGTCGGTGCCCGCATCCTGGGCGAGATCGGCGACGACAGGAGCCGCTTCGTCACTGCTGGAGGACTGAAGGCGTACGCCGGCTCGGCCCCGATCACGCGGGCCTCCGGCAAGCGCCGCTACGTCGGACGCCGGTTCGTCAAGAACAACCGGCTCAACCACGTCGGCCACCTATTGGCCTTTGCCTCCCTCAGCGGCTCTGCCGGCGCGGACGCCCACTACCGGCGCCGCCGGGCAGGAGGAGACTGGCACATGCAAGCCCTGCGGCACCTGTTCAACCGGATGCTCGGCCAACTCCACCACTGCCTCCTGGCCCGCATTCCGTTCAACGAATCGATCGCCTTCCCACCAGAGCCGCTACCAGCAGGAACAGCCTCCACGTGCACGGTCCAGCCCACCTGATGAGGCGATACCGAAAGGTGCGACCATCGTCGGATGCGAGGGATTGATGAGCTGGCCAATGTGGATGACCCGGCGTGGCCAGAACTGCAGGGGATCGTCAGGGAAAGCTCCGTGCCGGTTCAGGTGCTGCCCGTAGACATCAACCAGGGCCGCCGATGCCTTCTGCAGATGCAGGTCAGCGCGCGATCGATGCTGGGTGCGCTGGCATGGAACACCGGCGGGTTGCTCGTGGACAACGGATGGCTGCGAGTGTTCGGCGGGGGTTCGGGTTCCGTCGCGGATGGGCAACTCCCGAGTCTGGCGCAGGTCAACCGTTTTCCCACGGACCTCGACCCTGGCTGGCATCCAGTGACGGGTCTGGTCGTCGGCCATGACATTGTCGGAGGGGTCTTCGCGTTGAACGGTGGCGATCCCGCCGCCGCGGGCCGCCCCGGGGCACCTGGCCAGATGACGTACTTCGCTCCCGACACTCTGGAGTGGGAGGCGATGGAGATGGGCCACTCCGCGTGGGTTGCCTGGCTGCTCTCGGGCAGGCTGGAGACGTTCTACGACGGAGTGCGCTGGCCCGGTTGGCGTGAGGAGGCCGCGGCCTTGGCCTTCGGGCAGGGTCTATCTGTCTATCCGTTCCTGTGGTCTGAGGAAGCTCACGCCGATCTCGCGGCTACGAGTCGGCGGCCTGTACCGATGCGTGACGTGCTCGGGGCCGCGGCGGACTTCGCCCGGCAGATGGGGCCGTCCGATCCTAGGTTCCTGGGCGACGTGTGACTGGCTTTGCTGTGTCAGCGAGGGTCCCCGGAGTTGGGGGGCTGGGCCGAGGTTCTGCGGGCGGGATGGGGGGCGACCCCCCCACGGCTTGACGGCTTAACTGCATGAGGTGTCTTTCTCCGCGATAGCCGGAGGAAGAGGTGGGGTGGTCCGGGGCCAGGCGGACGGGCCGCTCCCCGGACCCCGAAATTTCTCATGTAGAAGCAGGAGAAGCCCGCGTCCCCCTCGGTGGGGGCCGGGCGGGAGACTGGCGTGGTGAGTACCGCACCACGCCAGGCCCTCGGCCGCGGCCGTACCGATCTGCCCGAGCCGCCCGCCCGCGCCCCAAGAGCCGGGACGGCCGCCCAACGCGCCGCCTCCGACGACTGGACCGCCACGCCCGAACCCGCGCCCGGCGACGAGCCGGTGGCCGGGGAACGGCCCGCGCGGCGCCGCCTCGGTCCCGGCCCGGCGGACCCGGGCACCGGCTGACCCGGCCTCCGCCCCTCGGCGCGATGTCCGGTCCTGTCCAAGTCGACGGATCTTCGGGTCGGACTTCCTGAAGCCCTCTCAAAGGGGCCTGTTAGGAAGTAGTCGGCGGTGCCGGCCTCTCCCTCGCACCCCTTGACCTTGCAGGTCACAGCATCGCGCGGGGACCTGGAGGCAAGTTGAAAGGCAAGTGCTAGGGCAAGTTGAAAGGCAAGTTGTAGGGCAACCTGCTCGCGCCCACTGCCTTCCCCTGTTGTGTGACGTGCGTCACCATCACATTCCGGTTCTACCGCCCCATAACTAAAAGGCGAGGGAGGCGGCGCGGGGTGGTGCCCGTAGCGGTTCCCAAGGCCGCGTTCAAGACCTCGACCGCGCGCGCATGCGCAGGTCAGGTCTTGAACGCGGCCTTTCGTCATGAGCACGCTGGACGGGGCTTGCGCCGCTTGGGTGACGCCCCGTCATAGTCCGACCCGTTGCGCCGACCCTCCTCGCGACTGCCGGCCTTTGCCGCCGTACCGGGAGCACCACCGCGACACCCCCTTCACCCGCACGCCGATCCGGCGTGCCCGCCCATGCCTTCGGGAGGCCCTGCCGTGTCCACGCTCGCCCTGCTCGTCGTCCTGCTCCTGGTCCTCGTCGCCGTCCTGTTCCTCGGCGCCATCGGCTACCTGACCCACCGCCACCCGCAGCTCGCCAGGCCGCTGGGCGCCTGCGGAACCTGGGCCGCCGTCCTGGTCGCCGCCGTCGCCCTGGTCCTCGCCGTCCGGTGACCCGGCTCTGCCACGCGACCTGTCACACAACCGCTGCCGACCTGCGCTGATACCCTCCCGCCCCCATCCTGGGCCCGGTGTGACAAACCCACGTGACAGCGCCCGCCGACACGCCCCGTCTCGTTGCTCGTTGCCCGTTGCCCATCCTCAGGCGCAACGGGCAACTCCTACCGCGCCCCTGGCCGGGCCGGGATCGTGGTGGACATGCAGACCACACACCTTCCCGGGCGCGGCCTGGTCTCCGCCGTCATCTCCTCAATCGGCGTCCGTCACGACGGCGCCCACGCTCTCGTCACCGATGGGCTCTACCTCGACCTCAGCTGCGCCCTGCGCAACCCCGCCGCCGACCCGACCATGTGCTACCGCACCGGTCTGGACGCCGACGTCTACGCCCACGTCCTGAAGACCCCGGCGCCCTGACCCTGATCACCCGGACCGCCGTCCAGCTCCGGGCCCTGGCCGACGAAGTCCCCGTGGGCCGCCTGGTCCGGCTCACGGTGGCATGCCAGGGAGGCCGTCACCGAAGTGTCGCGGCTGCCGAGACGGTCGGCCGGCTCGTCTGGGAGGCGTGGGGCGGCGCGTACGGCGTCGACATCGAGCACCACCACGTCGACCACCCCGTCCTGACCTCCTCCACCCCGTCATAGAGCCCATTCAGCCCTGGGGCGGCCGCAGCTTCACCGCCTCGCCAGGCACGACTGATGACGCCCGTATGCGCCACCTCACCCTCGGCCTCCCGCTCCACCACGCCGCCCGCCTCCTCGACACCCAGGACACCGGCCCCACCGACCACGACCTCCAGCGCCCGACGGCCGACGCCCTCGGAGAGGTCTACTTCCGCGACGGCGGCCACCGCGCCCACGACCTCCTCGTCGAGCTGACCGACATCGAACAGATCCAGTTCGAGCGGCAGACGTCCTCCTCTTACGCCCCTTCTTCAGGGCCGGTACCGCGCCGGGGTGAGCTCGCTGCGAAGGAGGTCAAGGAGGTCATGTCGATCGAGTACGACATCACCCCTGTCGCCCTTGATCTTGACCGCTGTTGCGCAGGCGAGCCCGATGTCCCTGCTTGCGGCAACCAAGATTTTTTTCTCCGTCACCACGCTGCGAGCCGACCCGTGCTCCCGGACATCCGATACGCTCACAGTCGCTTGAGGAGAAATCTGAACAGTCGTCCTACACAGCTCTCTATATAGCTATCTAATTAGTCTTCCTAATATGCACTACCAGGCCGCAAGTCAGCGAAGCTGACCGTGAGTTGCAAGTTGGACAGTTCCGCAACCGTTGTGGCAGAGTGTCTCCCATGACGTCGATTCAGTCCACTGTGAACGAGCCGGAGTTGGGGGACAGGACGACCTGGGACGAGTCGGCCGCCTCCAACATCGAGGGCTCGAATGCCGACCCCGAGGGCTCGATGAGCCCGAGCAGGACCATCGAGCTGCTGCTGAAGCGCTCGCAGCGGGCCAACCGCACTGTCCCCATCAGGAGGTTCTTCCTCCAGTTGGGAGACAACCCGGACACGCGGCCCGGACCTCTCAAGACGCTCGTCGCGAGCCGCCAGGAGCGGGCGCTCGACCTCTACCTCCTGGTGGCGGCCGTCACCGGCGGCAAGGACTACTCGGTGACCGAGTGGTCGAGTACGTGGGCCAGGACCATCGGCATCCTCGACGAGAAGTCCGGGGGCTCTGCGGTCTCCCGAGCGTGGAAGGCGCTCAGGGACCTCGGTCTCATCACCACCGCCCGAGGCTCCAAGCGCAGGACCATCATCACCAAGCGCATGGAGGACGGCAGCGGCGCGTACGAGCCGCCCATCCAGATCGGCGAGAAGTACCTCCAGCTTCCGTTCGAGTACTGGGAGGAGGAACTGCACACCAAGCTCTCCCTGGCGGGCAAGGCGATGTTCCTGATCGCCCTTGCCCAGAGGAAGAACGAGTTCCCCCTCGTCCACGCGAAGATCAGCCGCTGGTACGGCCTGGCCCAGAAGACCGTCGCAGTCGGCATCGAGGACCTGGTGGAGAACAGGGTCCTGAAGGTGGCGAGGACCGAGTACTTCGACACCCTTGCGACCCGCTCCGGAAGGGCTTCCCGTCCCATCTACCGGCTGGTTCCGCCCTTCCACCAGCGCGGACTGCCCGCTGCAACGCCCGAAAACGTCTCCACCCACGCGGGAGCGGAGAAGTAAAAAACCGCGTCGCCCCTCCCTGGCTACCAACCTGTGGGGCGAACGCGGTCCGACCATCGATAAGAACCGACGGATAGGAAAGAGTCTATGACCTACATGCCCGGCAGTTCCTTGCCGCACCCCCTTTCCCCGCGCCGGATGCGGGTCAGAGCGTTCCTGGTCATTGTCGGCTTGATCATCCTGAACGACATCGACCCCGACTACGTGGACAACCTCGGGACCTGGCTCGGCATCGCCAGCCTGTTCCTCCCGGAGCTGTTCATCCGTCGCAGGGACGAGCCGCCGGGGAACCTGGCCCTCCTCGTCTGACCTCAGGCCGCTGAAGTCGTGCCCCTTAGCGGCCCA
>NZ_JBVIZC010000023.1:0-18303 GCF_055591945.1 Streptomyces sp. NPDC041191 | reverse complement strand
TCGGCCTCTCCCAAATGCAAGTCTCCCGACTCCTCACCCGCATCCTCAAAGACCTCAAAACCGCCCTCCTCACCGACACCCCCACGGACCACTGACCTCCAGCCACACCACCTTCCCGGCCAGCCCCGAACCCCTCTGCTCGCACCCCCAGGCTCCCGCCAGCCGGTCGAAGACCATCAGCCCGTGTCCGCCCGGCAGCGCGGGTGAGCGCCGCTCCTGGGCGCGCGGCGGTTCGGAGTTCCCGTCCGCCACCTCCACCCGCAGGCGCCCCGGACCGTGCCGCAGCACGAACTCCTCCGGGCCCCCCGCGTGCAGGCAGGCGTTCGTCACCGCCTCCGAGACGAGCAGCAGGACGTCCTCCACCCGCTCCCGCTCCGCGTCGTTCCTCGCCGGAATCCATCCCCAGTCCGCCAACGCTTCGGCGGTGAAATCCCGGCAACGCGTCACTACGCCCCGCACCCCGCGCACCCTCAGCCTCCGCACCTGGACTCCTCCTCCGCCGTCAGCCATGGCCCTGTCGGGACTCGGGCCCTTCGTTCCCCGGATCTACGTTCTGCATGGATTTCACCGTTCCTCTCACGCTTTCCGCTCTTTTACATCTTTCCGAGAACAGTGGCCGCATTCCTGTGAGTCAGGAGGTTGCGGAAGGGATTCGGGACACGGGACGGGACGCGGAGCACCGCCCCGCGGGCGGGGGCGGAAAGCCGGCGGCCGGGGTTTCCCGGCCGTCGCGGCGGGGTTCGGCACGGGCGGCCGGGGCACCCGCAGCGTATGAACGGTCACCCCGTACACCCCGTACATCCCGTGGCCACCGACGCCCACCGGTACGCGCTGGCGGAGGAACCCGGGCTGGCGGGAACGTGCCGGGACCTCACGCGGCAGGCGCTGGGCGAGTGGTTCGCCGCCGCCGGGCAGGTCGCCGTCGGGGACGCCCTGCTCCTGGTCTCCGAAGTCGTCACCAACGCGTTGACCCACGGCGGCGTGCCGTACGAGCTGCGGCTCGGCCGTGCCGGGGGACGTCTGTCGGTCCAGGTCAGCGACACGAGCCCGGTGCGCCCCCTCCCCCGCGGCCCCCACTCCCCGAGCCGTGCCTCGGGACACGGTCTGCACCTCCTCGAACGGCTGGCGGCCGCCTGGGGGTGCGTACCGCACGACGGGGGCAAGACCGTCTGGTTCGAGGTGGAGATGCTCCCCGGGACCTGACGGGCACGGCGTTTACGGCGTACCCGGCGCGGTCACTCGCAGGGCGTGGTCCGTTCCGCCCCCGAGCCGGTGGCGCGACGGCCCCGGTTTCCCACCCGTACCCCGCGATCGGACAGCGTCATGAACCTCTTCCGTGCCGGTGCGCCGCGCCGCCCCCTCCCCTCGCCCGACCCGGTCCGCCACCCCGTCCGGCGTGCCACGGCGGAGAGGAGGGCGTCATGAGGGTCGTCGTCACCGGGGCCACCGGCAACGTCGGTACGAGCGTGGTCCGCGCCCTCGACCGCGACCCCCGGGTCACGGACGTCCTCGGTGTCGCCCGGCGCGTGCCCGCGCTCCGGATCGGCGGCGTGCGCTGGGCGGCGGCGGACGTGGAGCCCGGGGGCCCCGATCTGGCCGGGCTGTTCGCAGGAGCGGACGCCGTGGTGCACCTGGCCTGGAAGTTCCGGCCCACCCGCGACCCGGTGGAGACCTGGCGCACCAACGTCCTGGGCAGCGTCCGGGTCTTCGAGGCGTGTGCCCGGGCGGGGGTGGAGGCCCTCGTGTACGCCTCCTCGGTCGGCGCCTACTCCCCCGGCCCCTCCCACGGGCGGCCCGTCGACGAGACGTGGCCCACCCACGGCTGGCCCGGCGCCGCGTACACCCGGGAGAAGGCGTACCTGGAGCGCTACCTCGACGGCTTCCAGCTCGCCCACCCCGGTCTGCGGGTCGTACGGATGAGGCCGGCCTTCCTGTTCAAGGAGGGGGCCGCGAGCGAGCAGCGCCGCATCTTCGCCGGTCCCCTGCTGCCGTGGCGCGCCGTGCGGCCGGGGGTGCTTCCGGTGCTGCCCTCCGTCAAGGGGCTGCGCTTCCAGGCCCTGCACACCGACGACGCGGCCGAGGCGTACCGGGCGGCCGTGGTGCGGCCGGTGCGCGGGTCCTTCAACCTGGCGGCCGATCCGGTGCTCGACACCGGTGTGATGGCCCGGCTCCTGGAGGCCCGTACCGTCCCGGTGCCCGCGGCGGCGGCCCGTGCCGCGCTCGCCGCCGCCTGGCACCTGCGTCTCGTGCCCGCGGACCCCGGCCTGTTCGACGCGGTCGTGCGGCTGCCCCTGCTCGACTCCGGGCGGGCCCGCGAGGAGCTGGGCTGGGTGCCGGAGCGGAGCTCCGAGGAGGCGGTCGGCGAGTTCCTGGAAGGTCTCGGCCGGGGTGCCGGCATCGGTACCCCGCCCCTGGCCGGCGACGCGGCGCCCACGGGGGCCGACGGCGGCGCGGGGAAATGAGCCGTGCCCCGTGGACGGCCCGGGTCACCCGCCCACGACCCGGCGCACGTTCTCCACCCGGCCGCAGTCCGAGGCGAGTTGCCGGGCGCGCTCCTTCAGGAACGCGCCGCCCAGTTCGGCCCTGCGCTCGTCGGGTACGGTCTCCCGGGCGCCGTTGAGGATCGTGCGCTCCTCCTCGTCCATGTGGTGGGTGACCGCCCCGACCAGTTCCTCCAGGCGCTCGTCCCACTCGTCGGAGCCGATGTCGTCCACTTCGAGGAGGGCGAGGAGCGCCTTGTTGCCCTCGTCGTGCTCCTCGACGCCGTGGTCCACCTCGTCGTTGTCGACGTCCTTGAAGCGCTTGAGCGCTCCGTAGACCTCGGCCTCCTCGGCCTCGCCGTGCGCGATGAGCAGGGCCGAGAACTCCTTCAGCGCGGCGGCCCGGTCGGCCTCGACGCTCCGCATCCGGCGGAACAGGTCCTCCATCGTGCGGTGGTCCTCCAGAATGGCCGCGACCACGTCCTGGTTCTCCTTGCTGCCCGCCATCGTGCTGTCTCCTCCTCGGCTCGTCCTCCCGCCGCGTCGCGCGCGGCGGCAGTGCGCCTGGTACCCCTGGCCGGGAGAACCAATCGCGCCCGCCCCGGTGGTCGGGCCGCCGTGGTGTCGGGTCCTCTCCGCCGCGCGGTCCCCGCGCCGAGCCGGGCGGCCTCAGAAGCGCGCGAGCCCCTTCGCCCCGGCCTCGTGCGGGGGGCCGGCCAGGTGGTCCAGGGCGCAGTGCGTGACGTCGAGGCCGATGGTGAGCAGGGTGCCCCACTGCTCGTGCGGCGGCCTGCCCTCGTCGGGGCGCATGCAGACGACGGCGTCGGCCCCGGCGGTGCCGCACAGGGCCTCGGCCCGCCCGGCGGGGGACAGGCCCGGCATCGCGGCGCGCACTTCGCGCAGATGGGCGAAGCGTTCCGCCGTCATCGAGTCGGCCGGGCCGGCCTCCCCCGCCGCGAGGCCGGGGTCGAGGAAGTGGTTGGTGTGCAGCAGCCAGCCGTCCTCGTCCGCCGGGACCACCGCGAGGCCCGCGGGGGAGAGTTCCAGGCTGGCGGCCGAGGAGTCGGCGGTGACCACGGTCAGCGAGGTCGACGCGCCGACCCGGGCCGTCGAGGCGATCTCGACGGCCCGGTCGAGGGTGTCGGCCTCGTCGAGGATGCGCCGGGCGACCGCGTGCACGGGGACGCCGCCGCCGTCGGAGTCGGACGTGTGGAAGAGGATGTTGAAGTGCACGCCCAGGCCGGCGCTGTTGACGCCGATCTTGCCGGGGGCGCCGAACTCCGTGAAGAGCTTCACCGTGCGGCCCTCGGCCGGCGTCAGCTCGTGCAGCAGCGCGCCGGGGACGAGCCGGTCGTGCCAGTCCCAGGTCTGCACGGTCTGCGGGGCGGCCCCGGCGGGGGCGAAGACCGCCGTCGAGCACTCGCCCCCGCCGGGCGCGGGGCATCCGGCGAGGACTTCGGTGCGGGCGCCGACGGCGGCGACCTTCCAGCGTGCGGTTCCGGCCGCGTCGGCGCAGGCGTCCGACTCCTCGGCCAGGCCCGGCGCCCAGGCGCGCAGGGCCTCGTGGCTCCGTTCCGCGACGGCGCGGACCTGCTCCCCGGTGAGGCCGAGGGCGGCGAAGTGCTCCAGGTACAGCTCCGCGACGCCCCGGACGCTGTCGCCGAACCGGGTGCCGACCAGGGTTCCGCGCTCGTGGGGGTCGGTCGTCCGGGTCGTGAGGGTGTGCAGGTCCACGGGTGTTCCTCCGAAGGCGGGACGCCGGACTCGGGAACGTCCGGCGGAGTCGCTCACGAACGGTGAGCGGTGCGCTTCACGCTAGGAACGTAAAACGTTTTATGCAATGCTTCGGAAAACTCTTCGGGAACCATCGGTTTCGGCCGGGACGGGCGGGCGGCACGGTGACGCGGTCACGGGGCATCACGATCAAGGACGTGGCGCGCAGGGCGGGGGTCTCCATCACCGCCGTCTCGCACGCGCTCAACGACAAGGGCACCCTGAGCGCCGCCACGCGCGCGCACATCCGCGCCGTCGCCGACGGGATGGGGTACGAGGCCGACGCCCTGGCGCGCGGTCTGCGCCGTTCCACGATGGGAGCGGTGGGGCTGGTGCTGCGTTCCCTCGACGCCCTGGGCGACTACGCGCCCGCCGGCGTGGACGTCTTCGAGCGGTTCGTGGGCACCGCCGCCTCGCAGGCCCTGGCCCGGGGCCTGAGCCTCGTGCTGGTGCCCGACCTGACGCGGACGCCGGTGCCGCCGCTCGCCTTCTCCCTGGACGGGTACATCGTCACCAACCCGCACGTGGACGATCCGGTGGTCGCCCGCCTGGAGGAGCGCGGCATCCCGTACGTGACCTACGGGCGTCCGCCGGGGCGTCCGGACTTCGTCCACTGGGTCTCGGAGGACGACGCGGCCTCGGCCCGCCGGGTCCTGGCCCATCTGGAGGCCGGCGGGGCCCGCACCGTCGTCCTGGTGCGCGGCACCGACCCGAACGCCTGGAACCTGGACCACCAGGACGCCTACCTGGACTGGTGCGCCGGGCGCGGCAGCACGCCCCGGCTGTACGAGCTGCCCGAACGCGCGGGCGTCGAGGGCGGGGCGGAGCTCGCCGGGCGGATCGTGGAGGACGGCGTGCCCGACGCGGTCTTCTGCCTCACCGGACGGCACGCGGCCGGTGTCCAGCGCGGTCTGCTGGCGCGGGGCGTCCGGGTGCCCGGGGACACCATGGTGGCCGCGGGCTCGGACTCCGAGCACGCCCGTGCCGCCCGTCCCGCCGTCTCGGCGCTCGCGTTGAACCCGGTGGAGAGTTCGGCGGCGCTGCTCGACGTCCTCCAGGCCCTGATCGCGGGCCGGGAGACGGTCGCGCCCCGTCTCACGAGGGCCCGTTTCCGTCCCCGGGCGTCGACGCGGCGGCGGCCCCCGGCGTGAGGCCCCGGGCGGCCTCCGCTCCGGGAGGAGGCCGCCGGTCCGCCGGGCGCGGGCGGCCCGTCGCGAGGGGAAGGAGCCTTCCGGCCGGGCGGCGGCGCCGGTTCAGACGGTGACGGGACGGCCGTCCCGCGACGCGCCGCGCGCGGCGGCCAGCAGGTCGTCCCGGGCGACGAGCTTGACGCGCGGGCGGCCCTGGGCGCGGCCCGCGGCGCGTTCGGCGCCGTCGATCGCCCGCCAGCCGTCGAGGTCGACGGCGTCCGGGCGGGCCGCGGCGGCCGGCGTGCCGGCGGGGGCGGTCAGCCGGCCGGCTTCGAGGTCGTCGAGGAGGGCGGAGACGGTCTCCTCCGCGCAGGACTTGTTGGTGCCGATGAAGCCGGTGGGACCGCGTTTGATCCAGCCGGTCACGTAGACGCCCGGCTCGACCCGGCCCCGCTCGTGGGGCACCGTGCCGGTCCCCGCGTCGAACGGCAGGCCGGGGACCGGCTCGGCGCGGTAACCGACCGCGCGCAGGACCAGCGACGCGTCGAGGGTCTCGGTCTCGTCGGTGGGGACGGCCCGCACCGTGCCGTCGTCGGCGCGGCACAGCTCGTTCCTCACGACGGTCAGACCGGTCACCCGGTCGTCGCCCTCGATGCGCGCCGGGCTCGCCAGGAAGCGCAGGACGATGCGGCGGCGACCCGGGGCGGGGGTGCGGGCGGCGAGTTCGGCGAGGACCGCCGTCTTGGGCGTGGCGTCCGCCGGTATGTCCGCCGGCCAGCCCTCCACGAGGACGTCCACGCCGTCGAGGGCGGCGAGCGCGATCAGTTCGGGCAGGGTGAACGCGGCCTCGGCCGGTCCCCTGCGGCCGAGCACGACGACTTCCCGGACGCGGGCGGCGCGCAGGGCGGTCAGGGCCCGGTCGGAGACGTCGGTGCGCGCGAGGGCGTCGGGGTCGGCGGTCAGGACGCGGGCCACGTCCAGGGCCACGTTGCCGTTGCCGACGACGACGGCCCGTTCGCCGTCCAGGCGGGGGGTGGCGCCGGCGTGGTCGGGGTGGCCGTTGTACCAGGCGACGAAGTCGGTGGCGGAGACGCTGCCGGGCAGGTCCTCGCCGTCGATGCCGAGCCGCCGGTCCGCGGCCGCGCCCACGGCGTAGATCACGGCGTGGTGGTCGCGGACCAGGTCCTCATGGCGCAGGTCGTGGCCGACGCGGGTGTTGAGACGGTAGGCGAAGCCGGGCTGGCTCTCGATGGTCCGGAAGAGTTCGGTGACCCGCTTGGTGTCCTGGTGGTCGGGCGCCACTCCCGCCCGCACCAGGCCGTACGGGGTGGGGAGCCGGTCGTACACGGTCACGCCCACGCCGGGGTGCCGCAGCAGTTCGTCGGCCGCGAAGAGGCCGGCCGGTCCGGCGCCGACCACGGCCACCCTCAGGCCGTCCGTCGCCGCCCGGCGCTGCGGGGGCACGAGGAACATGGGCGTGCGGTCCGCGTGCGGGGCGGAGTCGTAGTAGGCCCGGTTGAGTTCGAGGAACGGGAGTTCCGCCTCGGCGAGGGCGGTGTGCGGCTTGAGCGCGTCCACCGGGCAGGCCGTCGTGCAGGCGCCGCAGTCGACGCAGGTGCGGGGGTCGACGTAGAGCATGTCGGTCTGTCCGAAGCCCGGTTCGCCGGGGGCGGGGTGGATGCAGTTGACCGGACAGGCCATGACGCACGACGCGTCGGCGCAGCACGACCGGGTGACGACGTAGGGCATGAGGGGATGGTTCTCCGTTCACGTGCACGGAACAGGTGGGCGGCCCGCGGCCGGTCCGCCGGAGCGGGCCGGAGCGCCGCCGGGGCGTACGGGCCGGGTGGACGCGACGGGCCGGGTGGACGCGGTCGGGGCGGGGACGGCGTACGGGCCCGACGGGGGACGGCGCGCGGGGCCCGGAACCGCGCGGCGGCGGACCGGGACGGGACGGCGCGCGCCGCCGGGCCCGCGCGCCGTCCCCCGTCGGGCGGGTGCGGCTCAGGCGGTCCTGGGGGCCGGTTCGCCCCGGTAGCGGGAGGGGCGGCCGTCGATGCGCAGCGCCCGCCACACCTTCCGGGAGGCCCGGTTCATCAGGCCGATGTCCTCGGCGAGCATCCGCACGTCGGAGAAGAGGTCGCGGAGCATCTTCTCGCCCTCGGGGGACTTCCAGAAGATGTCCTTGATCACCCAGTGGGGGACGCCGATCCTCTCGGCGGTCTTCCGGTCGGGGGCCATGATGACGTCGCCGAGCACCCGCATGATCACCGGGAAGGACACCGAGAGGGCTCCCTTGCGGAACCTGCCGTAGCCGGGGACCTTGACGCGGAGGAACTCGTGGGCGAAGGAGATGTGGCGGGCCTCCTCGGCGACGTGGATCTGCATGAGCCGCCGCATCAGCGGGTGGATGTCCTCGCCGCCGCGCAGGATCGCCTTCTGGAGGTGGTCGATGGGCTCCTCGCCGGCGAGGATGCCGGTGAAGAACGCCTCCGGTATCAGGGAGCCGGCCAGCGGCAGGAAGCGGCTGACCACCCGGAAGGAGCGCCTGCCGCCGGGCACGTCGGCGCCCGCGCGGTTCACGAACTCCTGGAACATCTGGGTGTGGTGGCACTCCTCCGTCGCCTCGTGGGTGAGGTAGCGGAACTCCGGGTTCTGGTTGGGCAGCGAGAAGAGGTAGTCCATCACCCCGCGGATGAGGACGTTCTCGAACTGCATGCCCACCTTGACGATGTTGGCGTACCGCCACAGGCCGATCCTCGTCCGGACCTCCAGCGGCTGCGCCCGGTACCACGGGTGTCCGCCCAGCGGGTCGGCGGCCGGGAGGACCCAGCGGGGGTCCTTCGGGTCGATGGCGAACTCGGGGTTGTCCCAGTCGATGTCGGTGAAGGCGTCGAAGTGGATGTGCACCGACGCCTCGGACAGGGTCCGGAGCCTTTCGTGGTAGCTCTCCTGGCTGGTGGTCATCGTCGTCCTCGGTCTCTCGCGATCTGCTGTCCGGAGGGGTGGTGGGTGGGGCGTCAGGCCGCCGGGGTCCGGTCCTTGCGGTCCGCGGGCCGCCCTTCGGGAGCGGTCCGGCCGAACCGGAGCGCGGGGTCCTCGATCGGGGAGTCCCGCAGGGCGCGGCGGTCGCGGTAGTAGTCATTCCAGATCCGCCACGGGTCCCGCAGGCCCTGGCGGGGCATGATCGCGTCGCCGCGCGCGATGTAGCCGGAGGTCAGCGACTCCCCCATGACGGAGACCGGGGAGCGGTCGTCCTCGGCGGCGACGGGGGTGGCGCTGGTGAGGCCGTGCCGGTCCATGTGGGCGATGAGCCGGCTGAAGTAGGCGCAGGCGAGGTCGGCCTTGAGCGTCCAGGAGGCGTTGGTGTAGCCGATGATCATCGCCAGGTTGGGGACGCCTTCGAGCATCACGCCCTTGTGGAGGAGGCGGTCGCGGGTGACGACGGGCTCGCCGTCGACCGCCATCTCCATGCCGCCGGCGAGCTGGAGCCGCAGGCCGGTGGCGGTGACGACGATGTCGGCCGGGATCTCCTCGCCGGACCTCACCTTCACGCCGGTCTCGGTGAACGTCTCGATGTGGTCGGTGACCACCGAGGCCCCGCCGCTCTTGAGCGCCTTGAAGAGGTCGCCGCCGGGGACCACGCACAGCCGCTGGTCCCAGGGCTTGTACGAGGGGGTGAAGTGGCGCATGTCCACGCTCTTGCCGACCCGCGCCCGCACCGCGCCGAGGAGGACCGCGCGCATGAGACGGGGGGCCTTGCGGCACAGGGTGTACAGGCCGCGCTGGAGCGCGATGTTGCGGACGCGCCCCACGCGGTGGACGAGCCCGGCCGGGACGCGCAGCCCGCGCAGGACGGTGGAGACGGGGTCGTCGGCGGGCAGCGCCAGGATGTACGTGGGCGAGCGCTGGAGCATGGTGACGTGCGCGGCGGTGCCGGCCAGCGAGGGGACCAGGGTGATGGCGGTGGCGCCGCTGCCGATGACGACCACGCGCTTGCCCGTGTGGTCCAGGTCCTCGGGCCAGTGCTGCGGGTGCACGAGGGTGCCGCCGAAGCGCTCCTCGCCGGGGAACTCCGGCCGGTGCCCGGCGTCGTAGTCGTAGTAGCCGGTGGCGCCCACGAGGAAGCGGGCGGTCCAGAGCCCGGTCTCGCCGGTGGCCTCGTCCAGGGTCTCGACGGTCCACCGCCCCTCGTCGCTCGACCAGTCGGCGCGGACGGCCCTGAGTCCGAAGCGGATGTGCTCGGTGACGCCGTACTCCTCGGCGGTGGCCTGGACGTAGCGGCGGATGTCCGTGCCCTCGGCGAGGACCTTGGTGCCGTGCCAGGCGCGGAAGCCGTAGCCGAAGGTGTACATGTCCGAGTCCGAGCGGATGCCCGGGTAGCGGAACAGGTCCCAGGTGCCGCCGATCCGCGCACGCCGCTCGACGATCGCGTACGTGGTGCCGGGGTTCCCGTCGGCCAGGTGGCAGGCGGCGCTGATGCCGGACAGCCCCGCGCCGACGATCAGTACATCGACGTGCTGGTGTTCCATCTCGTTACCCCTCTGTCGCCGACCCGCGCCTGGCCTCGTACCGGGCTCCGGGACCGTCCGTCCTCGTCGCCGCCGGTTCCCGGGAGGGCCGGACGTGTGCGTCCGGCTCCGGGATTTACCTGTGTCACTGCGTCCAAGGTACCGGCGGTAACACGATGTGGCCAGCCCCGGGAAGCGTCTGCGTGCCCGCCCGCCGGGAGCGGCCGGGTACGATCCACGCCGTGGCGGAGGACAGGAACACAGACGGCAACGCCCGGCCCGACGGCCGGGACACGCGCTGGACCGGCCACCGCGCCGAACGCCGTGACCAGATCCTCACCGCGGCCCTCGCCGTCATCGGCCGGGAGGGGACGCCGGTCAGCGTGGCGGCCATCGGGGCCGAGGCCGGAGTGCCCCGCTCCGTGGTCTACCGGATCTTCCGCAGCCGTGAGGACCTGGACGAACAGATCCGCGCGCGCATCGCCGACGACCTCCTGGCCTCGCTCTATCCGGCCCTCGATCCGAAGGGCACGATCCGGGAGGCCATCGAGCTGGCCTCCGCCACCTACGCGGGCTGGGTCGCGGAGCATCCCCGGCTCCACCAGTTCCTCGGCATCGGCTCGCCCGAGCACCGCCTCAGCGGCTCCCGGGTCGTCGCGGGCACCCGCACCGCCATCGCCCTCCACCTGGCGCGACTGCTCGACTCGTACGCCGAGCAGATGCTCGGCGGCAAAAGGGCTCCGGCGGGCTTCACGCTCAATCTGGCGTTCGGCATGGTCGGTCTGGTCGACGGGGTGGTCGACCAGTGGGCCGCCCGTCCGGGGTCGAGGAGTTCCCTCGACGAGCTGACCCACTTCCTCAGTGACGCCCTGTGGGGCATGCTCTCCGGAGCCACTCCCCGGCTGGGACTGAAGCTCGACCCCGACCAGCCGATCGGAGCGGCGCTGGAGCTGCCGCCCCCTCCCCCGGGCGGGCCGGGGACGCGGGGGAACACGCCTTGGTGAAGTGCCCGCCGGCTCCGTTTGCGGAGCGGCGGGCGCCGGGTTTGAGTGTGGACGGGACCCCTCGCACCGCGGGAACCCGGTCCCGTACGCCCACGCCACGGCAAGGAGAGAGCGATGGCGCCCCACCACAAGTCGAACGAGGAAGTCGAAGGCGACCCGGACAGCGGGCACGGACGCGGCATGCCCCGGCGCCCGGACGAGCAGGAGCTCGACGAACGGCTCGAGGAGGACCGCGAGGAAGCGGGCCTGCCCCCCGGCCAGGACGACGGAACCGCGTAGGACCCGTCCGAACCCGTCGACCGGTGGGGGAGGCCGCCCGCCGGCCGGCCCTCCCGCGCCGGCACCGGGAGGGGTACGGGGCCGGGCGGCCGGCCCCGCGCGGGGCCCCGCGGCTCAGACCGGGTCGGGGACCAGCCGGGGGACGAGGCGGACGCAGACGACCATGCCGAGGATCTCGACGAGGGTCTGGACGACCACGACGACCGGCGCGAGGGCCAGGGAGTCGGGCAGGGCCATGGCCAGCGGCAGGACGACGAGGGAGTTGCGGGTCGCGCCCGTGAAGACGATCGCCCTTCCGGCGGACGGCCCGAGGCGGAACAGCCGGGCCACGGCCTTCCCCCCGAACGCCATGACGACCAGGAACGCCGCGTAGAACGGGACGACGGCGACCACGCCGGACAGGTCGCCGCCCAGTGCGGGCACCTGGGAGGCCACCACGGCGAGGAGGACGGCGCCCATCAGGGGCACCATCGTGGCGGTCGCCGCGCCGGAGACCCTCCGTCCGGACGGGCGGCGGGCGGCCCACGCCTGGAGGGCCCACGCGAGGGCCAGCGGGACGGCGATCAGGGCGAGGAACGCCTCGGCGAAGGGGCCGGCCTCGACCGTGCCGGACAGCCCGGAGCCCAGGAACAGGCGGAGGAACAGCGGGAGCAGCGCCATCTGCGCGACCAGCAGGACGGGCGTGGCGGCCAGCAGGCGGCGGCTGGAGCCGCCGGCCAGACCGGAGAAGACGATCACGTAGTCCACGCACGGGCAGAGCAGCACCAGCAGGACGCCGAGCCGGACCGCCCGGTCGTCCGGGAGGAAGGCGAACATCGCGGCGACGACCAGCGGCACGACCACGAAGTTCACCACCAGCGCGGCGGCCAGGAACCTGCCGTCGCGCAGCGAGCGCGCCAGTTCGGCGGCCGGGACCTGGAGGAACGTGACGAACAGCAGCGCCCCGAGCAGAGGGGCGACCGCGTGCCCGAGCTCCGTCCCGAGACCGGGGACGGCCCGTCCGGTCAGGGCGCCGGCGGCCATCGCCGCCAGATAGACCGGGACCTGACGGCGTTCCATCCGTGCGACCGCGCCCCGCGGTCCCCGCTGCGACACCCGAACCGCTCCCTCGTCCCGTGCCGGCCGTTCCGTGGCGACGACATCGCGTTCATCCTCGCAGGTCACGTGCCCGCGAGGAGCGGCAGGCCGACGGGGGCGGGGACCGGCGACCCGGTTCCGCCGGCGGTCCGGACGGGCCCGCGCCGGTCCTGGACGGCGGGAAGGCCCGCCCCCGCCGTGCCGGAAACGCGCCGCGCGCCGACCCCGCGTGGGCGGGATCGGCGCGCGGCGGGCCGTCCGTCGTCACCGGCGACCGGCTTCGCGAGCGGACGGCCTCGTCAGTGGCCGGCGAGGAGTCCGAGCGTGTCGATCACGCGGTTCGAGAAGCCCCACTCGTTGTCGTACCAGGCGACCACCTTGACGTGGCGGCCCTCGACGCGGGTGAGCGCCGAGTCGAAGATCGACGAGGCCGGGTTGCCCGTGATGTCGGAGGAGACCAGCGGGTCGTCCGAGTACTCCAGAACGCCCGCGAGCGGGCCCTCGGCGGCGGTGCGGTACGCCTCCAGGACGTCCTCGCGCGTCACGTCGCGGGAGACGGTCGTGTTCAGCTCGACGATCGAGCCGACCGGGACCGGCACGCGGATCGAGTCGCCGGACAGCTTGCCGTCCAGGTTGGGCAGCACGAGGCCGATGGCCTTGGCGGCGCCCGTCGAGGTCGGGACGATGTTGACGCCGGCGGCGCGGGCGCGACGCGGGTCGCGGTGCGGGCCGTCCTGCAGGTTCTGCTCCTGCGTGTAGGCGTGGACCGTCGTCATGAAGCCGTGCTCGATGCCGGCGAGGTCGTCGAGGACCTTGGCCAGGGGGGCGAGCGCGTTGGTCGTGCAGGAGGCGTTCGAGACGATCGTGTGCAGCTCCGCGTCGTACGCGTCGGTGTTGACGCCGTACGCGAGGGTGACGTCGGCACCGTCGGCCGGGGCGCTGACGAGCACCTTCTTCGCGCCGGCGTCGATGTGGGCGCGGGCGGCCTTGGCCGACGTGAAGCGGCCGGTCGCCTCCAGGACGATCTCGACGCCCAGTTCGGCCCAGGGCAGCTGCGCCGGCTCGCGCTCGGCGAGGACCTTGATGCGGTGGCCGTCGACCACGAGGGTGTCGCCGTCCACGCTCACCGGGCGGCCGAGACGACCGGAGGTCGAGTCGAAGGCGAGGAGCCGCGCGAGCGCGGTGGGCTCGGTGAGGTCGTTGACCGCGACGACCTCGAGGCCGCTGTCGCGCTCCAGCAGCGCGCGCAGCACGTTGCGTCCGATGCGGCCGAATCCGTTGATGGCGATACGAGTCATGGCGATGTCCCTTCGGTTCGCCCCCCATGCTCGTGCGCGGTGTCCGCCCGGGACAGCGGCGTGATCGCCACGGTCCGCAAGTATCCCGCCAGAACGCCGGCGCTTTCCGGAACCCGCTATTCCCCCCGGGTGAACGTGCGGCGGTACTCGCTCGGCGTGGTGCCCAGGATCCGCTGGAAGTGCAGCCGCAGGTTGGCCCCGGTGCCGAGGCCCACGTCGGCGGCGATCTGTTCGACACCCCGCTCCGAGCGTTCGAGGAGTTCACGCGCCCTGTCCACGCGGGCCCGCATGACCCACTGCATCGGCGTGTACCCGGTGTCCTCGGCGAACCGGCGCGAGAACGTGCGCGCCGACACCGCCGCGTGCCGGGCCAGGACGTCGAGGGTGAGGGGTTCGCCGAGCCGGCGCAGCGCCCATTCGCGGGTGGCGGCGAACCGCTCGCCGAGCGGTTCGGGCACGCTGCGCGGCACGTACTGCGCCTGGCCGCCGCTGCGGTACGGGGCCGCGACCAGGCGCCGGGCCGCGTGGTTGGACGCGGCCACGCCGAGGTCCCCGCGCAGGATGTGCAGGCACAGGTCGATGCCCGAGGCGGCGCCGGCGGAGGTGAGGACGCTGCCCTCGTCGACGAAGAGCACGTTCTCGTCCACCTTGACCAGGGGCCGTTTCGCCGCGAGGGCCCGCGTGTAGTGCCAGTGCGTCGTGGCGCGCCTGCCGTCGAGGAGGCCCGTGGCGGCCAGTGCGAAGGCGCCGGTCGAGATCGCGGCGAGCCGAGCTCCCCGGCCGTGGGCGGCGATCAGCGCGTCCACGACGGCCGGGGGCGGGTCCTCGCGGTCCGGGAAGCGGTAGCCCGGGACGAAGACGACGTCGGCCCACGCGAGCGCGTCCAGGCCGTGGGCGACCTGGTACGCCAGGCCGTCGCCACCGGCCACGACGCCGGGTTCCGCGCCGCAGACGCGTACCTCGTACGGCATGCTCGCGCGGGTCGTGAACACCTGTGCGGGGATGCCGACGTCGAGGGGTTTGGCCCCTTCGAGGACGAGGACGGCGACGCGATGCAGACGGGAAACGGGCACGTCACGAGGGTACGCGGGGGCGCGGAGCGGCCGGACGGGAGCCCGCGACTGGAAGCGGATCAAAGCATTCCGGTTCTCGTGGTCCGTGACAGGAACCCTTCCGGGCCGGAGGGACTCATGATCCATGGGCCCGGGGCCGCGCCGCGACGGCGGTGCCCCCTCGCCCCTCGCGGCCCGCCCGTGGCGCGCCGCGCCGAACGATTCCGACGAAGCCGAGGAAAACACCGTGCCCCTGACGTCGCACCGGCGCCTGACCGTGAGCGCCACCCTGATCGCCGCGCTCGCCGCCGGCCTCGCCCCCGCCACCCACGCGTTCGCCGCCGCCCCGCGGGAGGCCGTCCCGACGGCGGCCACCGTGCCCGCCCCCGACATGGAGGGCGTGACCGCCGCGCTGGAGGCGGCCGTGGCCAACGGCGCGCCGGGGGCGATGGCCCGCCTCTCCGGTCCCGACGGCGTCCGGACCCGTACCGTCGGCGTCCGGGACCGGGTGACCGGAGCGCCCATGGACGTCCGGTCGCGGTTCCGGATCGGCAGCGTCAGCAAGACGTTCTCCACGGTCGTCCTCCTCCAGCTGGTGCAGGAGGGACGGCTGACGCTCGACTCGCCGGTCAACACGTACCTGCCCGGCCTGCTCCCCGACGACCGCATCACGGTCCGTCACCTGCTCACCCACCGCAGCGGTCTCGCCGACTACACCGACCGGATGTTCGCCGACACGGTGCCGGGCTTCGAGTCCGTACGGAACCGGGTGTTCGGCTTCCAGGAGCTGGTGGACCTCTCCCTGGCGCTGCCCCGGACCACCGAGCCCGGCGTGTCCTACAAGTACTCGAACGCCAACTTCGTCGTGGTCGGCATGCTCATCGAGAAGCTCACGGGCCGCCCGGTGGCGGACGCGTACCAACGTCGCGTCTTCGAGCCGCTGGGGCTGCGCGACACCTCGTACGTCCACCCCGAGACCCGCATCGAGGGCCGGCACGTCCGCGGGTACCTCCACCCCGACGCCGCCGGCGACCCACTGGTGGACTCCACGGAGCAGACCGTGTCCTGGGCGCAGTCCGCCGGCGCCGTCATCTCCAGCCCCGCCGACCTGAACACCTTCACCGGCGCCCTCATGCGCGGCCGTCTGCTCTCCCCGGCGATGATGGAGGAGATGACGACGGTGACGCCGACGGACGCCACCAACACCCGCTTCTACGGGCTCGGTCTGCGCCGTTACGACCTGTCGTGCGGTGTCCGGGTGTACGGGCACACCGGTACCGTCCAGGGCTTCTACACGTACGCCTTCTCGACGCGCGACGGCCGGCGCAGCCTCTCGGCCATGGCGAACGCCTCGAACCGCGGCGCGGTCAACACGGCGCTCGGCGGGACGCTGGAGGCCGCGTTCTGCGGTCCGAAGCCGGCCACGGTGCCGTCCTCGCGCGCCGCCTCCCCGTCCGGCGCCCGTGACGTCTCGTCGCTGCCGGCCGAGCGGGACCTGCCCGAGCGGCACTGATCCCTCCCGGCGGGGGCATCCGGGCCCGCACCGCCCGGACGCCCCCGGCCGGTCACGCCCGGTACTCGGTGAGGTCGATGGCGTGGACGCGCAGGGGGGTGCCGTGGACCGGGTGGTCCGTCTCGCGCCCGGGCTTCATGCCGAGCTTGCCGGCGACGTTCTCGGACGCGTGGTCGCTGATGTGCGTGACGGCGACGACCCGGTCGAGCCCCCGGTCCTGGAGCGCCCACTCCAGGACCGCGTGGGCGGCCTCGGAGGCGTAGCCCTGGCCCCAGAACTGGCGGCCGAGGCGCCAGGTGATCCCGACGTCCGGCAGGGAGTCCTGCACCGAGAGCCCCGCGAAGCCGATGAGTTCGCCGGAGCCCAGCAGTTCGACGGCGAAGAGGCCGAAGCCCTCCTCGTCCCACTCCTCCTCGTACCGCTCGATGTCCCCGGCGGTCTCCTCCAGGTCGCGGACCGAGCCGTCGTCGACCCAGCGCATGACCTCGGGGTCGGCGTTGATCTCGGACAGCGGGACGAGGTCGTCGTCGGTCCAGTGGCGGAGGAGGAGGCGGGGGGTGCGGATCTCGGTCATGGTTCCATCCTGACGCACGCGGCGGGGTGCCTCCGCCACCGGAGGCGGGCGGGGCGCCCCCGCCACCGGGAAGCGGGCGGGCGGCGCGGCCGGTGAGGAACCGGACCGGCCGCGCCGCCCTCCCCGGCGGAGACCGGTCCGCCCCTACGGGAGGGAGCGGGCGAGCGCCGTGGCGAAGCCGTCCGGGTTGTCCAGCATCATGTTGTGCCCCGCTCCGGGGATCTCGACCACCGGGACACCGGAGGCGGCGGCCTTCTCCGCGTCCGCGTCCGGCAGGCTCGCCTCCCCCACGAGGAAGGTCCGGGGGACGGCGAGTCCGGCGAGGAGGTCTCCCGGTGCGGGGGTGCTCCCCTCGACGAGCGACACCGCGCAGCGGTGCACGGCCCTCGGGTCGGCGAGGCGCAGCCGGGCGGCGTAGTCGGGACGTCCGGCGAGGGCGAGCATGCGGGCGAACCCCTTCGCCACGAACGCCTCCTCGCTCTGGGCGGCCACCGGCGAACTGAACGCTCCCCCGCCGCCGTACAGGTTCGGCTCCGCCACCACGAGCCGGGCGACCAGGTCGGGCCGGGCCGCCGCCAGGTGGATCGCCACGGCACCGCCCATGGAGTGTCCGACGAGGTCGGTCCCCCGCACGCCGAGGTGGTCGAGGACGGCGGCCACCACGACGGCCTGGGACTCCACGCGGTAGTCGAAGTCCGCGGGCCGGTCGCTCAGCCCGTGGCCCAGCAGGTCCACCAGGAGGGCCCGTCCGCCGCGGAGCGCGGGATGGGTGGCGATGTGGGCGAAGTCCGAGGCGGCCGTGCATCCGAGGCCGTGGACGAACACCCGCACCGGGCCGTCGCCCGGCAGGTCGATCCACCGGACGTACGCTTGTCGCTTCTCCAGGAACAACTCCCGCATGCCGCTCTCCCCGTGTCGTGGCGCTGCCGTGCCGTCGGCGCCGTCGTACCGTCGGGGACCACCCTACGAGCCGGTACCGACAACGCCTTCCGGGGCCGCCTGCCGTGAAGGGCGCGGGGCGTCGGATAGCGTCGGTCCGAGCCGAGCCGACGGTGCCGGACGCGACCCGAAAGGACACCCATGCCCCTCGAAGGTGAGTACGAGCCCAGCCCGACGCAGTGGGTCCGGGAACAGGTCGAGCTCTACGAGTCGTCCGGGGGCACGCAGGGCACGACCATGCGCGGCATGCCGGTGGTGCTGGTGACGACCCGCGGCGCGAAGAGCGGCAAGCTCCGCAAGACCCCGCTGATGCGGGTGGAGCACGACGGGGCGTACGCCCTCGTCGCGTCGAACGGCGGCGCCGTGGAGCACCCCGTCTGGTACCACAACGTCGTCGCCTCGCCGCTGATCGAGTTGCGGGACGGCACCGAGGCGTGGGACATGAGGGCCCGGATCGTCACCGGCGAGGAGCGCCGCGCGTGGTGGGACCGGGCCGTCGCCGCCTTCCCCGACTACGCGGACTACCAGACCAAGACCGAGCGGGAGATCCCCGTCTTCGTGGCGGAGCGGGCGGGCTAGGGCGTGTGTCGAAAGTGGCGTCGTCCGCCCGGAGGGCGGGCCCGGCGGTGTCCGGTGCGTGCGATCGCAAGGCGGAGGGTCGCCCCGATACTGG
>NZ_JBVIZC010000022.1:0-20988 GCF_055591945.1 Streptomyces sp. NPDC041191 | reverse complement strand
CACACAGTGAGCTCTTTCAGAGTGGCCACTGATCGAGTGACGCAGGCCGAGTCAGCATGAGGACCGCAACGCACAGGGCTCCTACGACGTTGAGGGAGGTGTTCGAAGTCTCAACCCATCGGCACAGGAGCCCTGTTGGTTCCCCATCCTGCCGCACTCGACCTGCCTCATGCTCTGGTCGAGTGGGTATCCATGCTCATCGTCACTCGTGAGGGTGACCGCCGCTGCAAGCTGCCGCCCCACCAGCGTGCCCTCGTGGGCCTGGTCTACCTCCGCCGCCACGACACGCTCACGCAGATCGCCGCCGGCTTCGGCATATCCGTCGGCACCGCCACGGCACTGGCCGACGCCGACCGCGCTCTGGAGCGGATTCTGGCCGAACTCGAGGCAGCCGCAGCTGCCCGCAACGCCGCCGTCTCCGCTGCTGCCCTCACCCACGAACACGCCCGGCACAGCGCGGCACGCGCCGCCGAAGCGGCCCAAGCCGCCGCAGAGGCTGCAGCCGACCAGGCCGCCGCCGCCGAAGCCAGCGAAGACGCCCGCGCCCGTGCCGCGACCGCCCAGCAAGCCGCCGACGCTGAACACGAAGCCTTCCCCTGCGCGGCGATCGAAGCCGTCGAGGCAGCCCACACCGCCGAGGACACCGCCGAGCAGGACCTGAACCGGGCGCGCGCTGAAACCCTCAAGGCCACCGGCCGCCACGAACAAGCCTCCCAAGCCGTCAGCGAAGCACTGCGCGCACTCAACCGCGCAGCAGCCCTGCCTGCAGGCGACATGCTGCGCACCGAACCGGACCATCTCGACGCCCGCCGGAACACCACCGCCCAACTCGTCGGCCACATCCAGGCCTGGGCCCCGGCCGCCCAGCGGGCCGCCGACCTCCTCAAACGGGCCGACAGCGACCGCCAGGAAGCCGCCGAGCGCCGCACACGCCACACCCAGGCCGAGCGGGAAGCCGCCCAGTCCCAGCGACGCGCTGAAGAGGAAGCCGCCACGGTCGCCGAAATGCGTGCCCTGCACGGAGCCAAGTACCAAGAGCTCCAAGCCCGCCGGGACACCACGGCCGAGAAGCTGCGGCAGGCCGAAGACCGCGCCGAACAGTGCCGCGGCCGCCAGCAGGATGCCGACCAACAAGCCAGCGCCGCCCAGGCCACACTGGGGATGCTCGTCCCGCAGCGGGAAGCCGCGGAGAAACACCGCGATGCCTGCATGGCCCGGCTCGGCCGCCTGGCCGACGAGCGCCTCGCTGCCGTTCCTGACGACCTGCCCACCACTGACTCCGGCCGCCCTGCCAACCTCACCACGGGCCTGGCCTGGGCCAGGCGCCTGCTCGCCGACGCTCCCGGCGGCACCGACCGCCGCACCGCCCTGGTACGCCAGCGCGACCGCGAGCTGGCCCTGCTGGAGACCGCCGCCCGCAAGGCCAGTACGGGCCTGGCCGGCTTCGACCGGCAGGTCACGCTGCTGAGTATCGAAGACACCCCCTGGCGGCGTGCCGTCGTCGCCGACCCCGCCGCGGTGCGAGGCCAAGACGTCCCCGCCGCCGTTGAGGACCTCAAGGCCACCGCGGCTCAGCTCGAAGACGATCTGCGCGCCGACATCAAGCAGGTCCTCAAGACAAGCCTGTTCACCCGCCTGCAGCGCGACATCCAGCTGCGCCGGCAAGCAGCCGTCGAGCTGGTCACCCAGATCCACGACACACTCAAAGACGTCCGAACGGGCGTGGCCCACGTGGGCGTCCAAGTCGCATGGGACGTCCGCGACGACCCCGAGGCCCAGCGCATGGTGGACCTCATCGGCAAGCCGCCCTCCGACGACACTTTCGAGCAGATGTATGACGCGCTGCGCCAGCGCATGAACGAAAAGGCCGGCGAACCCTGGGCAGAACGCGTCGCCCACACCTTCGACTACCGTAGCTGGTACGACTGGACCATCTCCGTCACCCACGCCTCATTCGAGGCCGCCGGCAAGGAGAAGTTCCGAGAAATCACCGCCCGCTCCAACCCGTTGGAGGCCCTTTCCACCGGTGAGAGGCGCTTGGCCACCATGCTGCCCCTGCTGGCAGCCGCCTGGTCGATGTACTCCGCCACCGGCTACGCCGGCCCCCGCCTGCTGTCCGTCGACGAGATCGACGCAGCCTTCGACGAACGCAACCTGCGCCAGGTCCTGGCCCTGCTGCGCTCCTGGGACTTCGACGTCCTGGCCACTGCCCCGTTCATGACCCCCCTGATCAAGCGGGAGACCCAGCGGGCCATGGTCCACGAGGTCGTCACCGCCGGCCGGCGCCGCATCACCGTCCCCTGGCTGTGGCACGGCCACGGCGAACCCCAGCCCCTCACCCTCGACGTGACCACTGTGCAGCCCCAGGACAGCCCGTGACCGCCGATCACTCCCTCCTCGCCGCCGACCCGGAACTTGCCCCGCTGTGGCAGGCCATCCACGACCGCCTCAGCGCCGGCAGCGCCCCGGCCGACATCGCCACCGTCACCGTGCCCGACCTCGCGCCGGGCGCGGTGGCCGCCCTGAAGTCATGGCTTGACACATCCGCCCAGCGCCGACGAGGCCGCACTCGCGTCCCCCGCACCGACCGCGGCGTCAAGGTGCCGCTGCCCCCGCTCCTGGCCGCCCTCGGCCTGACCACGGACACTTTGCAGTCCTTGGTCGAGGACGCCGTGGGCCGCGCAGTCGTCAACCGCAGGCACGGCCGCCTCGCCGCCGCCGAACTGCGCCGGGAAGTGATCCGCCATGCACAGGAGCAGCTGCCGCATCTGCCCCGGCTGCGGGCCAGACTCACCTCAGGAGCCGACGAAGAATCCGCTGCCGCGCTGCGCCGCCTCATCGACGCGCTTGCCTCCATCACTCGCTGCCTCCCGCACACACCGCCCCGTACCCTGGCCAAACTCGCCCACGACCACGCAGGCGACCCGCACTATTTCGACCCCGCAACCGGGCCCGGACAGCGCCTCATTGCCGCCCTCGCCGAACTCGCAGACCGTCCCGAACCCACCCGCCCCGACCACATACGCGCCCTGCTCGCCGAGCACGGCATCATCGCCGATCGGCTCTCCGCCACCGTCCTGCTCTACCAGGTCCGCGCCCTCGGCGACGGCCCCATCGACCGCTGGCTCAACGAGGCGACCACCCCGGTCGCCCTCAACCTTCTCGACCTCACCCGCACCCCGCCGCGGCTGGCCCCCGACCCGCTGACCGTCGTCGAAAACCCCTCCGTCCTGGAGGCCGCGATGGAATGCGCCAGCACCCAGCCGATGGCCTGCACCAGCGGCCAACTCCGGGCCGTCGACCACGTTCTGCTCCAACTCGCCGTCGACCAGGGTGTTCCCCTGCGCTACGCAGGAGACCTCGACACTGCAGGTCTGCACATCGCCACCACGGTGCAGCAGACCTACGGGGCAGCACTCATCGCCATGGATGCCGCTCTGGTTCAGGCAGCCGGCGACCTGCCGTCTGCCATTCCTCTCGGCCCGCTGCCGAACACCACTGATCCCGACCTGGCTGACCGGCTGAAAGAGACGGGGCGAGTCATCTACCAGGAACACGACGCCGTCCTCAGCCGTCTCCTTGACCCGATGTGCTCACAGCGCAGAGCCTCACCACTTGTCCCGCGGCCGGACGGCGGGGAGAGGTCGCCCGGGCGCTGATGACGGAGAGTGCCAGTCATGGCGGCGTGCGGTGCGCCAAGCGATCGATGACACGGACGAAGTCCGCGACGGACGCGCATATTTAGCACAAGGTTCACTTATTTTGAGTCATTTTGATGACTAGCCGCATATCGCCCCGGCAAACGCCCTCCGCGCCATGCACAGACCGTTACGATAGCCGCCTCGGTTGCCTGACGCGGGGTCAGCAAGGCCTTGCGTCACGGGCGTTCACGCCGCGAGGAGCACCACACGCCCGTCGGCCCAGACGTGGCGCGGACATGCGGTTGATGCTCGGCCGATAGGCATCAACTCAAAGATCTACGGGGTGGGTCATGTCGGGCGAATTCGCTCAACTCGTCGTTGACGAGGCCATCTTTCACCTGGTCCCGACGCGCAAGCGGAACGACCCGGTACCAGCGCAAGTCCAGTTCAGCGAAGCGGTGTGCAGCCTCAGCGAGGATGTGCGTGCCAAGATCCAGGGCAACTTCCGCGGCGCGCTCGCCTCGCACGGGCGCCCGGTCGTGGAAGAGGTCGAGGTCAAGAAGTCGAACCTGCCGGACCGTGTCTACGAGTACCTCGCCGAGCAGCGTGACCTGGTGAGCGTCTCCACCGACCTGGCCGAACTCCTCTTCGAAAGCCAGCGCGGCAACAGTCCCGCGGGGCTGCTCCTCGTGGCCTCAGCGAGCCTTGCCGGCAAGAGGGCCCTGCTCATCGTGAAACTGGAACAGGAGGGCGGGTTCCGGGCCGAGGGGGTACTCGTCGGTGGCAAACGTACCTTCGACATGAACTACTTCGCCAACCTCCTGATGACCGAGCACAACAAGATCTACAAGGCCGCCCTGTTCTGCGTCGACGGCATCCCTGACGATGGCCCCATCGAGGGGTGGGCAGCGGACAAGCAGCTGGGCGGCAAGATGGCGCAGTTCTGGCTGCAGGCCTTCCTCGGCTGCCGGCAGAAGGAAGACCCCAAGCGCGTCACCCAGCAATTTCACGAGGCAGCAGTCGACTGGGTCGACAAAAGAGTCGACGACCCCGAGAAGAGCGTCGACTATCTGATGGCCGTCCTGGTCGAGCTCCGCTCCAACAACGCGACCCTGGACCCGACCGCTTTCGCCGCTGATCACCTCGACCTCCATGACCAGGACAGCTTCCTCACCTACCTGGCCAGCAAGGACGTCCCCACGGGCAGCTTCGACAAGGACATCGCGCGGGTGGCTCCACGCCTCAGCGAGCTGCAGATCGGCTTCAGAAGCGGCATTTCCATCGTCACACCCGTCAACCGGGTACGCGAGGACATCAAGATCGAAGACCACTCCGACGGCACCTCCACGGTCACCGTCAAAGGCAAGATCACCTCCACACGCAGCCACTACAGCCCCCGCAAACCCGACGCCCCGCACACAGACGGCCAAGCACCCGGGGCGGACATAACCGGGTGAGCACGGTCAACGACGCCTTCCACCGGTACCAGGCCGAACTCCCCAACATCCGCAAAGCGGCACAGCTCACCGCAGCCCTTCTACGACGCAAGACCGCCCGCGCCCACATCACCTGCGAGGTGACCTCCCGGGCCAAGGAGATCGGCAGCTTCGTCACCAAGGCCTACCACAAGGAATACGCCGACCCCTGGACTCAAATCACGGACAAGGCAGGCGTCCGCATCACCGTCCAGCACCACGGCTTCCTCAACCAGGCCCTTCAGGTCGTCAAGGACAACCTGACACTGGTAGAAGACCCCCAGGACTACCGAGAACAAGAGGACATCGAAGGCCAGTACACGCTGCAGTACCCCCGCCTGCACGTCCAGGTCCTCGCAGCCGGCGACCTCACCGACAGCGACGGCCGACCCTACGAGTGCGAGATCCAAATCCGCACCGAAGCAACCGACTTGTGGGCCCGTATGTCCCACCGGCTGCTCTACAAAACAGGCACCACCGACGTACCCCGCGATGTCAGTAGGTCGCTGTACCGTTTGATCGCCCTGGTCGAACTGTACGACCTCGAGGTCGAACGGGGGGTAGACGTCTTGGCACAACACCCTGACTTCACCCGCACCAACCGACTCCTGGACGAAGCAGAGTTCCTGTACCGCACGTTCACCGAGCACGAGTACCGGCGCGACCTGTCCGAAGACATCATCGACGTCCTGATCGAGACCGTCGAGAACGAGCCCGACTACCCCAATAAGCTCGCCCAGTTCACAGAACAGTACCGTCAACAGCTCGAAGCGGCCTACCGCGACTACGGCCCCACCAGCGAACTCTTCTTAACCCACGGCCGCTACATACTGGCCAGCCAGCCGGAAAGCCTGATCATTTTCGAACGCCTCACCGCCGCCAAGATGCTGTTACGAGGCGTGTGGTACGACGAATTGCCCGAAACCATGCTCAGCGACATGGCAGAAATCTGGAGCGTCTACCTGTGACCCGACCGCCGCAGCCTGAACCCTCCGCGGTCGTGGCCGCCACCGCCATGTTCGTCGAAGTCCTCGTCGTCGGCATCGGCTTCCTCACCGGCCTGGGCATCCTGACCGCTGCCATTGCCGGTCCCGACAACACCCGCAAACTGGCTCCCGTGGGCGGCACACCCCTCGCGGCCGGCGCAGCCCTCGCGTTCGCCTACGCCTTAGGCATCCTGATCGACCGCGCAGCCGACACCGCCCTCACCCCCGCACGGCGCAAGCTGCGCGCCCAGTCCTTTCGCACATCCGCCGCCTACGCCCAGGCCCGCCTGAAACTCGCAGAGACCCCTGCTCTCACCGCCCGGGCCGACTACGCACGGTCCCGCCTGCGGATCTGCCGCGGCTGGGTCCTCAACAGCATCCTGCTCACCCTGGCCACCGATCTCGCACTGGGGCGCTACCCCGTCGAACACCGACCCCTCCTCCTCGCCACGGCCACCGTCCTCGGAATCCTGGCCACCGTCGGCTTCTACCTGTCGTGGCACACCATCACCGCCACCGGCTACCGCAAACTCGCCATCCAGACCGCGCCTGCCTCCACGCCAACCGTTCCCTCCCAGCCCCCGACCCCTGCACCGCAGAGCCCCTGACCGGCGCGCAGAACGCACGCCACATCAGGCGAACGCAGAGACGGCTGTGACGGCGGGGGGAGAACTGACAGAATCGGATGACGCTTCCGCCCCTGGCCGGCCGCGCACGCCCGGAGACCCCATGCCACCGCCTACGCCCCAGGCGCCCGATCCCCAGTCGCTGGCGGTCCGGGACCTGCCAGATCTGGGGCTGGAGCTGCCGTCATGCCGCAGACGACGCAAGCCTCTTCCACTGCACGAGGACCAGGAAGAGGCCCTCGGCAGGATTCTGAAGCACCTGCGCCGGCCCGGCACCCGAGGTCTGTACGTGGCTGCGACCGGCACCGGCAAAACCCTCGTCGCCAGCCGCGCCGCGCATCAGCTGGCGCGCCGGCTGCTGTTCGTCGTCCCCACCCTCGACCTCGCCGCGCAGACCGCTCTGGCCCTGCGCGGCGACGGCCACCAGGAGCCGGTCGTCATCGTCTCCTCCATGGACGCGGCCGCCCACGACGCCCTGGCCGACGCACACGTCGCCTCCGTCACCGACTACCGCCTCCTGGCCGCCCTTCTGGCCGCCGTCGGCACCGGCCGCAACGCACTGCCCGGCCTGACGGTGGTGTGCACCTACGACTCCCTCGACAAGATCGAGAACACCCAGCACACCGCACACCAGGTACCGCCGTTCGACCTTGTGGTCCTGGACGAGGCCCACCGGATCGCTGGCCGGGCCGACAAGAAATGGGCCGCGGTCCACGACGCCACGCGCATCCGTGCCGAGCGTCGCCTCTACATGACCGCCACCCCGCGCATCTTCGCCGCACCTGATCTCGCCGAGTCCGCGAACCTCTCCCGCCCGCGCGGCCAGATGCCCCGGACGGGGGAGGGGGGTGACGCCCGCGCCAACTCGATGGACAACCCCGCCGTCTACGGCAAGAAGATCTTCGAGTACTCCCTCGCCCGCGCGATCGAAGACGGCCGGGTCGCGGACTACCGGATCATCGTGCCCACCCTCACCGACGACGACCTGCGCACACGCCTCAATCTGCCCCCCTCCGGCACCACCGCGGACCAGCAGCCCGCCATCGACGAGGCCCTGCGCACCACCGCCCTGCACCTGGCCGTCCTCAAAGCCATGGCCACCCACCAGCAGCGCCGTGTCCTGGTCTACTTCAACCTGGTCGAAGACGCCAAACGCTTCACCCGCGAACTGCCCCACACCCTGCGCCGCCTCCGCGCCCACAGCCCGGACCTGTGCCCCGACACCAGCCCTGAGGTCTTCTTCGTCCACGGCGACACGCCATCCGCGCAACGCGCCGCAACCTTCGCCGAGTTCGCGGCCTCACCCTGCGCCATTCTGGCCAACGCCAAAGTCATCGCTGAAGGCGTCGACATCCCCAGCGTCGACGCGATCGTCTTCGCCGACCCCACCCGCAGCGTCATCCGCTGCGTCCAAGCCCTCGGCCGCGCCCTACGCCTGTCCGTCAGCGGCAAGATCGCCAGCCTCGTCATCCCCGTCTACATCCCCCCGGGCACCGACCCCACCGACATCCTCGGCACCGCCTACGAAGCCGTCTGGGCTATCAGCACGGCCCTTGCCAGTCACGACCACCGCATCCTCGAACGCCTTCCCGGCAAGGCCAACCGCCTACCCAAAGAAATCAGCGATCTCATCCAGCACCGCTGGCACTTCGACTTCACAACCCATCCCGAGCACATCGCCCGCGCACTCGACCTCACTTCCTTCAACCCCCACGACACGGCCGTTTCCCGCTCCCGCCGCGCCGGCCTCGCCGCCGCCCAGGCCTACCACGACGCCCACCACCACCTTGACGTCCCCGCCGACTACACCGACGCCTACGGCTTCGCCCTGGGTACCTTCATCACCACCATGCGCGACGCCCGCACAGCCGGCCGCCTGGACACCGACTGGATCGCCGAACTCGACGCTCTGGGCATGGTCTGGGACAAGCACGATGCCGCCTGGCGCGCCCGGCTCACCGCCGCCACCGACTACCACCGTGCCCACGGTCACCTTGCCGCGCCCGCCACCACTCCTCTCGGTGCCTGGCTCGCCGAACAACGCTCTGCGGCCGCACGCGCCGAACTCGCCTCGGCGCGCGTCGCCGACCTCGCGGCCATCGACCCGGACTGGCAACTGCCCCACGGCGCGGACTGGCACCGCAAGTACCATCTGCTGCGCACACATCTCGCCGCCGGCAACGACCCGGCCGCACTCGACCGCGACAGCGTTCTGGCCTCGGTGAAGATCGGCAGCTGGCTGCATCGCCAGCTCACCGGCTGGCGCACCCTCGCCCGCCCACAACAGAGTCTGCTGACCGCCATCGGTGTTACTCCGCAAAGCCACCCGCTCACCGCAGTCCGCCGCTCCCGCCGCACCTTCGCCCAGACCGTGCAGATCCTCGAGCTCTTCCTGCACCGCGAGCGCCGTGCCCCCACCGCCCGCGAGGAGATCACTGTTGACGGGGATCAGGTCAAGATCGGGGCCTGGCTCGCGAAAGCCCGTACGAAGCACCGTGCCGGTGAACTTCCCGAGCAGCACGCCACCCTGGTGGCGTCCTTGTTCACCGGAGACTGGACCGACGAAGGCACGCCGCCTTGGCAGGAACGTGCCACTTCCCGCCGCCCGCACGCCCCAGGACCACGGTGATCCGCCGCAGCGGCCCGACGTCCACCCCGGCCGCCAACAGTTCCTTCTCCCGCAGCACTGGAAGCCCTCGGTCACGCCGCACGACAGCCCGCCCCCCTTGTCGCCTATCCGCTCTCGTCGCTCACTGTGACACAGGCGCCTGACCAGCGTGCTGGGTTGCCCAACGGGGTCACCCTCCCCGGCACGGACCGGCTGTGACACGGCGCGCGGGGCTGTGCCGGCCCTGTACCCCACGGGGGTGCTGCACCCCACGCGGACGCCCCCGCGTGGGCAGCCACGCCGCGCCCCATATCGGGGTGAGGGCCTGCCTAGAGGCAGGCCCTCATGGCGCACATCGGCAAGCGGTGCTCAGGGGAGGGAGACAGGGCACCCTGTCCGCGACGCAATCCGCCGGTATCAGCCCTTCTCGCCCGGCCGCGCGGCGAGTCTGCGTACGGCGCGCCTGATCGAGCCAAGCTCCTTCAGCACCTGATCCATCGCGGAGTCCATCAGCATGACCGGATCGTCCGCAGACCAGAAGCGCACGACCTGTGCCACCTGATGCTCCCAGAACTCGTCCTCCTCAGCGGCTTCGAAGCCGAGCTGTGACGCCAGGTCGGCAAAGCCAGCCCCGGGCCGGCCAGTTGCCTTGCGAATGACAAGTGCCGACAGCAGCGGGCGACTATGCTGGTGTTCGTACACGCTGATGTGGCCGAGCTTCGGGTAGAGCCCACGCATCTGGCCCTGCGACGTATAGGGGTCCAAGCCGTGCGGGTCAACGCGCTGTGCGAACTCCTTGTAGCCGATGCAGGCGGAAAGCGGGTCGACCGGATCGCCAGCCTTCGCAAGAGAGCGGAGAAGGCGGTGCATGTCGCGTTCGATGGGTGTAAGCGTAAGCACGCAAACTCCTCGTAGGGAGAGGACCCGTAGGTCCGGATGTCCGTGGACGTAGCGCCCGTAGGCGTACCTCGACAGTAACTCACCTGAGTCCGGCCCAGCCTGCCGTTGGGCGTGCCAGCGTGTGTCCCCACTCGGCCAACGGCTGCCCGTCTCGTACCCCCGGCGCAAGAAGGGCTGTGTTCTGCCGGCGGCGGTGTCACACCTGGCCGCTACGGTTCGGCTATGGCCGCGCACACCTCGTCTCCGAACGGACTCGTCCCCGTACACGTCGCTGTTTACGACCCCGCCCCGATGGAGGAAGAGCCCGATCCGCAGGCCGTCGACTACGCGCCCAAGCTCGTCGCGGCTTCAGCTAAATACGCGGGCATCTCCTGGACCAAGCATGGGGCCGAGCCGCGCTGGCTCGACACGGACACCGGCACCTGCGCCGCCGCCATCAACCCGAGCTTCTCCGGTCGCGGCGCCGACGAGTTCGACAGGTTCCTGTCCGGAGCAGACTTGCGCGGCGAGCCTGGGCTCATCATCGCCACGATGGGCACGGCAGACGATGACGATGACCGCGGGTGGTCGGTCTTCGGCCGGCCCGGCGGCCGCGTGGACTTCCGCCACTTCTCTGGCGCGATCGTCGGCGAGCGGCTGCTTGCGGAGGCGGAAGTCTCCCTGGCTCCCGGGCTGAATGCGACCGACCGCGACCTCGGACTGAGACTGCTCAACCGCCCCGCCAATGCCCCCTGGTGGGCGATGACGTTGCAGGCGAGCGCCTTGGAGGGCCGGCGCGGAACGACGGTTCGCGAGCCCGAGGGCGAACTGGTGCCGATCCTCGTCGACAGCCTGGGCAAGCCCGTCGTCGCACGCTGGACGTCCGGGGACGGCCAGCAGATCTGGTACGTGATCCCTGACGGGGTCGACTGGAACCAGGTGGTCGAGTGGCTCGTCCAGCGCGCCCTTCCCGAGCACGTACCGGCCGCACTGCGCCGCGTCCGCTCACGCCACCATGTCGATCCTGCCCTGGAAACCCCCGCCGAGACACAAGCACGCAGCTCTCTTGAAGAGTTGGAGCGCCGCTACCTGGAGGACAAAGCCCGCCTCGAGGGCGAACTGAAGCGGGCGCGGCAGGAGGCCGAACCCATGCGGTCCGGTCTGCTGTACGGCAGCGCCAAGGAGCTGGAAGACGCGGTGGCCGCGGTACTGCGTGCCGCCGGCTTCGCCGTCACCGAGCTGGACGAGGAATTGGGCGGCACCCTGTCCGCCGACCTGCTCGCCGTGCTGAACGGGTCCACCTGCCTGGTCGAGGTGAAGGCCGCCGCGAAGAATGCGGGGGAGAAACTGATCTCGCAGCTTCACCGCCATCTGGAGAAATGGCCGCAACTGCGCCCCGGCCAGCCTGTCACCTGCGCAGCCTTGATCGTCAACCACCAGCATAGCCTTGACCCCGCGGACCGCACTGCAGAGGTGTATCAGCGTAGGGTCGTCGACGCGCTCCCGTTTCCCGTGATCGCCTCCGGCGACCTGTTGCGCTGGTGGCGCACGCAGGACTGGCCGGCCGTGCAGGCCGCTGTACTCGGCCAGACCCACTCAGAAGGAGACCGAGACGCGTCCCCTGCCGGAGGGCGCGAGACCCCGGCGGTCGGCCGCAGGCGGTGGCCCTGGGGCAAAGGCGGAACCGCATAGCGGGCGCGGCCGTCATTTCGCCAGCGACGTGTGCGGGCTGCTGCTATGCGGCAGCCGCCACAGATCGTCTCTCCTTGGCCGTGGCCGGTGAGGGCCGGACGTTCGCCGTGAACGAGGTACTGGCGGCCGTCGTCGCCGCTCTGGCGTGAAGGCGGTCAGGGCGCGGCGGCCCCGGATCTCCGCTTCGTCCCGCCAGACCCCGATCACTACCTCCAGCGCCCGGCGGCGGGGCTGTGAAGGGGGACGGGAGTTCGGGTACGTGGCCCGCGCCGGGGACGGGGCCGAGCAGCGGTTTCTCCGGTAGCTCACCGAGGCATCCGAGGAGCAGGCGCTGCAGTTCGATGAGCTCGGCCGCGAGGTGCTGGGTGTGGACCTGGCGAGGTCCGCCGACGCCTCCGGGAGCTGAAGGAACAGGGGCAGCAGCGGGCCGCCGACTACCCCGCCCCGGGCCCCGGCCGTCCGGCAGGCCACGGCCACGGAGAGGAGCAGTCCGCCGCGCACCAGCCCCACCGTCCCCAGGGCGCCGGCCGCACCTAGTCCTGTCCGGTATTTGCCTCCTCGTTGCGTAAACTGGCATTCGTAGCAGCCGAGTTCGCCGCCGCCCGTCGGCGCTGGCTTCGTCGGCGCCGGTGACGTTGTGCCGTTCTCCGCGCGGGCGAGGGCCGCCGACACACCGGAAAATCGGGATCGACGCCAAGGTCGAGTGTGTTGATGTCCTCGTTCCGCATCCAATAAGGCACGCCCAAATCACGCAGCATCTGGTACCTGGCCTGTTCGGCGGTCCACGCTCGCGCTCGGGGCTGGGGTCCGGCCAGGATCCGCGCGCGGGCGTCGAGCAGCGCGCGGGTGGTTTCCTCGCTGGCACCGCACGCTGCGGCGAAGCCGGCCAGCAGCTGTTCGCTGGGCAGCCTCTGGCCGGTGAGGGCGTTGTGCAGGGCGCTGCGTGAGATGCGGCCCGCGGCCTCGGGTGAGCCGGCCAGTCGGCGCAGGCTCGGCCCATCGGCCTTCGCCCGGACCCTCATCATGGCCCTGGCCAGTCCTGCCAGGGTGGTGATGCCGCGCCCGGACACGTACGTGACCGGCCGCCGCACGGGCGCCGGATGGACGGCGGCCGCGGCCACCGCCCACACCCGCGCCGCCTCCTGTTCGTCGGCGTCCGCGCCCCGGGCGAACGCCTGGACGGTGTACAGAGTGGGCAGCCGCCCGTCCAGGGCCCGGCGCAAGGTGCATGCCGCGACCGGCATCGTCCCGGCACTGGCCCGCCGCGCGAGGGAGCCGAAGGTTCGCGGCCCCTTCGCCGCGCGCAACCAGCCGCGCAGCCGGGCCAGTTCCGCTTCGGCGGGCCCGGGTGCTCTGCGGCTCATCCGCGGCCGCCGCTGGCGGAGAGTGCGGCGACGGCTGCCAGGAGCCGGCCCGCGCGGCGCCCGGCCAGCAGCAGGATCACGGCGCCCGCGAGCAGGGTCAGCGCCAGAGGGATCGGGCGCTGCAGGACGGCGAGCACGGTCACCGCGGCAACCACGGTGATGACGACGGCCGCCTCGCCCGCACCGAGCCTGCCGGAGGCGGGCTCGGCCACGACGGAGGGCGGGGCGCCGACGGAACCGGCGCAGGGCGGGACAACGGACATGACGAGGCCTCACAAACGATTGACGTGACGGCCCGGCCGGCAACGAACCCAGCCGGCACGGTGAGCCGATCGTGGCACCACCCGCCCCGCTCCCGCGACTTCCACCCCACCGAGCCCGGACCTGACGTACCTTCCGCCTCCGCCACAAAGCCGCAGCTCAACCCCAAAAAGCGAGCAGGACCTGTCCACGGTGCACAGACCCGGCCCGGGTGAGAGCAGCCAACGCGCCGACACCCAGAGCGGGGGCCCCGTGGCCGCCTCGCCATGGACCGAGGCGGGCGGGCCTTCGCCCGTAAGACCGCGGAGTGTCAGTGCTGCGCCGTAGCGTTGTGGCTCATGAACTTCCAGTACATACCGCCGGTTCCGGCAGAACAGATCCGGCAGCTGCCCACGCGGGATGTCGCACTCCTTCTCCTGCAGCACCTCGCCAGCAGTACCGGATACCTGCAGTACGTGAGCACCATGAACTCGGCTCGGCAGGCGTTCCAGGAAGAGCCGGATGCAGACGCGCTCGTGAACCGGCTGTCCGATGCCTGGTGCTGGCTGGAGGCTCAGGCGTTGCTGTCCCGGGAGCCCAGCCAGTCCGAGGCCTTTCGCCGGATCTCCCGCGACGGCAGGGACTTGGCGAAGGACCCGCAGGGCATCACGCGGTTCGAGGCCCGCGAACGGCTCTCCGGCCCACTCCACCCGGATCTGGAGGGCACGGTGCGCACCAACTTCGACCTGGGTGACTACGAGACGGCGTGCTTCGCCGCGATGAAGGCGGTCGAGGTCGCCGTCCGCGACGCCTCCGGGCTCGACAACTCCCTGGTCGGAGTAAAGCTGATGCGCGAAGCGTTCCGGCCTCACGAGAACGGCAAGACCGGCGGCACGCTCGCCGACGCGGAAGCAGAGGGCGGCGAACAGGCGGCCACCGCCAACCTGTTCGCCGGCGCCATGGGCGCCTACAAAAACCCTGCCAGCCACCGCACCGTCGACTTCGACGACCCGATCGAGGCGGCAGAGATCATCCAGTTCGCCGACCTCCTGCTGCGCCAGGTCGAACGCGCCAAGCGCCACCAGACCGCCCCAACGACATAGACCCATACACCGGTGCCGGGGCCCGAGTGGGTCACCCTGGCCGGGCGGAAGCGGCGCACCCTACAGGGGCCCCTCACAGCTCTCAGACGCCCGCTCCTGGGCCGTCGTGGTCTGCTGGCGCAGGACGCGGGTCCACGTTTCCATGAATCCGGCTGCGCCGCTCTCGTCTCCGGGGAGCCGGAAGAGGGCCGGGTCGGCCGTGAGCTGTTCAGAAGCAGCCGGCGCCCGCGCACCGGAAACAGCTTCGGACGCGGCGCAGACGGCCGCCACTTCCCCACACGAGCCGCCGACCGGCCTGCTGGACGCGCTCGCCCTCTCCGCCCCCAGCCAACCAGCCCAGGCGGACAGGACCTCACGACGCTGGACAGCCGCCAGGCCGTCCTGCACTGCAGCGTTCAAACGCCCAGGGGAGGCCCCTCGCCTGCGGTCGCGTGATGCCCGGGACGTCCACAACGGGACACCGACGGTTCGGAAGGGTGCCCACCGACTTGGTGGAGTGGGCCCGCGCCATCTGTCTGCGACTGCCCGGGCAACATCCGCTCGGTCGCGGCGATGACTTAGCGCTGGGCGCGTACATGGGCGCCGTACATGAGCAGACCCACCCAGACCGCGGAGACCGCGGCGGTCATGGTCGCCCAGGGCGCCGTGGTGAGGGACGGGCCCGTCACCAGTTGGTAGGTCGTCACGCTGGCGAAGACGATGACCAGCAGGAAGGCTGCGGGCCGGGCCAGCCGCAGCCACATCGGAAGACGGACTGGGGAGGAGGGCTGCACGGACGGCGTCGGCGAAGCGGGCATGACGAACTTCTCCTACAGGCGGGGGAGTTGGCGGACGAGCGACCTTGGTGGCCGGTGCTTCGACCGTATGGCGCCCACCCCCGTGCAGACCATCTCCCATTTCCGCTCTGATTACCCAAGGATGAGGACTTGGGGGAGAGGAGGAGACCCATGTGGGTGTCGGTGACCCTGTACGACAAGGGAGCCGCCTCCGAGCGGCCCGGAGCGGAGGCCGGGCGTGTCGAGATCAGCGGGCTGGAGGGTGCCCGGACCGCTGTCTTCACGGTGGGCCTGCGCCGCAGCGAGCACGACATCCACCGGCCTGCCGCCCTGCGCCTGCGTGTTCCTGGCGCCCGCCCCGGCAGGGTGACGCCGAGGGCGGTGCGCGCCGTCGACTGGGAGCGGGTGCTGGCCATCGCCACCGTGGCGGCGACCATCTCCACGCGCGCCGCCGAGCAGCTCGATGCCGACTGGACGCGGCGTCCCCGGGGCGGTAGCCGCGACTTCTGCCTGCTCGTCGCCGCGGTCTACGCGCATGCGGTCGCCCGCCACCTCCCGCCGCGCCATGTGATCGCCGCTGTCTGGGGCAAGGGAGTGGACACCGTGGACAACTGGCTGGCCGAGGCGCGCAGGCGTCAGGTCCTCGGACAGGATCCGCTCTCCAGCCGCCACTGCCCCCGCACCGAGCCGGACCGGCGCGGGGTGATCCCGCTGCCGCGTCCGCCACGCCAACCGCCCTCCTCGCAGACCACCGTGGGAACCAACGGAGCGACACTGCGCGACCTGCCCGACTGTCCCGACTGGTCCTTCCGCATCGAACCTGGTGCCCGCGAGGGCAACGTGTTCGTCCGTGGATGGGCGATCCAGCCCGACATCACGCACGCCGGCGGCTGGCGAACGCACCTGACGGCCAAAGCTCTTGCCGCTGCTCCGCTCGACGACGTCTTCGCCCGCGGGCTCGCGGCTCTGCAGGGCAACCTCTACCTCGCCACGGCCCGGGGCGTCGTGGGTGAACCCGTGCGGACCCGGGGGCCAGACCACCTGCGCCAGGTCACCGACGCCTACCTCTTTGCCCTGGCCCAGGAACAGCCACCACTGCCTCTGATCTGCACCCTCTGGAACGTCAGCTACAGGACGGCATCGAGCTGGACCAGCAAAGCCCGCAAAGCCGGCGTCCTGACGGCCCGGTACAAGCCGCTGCCCGACCGCTGGGGACGCTCAAGCAGGCCCGAGGGACCGTGAGTCCTGCCGCGCCTGCCGTAGCCGCACGCGACATAAAGGTTCCAGGGTTACGTCCTTGGCTGGAGCGAGACCCGGGGCGGCCGTTGCTGTGCGTTACGGGGCGCACCCCGTGGCTGCGGACGGTCGGTGCGCTCCGGGCCGTGCCCCGTGTCGCGCTGGGGGCAGTGTCGTCCGGATAATCCCTGGATGCCTGTGAATCCGGAGTACATGGAGACCAATGTCAGGGTCCCGTTCTGTGCTTTCGATGCGTTGGCCGCCGTCGCGGCCCGGCAGGGCGCCTCGCGGGACGCGACCGTGCGCCGGCTGCTGGCCGAGCATGTCGAGCGGCAGGAGCAGATTGATCCCGACGACCGGCTGACGCACATTTCCACCGTCTTGCGCTACCCGCCCCCGCCGCGCTGGCGTAAGGATCCGCGTCAGGACCGGCCCCTGCGGCTGAGGGCGAGCTCCGCGTTGTTGGAGCGGGCCCGCGCAGTCTCGCTGCTGCTGCCGGGGCAGTACGAGCGGGCGTTTCGAGACTACCAAGGACGGGTGCTGACCGACGCGGTGGTGACCGCCATCGCGGTGGCCGAGCCGTTCACGGACGAGTTCTTGGACGGGCTGCTTCCCCTCCTGCGGCACCGCGCCGCCCGCAACCTGTGGCGGCTGGCGACCGCCGCGCTCATCACCGGTCCGGAGCTCGACCTCCTGGACGCGGCCGACGAGCTACGTAAGGCGACGGCCTGGACGTCCGACACCAAGCTGGATGAGTACGACCAGCGCCTGCTGAGGATCGCGACGGCCCTCGAGGAGGACGTGGCCTGGCACTCCCCAACCCGATTCCAGGTCGCGGACAACATTGCCCGCGACCTGCTGACCGGCCCGCAGGCCGAGGCGAACGCACGGATGCTGCAGGAGGAGGGCGAGGCCTGGGAGGACCTGCATCAGGACACTCTCCACGCAGACGAGGAGCGCCGGTGCTACCTCAAGCGGGGGACCACGGACTACGACTGGAGTGGCCGGGGCGGCACCGCGGTGTGGCGGGCCGAACGACAGGTGGCTCTGCAGGTCTTCGAGGACTGGCTCACCCACCGCACCCGGACGGACACGCCCCAGTACGCGGTCCACCCGCCCGGCTGGGTGCTCACCCGCCCGCCCGGCTGGCGCGCCGTCGCCCCGGCCTCCGCGGACACCGGCGGGCTGCCGCAGCCGTACGCGGCATGGACAGGTGAGGGCCGCGTCCTGGCCTTTCCCCACCGCAACCGGCAGGCCGTGTGGCCACTTCAGCGCCGACCGGACGCGCCGGGCTACGAGCCCGTGCCCGGCGCCGCAGCACTGCTCGCCGCCGCGGCCGGTCTGCCGCCCGATCAGATCCTCCAGTACATCGAGGCCCTACTCGTTGACTGGAAACACGAGTTCGGCGACGAGGACGAGCCCGACCTCTATCTCGCGCTGGACGTCCCGGTGGGTGCGGCATACGACTTCGGTCTCATCAGCGCCGAGGAACGTCAGGAGGCTATGGCCCAGGCCCGCACGGCGACCCTGCAGGCCATGGACGAGATCATCAACGAGCTGGCCTTGGACGGCTGCGACGAGGAGGACCTGCGGCACCTACGGCACGTGCGCGGCAACGTCCGCCAATTCACGGACGAGGCCACCCGCCTCGACAGCCGGATCGGCGCACGGTTCCGGGTGCACAAGGCGACCTGGCGGTGGCCGGGACAGTCGGTGACCGGGGAGTTCCTGGCCGGCGCCTCCACCGACCTCGTGCAGTGGCTGGCCACCGTCGCACACGCGAGGAGCTCTCTGATCAGGCAGCATTCGATGCAGCAGGCGTGGGGCGAGGCCTTCGACCGCTACGCCCCCAGGGAGCGCAGCTCCCGACGGCGCCGGTGACCTCCGGGAGAAAGCGTGTGACACCCACCGATACAACAGGCACGGACCCTCTTCGTAAAAAGGGATGCAGGCCGAGCAAACGACGCCCGGATTACCGACATCCCGCGTACTTCACACGTACGCCCGCCCGAGGGGGAACCCTTCCATGCACAACCCGACCCGACCACTTATCTCCTCCGTCGCCACCGGCATCAGCGGCCTCGTCCTGGCCCTGATCGGCGCCCCGTGGTGGCTGACCGCCATCGCCTTCGCCTGCTTCGCACTCGGCCTGCTCGTCACCGTCATCCAGTCCGTCTTCCCTCAGGACTCCGAGCACCGGCTGGCCTGGTGGCGGGCCCGCTGGCACCACCACCAGCAGCGCCGCCGCACCCCACTCCCGGTCCGCTACCCGGTCCGGGACGCGCGACAGGCACCCGGCCCGCGCGCCGACGCGCCCGACCGACATGGTGAGTGATCGTCCATCAGCTGCCGGGGGCGCCGCGCTGTTGACGGGCGCCCCCGGCCGTGCCTGGCGCCGCACGCTCTCCTTACCGGAATCACATCGTTCCCCGGCCCGCCTGAGCCCGTCCGCGCAGCGTACCGATCCACCTCTCCATGAAGCCGGCCGCGCCGCTCTCGTCTCCGGGGAGCCGGAAGAGGGCGGGGTCGGCCGCGAGCTGTTCCATGAGCGTCTCGTACAGCCCGTCGAAGAGCGGCTCGAGACAGACGGCTAGGCCTTCGGCGAAGTGCCTGGGGGAGGGGCCCAGAGTGATGACGTGGTTCAGGACCGGGAACATGCCCCACTCGTCGATCCGCGCCCGCAGCGCGGCCAGTGCCGGCGTATCCGGCATGAACAAGGCGTGCATCGCGTACAACCCGTAGAACATCCGCAGCCCGAGCAGCACCGTCCGGGCCCGCAGCAACTGCTCGTCACTGGCCTGCTGAACCGGCCCCAGCACGTCCGCGCGCTCCTGGAGCAGCCCCCAGTCCACCGGCGGGCTCTCACCACGCTCAACCGCCCCCAGCATCTGCGCCCAATCCCTGGCCGTCAGCCCGAACCAGCCGTAGGCGGCGAACGCCTCCGCCAGCGCATCCGCTCCCACCTCCTGCGCCCCCAGACCAATCGCCGCGACCAGGTGCACCACCCCGGTGAAGTCCGGCCCGTCCGGCACGTCCTCGTCAGCCTCAAGCGCGGCACGCACCAGGGCGGGATTCGCAGCCCCGCGGTACGGACGGGCCCCAATCAGCCGGCCGGCGACCTCATACAGGGCATCGGCGGCCTCTTCACCCGCCCCCGCCGCCCCGCGAGCGATCTCCAGCAGCCGATGCGACATCGTCCCCCGCAGCACCCACACCACGGCCTCACGCACAGCGGCCACCGGCGGCTCCGGCACCTGCACCGCTCCCGGCCGCCCGGCCATGCCGGCCTCGGCGAACCACTCCAGCACCGCCAACCGACGATCCCGCCCTTGGCGAAGATGCCGCGCCAGCATCGCCGCGCTCTCCACCACCGCCGGATCGACCACGTCCACCACCGACCCCCGGCCACGCCCCAGCCCCCGCCGCCGGTGCCGCGGCAACAACCCCACCCGCCGCCAGCTCTCCAACTGGCTGGCCGTCACCACCAGCCCACGCGCAGCCAGTTCACGGACCACCTGCAGATCAGCCGGACTCGGCGCTCCTCGTGCCATGTCCACCATTACAACCCCGAGAGGTGCAATTCTCTGCGGACCTGCGGCTCTGGCTCACTGGACTCGGCACTACCCAGACACCAGCCAGCTCCAAGAAGACAAAGGCCCATCCGTGACCCCAGAACAGCGAAACCGCACCCGGACCAGGACCGCTGCAGGCCTCACCACCGCGCTCCTCACCCTCCTCATCGCCGGCGCCCTCCACCACCCCGGCCACCTGATCAGCCTCCTGCTCATCCTCACCGCCGCACTCGGCGCGACCACCGCCACCCTCGCCCTCGCCGCAGCCTTCGCCCCCACCACCGCCACCCGCACAGCAGCCCGCCACACCCTCGACCTCCTGCTGCGCGTGGTGCCCTGGTACACACCCCGAAACTGACACCACGGCAGGGGGACAGGACCTGGATGGCTGTCCAACGAAGCGGAACGGACATCACCCCCGCCCGCACACACCGCAGCACAACCATCACGATCTCCAACCCGGAGGCACCAACCCCAAATCCGGATTCCCGGAAAGTTCTCCGCGAAGGAAACACCCCACCCGCTCCCTCACAGCCAGCCGCCCGCGAAGCGGGCCCTCGGTCCGGGAGCGCAGCGGACGGACCCAAGGCCCCGGGAACCGGGGCCGCCTGAGCCTGTGTCAACAGGCTCACGAAGTCCCTGAAGCGCAGCGAAAGGGACTCTCGGCTCGAAGCGCAGCGCAAAGCCGGACCTCCCCGCGCAGCGGGGAGGTGTCACTTCGCCAACCCCCGCGCAATGCGCGGGGGTTCCCCTCGATCCCTGCGAAGCAGGGATCTACCCGCTCCGCGGG
>NZ_JBVIZC010000021.1:0-29024 GCF_055591945.1 Streptomyces sp. NPDC041191 | reverse complement strand
AAAGGAGGAACAACAGGCGAAGGCTTGAAAGACACCGCAACAGGATCCCACCAACGAGGCCAGCGCACCCACGGAACTAACGAAAAGATCAGTAGGGCGTGTTTCGAAAGTGGCGTCGTCCGCCCGAAGGGCTGTGGGGGAGTGCGTGCCGGGCGCCGCCGGGCAGACGGGACTTTCGAAACGCGCCCTAGGGAACTCCCCGTCCCCCGCCCCGGTACGCCCCGGGCGTCTCCCCCGTCCAGCGCCGGAACGCCCGGTGGAACGCGCTGGGTTCGGAGAAGCCGAGCCGGCGCGAGAGGCGCTCGATCGAGACGCGCCCGGCGGCCAGTTCCGCGATGGCGTGGTCCCGCCGCACCTGGTCGCGGAGCCGCTGGTACGTCGTCCCCTCGGCGGCCAGCCGGCGGCGCAGGGTCTGCGGGCTGACGGACAGCCGGGCGGCGAGCTGTTCCGGCGTCGGAACCGGGCCGTCGGACAGGGCGCGCCCGATCAGGAGCCGCACCCGGTCGGTCACGGTGCCGCCGTGGTCCGCGGGGACGAGCACGTCGGCGGGGGCTCTGCGCAGGAACGCCTTGAGCGCGGCCCCGTCGCGGAGGACGGGTTCGTCGAGGTCCGCCCGGTCGAAGACGGCGGCCGTCCGCCCGGCGCCGAAGACGGGGGGCACCCCGAACAGGAGGGCGTACTCGCGGGCGTGCCGGGGTTCGGGGTGGACGAACTCGACCCTGCGCAGACCGATCCGGCGCCGGACGAGCCAGCCCGCGAACCGGTGGGCGACGAGGACGGTGGCCTCGGCGCCGAAGTGGAGCGGGTCGTCGTACCCGGAGACGTCGAACTCCATCCGGGCCTCGTCGGGGTCCCCGGCGCCGGGGGTCTCGTCGTTCGCCGCGGGTTCCACCAGCCGGAAGCGCGGGCCGGCCGGGAAGAGGGAGTAGAAGGTCTGGGCGCGCCGCAGCGCCTCGCGCAGGTCCCGGCTGCCGTGGACCACCGCGTGGGCCATCATCCCGAAGGTGCCGACCTTGCTGGGCGCGCCGCCGAAGCCGATCAGCTCGTCGTCCAGGGCGGTCCACAGCTCCCGGACGAGCCGTCCGAACTGTTCGGCGGGAACCCGGGGTTCGTCCAGGAGGGCGAGGGGCAGTCCGGCCCGTGCGAGGAGCGGCCCGGCGGCCACTCCGCGCCGTTCGGCGCCGAACAGCGCGGCCCGCACGTGGTGGGCGCCGACCGACGCCGGCGGGCGCGCCGTCTCCGTCGGCATGCGCGTCGCCTCCGTTCCGGCCGCGTCGGGCCCCGCGCCCACCGCGCCGAGACACTTTCATCGAGGGTTGTCCATTTTCGGACACTCCATCGAGAACTGTAAAGCCTCTCGGGTTCTCCGCGGCGCCCGCGCGGCGGGGAGGGGCGGGGAGGGGCAGATGGGGAATCCGCCTACGGGTCGACGATGTGCCGCAGGTAGGCGTGCGGATCGGCGAGGTAACGGCGCCAGTGGTCCACGACGCCGAGCTCCCGCCAGGCGACCCTCCGCATGCCGTGCTCGCCGACCTCGACGATGTCCGCGCCCGGCAGCGCGGTCAGCAGGGGGGAGTGCGTGGCGCAGATGACCTGGCCGCCCTCCCTGGCCAACCGGTCCAGGTGACCGATCAGTTCGAGGCACGAGGAGAAGGAGAGGGCCGCCTCCGGCTCGTCGAGGACATAGAGCCCGGGGCGGAGGAACTTCCCTCGGAACGCCGCGAGAAAGCCCTCCCCGTGGCTGACGCGGTCCGGCGAGAACCCCTCCCTGTCCAGGGCGTCCAGAGCGGTCTCGGCACGCAGGAAGAAGCCCTTGCGGGCCGACCAGCTGGTGGCCATGCGACGCCCGCGCCCCGGGGCGGCGTCGAATTTCACGCGCTCGCCGAGGACCGATCTGCCGCGCGGGGAAGCGTAGCGCCAGTCGTGGGAGCCGCCGTAGGAGTCCAGGCCGAACCCCTCCGCCAGCGCCTCGACCAGGGTGGACTTCCCCGAACCGTTCTCTCCCACCAGGAAGGTCACCGGTGCGGTGAACCGCAGTCCTTCGTCGATCAGTTGCCGGACACAGGGAACCGACCAGGGCCAGGCGTCCTCGTCGTACGAGGAAAGATGGGCATACGCGCGTTCGATGATCACACCACCAGTGTCGCCCGGACGCGGGGAGCGCGGGTGCCCCGTGCGGCCCGCGACGGCGCCTCGCGCTCGCCGCCACCGGTCCCGGCCGGGCGGCGGGCCGTCCGCGGCGGCGGACGGCCGCGACGGCGCCCCGGCCCCTCCGTTCAGCACCCCAGCGGTTCGGCCGCCGCCCGCAGCGCTCCGGCGACCGCCCGCACGGAGGGACGGCGGCCCGCGTCGGCGCGCCAGGTGGCGTAGATGTGCCGCCGCATCTTCTGCCGCACGGGGACGAAGACGACGCCGTCCGGCACCGGCCGGCCGAGCCGGGGCGTCACGCAGACTCCGAGCCCGGCCGCGACGAGCGCCAGCTGGGTGTGGTGCTCCCCCGCGAAGTGGCCGATGAGCGGCTCGACGCCCTGCGAGCGCAGGGTGAACATCAGCCAGTCGTGACAGAACTCGCCGGACGGCCAGGACACCCACTCCTCCTCCGCGAAGTCGACCAGGTCCACCGCCTCGCGCCCGGCCAGCGGGTGTCCCGCGGGCAGGGCCACGTCGGCGGTGTCGTCGCAGAGGTGGAGGCGCTCCAGGCCGCCGGGCACGGGCGCCCGCTTGTTGCTCCAGTCCAGGACGATCGCGAGGTCGGCGTCGCCGCGCAGCACCGCCCGTACCCCCGGTTCGGGCTCCAGTTCCGTCGTACGGACCCGGAGTTCGGGGTGGTCCGCGCGCAGGGCGGCCAGCGCTGCCGGGAAGAGCCCCCGGGCCGCCGTGGGGAAGCCGGCGAGCCGCACCTCCCCCACGACCCGGCCGCGCCGGGCCTCGATGTCGGTCTGGGCCAGCTGCACGTGGGAGAGGATGCGGGCGGCGTGCCCGGCCAGCAGCAGTCCGGCGTCCGTGAGGCGCACGCCCCGCCCGTTCTTGGCGAGCAGGCGCTGGCCGACCTCGCGCTCCAGTTTGGACAACTGCTGCGAGACGGCCGAGGTGGTGACGTGCAGTCCCTCGGCCGCGCCGCTGACGGAGCCGTGCCGGGCGACGGCGTCCAGGACGCGGAGGCGTTCCAGGTTCAACATGTAAGCGATGCTAAGACAAGGGGTCGAACAATTCTCACTTGTCCTAAGAAGTCGTTCCGGACACCCTGAAGGGCATGAGCCCCGCAGCCCCGCCTTCCGTGCCGCCCGCCGCCCCTCCTCCCTCCTCCCCCGGCCAGCCCCCCGCCCCGCGCCTGCTCGACTGGCGCGTCCGGTTCGGCGCCCTGGCCCTCATCTGGGGCTTCAGCTTCCTCTTCATCAAGGTCGGCACGGAGGGCTTCGCCCCTCTCCAGGTCACCTTCGGCCGGCTCCTGTTCGGTACGGCGGTCCTCGCCGTCGCCCTGGCCGTGAAGCGCGACCGGCTGCCGCGCGGCGTCCGCGTCTGGGGTCACCTGGCGATCGCGGCCCTCCTCCTCAACGCGCTGCCGTTCTCCCTCTTCGCGTACGCGGAGCTGACGATCCCCTCGACCCTCGCGGGCATCTGCAACGCGACGACCCCGCTGTGGGGCATGCTGCTCTCCCTCGTCGCGCTCTCCGAGGACCGTCCGACCCGGACCCGGGCGGCCGGCCTGGGGCTCGGCTTCGTCGGAGTGCTCACCGTGCTCGGCGCGTGGCAGGGCTTCTCGGGCCTCGACGCGACGGGCACCGTGCTCGCCCTGCTCGCCTCGTTCAGTTACGCGGTCGGCTGGATCCACGTCCGCAGGACGCTGGCCGGCACCGGCGCCTCGCACCTCTCGCTCGCCGGCTCCCAGGTGGGTCTCGCGACGCTGCAACTGGCCGTGGTCACACCGCTGTTCACCTCGGCCCCGACCTCGGTGGAACTCCTTCCGCTGCTCGCCGTGGTCGCGCTCGGCGCGCTCGGCACGGGGTACGCGATGCTGCTCCAGTACGGCATCGTCGCGGAGGTCGGCCCGACGACGGCCTCCATGGTCACGTACTTCATCCCGGTCGTCGCCACGGCGGCGGGCGTCACCCTTCTGGACGAGGGCCTCACCTGGAACACTCCGGTGGGTGCGCTCGTGGTCCTGGCGGGCGCGGCCCTCACGCAGACCCGTGCCTCCCGCCGCACGACCACGCCACCGCCGCGGGAACCGGCACCCGCGCCCGGGAAGTCCCCGGCCCCCGTCCGGACCCTCCATCCGGAGGAGGACACCCCCGGCACCCGGCCGCCCCTCCGTACGTGAGCGCGGTCGGCCGCGGCATCCACGAGCGGCGTCCCTTCGTACGGGAACCGTCACGGGAGCCGGGACAGCGCGGGTTCCGGAAGGCGGCGCTCCTCGCGGGGTGGGGAACGGCCCGCCAGGACCGACGGCCACGGGAGCCGCGCACGACGCGGTACTCGGTCCCGCTACCCGTAGCTCCGCGCCGGCGCGGGCCCCGCCGCCCCGGCGACGGCGTCGGCCAGGGACTCGACGTCCGCGACGGCCAGACCGGAGACGGTGAGCCGGACGGCCGGCCCGGACTCCATGCGGAACCGCGCCCCGGGGGCCACCGCCCAGCCCGCCGCGAGGAGCCGCGCCACCGCGCCCGTCTCGTCGGCGACCGGCACCCACACGTTCATGCCGGAGGCGCCGTGCGCCCGGACGCCGCGCCGGGCGAGGGCGCGGACCAGGCCGTCGCGCCGCTCCCCGTACGAGCGCGCGACGGCGGCCGGGTCCACCGCCTCCGCGGTCCAGAGCTGCGCGACGGTCCACTGGAGCAGCCGGCTGACCCAGCCGGGGCCGAGCCGCTGGCGGCCGAGCACCCGGTCGACGGTCTCGGGGTCCCCGGTGAAGGAGGCGATCCGCAGGTCGGGGCCGTACGCCTTGGCGGCCGAACGGACGAGCAGCCAGCGGTCGGTGGCCCCGGCCAGCGGGTGGAGCGGCTGCGCGACGATGCCGTACCCGTGGTCGTCCTCCACGAGCAGGACGTCGGGGTGCCCGGCGAGGACGCGCCGCAGCTCCCGGGCCCGTGCCCCGGTGACGCGGGCCCCGGTCGGGTTCTGCGCCCGGTCGGTGACGATCACCGCCCGCGCCCCGTCCCTCCGGAGCGCGCGTTCGACCTCCTCCGGCAGCGGCCCCTCGTCGTCCAGGGCGACCGGGACCGGTCGCAGGCCGAGCGCGGGCACCAGGTCGAGGAGACTGCCCCAGCCCGGGTCCTCGACGGCGACGGCGTCGCCCGGCCTGAGACGGGCCGCGAGCACCCGTTCGATGGCGTCGAGCGAACCGGAGGCCACGCCGACGGGCCCGTCCGGCACCCCGTCCGCGTCGAAGGCGGCGCGCGCGAGCCGTCCGAAGCCCTCGTCCACCGGGGACTCCCCGTACAGGCCGGGCCGTTCGGCGTACCGTCGCGCGGCTTCCGCCAGGGCGTCGCCGAGGGGCGGCAGCAGGGCGCGGTCGGGGTTGCCCTCGCTCAGGTCCCGCACCCCGGCAGGCGCCTCGACCCGGATCGATCCGCGCGCGGTCGTGGCGGGCCGGGACCGCACCCGGCTGCCGCGCCGCCCGTCCGTCTCGATCACCCCGCGTTCGCGCAGGGTCCGGTAGGCGGCGGCGACGGTGTTGGGGTTCACGCCGAGTCCGGCCGCCAGTTCCCGCAGAGGGGGGAGGAGCCGGCCGGGCTCCAGCGCGCCCGTGCCGACCCCCCGCTCGACGCTGGCGGCGATCTCCGATGCGCGGCGGCCTTCGATCCGATACTCTCCTAGCACAAAAAATACTATGCACTAGTGCAATGGAGTACGCCATGAGCGCCCCCTCCGACGCCTACACCCCGTCCGACCGGACCGTGCCCACGCGCTCCCGCGAACGCGCCTCGTACGACAGGGAGTTGGTCCACTCGATACTCGACGAGGCGTACGTCTGCCACCTCGGCTTCGTCCGCGACGGCGCGCCGGTCGTCCTGCCGACCCTCTTCGGCCGGGTCGGCGAACGCCTCTACGTCCACGGCTCCACCGGCTCGCGGCCGCTGCGCGCGACCGGCGACGGCACGAAGGCCCCGGGCCTGCCGGTCTGCCTGACCGTCACCCACGTCGACGGCCTCGTGCTCGCCCGCTCCGCCTTCCACCACTCCCTCAACTACCGCTCGGTCGTCGTGCACGGCATCGCGCACCAGGTCACCGACCCGGAGGAGCGGCGGATCGCCCTCGACGCCCTCGTGGACCACGTCGTCCCCGGCCGTTCCGCCGACTCCCGCCCGGCGAACGCCAGGGAGCTCGCCGCCACTTCCGTGATCCGCCTCGACCTGGACGAGGTGTCGGCGAAGGTCCGTTCCGGCGGTCCTTCGGACGACCCCGAGGACCTCGGCCTTCCCCACTGGTCCGGCGTGGTCCCCGTGCGGAACGGCTACGGCGCGCCGGTCCCCGCCGACGACCTCGCCCCGGACATCGCCCCGCCCGGCTACCTCACCGCGCTCTGACGGCGGAGGAGGGACCGGCGGGACCGGTCCGTCGCGGAGCCCGGCCCGGCACGCGCCGGGTATACGGGACCCGCCCCCACCGGCCGGGAAGTCCTACGGCGCGCTCCGCCCGGTGGGCAGCTCCGTGCCCCGGTCCCCCGGCTCCGTCCGGGCCGTCCCGCCGGCGACTCCGGGCGACCCGGCCTCCCCCGCGCTCCCGTCGCCCGATCCGGCCACGGGTACGGCCGGCGGCGCCTTCGGGGTCGAGGACTGGGCGATGAAGGCGCCGACCAGGACCATCGCGCCACCGGCGATCTGCGGCGCGCCCAGGTGCTCGCCGAGCAGGATCCAGGCGAGGACGGTCGCGACGACCGCCTCCAGGCAGGCCACGACGCCCGCCACCTGCGGAGAGAGTCGGCGCACCGAGACGACCCCGGTGACGTAGGCGAGGACGGTGGCGATCAGGACGATCCAGCCGAGCAGCAGCCAGGCGGGCACGGCGACGTCGTCCATGCGGACGTGACCGCCCAGGACCGTCCAGTCCATGCCCCACGGCCGGGACACGACGGTGAGGACGAGGGCACCGACGAGCAGCCCGTACGCGATCACCCCGACCGGGTCGGCCCGCTCGGCCCCGTCGCCGCCCTGGTCGGAGAGGACGAAGTAGCCGACCTGGCAGCAGGCGGCGGCGAGCGCCAGGAGCAGCCCGACGAGGTCGAAGCGCAGGCCGGACCAGACCTGGACGACGCAGGCGAGGCCGCCGACGGCGAGGACGACGCCGAAGGCGGCGGCGCGGGTGACCGGCCGGCGCTGGACGAAGCGGACCCAGCCGAGGACGAGGGCCGGGGCGAGGTACTCCACGAGGAGGGCGACGCCGACGGGGATCCGGGAGATCGAGGCGAAGTAGAAGGCCTGGACCCCGGCGACGGCGAGCAGCCCGAAGCCCGCGAGGAGGGCGGGACGGCGGCGCAGGAGGTGCCGGTGGCGCCAGGCCACCGGAAGCATCACGAGCGCGGCGCCGGCGACCCGGAGCCACACCACGTGGAGCGGGTCGAGCCCCGCCTCGATGAGCGGCTTGGCCGCCACTCCCGAACCGCCGAACGCGAAGGCCGACACGAGGGCGAGCCCCAGGCCGGCGCTTCTCACCTGAGACGCGTGCATGGGGCCATGATGGCAGGCCCCCGTCAGGGGTGTAACCCCCGTCGCACCTGTGGGGGCGGCCCCTCATGGCAGATCTCGCCGGAGGCGCCGCCGACGGAGCCCGGGGCGTCGGCACGGGCGGCCAGGGCGTCGGGATCGACCCCGGCGCGGCGCAGCACCTCGGCGGCCCGGCTCCCGGGATCGGCGGCGACGACGGCGAGCAGGTCGGCGCTCCCGGCCCGGGGCGCGCCGCGCTCGGCGGCCCGCCGGAAGGCGCCCTCCAGGGCTGCGGTCGCGGCCGGCGACCAGCCGGAGGTACGGGGCTGCCGGGGTTCGTCCCCGCGCGGCGCGGGGAGCGGGCGGCCGGTCCCCGTGTCCTCGACGGAGCGCTGCCAGCGCAGGCCGTAGCCGATGGACCGCTGGACGAGGTAGCCGAGGACGCGGGCGAGCCGGTCGTCCCCTCCGAGCGCGGCGGCGGCCCCGGGGTCGGACTCGACCAGCGAGTGCAGCAGGTGCGCGGTGTCGACCTGACGGTCCCCGCCCCGGAGGGCCCTGCGCCGCGCGCCCGTGACGACCGCGGCGAGCGACGGCGTCAGGAAGGACGTGAGCTCCGCGCGCGGGGCGACGGGCGACGGAGGGCGGGGGACGGGACGGTGCACGCTCCCACCTCATCAGACTCCGGCGTCCGGGTCATCGCCGGGGAGGAGCATGTCCGCGTCCCACCGGAGTGGGGCACGGACGCGCGGTTCCTCCTCCTTGCGGATGAGATCGTGTTTTCCGTCCCCGGGCGGGCGCGCCGCCTTGCCCCGCGTCCCGCCGCAACCAGGACCCCCTCCCCGCTCGTCCTACGGACGTGTTCTGGACGGTGGGTCTGCTCGCGCTCGACGGACGGCAGTACGTGTACCGGGTGTACGCACCCCGGGGGGCGCTGCCGGCCGATCTGTTCTGGGCCGCGTTCCACTGCCACGAGGAGGACGGGGCCCCGCGCGCCTCCGACAGTTTCGACACGGCCGAGATCCGGTGGGTCGGCGGCGGCGCGGGCCCGGCCGCCGCGGAACTGACGGCCCACCGGCACTGAACGCCCGGCGGACGCGCGGAGGGGGCCCGTGGCGACCGCCGGAACCGGGATCGTCACGGGCCCCCTCCCGGCCTCAGTGTTCGTCGGCCAGGATCAGGTACAGCTTCTTGCGGGCCTCGTTGATCACGGCGACCGCCTTCTGCCGCTGTTCGGCGCTGCCGGTCTTCCAGACCTGCCCGACCGCCTCCATCAGCCCGAAGCCGGCCTGCCGGATCTCGTTCACGGCCTCCCAGTCCACTCCGCGTCCGGCCTCCTCCCAGGGAGCCTCGGGCCCGTCCTCGGCCTCGGCGCGACCGGTGTCGGTGAGCGCGAACAGCTTCTTGCCGCCCTCGCTCGCGCTGGTGATCAGCCCCTCGTCCTCGAGCAGCTGGAGGGTGGGGTAGACCGAGCCGGGGCTGGGCCTCCAGGCCCCGTCGCTGCGCTCGCCGATCTCCCGGATCATCTCGTAGCCGTGCATCGGGCGGTCCTTCAGGAGCGCCAGGATCGAAGCCCGCACGTCACCGCGGCGCGCCCGTCCCCGGCCGCCGCCGCGACCGCGCCCTCCGAAGGGGCCGCCCCCGAACGGCCCGCCGCCGAACCCGGGCCCGAAGGGCCCGAACGCGGCGCGCCGCCCGTCGAAGTCCCCCCGGCCCCCGGGGCCGCGTCCGCGGCCTCCGCGGCCGGCCCCGTGTCCGTCTCCGTACGCGTGTCCATGGGAACGCATCGCGACACTCCTTCCGTCGGCATTACTTCTTCGAACCATCGCGATGCTTCAACGATATATCGGCAACACTCGTCGAGCAAGAGGGAACCCCACGACGGGCCCTTCCCGGCCACCGGGCGCCGTCCGGGCGCAGCCGGAGCCGGACCGCCGCGCGGCCTGCGGCCCCGCACGGGGTCGTACGTACGGTCCAGTTCTCCGCGATTGGCCTTGGCCCGCGGAAATCCGGCCCCGGTACCGTCGCCCCCATGCGCATCCGAATCGTCGACGCCTTCACCGACCGGCCCTTCTCCGGCAACCCCGCGGGGGTCCTCCTGCTCGACTCCTTCCCGGAGGACGACTGGCTCCGGAAGGTCGCCGCCGAGGTCAACCTCTCCGAGACCGCCTTCGCCCATCCGCTGCCCGCCGGGAGCGAGGCCGACTGGGCCCTGCGCTGGTTCACCCCGGCCACCGAGGTCGACATGTGCGGCCACGCCACGCTGGCCACGGCCCACGTCCTGCACACCACCGGCGCCGCGACCGGCACCGTCCGCTTCGCGGCCCGCTGCGGCGTCCTCGGCGCCACCGCCGAGGACGACGGCACGATCACGATGGACTTCCCGACCTCCCCCCTCGTCCCGGTCCCCGTCCCGGAGGGCCTGGAGGAGGCGCTCGGCGCCGAGGCCGTCGCCGTCCACGACACGGGAGCCCACATCGGCGACCTCGTCGTCGAACTGCGCGACGAGACCACCGTGCGCTCCCTCACCCCCGACTTCGCCGGCCTGCGCCGCGTGTCCTCGCGCGGCGTCATCGCGACCGCCGCCGCCGAACGCCCGGACAACGGCTACGACTTCGTCTCGCGCGGCTTCTTCCCCGCCGTGGGCATCGACGAGGACCCGGTGACCGGCAGCGCCCACACCGCGCTCGCCCCCCTCTGGTCGGCCCGGTTCGGACGCGACGACCTGACCGGCTTCCAGGGCGGCGCCCGCACCGGGCTCGTCCGCACCCGCCTGCGCGGCGACCGCACCTTCCTGAACGGCCACGCCGTCACCGTCATCGAGGGGGATCTGCGCGCCTGACCCCCGCGCAGACGACGGGAGGGGCGCACGGAGAACCCGTGCGCCCCTCCCGTCGCGCCCGTCACGCGGTCGGCAGCCAGCCCACCTTCCCCGCGAGCAGCCCGTACCCGACGAAGGCCACGATGTCGAGCAGCGCGTGCGCCACGACCAGCGGTCCGACCCGGCCCCAGCGGCGGTACAGCAGGACGAAGACCACGCCCATCACCACGTTGCCGAGGAAACCGCCGATCCCCTGGTAGAGGTGGTACGAGCCGCGCAGCACCGAACTGGCCACGAGCGCCGCCGTCGGGGTCCACCCCAGCTGCCCCAGTCTGCGCAGCAGGTAGCCGACGACGATCACCTCCTCCAGGACGGAGTTCTGGACCGCCGACAGGATGAGCACGGGGTACTTCCACCACACGTCCGGCAGCGACTCGGGAACCACCGTCAGGTTGAACCCGGACGCCCTCGCCGCCAGGTAGAACGCGAGCCCGGCACTCCCGATCCCCGCCGCGACCAGCGTCCCGCGCCCGAGGTCGGGCCACGGCCGGGTCCGGTCGAAACCGATGGCCCGGAGGCCCGAGCCCTCCCGCAGCAGGAGGTGGGCGACGAGCACGACCGGCACCAGCGCCGTGGCGATGCCGAAGAGCTGCCAGGACAGGTCGAGCCAGGGCCGCCCCGGCGCGTACGAGCCGTTGAGGGTCGCCGCCTGTTCCTTCAGCGCACCGGGCCTGGTGAGCGAGCCGACGAAGCTGATGAGCGCCGACACGCCGCTCGCCCCGAGCGAGAGGGAGAGCACGATCAGCGTCTCGGAGCGCAGCACCCGGGGCGCCGGCCCGTCGGGGGACGGGGAGGCTTCCCTCACTCGTTGCTCGGACACCACGTCTGTCTCCACTTCCCCGGACGACCGAACCCGTGGGGACATGATCCCCCATGCGAGGCTCCGGGTCGGAGGCGGAGGGGGCCGCCTCAGCCGATGCCGACCGGCCAGGTGTGCACCGGATCGCCCGCGCTCATGAGGGTCCGGTAGCGGCGGGTCGTCGCCGCGAGCGCCGTCCGCCGGTCGAGGCCCGCCTCCAGGGCCCGGTGGAAGGTGTCGGCCTGCCAGGAAGCGCCGTTCACCCGCCGCAGGCAGCGCTGTTCGATCACGCCGAGGTAGAAGTCCCGGTCGGCGGGCTCGATGCGCCAGGCGTCGAGTCCCGCCGCGGCGAGCGGCAGCAGCTCGTCCAGGACGAGCCGTACCGCCGGCACGGTCGCGACGCCGCCCGCGCGTCCCGGGCGGGGCCAGCGCAGCTCCGCCTCGATGCCGTGGCGGCAGGCCGTGTCGAAGTTGGCCTCGGCGTCCTCGAAGGCCATCCGCTTCCAGACGGGCCGGGGTTCGTCGGCGAGCGCGCGCACGAGGCCGTAGTAGAAGGCCGCGTTGGCGATCACGTCCGTCACGGTCGGTCCCGCCGGCAGGACCCGGTTCTCGACGCGCAGGTGCGGGACCCCGTCGACCACGCCGTACACGGGCCGGTTCCAGCGGTAGACCGTGCCGTTGTGCAGGACCAGTTCCCGGAGGCCCGGCACCCCTCCCCGGTCGAGGACGAGCAGCGGGTCCTCCTCCTCCCGGACGGGGAGGAGGGCGGGGAAGTAGCGGAGGTTCTCCTCGAAGAGGTCGTAGGCCGAGTCGACCCACCGCTCCCCGAACCAGGTGCGCGGCCGGACCCCCTGGGACTGCAGCTCGGGCGGCCGGGTGTCGGTGGCCTGCTGGAAGAGCGGCGGCCGGGACTCCCGCCACAGCTCGCGGCCGAAGACGAAGGGCGCGTTGGCGCCGAGCGCGATCTGCACGCCGGAGACGGCCTGCGCCGCGTTCCACACGGCGGCGAACCGGGCCGGTGTCACCTGGAGATGGAGCTGGACCGAGGTGCAGGCCGCCTCGGGCACGATCGACTCCGAGGTGCACCGGAGGTGTTCGACGCCGTGGATGTCGAGGACGAGGTCCTCGCCCCGGGCGGCGAGGATCTGGTCGTTGAGGAGCGCGTAGCGGTCGTTGTCCGACAGGTTCTCGGGCACCAGGTCGTGCTGTTCGAGCGTGGGCAGCACGCCGATCATGACGACGCCCGCGTCGAGTTCCGCCGCCATGCGGTCGGCGTATCCGATACCGGCCCCGATCTCCTCCGCCAGCCGGTCGAATACGCGGCCCTCCAGCTGGTGGGGGGCGATGTTGACTTCGAGGTTGAACATTCCGAGTTCCGTCTGGAAATCGGGGCTCGCGATCTTTTCGAGAACCGGACCGTTGAGCATGCGGGGCAGCCCGTCGGCCCCGGCGAGATTGAGTTCGATCTCCACGCCCATGAGATTGCGCGGGCGGTCGAACCTCTTCTCCGCCAGGAGCCTCGCGAGTCCCGCCAGACATTGCTGGAGTTTTCTCCGGTAGTGCTGTCGGTCGGACGGGCCGAACCCGTCGGCCACGACCTTCTCGCCCATCGAAGTGTCCTTCCCCGGCTGGGCGACCACCATGGCGGCCGCGCGTCACGGACCATGATGCCCACCCCGCTGATCCACAACGCCTGCGGGACCGGCTTGTCGGACGATAGGCTGGACGCAGCACTCCAATGGCACATTCCACAGGCAACGAATGATCGTCATATACCGACGTCATATTGCCTGGAAAGCCATGGTCGAAATTCGGCCGACCGAGCCCGTGCGATATACGCGGGTGGGAGCGGTATCGTCCTCCTGATTCCGCTTCTCCGCCCCGCGACGAAGTCCTGATGACGCCTTGCCAGGAATAACGGGGACGTCTAGCGGAAACACTGTGTGAACACGTGTCGTATAAACTCCGCGGACGAGGCAGAGTGTTGGCGCCCGATCACGGCCCCGCGTCATGGCCCCACGGCCCCTCTCTGGCCCCGCCGCCGACAGCGCCGTCGTACCTGCCCACGCGTCACCGTGTCTCCTGAGCGAGAGGCGACCCACCATGCTCCGACCCTCCCCGGCCCCCGGGCCGGCCCTCCGCAGCGTCCTCGCGGCGCTCGGCTCACCGACCGTCGTCCGTGAGGCGCGAACCCCCGCCCTGCGGGTCGCGCAGGGACCACTGAGCCCCGAACTCCCCCTGCCCGTCCACGTCTTGGACATCACCGGAGCTCCGGGGCATCCGCCTCGCACCCGGCTCGCCGGATGGCGCTTCCTGATCCGGAACGGGGACCGGACGATCGCGGCCGCGGACACCGCGCCCACTCCGGACGGCTGGTCCTTCTCGCACTTCTTCGAGGGACCGTACGTCTCCTCCACCGAACGGGCCCTGCAGCAGGCCGAAAAGATCCCGGTCGCGTACCGGCCGCGGCTGCTCTCCGTACCGGAGCTCTACATGCTGACCCTCTGGCTGCAGGCGGACCCGGAGGCGGACGACACCGCCGCCGCCCCGGCCGCCGCCGACCTGCTGGTGCCGCTGGCCCCCGCGCCGCCGGGGATCACGGCCCACCACCCCTACCCGGCCGCCGACCTCCTGCCCGTCCTCAGCACGCGGCTCGCGCCGCCGCTCCTGGGCTCACCGGCACCCGCCTGAACCAGCCTTCCCCGCACGCCACCGCCCCGTGCCCCGTCCGGGACACGGGGCGCGCCGCTGCCCGGGCCGGGCGTCCGAACGCGCCGCCCGAACGCCCCTCCCGTACGGACTAGCCCGCCCGGACCACCCCGAACCACCCGAAGGGACGGGGTGGTTGGACCGAACCGCCCTTGCGGGTGACGCATCCCTCCGAGAGGGGACGAGCTGCCGCGAAATGCCTGCGGAAGCCCGCCCCCGGAGCAAGACTGGGACCGGAACCGAACCGACCGACGGGGGCGGCCATGAGCGCGCAGAGCCGCAGGACATCCACCACGACGCAGCGAAAGAACCCATCCATGTGCCAGCACCAGCCCGCCTGTCCCACCGCCGACTCCGCCGACCGGGAGGCGGCCCGACTGACGGCACACCACCCGGAGCAGGGCTGGAGCCTGCTGTGCAACGGCGTCCTGCTCTTCGAGGACACCGGTGAACTGCTGCCGGACGGACAGGTCATCGCCCCGCACCGTCCCCTCGCGGCGGGCCGGGTGACGACCGCCGCCTGACGGGCCCGGACGGAGGACGGGGGCCGGTCCGGAGGAGAACCCTCCGGACCGGCCCCCGTCACGAAGGCGTCCGGCCTCAGTTGTCGTACGCGTCCAGCGGCGGGCAGGAGCAGACGAGGTTGCGGTCGCCGAAGGCGCCGTCGATCCGGCGCACCGGCGGCCAGTACTTGTCGGCGGCCGAGACGCCCGCCGGGAAGACGGCCTCGTCACGGGTGTACGGGTGGTCCCACCCGCCGCCGAGGGCGGCCGCGGTGTGCGGGGCGTTGCGCAGCGGGTTGTCGTCCGCGGGCCACTCGCCCGCGGCGACCTTCTCGATCTCGGCCCGGATCGCGATCATCGTGTCGCAGAAGCGGTCCAGCTCGGTCAGGTCCTCGGACTCGGTCGGCTCGATCATCAGCGTGCCGGCCACCGGGAAGGACATCGTCGGCGCGTGGAAGCCGTAGTCGATGAGGCGCTTGGCGATGTCGTCGACGGTGACGCCGGTCTCCTTGGACAGCGGGCGCAGGTCCACGATGCACTCGTGGGCGACCAGGCCGGCCGGACCGGTGTAGAGGACCGGGAAGTGCGGCTCCAGGCGCTTGGCGATGTAGTTCGCCGCGAGCACCGCGACCTGGGTGGCCCGCTTGAGGCCCTCGCCGCCCATCAGGCGCACGTACGACCACGAGATCGGCAGGATGCCGGCGGAGCCCCACGGGGCGGCCGAGATCGGGCCGACGCCGGTCTCCGGACCCGCGGTGGGCTGGAGCGGGTGGTTCGGCAGGTACGGGGCGAGGTGGGCGCGCACGCCGACCGGGCCGACGCCGGGGCCGCCGCCGCCGTGCGGGATGCAGAAGGTCTTGTGCAGGTTCAGGTGCGAGACGTCGCCGCCGAAGTGCCCCGGCTTGGCCAGGCCGACCAGGGCGTTGAGGTTGGCGCCGTCGACGTACACCTGGCCGCCGGCCTCGTGGACCTCGGCGCAGATGTCGGCGACGTGCTCCTCGAAGACGCCGTGCGTCGACGGGTAGGTGATCATCAGCACGGACAGCTCGTCACGGTACTGGGCGATCTTGGCCCGCAGGTCCTCGATGTCGACCTCGCCGTCGTCGGCGGTCCTCACCACGACGACCATCATGCCGGCCATCACCGCGGAGGCGGCGTTGGTGCCGTGCGCGGAGGACGGGATGAGGCAGACGGTGCGCTGCTCGTCGCCGTTGGCCCGGTGGTACGCGCGGACGGCGAGCAGACCGGCCAGCTCGCCCTGCGAACCGGCGTTGGGCTGGATCGACACCTTGTCGTAGCCGGTGACCTCGGCGAGGCGCTCCTCCAGCTCGGTGATGAGCGTGAGGTAGCCCTGCGCCTGCTCGACCGGGGCGAAGGGGTGGATCTGGCCGAACTCGGGCCAGGTCACCGGCTCCATCTCGGTGGTCGCGTTCAGCTTCATCGTGCAGGAGCCGAGCGGGATCATGCCGCGGTCGAGCGCGTAGTCGCGGTCGGCGAGCCGGCGCAGGTAGCGCAGCATGGAGGTCTCGGAGCGGTGCGCGTGGAAGACCGGGTGCGTCAGGTACGCGTCGGAGCGCAGCAGACCGGCGGGCAGCGCGTCCTCGGTGACGGCGTCCAGGGACTCGACGTCGGCGGTGACGCCGAAGGCGGCCCAGACGGCGGCGAGCTGGTCGCGGCCGGTGGTCTCGTCGCAGGAGACGGAGACGTGGTCGGCGTCGGCGCGGTGGAGGTTGACACCGGCCTCGCGGGCGGCGGCGACGACCTCGTCGGCCCTGCCGGGGACGCGGGCGGTGAGGGTGTCGAAGAAGGCGTCCCCGGTGAGCTCGACGCCCCCGGCGCGCAGGCCGGCGGCGAGGATCGCGGCGTACCGGTGGGTGCGGAGCGCGATGCCCTTGAGGCCCTCGGGGCCGTGGTAGACGGCGTACATGCCGGCCATGACGGCGAGCAGCACCTGCGCGGTGCAGATGTTGCTGGTGGCCTTCTCGCGGCGGATGTGCTGCTCGCGGGTCTGGAGCGCCAGGCGGTACGCGCGGTTGCCGTCGGCGTCGACGGACACGCCCACGAGGCGGCCGGGCAGGGAGCGGGCGTGCTTGTCCTGGACGGCCATGTAGCCGGCGTGCGGCCCGCCGAAGCCCATGGGGACGCCGAACCGCTGCGTGGTGCCGACGGCGATGTCGGCCCCCAGCTCGCCGGGCGAGGTGAGCAGGGTGAGCGCGAGGAGGTCGGCGGCGACGGTGACGATCGCGCCGAGCTCGTGGGCCGCGTCGATCAGCGGCTTGATGTCGCGGACGGCGCCGGAGGCACCGGGGTACTGGACGAGCACGCCGAAGACGCCGCGCTCGGCGGCCTCAGCGGGGATGCCCTCGCTCAGGTCGGCGACGACGACCTCGACGCCGGTCGGCTCGGCGCGGGTCTCGATGACGGCGATCGTCTGCGGCAGGGCGTCGGCGTCGACCAGGAAGACGCCGTTCTTGACCTTGCCGACGCGGCGGGACAGGGCCATGGCCTCGGCGGCGGCGGTGCCCTCGTCCAGGAGGGAGGCGCCGGAGGTGGGCAGACCGGTCAGGTCGGCGACCATCGTCTGGAAGTTCAGCAGGGCCTCCAGGCGGCCCTGGGAGATCTCCGGCTGGTACGGCGTGTAGGCCGTGTACCAGGCGGGGTTCTCCATCACGTTCCGCAGGATCACCGGCGGGGTGAAGGTGCCGTAGTAGCCGAGGCCGATCATCGGGGCGAGGACCTGGTTGCGGTCGGCGAGCGTCCGCAGCTCGGCGAGGACCTCGGCCTCGGTGCGCGCGGCCGGCAGGCCCAGCGCCTCGGCGTTCTTGATCACGTCCGGCACCGCGGCGGCCGTGAGCTCGTCGAGCGAGCCGTAACCGACCTGGGCGAGCATCTTGGCCCGGGCCTCGGCATCGGGCCCGATGTGCCGCTGCTCGAACGGGATGCCCTGTTCGAGTTCGGAGAGCGGAATGCGGTTGGCGGTCATGTACGGAGGCCTCCTGGTCGTCACGACCTGCGAGGGGCACCACGGCGCGGGTGCCCGGACGGCCTCCCCCTCTGTCATCTCAACCTGAGAGTTTCACCGGCACGCCTCGCGGCACGCCGGCTTTCACCGTCGGTGAGAGCGCATGCCGTCGGACATCCGCTCTGCTTTCCAGAGTGACCTCGTCCGCGCGGTACAGGGGCCTGAGAGATTCCGGGGAGGATTTGCTCCTTCGGCGTCCACCGGAAGGTTTCTCCGGGGGACTCTCCCGCACGGGGTCGACAGCCACGCCCAGCCTACCAGCGCGACGGTGACCCCCTTCGCTCAAGTGGCCGACATCCCGGATGTGCCCTTTGGTAGGGGGTAGAGGAGCCGCGACCCTTTGGAGGGACCGTGCAGACCGACATCGATCCGCGCAGCCTGATCGGCCGCAAGGCGTTCGACCGCGACGGGAACAAGATCGGGACCGTCGACGAGGTGTACCTGGACGACGCGACCGGCGTACCGGAGTGGGCCGCCGTCCGCACCGGTCTGTTCAGCCGGGACGCCTTCGTCCCCCTGGAGCCGAGCGACCTGCTCGACGACGGCCTCCACGTCCCGTTCGCACGCGCCCTCATCAAGGACGCCCCGGACTTCGGCGTGGGCCGTCACCTCTCGCCGGAACAGGAACTCCAGCTCTACCGCCACTACGGCCTCGCCCTCCCCTCCTCCCCCGCGGACCACCCGGACAAGGACTTCGGACACCTGGCGGGCCAGGAAGGCGCCTGACCCGGTCCGGCCGCCCCGCGGGACGGTCCGGGACCCACCGGGGACGCGGGCGTCCGGGAGACCTCCCTCCCTTCCCGTCCGGCCGTCACGGGCGGGACGGGAAGGGGTCCGGACCGGGCCCGTCCCCGTGTCCCGCGACCGCCGGCGGCACGGCGCCGCCCACCGGCGTTCCCCGCCTCACCAGCGGCAGCGCCTCCCCCGCCGTCAGCTCCGGATCGTCCACGGCGAACGTCCGCACCCGCCCCGGCGCCGACCACGGCTCCTCGAACCGCACCGTGACCCGCCCGATCCCGCTCCCCTGCACCCAGCCGGCCCCGTACACGGCGTGCCGCACGTCGTGCCCGGGTGTCCAGTGGCGTTCCACCGGCCCGGCGGCCCCGGCGGTCTCCGCCCCCGCCACGCCGTCCGTCCGCGCCGCGCCGTCCGCCTCCCCTGCGGTCCTCTCCCCCGCCGCTTCCGCCGCCGCCTCCGCCTGGGCGAACAGGTCCTCCTGCGTGTAGTCCGCGAGCCCGCTCACCCCCACCCCCAGCAGCCGCACGCCCCCCGTGGTGTCCACCGCGTCGAGCAGCCGCCCGGCGGCCTCCCGCACGACCCCGAGGGCGTCCGTCGGCCCCCGCAGCGTCTCGGACCGGGTCAGCGTCGAGAAGTCGAACCTCCGGACCTTCAGGACGATCGTGCGCCCCGAGTGGCCCGACGCCCGCAGCCGCCCCACGCACCGCTCGGCGAGACGCTCGACCTCGGCCCGGATCCGCGTCCGGTCGTGCAGGTCCACGTCGAAGGTGTCCTCGACCGAGACGGACTTGGCGTCCCGCTCGGCCACCACGGCCCGGTCGTCGTACCCCTGCGCCATCCGGTACAGCGAGGCCCCGTGCGCCCGGCCGAGGAGCCGTACGAGTTCGTCCTCGCCCGCCTCCGCGAGGTCGGAGACCGTGGTCATCCCGGCCCTGCGCAGGTGCTCCCCGGTCGCCGGCCCGACGCCGGGGAGGATGCGTACGGAACGCGGCCCCAGAAGCTCCCGCTCGGTCCCGGGCTCGATGAGGACGAGCCCGTTCGGCTTCGCCTCCTCGGAGGCGATCTTCGCGATCATCTTGGACGCGGCGAGCCCCACCGACCCCGTCAGCCCCGTCGTCGCCAGGATGTCGGCCCGCAGCCGCTCCCCCGCGGCCCGCGCGCTCGCGGGGTCGTCGGCGACGCCCCCCGCCTCCAGGTCCACGAACGCCTCGTCGAGGCTGAGGGGCTCCACGAGCGGGGAGAGGCGCCCGAGCAGCTCCATGACCTGCTCGCTGATCGACCGGTAGAAGGAGAAGCGCGGTACGAGGTAGGCCGCGTTCGGCGCGAGCCGTCGCGCCTGCCCCATCGGCATCGCGGAGTGGACCCCGAAGCGGCGTGCCTCGTACGACGCGGTGGCCACCACTCCCCGGGGTCCGAGACCGCCGACGACCACGGGCTTCCCGCGCAGGCTGGGCTTCGCCGCCTGCTCGGCCGCGGCGAAGAACGCGTCCATGTCGAGGTGCAGGATCGTCGGCGCGGCTCTCACGGGTCCGATGCTGCCCTACGCCACTGACAACGCCCCACCGGCCCCGGGAGCGCGGCGGGCCGCGGTCTCAGACCGCCCTGTCCCTGCGCCGCCTGGCCAGCTCGTCCCCCGGGTTGTGTCCCACGAGGGTCTCGCCGGTGTCCACCCGCTCCCCGTGGAGCTGCGACAGCGCCGTCTCCACGTCCCGCCAGACCACCCCGACGGCGATGCCGAAGACGCCCTGTCCGCCCTGGAGCAGGTCCACGACCTCGTCGGGCGAGGAGCACTCGTAGACGGTGGCCCCGTCGCTCATGAGCGTCATCCGCTCCAGGTCGCGGAAGCCCCGGGCCCGCAGGTGCTGCACGGCGGCCCGGATGTTCTGCAGGGCCACCCCGGTGTCGAGGAAACGCTTGACGATCTTCAGGACGACGACGTCGCGGAAGCTGTAGAGCCGCTGCGTGCCCGACCCGTACGCGGGCCGCACGCTCGGCTCCACGAGCCCGGTGCGTGCCCAGTAGTCCAGTTGGCGGTAGGTGATCCCGGCGGCCGCACAGGCCGTGGGACCGCGGTAGCCGACCCCTTCGTCCGGCACGCCCGGCACGCCCGGCACGCCCGCACCGGCGTCCGTACCGAAGTCGCCCACACTGCCGTGAAGCGGATACGGAGCGCTCTCCCCGGACACCCGTCCGAGGGAGCTGCCTGCCGTACCGTCCGCGCTGCTCATCACGCCGACCCTCCGTCCTTGACCTGCCCACACGAAGGTAGGCAGTCACTCGGGGTGCGTCAACGATCGCCACACTCGGCACGCCGAGTGATAATCACCCTGAGAGTGGTTTCCCGTATCTCTCTTCGGGGAAAGGCTACTCGAATGCTCTGACAGCGCCCCGCGAACGGCCTTCGGCCGTACCGCCCGGTCACCGGTCCCGCCGGTAACCGGCGGCCGGTCTCACTGACTGTTGGTCCCGAAGTCCTCCGGCGAGATCTGATCGAGGAATTCGCGGAACTTCTCCACCTCGTCCTCCTGCTCGTCCGGGATCGCGATGCCGGCGTCGTCCAGGACGCCGTCGCTGCCGAAGATCGGCGTACCGGTCCGGAGGGCCAGCGCTATCGCGTCGGACGGCCGCGCACTCACCTCGACGCCGCTGGCGAAGACCAGTTCGGCGTAGAAGACCCCGTCACGCAGATCCGTGATGCGGACTTCGGTGAGTTCCTGCCCCACGGCCTCCAGCACGTCCTTGAAGAGGTCGTGCGTCAGCGGTCGCGGAGGCGTCATCCCTTGCTGGGCGAAGGCGATCGCCGTCGCCTCACCCGGTCCGATCCAGATGGGGAGGAACCGATCGCCTCCCACTTCACGCAGGAGCACGATCGGCTGGTTGGAGGGCATTTCCACGCGGACACCCACAACGTCGAGCTCGTTCACACAGCAACCCTAGGACGTGCCCGCCCGGTTTGGATAGTCGGGCCCCTCCCGGGTCACTGCGAGCGGATGCCCAGAGCGATCTGCACCAGGGCCGCATGGAGCCGTACCGACTGCGCGGCCAGCTCCTTGGCGGTGGCCTCCGCATGGGCCCTGGTCTGCGGGTTCCGGTGCCGGCGCAGCGGCGCGACCACCTGTTCGATCAACCCGGCCTCCCGGTCGGCGCCCGCCTTGACGGCCCGCAGGTGCCGGGGTTCCAGACCGAACCTCCCCAGATCCGCGACGAGCCGCGCGACGGTGACGGTCTCGGCGTCGTAGCCCCCGCCCGGCGCCTCGGCGATCAGGCCGTACGACTCCCACTCGGCGAGTTCGGCCTCGGTCACCTCGGCGGCGGCGAGCAGCTCGGCCCGGTCGAGCCGCGTGGCGGCCGGCGGCTCCGCCTCCTGCTCCCAGGGCCCCTCCAGGGGGTCCCGTCGGCGCCCGGGCGCCGGAAGCCGGACCTGCTCCCCCCGGGCGAGGGCGTCGAGGTGCTCGCGGATGACCTTCAGCGGGAGATAGTGGTCCCGCTGCATCCGCAGGATCTGGGCGAGTCGCTCCACGTCCTGCGGGCTGAACTTCCGGTATCCGGAGGCCGTCCGCCGGGGCTCGACGAGCCCCTCGGCCTCCAGGAACCGGATCTTGGAGATGGTCACTTCGGGAAACTCGTCGCGCAGCTGGTTCAGCACCGTGCCGATGCTGACCAGCCTGTCGCCCTCGGCGGCGGCGCCGAATCCGGCACCGCCCGTCGGTGTTCGCAGCATGGACCTTCCCTGAAGGGGCTTCTCCGAGGCGTCACACGCCCCGCTGGTTCGCATAGAAGACCAGCCGGTACTTGCCGATCTGGACCTCGTCGCCGCTGGACAGGACGACCGACTCGATCGGCTCGCGGTTGACGTAGGTGCCGTTGAGGCTGCCCACGTCGGAGACGGTGAAGCTGCCGTCCTGCGCCCGCCGGAACTCCACGTGGCGCCGGGAGACCGTGACGTCGTCCAGGAAGATGTCGCTCTGCGGATGACGGCCGGCCGTCGTCAGCTCGCCGTCGAGGAGGAACCGGCTGCCGGAGTTCGGCCCCCGGCGCGCCACGAGCAGGGCGGAACCCGGCGGCAGCGCCTCCACGGCCGCCAGCGTCTCGGGAGAGAGCGAGGGCAGCGCGGTCTGGCCGGTGACCTCCGCGTCGTAGGCCTCCAGGCCCGAGATGGAGATCGTGGAGGTCGTCTCCGACGCGCGCTCGGGCACGGCCCCGCCCCGCAGCGGCGTACCGCAGTGGGAGCAGAAACGGCTGTCGGCCGCGTTCCGGTGACCGCACCTCGTACAGACCGGCATGGACGCACCCTCCTGCCGCGGCTGCCCCGCCGAGGTCTGTGTCGCGTACGGGTCGGAGGAAAACCCTCCACCTGTACCCGAGGTCGATGGTTCTCCGAAACCTATGCGGGCGGCCCCGGCGGGGTCAACAGAGGACGCGCCCGGTGTGCCCGGAATGTCACCGCCCCGGCCCTCGACCTCGTCGCGGAAGAGCGGGCGCTCCTCCCCCTGCTCCTCGCTCTGGTGGCGCGGCGCGCGGTGCCGGGCGTTGCCGCCGTCCTCGCGTCCGCTCTTGCCGAACAACTTCGCAAACAACTTCACGGGCGATTCCCCTTGACCGAAACAGACCCGCCCGTGGGGCAGGACGAACCGAGATCCATCACACCTGCCGACCCGGACACCTTCACAACGTCCGTATCCTCCGGACAGTTTCCACCAAGCACCACCATTGTGGTGCGCCGACCCCCCGCAACGCCCCGCGCTTGTCGCGGGACCCTTCTCGCACGCCTCCTCACCGCGAGGACGACTGAGCGTAGTCAGGCCGCTTCGCCGGTCGCAAGGCGTCGACGACGATCTTCGCCGCCCGCTCCACCGTGGCCGTGGCCTGCTCCTTCTCCAGGGTCTGCACGACGCCGCCGGGGATGTTGAGCGCGGGCTCGAGATCCTCGGGCTTGCCGATGACCTTGAAGACGTACGGAGCGGTCACCTTCGTTCCATCGATGCGCATGTCGTCGCCGCCACCGGTGAAATAGCTGTCCGCCACCACCCGGACCCCGTTGACCTGGATGGCCTCGGCGCCCGCCGCGCGCAGCTCCTGGATGGCGTCGAGCAGCATGTCCGACTCGACCGCCCCGGTGGGGTCGCCGACGCTCAGGGTGATGCCGGGTCCCTCGGCGGCGACCGTGCCGGCCAGGATGCCGAGCTGCCGTTCCTTCTCCTGGGTCTGCTTGCGCGCCTCCTCGGCCTGGTCCGAGCTGGACTCCAGCTCGGACCGCTGCTTCTCCAGGCGGGTCTTCTCGTCCTCCAGGCGCTGCGTGCGGTCGTCGAGTTCGTCGAGGATCCGCACCAGGTCCTCCTGGCGCGCGCCGCGCAGGGCACTGTTGTCGCTGGTCGAGGAGACCTGGATGGCCAGACCGAGGCCGAGGCCGAACAGCAGCAGCGCGACGACGAGCTGAGCCCTGGTCACCCTCGGCGGCCACAGCGCGGAGACGAGCCGGCGCCGCCCGCCCTGCTCGTCCCGGACGGGCCGGGCCGGCGCCCCGGGGACGGCAGGTGCCCCGGGGACGGCCGGCGGCCCGGGAGCGGAAGACGCCTCGGGTGCGGAAGACGGCTGGGGAACGCGGGACGGTTCGGGTGCGGAAGGCCGTCCGGGCGCGGGAGACGGCCCGGTCTTCGACGGTCCCCCGCCCGCCCCCGGCTTCCCGCCCGGGGATTCCGGCGGCACGGGCCGGTCCGTGGCGCGGTCCCCTCCGGGCGCACCGCCGCTCCCGGAACCCCGGGGGGCCACGGCGCCGGAAGTCCCGTTCTCCCGGGGGCTCCCGGTGCTCCCGCCGGCCTCGGAACTCCGGTCGTTCTCGGGGTTCTGGGACTTCTCTGGATTCTGGTGGTTCCGGTGGTTTTCGGAGTTCTGGTGGTTCTGCGGGCTCTCGGGGTTCACGGGGTTCTCGCTCATCGGCCTCACGCCCGGAAGACGTGACGCCGGATGGCGGCCGCGTTGGAGAAGATCCGGATGCCGAGGACGACGACCACGCCGGTGGACAGCTGCGCGCCCACGCCCAGCTTGTCGCCGAGGAAGACGATCAGCGCGGCCACCACCACGTTGGACAGGAACGAGACCACGAAGACCTTGTCGACGAAGATGCCGTCGAGCATGGCCCGCAGCCCGCCGAAGACCGCGTCGAGAGCGGCGACCACGGCGATCGGGAGATAGGGCTCGAACACCGCCGGAACCTCGGGACGGACCAACAGTCCGACCACCACTCCGGCGATCAGCCCCAGTACGGCGATCACGATGTGCCCTTCCCTGTCTCGGCCGTGGCCCGGCCGGAAGGCGTCGCCCCGGCCCTCCTCGGCTCTGCGGTACGTACGGTCAGGCTGGGCGCGGCCGGCAGGCGCACGTCACCCTCGGCCGAGATCCGGCTCCTGATTCCGAAGTTCTCCACCAGCGCGCGCAGGTACTGCCCGTCGGCGCTGCCCTGGAACGCGGTGCTCAGCCGCTGCCCGTCCCCGATCGCGAGGACGGTGTACGGCGGCACCAGCGGCTTGTTGTCGACCAGTATGGCGTCGCCGGCGGCCCTGATCGCGGACAGCGACGTCAGCCGCTGCCCGTTGATCGCGACCGCCTCGGCGCCCGACTCCCACAGCCCGTTGACCACGCGCTGCATGTCCCGGTCGCGGACGCGGCCCGTGTCGGAGAAGCCGCTGCTCTCCCGGGGCCCGCCACCACCGGCATCGGTCCCCTTGGCGTCGTCCACGACGAGCCGCACCCCGGGACCGCGGACCGGCGTGGCGCCCGAGAGCAGGGCCACCAGTTCGGCCTGGTCACCGCCGTACTGCTGCAACGCCCGCTGCTGGCGTTCCCCGACCTCGGACCGCATCCGCTCGACGTCCCGCGCCAGCTCGTCGGCGCTCGACGTGTCCGCCTCGATCCGGCCGATCAGCTCCTGCCGCTCCTTGGCGACGACCGGCGCGGAGACGCGCGCCTCGGCGGCTCCGACGGTCACCACGGCGGCGGCGAGCGCCAGGCCGGCGGCCAGGCCGATCTTGGCCCGCAGGCTGCGGGGCAGTCCCCCGCCCTCGGCGGCGCGCCGGGCGGTGGCCTCGGCGTAGCCGTCGTCGAGGGCGTGGTCGATGACGTTGTTCAGCAGCGACATGGAGGCGTCCGGGCGCGGCGGAGGCGAACCGGTGCTCCGAACGGGGGACTGCTGCGACATGCCGCACATCGTCGCACGTCGTACGGCCTACCGCCGAATGGCCCCTCCGTCCGGTGGGGAGGTGCCCCTCGGGCACCTCCCCGCCGGACGGCTCGTCCCCGTCAGCGACCTGCGCTGTCGACCACCTCGGCCCACTCGTCGAGCAGGGCCTGGGCGGAGGTGTCGTCGGGGCCCTCCGCCCACAGATGGGTGACGGCCTCCGCCGGGTCGGGCAGCACCATCACCCAGCGTCCGTCGGCCTCGACCACCCGGACGCCGTCGGTGGTGTCGACGGAACGGTTGCCCGCCGCCTCCACCACCCGGCGCATCACGAGGCCCTTGACGGCCCAGGGGGTGGCGACGTCCCTCTTCAGGACGTGCGCACGCGGGATGCGGGCGTCGATCTGGCTCAGCGTGAGCTGGGTCCGCGCCACGAGGCCGAGCAGGCGCACGAACGCGGCGGTGCCGTCGAAGACGCTGCTGAACTCGGGCACGATGAAGCCACCGCGTCCGTCGCCGCCGAAGATGGTCTCCTCCTCCCGGCCGACCCTCGTCAGGTCGTCGGGCGAGGTGGTCGTCCACTCGACCTGGGTGCCGTGGTACGCGGCGACCTGTTCGGCGATCCGGGTGGTGGTCACGGGCAGCGCGACCCGGCCGGAACGGCGCTCGGCCGCCACCAGGTCCAGCATCACCAGGAGCGCGCGGTCGTCCTCGATGATCCGCCCCCGCTCGTCCACGAGGGACAGCCGCTCGCCGACGGGGTCGAACCGTACGCCGAACGCGGCCCTGGCCGAGGCGACGATCTCCCCGAGCCGTACGAGACCGGCCCGCCGGCTCTCGGGCGACTCGGTGGGCCGCGACTCGTCGAGTCCGGGGTTGATCGTGAGCGAATCGACCTGGAGCCGTCCGAGCAGGCTGGGCAGTACGAGCCCGGCGCTGCCGTTGGAGGCGTCCACGACGACCTTCAGGCCGGCCTCCGCGATCCCGGAGGTGTCGACGTTCCGCAGCAGCGAACCGGTGTACGAGTCGAAGACGCTCGCCGGGAAGGAGAGGTCGCCGATCTCGCCGGGGAAGGCTCTGCGGTACTCCTGGCGCGCGAACACGCGGTCCAGCTTGCGCTGCCCTCCCTGGGAGAGGTCGGCTCCGCGCTCGTCGAAGAACATGATGTCGACGGAGTCGGGCACCCCGGGCGAGGTCCGGATCATGATGCCGCCGGCGCTGCCCCGGGCGGTCTGCTGCCGCGCCACCGGCAGCGGTACGTTCTCCAGGTCCCGCACGTCGATGGCGCTGGTCTGCAGCGCGGAGATCACCGCCCGCTTCAGGGCGCGGGCGCCTCGGGAGTGGTCGCGGGCCGTGGTGACGGTCGCGCCCTTCTTCAGGGTCGTCGCGTACGCCCCCGCGAGGCGTACGGCCAGCTCCGGGGTGATCTCCACGTTGAGGATGCCGGAGACACCGCGTGCTCCGAAGAGGTGGGCCTGTCCGCGGGACTCCCAGATGACCGAGGTGTTGACGAAGGCGCCGGCCTCGATCGTCTTGAACGGGTACACCCGGACGTTGCCCTGCACGATCGATTCTTCACCGACGAGGCACTCGTCCCCGATGACGGCTCCGTCCTCGATCCGGGCGGCCCGCATGATGTCGGTGTTCTTGCCGATCACACAGCCGCGCAGATTGCTCTGCTGACCGATGTAGACGTTGTCGTGGACGACGGCCTTGTGCAGGAAGGCACCGCTCTTGACGACCACGTTGGAGCCCACCACGGTGTGCTCGCGGATCTCGGCGCCGGCCTCGACCTTCGCGTAGTCACCGATGTAGAGCGGCCCCCGCAGCTCCGCGTCGGGGTGCACCTCGGCGCCTTCGGCCACCCACACGCCGGGCGAGATCTCGAAGCCGTCGATGTCGACCTGGACCTTGCCCTCCAGGACGTCCGCCTGCGCCTTCACATAGCTCTCGTGAGTGCCGACGTCCTCCCAGTAGCCCTCGGCGACATAGCCGTAGATCGGCTTGCCCTCCTTCATGAGCTGGGGGAAGACGTCACCCGACCAGTCGACCGAGGTGTCCGCCTGGACGTAGTCGAAGACCTCGGGCTCCATGACGTAGATGCCCGTGTTGACGGTGTCGGAGAAGACCTGGCCCCAGGTGGGCTTCTCGAGGAAGCGCTCGACCCTGCCCTCTTCGTCGACGATCGTGATGCCGAACTCCAGCGGGTTCGGCACTCGGGTGAGGCAGACCGTGACGAGAGCGCCCTTCTCCTTGTGGAAGGCGATGAGATCCGTGAGGTCGAAATCCGTGAGCGCGTCCCCGGAGATGACGAGGAAGGCGTCGTCCTTCAGCGCTTCCTCGGCGTTCTTCACACTGCCCGCTGTACCGAGCGGCTTCTCCTCGTTGGCATACGTCAGCTCCATTCCGAGCTCTTCGCCGTCGCCGAAGTAGTTCCGGACCAGGGAGGCGAGGAACTGGACGGTGACGACGGTCTCGTTGAGACCGTGCCTCTTGAGCAGTCGTAGGACGTGCTCCATGATCGGCCGGTTCACCACCGGCAGAAGAGGCTTGGGCATGCTCGAGGTCATGGGGCGAAGACGTGTTCCCTCGCCACCGGCCATCACGACGGCCTTCATGTCGGAAGCGTCCTCCTTCAAGAGATGACGGTCCTGCCGACTTCGCCTGTCCGCTCAGTCGCCCGCGGACGTCCTCGTCGTTGCCGGCGACGCTGCTCGACACATGAGGGACGGGCTCAATCGGCCTCGGTATCCGTCTTCACGAGTCGACGGACCTGGACCACGTAGAGGATTCCTGCCCACCAATACAGAGTTGTACCCCATCCGGCGAAGGCCCACCCGAAAACTTCAGCGAGTGACGAAAGCCAGCCGTTTCCGTCACTGAGAAGCAGCAACGGGAACGCGTACATGAGGTTGAAAGTCGCAGCTTTTCCGAGGAAGTTCACCTGCGGCGGCGGGTAACCGTGGCGTCGCAGGATTCCCACCATGACGAGAAGCATGGCCTCGCGCGCCAGAAGGGCGGCGGTGAGCCAGAGAGGCAGGATCTCCCGCCAGGTGAGGCCGACGAGAGTGGAGAGGATGTACAGGCGGTCGGCGGCCGGATCGAGCAGCCGGCCGAGACTGCTGATCTGGTTCCAGCGCCGGGCGAGCTTGCCGTCGAGATAATCGCTGACGCCGCTCAGCGCCAGCACGAGAAGCGCCCATCCGTCGCTCTTGGGGCCACCGAACTCGGGCCGGAGGATCAGCCACAGAAACAGCGGCACGCCGACGAGACGCGCCATGCTGAGAATGTTGGGGATGGTGAGGACCCGGTCGGTCTGAACGCGAGTCTCCTGGACCTCCACCCGGGGGCCTCCTGCTGGGATGGTGCCGACATTGCCCCCCGACCTTACCCCCGGCCGACGGCCGTTCCGTACAGGGGTACCGTCCGGCCCGGAACGCAGAAATGCCTCAACCCCCGGACGTGGTCCGGGGGTTGAGGCTAAAAATTGTTCGGCGGTGTCCTACTCTCCCACAGGGTCCCCCCTGCAGTACCATCGGCGCTGAAAGGCTTAGCTTC
>NZ_JBVIZC010000020.1:27166-36209 GCF_055591945.1 Streptomyces sp. NPDC041191 | reverse complement strand
ACACCCACCGCCACGCATAACCCCCACACACCAGCACACCAGCACGCCCGGCGGCTCCCCTCCCCACAGGACGGGAACCACCGGGCGTACCCGTGCCCCCGTCCGTCAGGACGTGGGGGCGGGGGCCGGCGGCGTCCACCGGTGGGTACGGGGTACGCCGTCGGAGACGCCGAAGTCCTTCTTCAGGTGCTCGGGGATGGCGTAGTGCATGACGCGGCCCCGGGTGAGGGAGGACAGTTCGAGGACGGTGGTGAGGTGGCCGAGGCGGTCCAGCGCCCAGGCGCCCAGCGGTGATCCGTCCTCGATGGACTCCAGGACGCCCAGCAGACCGGGTACGGCCTTGACGACGCCGTCCCACGCGGTGCGGGGGACCTGGAGCCAGTCGGCGCAGGTGTCCCCGATCAGGTAGCGGATGAGGGCCGAGACGATGGGGTCGAAGAAGGTGCCGGGGACGACCTCCTCGTAGAGGTCGATCAGCTGGCGGGTCAGACGGGCACCCTCGTCGGAGGGGCCCATGTGGCGGATCATGTACAGGTCGAGGAACTGCCGCGCCTCCTCCAGGGTCCCGGGGGCGGCGTCCTGGTCGACGCCGAGCATGGCGCCGACCACGCGCCAGGCGTAGAAGTACGCCTCCGCGCCCTCGACCGACATGTGGATGCCGAGCCGGTGCAGGCTGTCGAGGACGAGCAGGGAGAAGAACATCTGCCCGCCGATCAGGTCCTCCTGGCAGATCGGCGTCCCGAGCGCGGCGGTGTCCCAGAGACCCTCCCGCTTCAGGTGGTGGCGGATGGAGGCGTGCAGCAGGCGGACCTTCTGCGCGGCCGGGACGAAGCGGCCGCCGGCCTCGAAGGCGTCGGGCCGCATCAGGTAGACGGTGAACTGGCCGGTCTCCGCCATCCGCTTCGACGGATAGTTCAGGCCGTGGGTGGCCGACAGCAGCTTCGCCACGTGGGGGACGACGTAGCAGGCGGGCATGGAGGCGAAGGACAGCGCGGTGGAGATGTGCACGTTGTTGTCGATGAAGAACAGCCGCGCCTTCTCCATCTCCGTCCAGTCCACCCAGTCCGGCGGCACACCGGTGGTCCGGAGGTATTCGCGGGCGACGTCGGGCAGACCCTCGGGCAGGGGAGCGCCGGTGGTGGAGACGTAACGCATCAGCGCGTTGAACCTGCCCACCTCCCCCCGCTCGAACAGCGTGGCCACGACGGCGTCGGCGAGCTCGTCGCCCGACTGGCGCAGGGCGTCCATCGACGCCCGGGTGTGGATCATCAGACAACGTCCTTCTCTGCGGGCCCGCACGGCGGCACCTGGCGCCGCGCGGGGGAGGGGGTCAGTGCCGGCGGTCGGTGGCCGACCGCGCGAGATCGCTCAGCGCCCGCCGGGCGTGCGCGGGCACGTCGAGTCCGGTCAGGACGCGAAGGGCCTCCCGCACGCGCGAGCCGATCATCTCCTCGACCCGTTCGGGTGCTCCGAGGTCCACCAGCAGCTCCCGGAAGCGGATCAGGTGCCGGTGGTCGGCGTCCCGGCGCCCCAGCAGGTCCCGCAGCCGGTCGCGCTGCGCGGGCGTGGCGGCTCGCCACGCCTCGGCCAGCAGGGCGGTGGGGCGGTTGCCCCGGATGTCGTCCAGACCGGCCTTGCCGGTGCGCTCCGGTTCGCCGAACAGGCCCAGCAGGTCGTCGCGGAGCTGGAACGCCTCCCCGAGCGGCAGCCCGTACGCGGACAGCCCGTCCCGCAGGCGCGGCGCGGCCCCGGCGAGCAGACCGCCGATGAGCAGCGGGTGCTCGACGGTGTACTTGGCGGTCTTGTAGCGGATCACCTTCAGGGAGGCGTCCGTGTCCGGGAGGGTGCCGGTGCGCAGGATCTCCAGGCACTCGCCCGCGATCAGGTCGCGGGCCAGGTCCGCCCACAGCGGCCGGGCGCGCGCCAGGTAGGCGGCGGGCAGGCCGCTGGTGGCGAACAGCTGTCCCGCGAGCGCCATCAGGTGGTCACCGACCAGCATGGCCAGCGACCGGGCGCCGGCGCGCTCGCGGGGCCGCCCGGCCAGCGGGGTGCGCAGGGCGACGTGGACGGTGGGCCGGTGGTGGCGCAGCGGGCTGTCGTCGATGAGGTCGTCGTGGACGATCGCCGCGGCGTGCACCAGCTCCATCGAGGCGGCGGCCCGCAGGAGGGCGTCGCTGTCGGGCTGCCCCGCCGCCCGCCAGCCCCAGTAGCAGAACGCCGCCCGCAGCCGCTTCCCCTGTCCGGCCGCGCACCGCAATTGTTCCGCGACGGGTTCCAGGAGGCCGTCGATCGCGCACAGGCGCTCGGCCTCCTCCGTCAGGAGGGTGCTCAGGACGGCGTCGACGCGCGCCCTGAAAGCGGCCGGCTCCTGGTCAGACATCGTCGCCGGCGACCGCGCGCCGGGTGAGCACATGCTGGGCGAGCACCTCCAGATGCGCCGGGGGCGCGGCCGTGTACCGGTCCAGGACGAGCCGGCCGCGGGCCATCAGGTCCTCCTCCGCCTCCCGTACCAGGTCGGCGCCGTCGGCGCGGCGCAGCAGCCGCCGGAGCGTTCCGGCGGCCGAGCCGACGGCGCTCACCGCCAGATCGGCCAGGCCCGCCGCGAGCAGGACCGCCTGCTCGTCGAGGCGGCGGTCCGGTCGTGAAGCCGGCGTCATACTCTGAACCCCCAGGATCGCGTGTTCGGACGGGGGCGCCGGTGCGGCGCCGCTGTCCCGATCATGGAGCCGCCCCGCCGCGTACTCGCCGGGTGCGTGCCCTCCGTACCGCAACGAGTGACACGGGGAACGCCTGTTCCGGTCCGTGCTCACCGGCCTCCCGGTGAAGCCGGCCGCGCGGTCGGACGGGACCCGCCCTGCGCGACCTGCGTCTATAGGGTCGATGAGTTGGCGCGCCTTCCCTTTATCGCTCCCGTCTACAGTGGATCTCATGGCCGCTCCGGAACTGCGTCACCTGCGCTATCTGCTCGCCGTCGCCGAGCACGGCAGCTTCACCCGCGCCGCCGAGGACCTGCACATCTCCCAGCCCACGCTCTCCCAGCAGGTCAAGCAGATGGAACGGGGCCTGGGCGTACAGCTGCTGGACCGCACCGGCCGTACGGTGCGCCTCACCGACGCCGGTGCCGTCTACGCCGATCACGCCCGCCGCGCGCTGCGCGACCTGGCCGCCGCCGAACGCGCCGTCCACGACGTCCAGGACCTCTCGCGCGGCGACCTGCGCCTGGGCGTCACCCCCACCTTCACCGCCTACCTCGTCGGCCCGCTCACCGCCGAACTCCACGCCCTCCACCAGGGCGTGGACCTGGTTCTGACCGAGACGACCCAGGACCGTGTCGAGGCGGCCCTGCTCGCGGACGACCTCGACCTCGGCATCGCCTTCGCCGGAGCCCACCTGCCCGGTGTCGCCGCGATGCCGCTCTTCACCGAGACCCTCGGTCTCGTCACCGCCACCCTCCCCTCCCGGACGGGGCCGGATCCTCTGCCGGTACGGGCCCTGGAGGACACCCGGCTCGCCCTCCTCAGCGGCGACTTCGCCACCCGGGCCCACATCGACGCGTACTTCGCCCGGCACCGGATCGCCCCCCGCGTCGCGGTCGAGGCCAACTCCGTCCAGGCCCTCGTCGAGATCGTCCAGCGCACCTCGCTGGCCACCGTCCTGCCCGACGCCGTCACCCATGACCACCCCCGCCTCACCCCCGTCCCCCTCGACCCGCCCCTGCCGTCCCGCACGGCCACCCTCCTGCACCGCGAAGGCGCCTACCGCGGTGCCGCCGCCCGCGCCTTCACCGAGCTCGCCCACCGCCACGTCCGCGCCCGCGGCTACACCCCGCCCCCGTGATCCGCGGGGCGGGGTTCCGTCGGGAGGGGGTCGCGGTCACCCGCGTCGGCGGGCGGCCCGACCGTCCGGCCCGGGTCAGCCGTTGTGCTGGACGATCTGGACGAGGTTGCCGCAGGTGTCGTCGAACACCGCGGTGGTGACCGGTCCCATCTCGGCCGGTTCCTGGGTGAACTCCACGCCCTGCCCGCGCAGTCGGGCGGCCTCCGCGTGCACGTCGGCGACCTCGAAGGAGGCGGCCGGGATGCCGTCCTCGAACAGCGCCCGCTTGTACGGCGGGACCGCGGGGTGGCCGGAGGGCTCCAGGAGCAGCTCGGTGCCCCCGGGGTTCTCGGGCGAGACGACGGTCAGCCACCGGGCGCCGCCGCCGAGCGGGATGTCGTTCTTCTTCACGAAGCCGAGCACCTGGGTGTAGAAGCGCTCGGCCTCGCTCTGGTCGTCGACGAACACCTGCGTCATGTAGATCTTCATGTTCCGGTCTCCGGTGTGCGGGGCCCGAGCCAGCGGGTGGCGATCTGCTCAAGCGGTTCGGGGGTGAGGTCGTGGAACTTGCGGCGGCCCTCGCGCCGCGTCCGTACGAGGCCGGCGGCCTCCAGGACGGCGAGGTGCTGACTGATCGCCTGGCGTGACGACCCCAGCCCGTGCTTCGTGGACAGGCGCGCGCAGATCTCGAACAGCGTCTGGCCGTTCCGTTCCGTCAGCTCGTCGAGGATCGTCCTGCGGGTCGGGTCGGACAGTGCTTTGAACACGTCGTCTGCCACCCCTCCACCATAGGCAAGTGTTCGCTTGCCTATCGAGTCGGAAGCCGGCCGCCGTCGCGGCCGCCCGGGCCCTCCGGGGCGAGACCGGGCGCCCCGTCGCGCACGAAGGCGGCCCGGCGGCCCGGACCGGCACCGGGAGCGACGGGGGTGGGGGCGGGGCGGGGAGCGGTCAGGAGTCGAGGGGGGCGGGAGCGGCGTCGCCGGCCGGGCGGGGCTTCGGGAGCGCGCCGGCCAGAACGAGGTCGACGAGCCGTGCCGCGAAGTCCTCGTTCACCGGGGCGCCGCTGATGAGGGCGCGGGTGAACAGGGCGCCGCTGACGGCTTCGATGACGAGGCCCGGGTCGGTGTCCGGTGCGAGTTCGCCGCGCTCGACGCCCCGGCGCACCATGACGGCGCCGCGTTCGAGGCGCTCGGTCCAGTAGGGGAGCCGACGGTCCGGCAGGGTGCCGTCGCGTTCGGCGCTCAGCCGGAGCAGGGCCCTGCCCTGCTCCGTCGCGAGCAGTCGTGCCAGTGCGCCGAAATGGGCGGCGAGGTCGTCGTGGACGCGGCCGGTGTCGGGTACGGGCATCGCCGCGTCGAGCTGTTCGGTCAGCGCTTCCAGGATCAGGTTCTCGCGGGTCCCCCACCGCCGGTAGACGGAGGTCTCGTGGACCCCGGCGGCTCGGGCGACGGCGCCGACGGTGGTGCCGGCGAGTCCGTGCTCCGTCAGGACGTCCACGGTGGCGGCGAGGACGGCCGCGCGCATGCGGGTCCCTCGGCGGCGCAGAGGAGGCGGTGCGTTCCGGTCGGACGAGGTCATGGTCCAGCATAACGCAAGTCCACTTGCATTATGCGGCGGAGCGGGCGTACGTTTTATCGCAAGGTGACTTGCGTTGAAGGCGCCGAGTCCGGGAGAGGACCCGCGCCCCGGGGTCGCCGCGTCAAGGAGGTCATGTCATGGAGCAGATGCTCGCCGCCCGGCTGCACGTTCCCAGCCGCACCCTGCGGATCGAGGAGGTGGCGAAGCCCGTTCCCGGAGCCGGAGAGGTCCTGGTGAAGGTGGAGGCCGCAGGCGTGTGCCTGTCGGACGTCCACCTGATCGACGGCACTCTCTCGCCGATGCTGCTGGAGGGCGACACGGTCACCCTGGGCCACGAGGTGTCCGGCGTCATCGCGGAGACCGGGCCCGGCGTCACCCGCTGGACCCCGGGACAGCGGGTCGTGCTGTACGCGGGGGAGACCCGCGGCGGCGTCACGTACACCCGCGGCGTGGACTACGACGGCGGCTGGGCCGAGTACGCCCTCTCCGCCGAGACCGCCCTCACCGAACTGCCCGACGCCATCCCCTTCGACCAGGGCGCCATCATCCCGGACGCGGTCTCCACGCCGTGGGCCGCGATCACCGTCACGGGAGCCGTGCGGCCCGCCGAGGCCGTCGGCGTCTGGGGCGCCGGAGGGCTCGGCGTCCACGCCGTCCAGCTGCTGCGGGCCGTCGGCGCGTACCCCGTCGTCGCGATCGACCCCAACCCCGTCGCCCGCGAGCGCGCCCTCGCCCGGGGCGCGGACCTGGTGCTCGACTCCGCCGACCCGGCGCTGCGCGAACGGATCGGCGAGGCGACCGGCGGGGCCGGTCTCGCCGCCGCCTTCGACTTCGCCGGCGTGCCGGCCGTCCGCGAACAGGCCCTCTCGGTGCTCGGGCCCAAGGGCCGGCTGGTCCTCGTGGGCCTGACCGACAAGCCGCTGACCGTCACCGACGGCACCCGCTTCAGCTACCTCCGGCAGCAGATCCTCGGCCACTACGGCTCCGACATGCCGGTCGCGCTGCCGCAGCTGCTGGCCCTGCTCCAGGGCGGGCGGCTGGACTTCTCCGGGTCGATCAGCGGCGAACTCCCGCTGGCACGGGCCGCCGAGGCGGTGGAACGGCTGGAGAACAAGACCGGCGACCCGATCCGGCTGATCCTGCGCCCCTGACCGGACGAGGACGGGGCGGCGCCGCGTCCTCGTGTGCGTCGCGCCCTTCCGGGCCGGGTGTACGGCGTGCCGCCGTGACGCCCGGCCCTCCCGGTCGTGCCGCAGGAGGTCCGGGCCGCCCACGACGGCCGGCGACGGAGCCGCGGCCTCCCCGCCGTCCGGCGGGACGGCCCCGGAGGGACCGCGACCCGGGCGAACCGGACCGGATGGGAGGATGACGAGTGTGAACATTCGCAGCAGGAACAAGGTGACGGTGACCGGCCCGCCGGCCGGGCCGACGGTCGTGCTGGCCCACGGGTTCGGTTGCGACCAGAACATGTGGCGTCTGGTCGTCCCCGCCCTCGCGGAGCGCCACCGGGTGGTGCTGTTCGACTACGTCGGCTCCGGCGGCTCGGACCTGTCGGCCTGGAGCGAGGAACGCTACGGGTCGCTCGACGGCTACGCCCAGGACGTGGTGGACGTCTGCGACGAGCTGGACCTCGAGCGGGCGGTGTTCGTGGGGCACTCGGTCAGCGCCATGGTCGGCGTGCTGGCCGCGCGGGCGGCACCCGCCCGGATCGGATCGCTGGTCATGGTGGCCCCCTCGCCCCGTTACATCGACGACGCCGGATACCGCGGCGGCTTCGGCGCCGACGACATCGACGAACTCCTGACCTCCCTGGAGTCGAACTACCTGGGCTGGTCCTCCACCATGGCCCCGGTCATCATGGGCAACCCGGAACGGCCCGAGCTGGGACAGGAGCTGACCAACAGCTTCTGCGCCACCGACCCGGACATCGCGCGCGTCTTCGCCCGCACCACGTTCCTGTCCGACAGCCGCGAGGACCTGAAGGACGTGACGGTCCCGACGCTGGTGCTCGAATGCGCCCAGGACGTCATCGCCCCCCGCGAGGTCGGCGCGTACGTCCACGCCGCGATCCCCTCCTCCCGCCTGGTCACCCTGGACGCCACGGGCCACTGCCCGCAGCTCAGCGCACCGGAGGCCACCGCGGAAGCGATCCTGGACTTCCTGGAATCCCTGTGATGTGCAAGGTGGGCGAGGAGCCCGAGCGGCCGGGGACCGACACCGGCGCGGCGTTCATCGCCCTCCTGGAGGACAGCGCCGAGGAGCTGTACGAGTCCGCGCCCTGCGGGTACCTCTCGACGCTCCTCGACGGCACGATCGCCAAGATCAACACCACCCTGCTGGGCTGGCTCGGCAGGGAGCGCGAGGACGTGGTGGGACGGATGCGCTTCGCCGACCTGCTCACCGTCGGCGGCAAGCTCTACCACGAGACCCACTTCGCCCCCCTGCTGCGCATGCAGGGCAGCCTGAGCGGCATCGCCCTGGAGATGAGGACCGGCACCGGAACCCGGCTGCCGGTCCTGGTCTCCTCCGCCGTCAAGCACGGGGACGGGGGCGAGCCGCTGCTGATCCGCACCACCGTCTTCGACGCCTCCGACCGCCGCGCCTACGAGGAAGAACTCCTGCGCCGCAAACAGGACGCGGAACAGGCCCGGGCCGAGGCCGAACAGGCACGCGCGGAGGCGGAGGAGGCGCGCCGGCAGGCGGAGGCCGACCGGGCACGGCTCACCGACGCCCTGGCCGTGCTGCAGCAGTCCCTGCTGCCCTCCTCGCTGCCCGCCGTGCCCGGTCTGGAGACGGCCGTCCACTACCACACCGCCTCCGCGGACCGCCTCGGCGGCGACTTCTACGACCTGTTCCCCCTCGACGGCACCCGCTGGGGCTTCTTCCTCGGCGACGTGTGCGGAAAGGGCCCGCAGGCCGCGGCCGTCACCTCCCTCACCCGTTACACCCTGCGCGCCGCCGCCCTTCACGACCCGGAACCCGCCGCCGCCCTCGCCACGCTCAACACCGTCCTGTACGAGCGGTACGCCGCCGGCGGCGACCCCCGCTACTGCACCGCCGTCTTCGGCGTCGTCGACACCGGCGCCGACCCGGACCGTCCCGTCGTCCGCCTCGCCTCCGGCGGCCACCCCCCGGCCCTGGTCCTGCGGGCCGACGGGCGCGCCGAGTTCCTGCCCACCCCCGGCGGACTGCTCGTCGGCATCGTTCCCGACGCCCCCTTCGTCACCGCCGAGACCGTCCTCGCGCCCGGCGACACCCTCCTCCTCTACACCGACGGCCTGACCGAGGCGCGCACCGGACCTACCCGCGGCAGCCTGTACGGCGAGGACGCGCTGCACGCCTTCGCGACCGCCCACGCCCCCGCCGCCCCGCGGGAGGTGGTCACCGCGCTGACCGCCCTGCTGGACGGTTTCGGCGACGGCCTCGACGACGACACCGCGCTGCTCGCCCTCGGCGTTCCCGCCCGCCCGGCGACGAACGGCCGCCGATGAGCCCGCTGGACATCACCGGCCGGACCACCGCCGCCGGCCCCGTGGTCGAGGTCGCCGGCGAACTCGACCCCTCCCCCCCCCCCCTCCTTCGCCCGGGGGTGTAACAACTCGTTCCTTGGCCAGGGGAACGCCTGGGTCCCTACCCTACCGGGGTGGAA
>NZ_JBVIZC010000020.1:0-27156 GCF_055591945.1 Streptomyces sp. NPDC041191 | reverse complement strand
TCCTTCTGCGTTCCCCCCCCTCTGACGAAAAATGCCCGCCAGGAACCCCTTTGGACGCCCCCGCCAGAACCACCCCCCCCGCCCCCTTGGGCACGGCCCCCGCCCCCCCCGCCCACGCCCACTCCGCCGTCCTGCGCCGGGCGGTCGAACACCTCGTCCTGCGGCCGGGGCAGCGCCTGGTCATCGACCTGACCGGGCTGGAGCACTGCGATTCCACCGGCATCACCACGCTCCTGGCGGCCCGCCAGCACGCGATGACGGCCGACGCCGCCCTCGCCCTGGCCCGCGTACCCGCCAACACCCTGCGCGTGCTGCGCATGACCGGGCTCGACCAGGTCTTCACCCTCCACCCCGACGCCCCCACCGCCTGAACCCGGATCCGAACCCGGGCCGGGCGGCTGGGGGACCGGCGCGGTCCGGTGCGCGGCCGTGTGAGGAAGTCGTCGCGGGCCGTTTCGGCATTGCACGGGGCCGGGGGATGCGCGATGGTTGCAGGAGGCAATCTTTTTCGAACGGCAGAGAGGTGGTGGGGTGCGCACGATGCGTCCCCCGGCTTGTGATCCCTTCCCCGGGAACCCCTGACAGTCCGCGCGACGGTGGTGTCCGCACCGGTCCGGCGTGGAGAGACGCCCCCTGTCCCGTCCTCGTCGCCGACGCGGCCGGGAACATCGTCGAGACCAACGAGGCCGCGCGCCGTCTGCTCCTCCGGGCCTCCGGAGACGGCGGCGACCCGGCGCCCGACGGCATGCCGGGCCGTCTCGCCGGGGCCCACCGGCGCCCGTGGCCGGCCGGAGAGCTGCCGGACGCCGTCTCGGGCACGGTGGCCGGCCGCGCGTTCGACGCGCATCCCTCGCCCGGGGAGGACGGGCGCGTGGTGTGGTGGCTGGTGGAGAACGCCGGCCCGCGCACGACCGGGCGGGCGCCCCGTGGCGAAGACGAGTCCACCGCGTTGCCGGCGGACGTCTCCGACGCGCTGTTCTCGTCGCTGAACGTCGAACGGTGCGCGGAGACGACGGCCCGTACGGCCGCGGACCACTTCGCCGACGAGGCGGTCGTCGTCGTTCCCGCCCGGGGAGGCCGCCACGCCCTGACCCACGCGCGGGCGGGCGGCGGCGTCACCCGGCGGGTGGTGACGCTCGACACCCGGACGGTTCCGGGACTGACGGAGGCGCTGCGGGGGTTCCCGCCGGTGCCGACGCGGTGGATCGATCCCGCGGACATCCCCGAGGGAGCGGTGCCGCCCGGTTTCACGGGCCCCGCCGGTTCGGTGATCGTCACGCCCCTGTCCGGGCAGGGAGCCCTGATCCTGCGGTCCCGGGGGCACCGGGCGTTCACGGACGCCGAGGAGGCCTTCGTCCGGCTGTTCGCCGCGCGGGCCGGCGCCGCCCTGTCGGCGGCCAGGCTGTACGCGGAGCAGACGTCGATCACGGCCACCCTGCTGCGCGAACTGCTGCCGCCGCGGCTGGGACGGGTGCACGGGGTGGAGTACGCCGGCATCTACCGGACCTCGCAGGAGCACGAACGCGTCGGCGGCGACTTCTACGACGTCCACCCCGGCGCGGACGCCTCGCAGGAGACCTTCGTCGTCCTGGGGGACGTGGCGGGCAAGGGCCTGGAGGCCGCCGTCCTGACCGGAAGGATCCGCAGCGTGCTGCACGCGCTGCTGCCCCTGTCCGGAGACCACCAGCGCGTCCTGGGCCTCCTCAACGACACGATCGTCAACTCCCACCACACCCGCTTCGCGACCCTGGTCCTGGCCTCCGTCCGGCGCCACCCGGAGGGGGTGCGGCTGCGGCTGACCAGCGCCGGGCACCCGCCCCCGCTGATCATCCGCGCGGACGGGAGGGTGGAGGAGGCGGACACCGACGGCACCCTCGTCGGCGTCCTGCCCGAGATCCGGGCGCGAAGCGCGGAGGTGACGCTGGCACCGGGGGAGACGTGCCTGCTGTACACGGACGGGATCACCGAGGCCCGCGGCGGGCCGCTGGGCGACCGGCTCTACGGCGAGGAGAGGCTGCGGAAGGCGCTGGAGGGGTGCGCGCGCCTGCCGGCCGAGGCGGTGGTGGAACGGGTCCAGATGCTGGCCGCGCAGTGGCTGGGCGACGGCCGCCACGACGACATGGCCACCGTGGCCGTCACCAACCCGGTCGGCGGCCACGGGGCACCCCGCGTCACGGGCGGCGAGGAGGACCTCCGCCTCCACGCGGAGGACCGGTGGTGACCTCCGCCACGGCGCGGCGCGCACGGCCCCGGCCGCTCCGGTGCCGGGCGGCCGGTGACGGCCCGCCCGCCCCTGTTCCGTCCGCTCCCGGGTCCGCTCGCCCCTCGGCCCCGCTCACCCTTCGGTCCCGCTCACTTCCCCGGTCCCGCTCACTTCACCGGTCCGCGAACCGTCCGGGAGTCCTCGCCGGGCGAGCCTCCGGGCCGTCCGGCGGCCCCGGCCGGACCGGCCGGCTCCACCCGTACCGGACGCCCCGTCGCCCGTGAGCGCGTGGCCGCCTCCGCGACGGCGAGGGCCGCGCGCGCGTCCCGGCCGGTGCAGGGGCTCGTACGCAGCCCGGCGACCACTTCCGTGAACGCGGCGAGTTCCGCCCGGTAGGCGTCCCGGAAGCGTTCCATGAAACCGGGGTACGGGGTGCCGGTGTCCCGGGCGGGGCCCCCGGCCGGGACCAGCGGGGTGCGCTCGGTCAGGCCGGCGACCAGCGAGCCCTTCGAGCCGCAGACCTCGAGGCGCACGTCGTACCCGGCACCGTTGTAACGGGTGGCGGTGCAGACGGCCAGCGTCCCGTCGTCCAGGGTGAGGACGCTGACCCCGGTGTCGACGTCGTCGGCGGCGGCGAAGAAGTCCTCGCCCCGGTTGGCCCCGGTGGCGTACACCTCGACGACCTCGCGTCCGGTGACCCAGCGGACGGCGTCGTAGTCGTGCACCGAGCAGTCCCGGAAGATGCCGCCGGAACCGGAGACGTAGGAGGGCGGCGGCGGGGTGGGATCGGCGGTGCAGGCGCGCAGGGTGTGGGTCCAGCCGAGGCGTCCGCTCGCGACCGCCTCGCGCAGCTCCCGGTGCCCGGCGTCGAAGCGGCGCTGGAAGCCCACGTGCAGCGGCACGTCCGAACCGGCGAGGGCGGCGAGCACCGCGTCGGTCTCCGCGAGACCGCCGGCGACCGGTTTCTCGCAGAAGGTGGGCAGCCCAGCACGCCCGGCCGCCAGGATCAAGTCCGCGTGGGTGGCGGTGGAGGAGGCGATGACGACCCCGTCGAGTCCGGCGCCGAACAGGCCGTCGAGGTCGCCGGCCACCTCGGCGCCGGTCCGGTCGGCGACCGCCCGGGCGGAGCGTTCGTCGGTGTCGTGGACGACGAGGGAGCCGACCGCGGGAAGACCGACGAGGGTCGCGGCGTGGAAAGCGCCGATCCGGCCCGTACCGATGAGTCCTATGCGCATGCTGGGGGAGCCTTTCGTGCGAGAAGGGCGTCCGGGGACGACCGCCGACAAGAGGGCGCTCCCCATTGTTATTACATAAGGACGTAAGAACGTGGGGACTTACCGAACTCGGGAGAACGCGCCACACTGTGGGGGCGCACGCCGCGCGTGGGAGGGTGACGTGGAGCAGGTCGCGAAGTTGATCAAGATCGACCGGAGCAGCCCGGTCCCGTTGTACTTCCAGTTTGCCCAGCAGTTGCAACAGCTCATCGAGAACGGTGTGTTGCCTCCCGGGACCAGGCTGAGCAACGAGATCGCCCTGGCCGAGCAGTTCGGGCTCTCCCGGCCCACCATGCGTCAGGCCATGCGACACCTCGTCGACAAGGGGCTGCTGACCCGCAAGCGCGGGGTGGGCACCCAGGTCGTCACCCACCGCGTCCGCCGGCAGACGGAGCTGTCGAGCCTGTTCGACGACCTGTGGCGCGACGGCCGCCGTCCGGGCACCAGGGTGCTCTCGCTGGAGAGCCGGCCCGCCGGGACGGAGGTCGCCGCCGCCCTGCGGATCGACGAGGGGGACGCCGTGCTGGTGATCGAACGGCTGCGGTTCGCCGACGAACAGCCCCTGGCGCTCCTGCGCAACCACCTGCCGGCCGGCCGGATCGACCCGACCGCCGAGGAGCTGGCCGACACGGGCCTGTACCGGCTGCTGCGCCGGTCCGGCACCGACCTGGTCACGGCCGAGCAGACCATCGGCGCCCGCCGGGCCACCTCCGCCGAGGCCGCGCTCCTGGAGGAGTCCCGCGGCGCCACCCTGCTCACCATGACCCGTGTCGCCCACGACGGGGCCGGGACGCCGGTCGAGTACGGCACCCACGTCTACCGGGCTTCGCGCTACTCCTTCGAGATGACGATCGCCGCGCGCTGAGCCGCGCTCCGCCGTGGGCGGCCCCGCCCGGCGGCGGGCACCCGGCGACGGGACGGAAGCCGGCCGCTCGGATCGCGTCACGGCCCGGCGGGCACCGTAAGGCACGATGTCCTGACATGTCGTTGACAGGCGTCATCCGACGGGGCAGGCTCGTCCGCGGACGAGCCGGGCACCGGACCCGTACCCCGCCACCGGAAGAAGGACCTGGTATGCGCATGACGCCGCCCGGCTCCGACGCGCCCCTCGTCGGGCGCGTCGCCGGCGCACCGATCTCCTGGGGCGTGTGCGAGGTCCCCGGCTGGGGTCACCAACTGGCGCCGGACGTGGTGCTGCGCCAGATGCGCGACATCGGCCTGGCCGCCACCGAGTTCGGTCCCGACGGCTTCCTGCCCGACGCCCCCGCGGCCAAGGCCGGGCTCCTGTCCGCGTACGGGCTGCGGGCCGTGGGCCAGTTCGTGCCCGCCGTGCTGCACGACCCCGGCCACGATCCGCTGCCCCGCGTGCGGGCCGCCCTGGCGGACCTGCGCGTGGCGGGCGCCACCACGGTCGTCGTCGCGGCCGTCGGCGGCGGTGACGGCTACGACGACCGCCCCGCCCCGGACGCCGACGGCTGGAACACCCTGCTGGCCAACCTCGACCGGATCGACGCGGCAGCCGCCGACGCCGGCCTCACCGCCACCCTCCACCCGCACGTCGGCACCCTGGTCGAGACGGCGGAGGAGACCCGGCGCGTCCTCGACGGCTGCGGCATCGCCCTGTGCCTGGACACCGGGCACTGCCTCGTCGGCGGCGGCGACCCGGTCGACCTGGCCGCCCGCGCGCCCGACCGGATCGCGCACGTCCACCTGAAGGACGTACGACGGCACCTCGCCGACCGGGTGCGTTCCGGGGAACTCACCTACACCCAGGGCGTCGCGGCGGGCATGTACGCGCCCCTGGGCGCCGGCGACATCGACGTCGCCGCGATCGTCCGCGGACTCGAAGCGCACCGCTACTCCGGCTGGTACGTGCTGGAGCAGGACACCGTCCTCACCGCCCCGCCCGGACGGGACGGCGCCCACGACCCGCTGGACGACGCGCGGGCCTCCCTCCGGCACCTCCTGGCCCTCGCGGAGACCGCCGCGGGCCCCTCGCGTCCCGCCGAGGGGTGAGCCGACGGGGCCCACGGCCCGGTCGCCCTCGGCGTCGGGCCGGGTGGGCAACGCGGTGAAGACCCCCTCTTCCGGCTGCCGTCGACCGCCCCCTTCCGCACCGGTCGTGGACGCCTTTCCCCCCCGCGGCCCGGAGCGAACGGTCCGCCGTCCGGTTCCCCGCCCCGGCCTCCCGGCACACCACCCGGGCGTGATCCCGGGACCGGAACCGAGGGGGTGACGATCGCCGAGGAACATGCCATTGTCGTCCGACTGCTTCGACACCGACTCGGGGAGGGAACATGGGCATTCTGCCTGTCGGGCTGGGGTGTGCACTGTTGTGGTTATTGGTCGCGCTGGTGCCGATGCGGAGTCCGTCCGCCCGTAGGGCATGGGGGAAGGGCATCCTGGGCGTCTCGGTCCTTCTGGTGCTGGTCGCAGCGCTTTTCGGGGCCAACGTCGAGGTACGGAGCGACTACGAGGGCCCGTCGCCCCTGCTGTTCGCGGTACTTGGCGCGGCCATCGTCGTGGCACCCGGGGCGATCGTGGCCGTGATCCGGTCCGGCAGGACCTAACGCCGCATCAGGTGGCGTTCGCCCTGCCGTCAGGTGTCGCCCGGTTGCTGCGCCGGGAGACACCTGACGACCGGAATGATCACGTGGCTGAACGCGTGGGGGTCCGTGAGATCAACGACGTGAGGGCAGGCGTTTGCTGAGGATCGCCCGCCGGGGCGCCGGGGCGGTGGTGACCTGGCCGCGGGTCCAGACGGTGCCGCTGTCCGCGCAGGGCATGCCCGTGGTGAAGATCGCCCAGGCCACGTTCACCGGCCCGGACCGGATCCGCGACGTAATCCACGACTTCGACGCCGACGGCTTCGAGGCCGCGTCCGCCCGGGGCCTGCTTCTCCGGCCCCGGCAGTCTGATCACTCCCCCCAGGCCAGTGCCTCCGCCCCGCGGGCCCGCTGCACTGCGGGGACGGGCCGCCGGCCTGTCTCCTCCCGGCGGCGGAACGGTGGGGCCGTGGGTGCGGGGCCGCTCCGGGGCACCCGTTCGGGTGACCGGTGGCCGAGGAGGCCCGGGCGGTGCCGTGCTTCTCGATAACGTGCGCTGCGTCATACCGACGGCATGCGCGCCCCGCCCGGGGTGGGGTGCCGTGTCCTGGAGGTGTTCCCGATGGCTTCAGTTTATGAATCGCTCCCACCGACCGGTCGGGAGATGGCGTACTTCGGCCACGCGGCGGACGTGCCGTTGCAGGTGAACGGGCTGGGCCTCGTCAATCTGGACTTCCGCGGAGCGATGAGGCAGCGCGTCGAGGCGAAAACCACCGAGGGTCTCGGCAGCGCGCGGATGAAGAACATCGGTGTGATGTACAGTGCCGACTCCCCGGTGCTGGGCAGGGTCACTCTGGAACAGGACGGGGAAGACGAGCCCCCCCTCGGCCTCCTCGAAATCACCGGTGAGAGGCCGCCGACCTACCGCCACACCACCTACCACGACTTCACCCTCACCATCGAGCGGCCCCCGGGCGGCGGCGCGCCGCTGGTCCTGACGAACACCAAGCCCGCGGTCATCGGCGTCGACAAGCTCACCGCCTTCCCCCCGCAGGGCGCCGTTTACCAGCTCCAGGCCCCGGTGGACTTCGCCCCCGCCGGCGAACCCGGCCGGGCGGTCGCACAACTGATGCAGTTCCCCCTCACCGTGACATCCGAGTCCTGACCCGCGGGCACCTCCGGAAGGGAGCCCGGCCCGGCCGCCCACACAGCGCCCGGCCGGGCCCGCCTCCCACGGAGCAGGCGCACGGGGCGGAGGCCGCCACCGGGAGTATCCCGATGGCGGCCTCGCCGTTCCGGGCAGGGGCAACCGATGTGGGCCAGGTCCTAGAGATCGTCTTCAAAGACCACCAGGTCATGGGTCATGGATCGTGGTGTCGTGGTGTGTCGCCATGAACCCGCTGATCAGGGGTGGGAGTTGCCCGCCCCATTGAGCTCTTTCCAGACAGGCGGTGCTGACCGGGAGCCGGACGTGCCCGCGCGACGGCGAAGCTCCTGGTGGACGGGTTCTCCACCAGGGCCACCCGTGACCGCCAGGAGCCTCGCGTGCTTGCCGCCCGTCGGACCTGCCACTCGACCTCGCCGCCCCGAACATCCACTCGCCGGAGTGGGGCGCTCGGTTTCCCCCGGTGGCAACGAGCCTGCCTCCGTGACACCTGCCGCGCTCCGGCTCGGGCCCCCGCTGTGACTGATTTCCGATCATGTCTGTCAAGGGTGCCGGGAAGACGGTTGAGGCTGGGAAGGGATCCCGGCACTCGCCGCGGTGGGCGAGACTCCGAACGGATGAACGAGGCATCCGCTGCTCTGGTGACGGCCCGGTGGCCGCTGACCGCGGCCGGGGAGAATAACTGGCTGTGGGAGCTCGCCGACGATGACGGGCCGACCGGCTTCATGCCGCCATCACTGCCCGACGCCGCCTGGGCCTCCCCCTCCATGTACGGACACGAACTCGGGCCCACCGGTATGTCCTGTGTCGCGGATCAAGCAGTCGCCGTCGTGGCTGGTGGTCTTCGGTGGTCGTGCGGCCGCGCGTGAACGCGCAGCCGGCTCCGCCCTGTCGGATGGTTGTCGGTGACATGTCGGAGGCCAGTGGCAGCGTGGGCGCCGGGTTGCTCCGCCGGGAGCCGCCGTCGCACCTCACGGGAGTTCCCCCATGTCTCAGATCCCTTCCGCCGCCGACCGGGTGTATCTGGTCACCGGCGGCAACGCAGGTATCGGGTATTTCACCGCCGAGCAGTTGGCCGGTACCGGCGCCACGGTGGTGCTGGGCAGCCGGAGCGCCGAGCGGGCCGAGGCCGCCGTGGAAGCGATCCGCGCGCGGGTGCCCGGTGCGCGGGTGCGTTCGGTGGGCCTGGACCTCGCCGACCTCGGCTCGCTGCGGGGAACCGCGGATTCCCTGGAGGTGGAGCGCCTCGACGCGGTGGTTCACAACGCCGGCGTCCTCCTCGAAGGGCTGGAGCGAAGGGAGACGCGGGACGGCAATGAGATGCATTTCGGAACGAACCACCTCGGGCACTTCGCGCTCACCCACTGGCTGCTGCCGCTGCTGGAGGCCGCGCCGAGCGCCCGCGTCGTGACCGTCGGCAGCTTCGCCGCCAAGTCCGAGCGGCTCGACCTGGACGATCTGCAGTCCCGGGCCGACTACCGGGCCAAGCGCACCTACGGCCGGTCGAAGCTGGCCCAGATGTACTTCGGCCTGGAACTCGACCGCCGCCTGCGGGCCGTGGGCAGCACGGTGTCGAGCGTGGTGGTCCATCCCGGCGGTGCGCTGGACTCGCTCACCCCGTCGCGGCCGCCGGTCCACGTACGCAAGGCCGGGACGGCGCTGCGTGGGACGGCCGCCGCACTTGTTCTCCAGGGCAAGCACGCGGGTGCCCGGCCCGCGGTCCGGGCGGTGCTCGACCTCCGGATCGCCGGGGGCGAATTGTGGGGCCCGCGCGTCTTCGGGCTGCGCGGCCGGCCGCACCGCGAGCGGCTGTGGGCCCAGTTGGAGGACGCCGAAACGGCACGTCGGCTGTGGGAGGCGAGCACGGAGCTGACCGGCGTCGCGCCTGTCCCCGCCATCTGAAGCACTCGACCCGCCCCCTCACGTGCTCCTCCGCCACCTGAAGCGCTCAGTCACACCGGTCCGCGCTCCGGTGCCGGCGCCACGGGGCTACAGGCCGAACTCCAGGTGCTGGATGTCGGTGAAGCGGACCTCCTCCAGGGTCCCGGCCCGCCTGCCCCCGTCCTGGAAGTAGACCTCCCTGAGCGCCTCGGCCGCGATCTGCCGGAGCCGGTCGTCGCTCGCACCGGCGTCCTGGGCCTCGAAGAGACGGGCGGCGTGGACGGGCGGCAGGGCGACGGTCAGATGGCGGACGCGGTCCTGGTCGGTGGAGCCGACCGGGGCGGTGTAGCCCATGCGGGCGCGGGTGTCGATGACGATGCCGTCGGTGGTGGCCGCCCTCCTGCGGGCCCCGGCCCTGATCTGCGGCTGCCACCGTGCCTTCACCTCGCGTTCCAGACGCGCGGCGAGGTCCGGACGGGGCTTCTTGATCTGGTCCTTCACGTACCGTTCGACGGTGCGCCGGGAGACCCGCAGCAGCCGGGCGGCGTCCTTGGTGCCGCCGAGCCGCTTGACCAGGTAGCGCATCTGCGCGCCGGCCGACTTCGGGACGGGGCGGGTGAACGCCTGGTGCACCGCCTCGTCCAGGCTGTCGCCGATCAGACCCATCGCCCTTTTCCCTACTCTCCGTTGTCGGCGTCGGTGACGGTGCCGTCCTTGATGTACCGGGCCAGGTTCAGCTCGGGCGCCCGGAACCGCTCCCGCACCCCTTCGCCCCACAGGACCGTCTGGGTCCCCTCGTGCTTGACCAGGCCCGGGTTCACGCCGAGCTTGAACCCGCCCGGCAGGGCCTTGCCGTCCCGGTGGGGCAGGAAGTCCAGCGGGCTCTCGCCGTCGGCGGCGTAGACGACGCAGTCCGACAGGACCGCGACGGGGTACCGGCCGGTGAACGCGGCGTGCCGGACCATCTTGCGGTGCAGGTTGACCCGGGTGCGGGAGATGACGGCCGCACGGATGTCCGGCCGCCAGGTGGGCCGGGACAGGGCGCGCCACGGCTCGCCCGGCCGCCAGCCCTCGCCCCGGGGCCGTTCACGGAGTTTGCCGATGCCGCCCTTCACCGTCGCCTTGACGGCGGAGACGACGAGCGCGAGGTCCGGGTCGCGGTCCCTGTAGCCCTCCATCTCGGCGAGGAACCGCTCCGGGCCGGTGTCGGTGTGGACGCCGAGGTCGGCCATCGTGGCGAGATAGGCGTCCCGGAGGCGGGTGTACCAGCCGTCGAGATAACGCCCGTTGTCATGGCGGACGTACGCCTCGACCGGACGCACCTCGTAGCCGAGCTCGACCGCGTAGGCGACGGTGGGGGTGGCGTACCAGGCGGGCCCCCCGGGACGCTCGCCGCTCGGTGTGAACGGGCTCGGCAGCAGCTCACCGTCCAGCTCGGCCCACCTGTCCTTGCCGACCTTCACCTTCGACAGGTCGACGTGGGAGAGGTCCACGAGCCAGGAACCGGGCAGCTTCGGGTCGAACACCGGCGCCTTGACGCGCGTCGGCGCGCCAAGGCCGACGACCAGGCCGTTGGCACCGGCCGCGAAGGCCATGTTGACGTCGACGCCGACCAGGAACCGGCGCGTGCACTCCTCGTCCGTCATCGGCCGCGCCCAGTCGTACGCCTCCTCGAAGAGCTTCTCGGCCGGGCCGCGGACGTGGAAGCGCGGCAGACCGGCGAGGACGGGGTGACCGTCGGGGGCCTCGCACGGCGCCGGGTCCACGGGGTCCTTGCCCAGGGAGCCGGGGTTCTTCCCGTCGGCCTGCCGCAGCACACCGGTCTCCGGGTCGCGCACGGCACGGGTCGGCGGGTGCAGCGCGGTCATCAGCTCCAGACCGGTCACGGCCGTCGAGCCGCGCGGCGTCATCACCCGTGACGCGTACGTGCCCAGGACCCGGGCGAGTTCCGCCGGCGGCAGCGTGGCGGCGTGACCCCAGTGCCGGGTGTCGAGCGCGTTCCACGACGGGAGGCACAGCTGCACGCACCGTCGTTCCGTTCCCTGGACGGGCCGGTAGATCCGGGCCCACGGTCCGAGACCGCGCTTGGTCAGCTTCCAGTCGGCGCGCGCGAGCTGCTTGACGGCCTTGTGGCCCTCCGGGAGCCGTCCGGCGTTCCGCTCCGCGTCGGTGAGCGCGGCCGGCAGGCCGTAGCGCTCGCACGCGGCGGCGGTGAGGACGAGGAGGGGATCGGCCGGCCGGCCGGGTCCGGACAGCTTCGGCTGCCCGAGCCGGGCCTCCTCCAGGGTCCACTCCACCAGTGAGGGCAGGGACTTGGCGGGCACGTCCAGGACCAGGCCGCCGGTGCAGTACGCCAGCACCCGCCCGGCCCCGTCGGCGTCGACGACCGCCAGCGGCCCGTTGACGAACCGGGGGTCGGCCCCGTCCGGCGCGGCGGCGACCGCCGGGGACGCCCCCGGCGCCGCGTCCCGCCGTGCAGGCGCCGCGTCCCCGGCCGGGCGCGCCGACGCCTGCCCGGCGGCCGGGCCGCCGGAGGAGAGGGGGGCGGGGGCGGCCGGGACGGCGCCGCGTCCGGTCATGTCCGCCGTCCGCGGGGCCGGCTCCGCGGGGACGGTCCGTGCGTCCGGCGCGGGGGCGACCGTGCCGGTGGACGTCTCCGGGGCGGTCACGGCGCCGGGGGGCGCCGGAACGGCCGCGGTCTCGTCCGGGCCGGTGTCACCGGCGGGGGCGGGATAGAGCTTGGCGAGTCCGTCCAGGAGGCGCGCGTACGCGTCGCGTTCGGGCGGGCGCGGCTCGGTCCGGCCCGCCTCCCAGCTGGTGACCGTGGCCCGGCGCACCTTCAGCGCGACCGCGACCTCGTCGACCGTCAGGGCATGGGCCTGCCGCAGGCGTTTGCGCTCCTCGGGCGGCGGCAGCGCGGCGCGGGACGCGAGCAGCGCGTCGACCGCGTCGAACAACTCGGACATGGGAGGACCTCCTGAGCGCACCCTACCCCGCGAGGCGTGCTTCTCGCGTACATGTGGCGTGCCTGAGGCGTCCATATCGCGTTCGGGGGTGGAAGTGGAGGTGGAGGTGGAGCGGAAGGGGGAAGCGGGGTTCAGGAACGCGCCGGGACGGTCCCGGACTTCACCGGCCCCGAGCCTCACCCGCCTCCGGACCCCGTGGCCCCCTCCGCGCCGGGGCCCACGGCCGTTCCCGCCCTCGCCCGTACGAAGGCCCGTTCGTCAGTCACGGGCCGTGCGCGCCACACGTCCGGGTGCCAGTTGCCTCCCCCGGTGGCTTTTGGGCACCGACGGCCGGTGGAACCGGAAGAGTTGATCCGTGATCACCCACTCGCTTCCCAGCCCCGATCCCGCCGACGATCCCGGACCCGGGCCCGTCCGGCGGCCCTCCCGCCGTACCGTCATCGCCGGCGCCGCCGCGGGAGCCGGTGCGCTCGCCGTCACCGCTCCCGGTGCCGGGGCCTCCCCGGCGGCCCCCCGTCCCGCCGCCCCTTCCGACTGGGACGCCTGCCTGACCGTCGCCCGGGCCCTCCTGGTGCGGGACGACGACGACCTGCCCCTCGTGCCGCGCTACGCGGACATCCTGCTGAGGACGGGCCTGCCCCGGCCGAGCGGGGGAGGGGGCCGCCGGGGCCGCAAGGTGCTGATCGTCGGCGCCGGACCCGCCGGGCTCGTCGCCGCCCATCTGCTGCGCCGGGCCGGGCACCGGGTCACCGTCATCGAGGCCAACGGCAACCGGGTGGGCGGCCGGATCAAGACCTTCCGCACCGGGGGGCACGAGAAGGCCCCGGCGCCCTTCGCCGACCCGAAGCAGTACGCCGAGGCCGGCGCCATGCGCATCCCCGGCAGCCACCCGCTCGTCACCGGCCTGATCGACAGCCTGGGCCTCGAACGCCGTCCCTTCCACCTCGTCGACGTCGACGGGGCGGGCCGTCCCGCCTACCGCACGTGGATCCTCGTCAACGGCGTCCGCGTCCGCCGGGCCGACTACGCGCGCGGCCCGCAGGCCGTCAACCGCTCCTTCGGCGTCCCGGCGGCCTACGAATCCGTTCCCGCGGCGCAGATCGTGCGCGACGCCTTCGCCCCCGTCCGCAAGGAGATCGAGGGCAGGAAGGACAGGGAACTGGTCGAGGGCTGGGCCCGCGTCTTCCAGCGGTACGGCCACATGTCCATGTTCCGGTACCTGACGGAGGTGGCGGGGCTCGACGAGCGGACCGTCGACCTGATCGGCACCGTCGAGAACCTCACCTCCCGTCTCCACCTGGCCTTCGTGCACAGCTTCATCGGGGCCTCGCTCATCAGCCCCGACACCGCCTTCTTCGAGCTGCCCGGCGGCACCGCCACCCTGGCCGACGCCCTCTACGACCGGGTCAAGGACCTCGTACGGCTGGACCGCCGCGCCACGCGGATCGCGCACGGCGACGGCAGGATCACCATCGACACCGTCTCCGAGGGCCGGGGCCCCGGGCCCGTGGAGCGCGAGACCTTCACCGGGGACGCCGCGATCATCACCGTCCCCTTCTCCGGGCTGCGGCACATCCCGGTCACCCCCGCGCTCTCCTACGGCAAGCGGCGCGCGATCACCGAACTCCACTACGACGCCGCCACCAAGGTGCTGCTGGAGTTCAGCCGCCGCTGGTGGGAGTTCGACGAAGCCGACTGGAAACGGGAGCTGGAAGCGGTGCGGCCCGGCCTGTACCGGAAGTACCAGCTCGGGCAGACCCCCACGGACGGCAGCCTGCTCGGCGCCCACCCCTCCGTGCCCCGGGGACACATCTCCGCCTCCCAGCGCGTCCACTACGCCGCCACGCGCCTGGTCTCCCGCGACCAGCCCGAGGCCGCCGGGGTCATCGGCGGCGGCTCGGTCACCGACAACCCCAACCGCTTCATGTTCCAGCCCTCCCACCCCGTCGAAGGCAGCCCGGGCGGAGTGCTCCTCGCCTCCTACAGCTGGTCCGACGACGCCCTGAAGTGGGACTCGTTCGACGACGAGGAGCGCTACCCCCGCGCCCTCGCCGGGGTGCAGGACGTGTTCGGGCAGCGGATCGAGGTCTTCTACACCGGCGTCGGACGCACCCAGTCCTGGATGCGCGACCCGTACGCCTACGGCGAGGCGTCCGTGCTGCTGCCCGGCCAGCACACCGAACTCTTCCCGCACGTCCGCGAGGCCGAGGGGAACCTGCACTTCGCCGGGTGCCACACCTCGATCAAGCCCGCGTGGATCGAGGGGGCCGTCGAATCCGCCGTACGGGCCGCCCTGGAGGTCCACTCGGGGTGAGGGGCGGCCGTGGGCCGGGCACACCGTGCCCGGCCCACGGCACGCGGACCGCGCCGGTCCGCCGGGGTCAGCTCTCGGCCAGCACGATCAGCCAGTCGCCCGCGACGAACCGGACCCGGCACCTCTTGTCGGGGTTGACCCGCACGCCGTAGTCGGGGGCCGTGGCGGCCGACGCGCGCCGCCGGTACCCGACGGCGCACTCGCCGCGCCGGCGCGCCGACTCCACGGCGGTGGCGAAGGAGACCTCCCGGTCGAGCCGGACGTAGTCCCCGGCCGGCTTCAGGTGGAACTCGCTCCCCTCGGCGGTGAACAACTCCTCGAAGACCGCGGCGAGATAGCCGCTCTCCGAGATCTGCGTCATGAGAAGGCTGATCAGCCTGCCGCTCACGATGAAGTCGGCGCCCGCCCGGACGGGTGCGAGCAGCCTGTTGCCGTCGTCGGACATCTCCGTGGTGAGGGCGAGCTCCCGGGACGCGGCGTCCCCGATCGCCCGCAGGTGCAGCAGGGTGACCAGCGTGCGGTCGTCCGCCCCCGATTCCGCCCCCGGTTCCGTCTCCGCGCCCCGCCGCGTCCGCGTCGGCAGGCCCGCGTCGCCCATGACGATCACACCGTCGTACGACACCACGTCCAGTGAGGCCAGTACCCGCGGATCGGTGATGTCCCCGCAGCGGAAGGTGACGTCGAGGTGTTCCCGCGCCGGGACCTCGCGGACGGCGTCGCCCACGGCGGCGTCGTCGCCCCGGGCCACGACGTCCAGGACGGTCCCGGGACTCACGTACTGGCCGAGCTGCTCCACGACGAGCGGCGCCCGCCGGTTCCAGCCGAGCAGGAGCAGACGCCCGGCGACGGACGTCCGGGGGCGGGCGGCGACGATCGCGTCCTCGTCGACGCAGGCGGACGCGTCCTCCGGTACGGCCGTGTCGTCGTCCCGGGTGATGACGAGGATCCGGTCGTCCGCGCCGATCGTGGAACCGGGATCGGGATTGAGGGCGACCACGCCGTCCGCGTGCAGCAGACCCACCACGGACGACGTGGTGAACGCCAGCAGGGCCTCGCCGAAGGGGCGTCCGGCCAGGTCCCCCGCCGCGGTGGTGTAGAACTCGTCGCCCTCGAAGTCCAGCAGCTCCTGGTACACGAGCGAGAGGCCCGGCTGGAGCGCGGTCTGGACGAGGAGCCGGGCGACGACGTGGTCGATGCACAGCACGTGTCCGCGCGGCCCGGCGGCCAGCCGGGCGGTGAGGTGGTTGCGGGCGTCGCGGACGGCGGCGACCACCACCGCCCTCCCGTCGCCGGGAGCGACCGCGCCGAGGGCGAGCAGGGTCTTCACCACGTGGGCGTCACCGTCCTCGTCCTCGGGCGGCAGGACGAGCACGGACTTGGCGGTCTGCGGGCTGACCCTGGACAGGACCGGAGGGTCGGTGGGGTGGCCGGTGCGGCAGATGATCCGGGTCGTGCCGGGGTCCGTGACGCGGGTGGCGATTCCCTCCTCCATCCCCACCTTGTCCCGGGGGGCGAGAACGGCGATGGCCGCCCGCCGCTGGTTGGCGTTGGCGCAGACCAGCTCCGCGATGACCGGGAAGATCTGGTCGGACCAGCCCAGGATGACGGTGTGCCCGGCCTCCAGGACCGTGGAATGGCCCAGACGGAGCGACCTGATGCGCTGGTCGATGCCCGTGGTGATCAGGCTGACCAGTGTCGACACGAACAGCAGGGCCACCAGGGCGAGCGACACGGAGGTCAGGACGTAGAGGGGGGAACCGACCGCGCCGCCGATCTTGAGCGTCTGCCCGACGCTGACCCACACCGCCTGGAGCCGGCCGGTCAGGGAGGTCGGGGCTTTCCGGTCGGCCCAGACCAGAACCGCGCTCGCCGGGACGACGACGGCCAGACAGGCCAGGGTCAGCCATCCGATCAGCGCGGCGGTCCCTCCCGCCACCAGGTTGTCGAACCGGTACCGGAGGCGTTGGCGGAGGGTCGTGTGCTGCTGCGCCACGCGGGCTCCCGTGTATGAGACGTGCCGACCGGGCGGCTGTCGGCCGCTCGCACGCTCACCTTAGGGATCATGCGACGCCGTCCGGTGCGAAGCCGCCCGCCTCACCCGGAGGTGTGAACCGGAGTCGGATGGGGGACGGGCCGGGGCCGGCGGTACGGGCCGGACCGGGTCCGGTACGGGACGGACCCGGTGGTGGGCCCGTCCCACGTCCGGTCGTCCGTCCCCGGTTCAGGGACGGTGGAACCGCACTTCCGGGTGGGCCGGGTCCGGGCCGTCGAGGAGCGGCTGGTCCCTGTCCCGCAGGTGTTCGTCGAAGAAGGCGGCGAGGTACGCGCGGGTGACCGCCACCGCCCGGGACGCCGGGAGGGCGTCGCCGGGAAGGCCGAGGTGGCTCAGGAGCACGGGCGCGTCGGAGAAGGCGAGGTGGCCGGAGCCCTCGACGGTCAGCCAGCGCTTCTCACCGCCCAGGGCCGCCCAGGTGGTGTCCCAGGAGGTGTCCCCGCCGCCCGGCCGGTGGAACTCGTCGGTCCCCAGGAACAGGAAGGGGCGTCCGCCGAGCCCGTCGGCGGGCGGCGCGTCCCAGAACGAGCCGTCCATGTTCACCCCGGCGTCGATGCGCCCGTCGGCGGCCATGGCGGTGGCGGCGCTCGCGCCCCCGATCGAGTGACCGGCCATGCCGATCCGCGTCCGGTCGATGGAGGACGCGTACCGCCAGACGGGCCGGGGACCGGTCAACCGGTCCAGGACGAACCGGGTGTCGGCGGCCCGGACCCCGGTCACCAGGTGCCCCAGGGACCAGTCGTTCTCCTCCATGACGGTGCAGGCGACGCAGGTCAGGGTGCGCCCGCCCGGCACCGACGTGCCGGACGACTCGTAGGCGTGGTCGAGCGAGGCGACGACGTAGCCCCGGGAGGCGAGGTCCACGGCGAGGCCGGTGAGGGTGAACCGCGGCATGCCGAAGCCGGGTGAGAGCACCACCAGCGGGTGCCGTCCCGGAGCGGGGCGCACGTCGACCGCGCTGTGCGTACGGGCCGACGCCACCCGCCGTACCGCCTCCGGGTCCTCCACCGGCACCCCCTTCAGCAGCAGCCGGACCTCTTCCCGGGTGGCGTACGGGGCGGGGCGCCCCGGGGTGTGCCGGGCGGTCGCGGGGCGGGCCGCGGGGTAGTGCAGGGTGACCATGAGTTCCCGGCCGTCGGCCCCGGGCACCCAGGGGTCGGTGCGGGAGCGGTCCACGAGGTGGAGGACGGAACTCCCCACTCCGTACGGCCCGGTGGGGGCCGGCAGCCGCATGCGGTCGGCCGGCCGGTCCTGGGTGTCCGCGGCGGCGGGCGGCGGAGCGGGAGCGGCGGTGGCGGTGGCCGCGGCGGGTAAGGCGATCGCGCAGGCGAGGAGGAGGGCGGTGGCCGCCCGGGTCGACTTGTTCATGCCGGCGACGCTACGGTCCCGGCCCCGGGGCCCGCGTCCTCCTGCGGTCGCGACCGCCGCCGGGGCCGTACATCCCCGGGCGGACGGCGCTCCCTCCACCGGGCGGGGGAGGGAGTGACGTCCGGCCCGGAGTGGTCCGGCCGGCCCTCCGGCGCGGGAAGGGCCTCCTGCCGCCGCCCTCGCGGTGCGACGCGGTCGAGGGGAGGCCGAGACACGGCCGAGACGGGGACGAGGCCCGGCGGACGGACGGCGGGGCCACGATGCGGTGGAAAGGACGCCCCCGTGTCGTCCACCGGACAAGTCCGCCCGGGGCGTGCCCCGGGCGGACAGGAATGAGGTCACTCGTGCGCAGGTCGACAAACCGACTGACGGCCGTCTCGCTCGCGGGCGCCGGCACGCTCGGCAGCGTGCTCGCCCTGGCTCCCTCCGCCTCGGCCGTGGTCGGCGGGACTCCGGTCGCGGACGGGCAGCGGCCCTTCGTCGTGCAGATCGAGAGGCGGGCCGAGGACGGAACCTGGTCGCACCACTGCGGGGCGGTGCTCATCGACAGCCGCGTCGTGGCCACCGCGGCGCACTGCTCCAGGTTCGCGGAACAGGGCAGGGAGGCGATCCGGGTGGTCGTCGGCCGGACCGACTCGCGTGCTCCCGGAGGGACGGTGGTGACCGCCGACCGCTTCTCCGTCCACAGCCACCCCGGGTTCGACACCACGACCAACACGGACCTGGGGCTCATCGTGCTCGACAGCCCGGTGTCCCAGACCCCGGCGGCCCTGCCCGCCGCGGGGGAGAAGCCGCGCCCGGGCCGTCTGGTGCGCGTCGCCGGCTGGGGGCGGACCGACCTCGCCGACGAGACCAAGCCGACCCGTCTGCGGGAAGCCGTGCTGCCCGTCCAGAGGTTCGACACCGAGGGGGGAACCTGGGACAAGGAGTTCATCTGCGCGGGGACCGCCGGGACGCGGGTGGCGCCCGGGGACAGCGGGGGACCCCTGTTCGATACGAAAGGACACGGCAAGGCGGTCGCGTACGGCCTCGTGACCGGTGAGACGAACACCTGCACCGGACTGTTCACGAACCTGGCCGACCCGGCCGTCTGGAAGCCGTTCCACGACGTTCTCGCCTCTCGCGGGCTCGGGCACGTCATCCCGAAGTAACCACGTCCGAAGCCCCGTTCCGCCCCGCGGAGGCCCGGTGGCGGCCACGCACGCCCGGGATGCCCGGACGTGGCGGAACGGGGCTTCGGCCCCGGCCCGCTCTCCCTCCGTCCCCCTCGGGGCCGTTCAGGGCGTCACGTGGTAATAGCGGGTGCAGGCGCGGACCATGCCGTCGTCGGTGATGCTGAAGAGGTCGACGAAGCGCAGCTCCCGCCCGCCGGCGTCCGGGCCGACGCACCGGCCCGTGGCCACCACGCTCCGGTCCTGGGCGACGACGCGGTCGATCTCGTGACGGCCGCTCGGCGCGGTGTGCCCGAGCCGGGCCCGCAGGACCGCGGTGCGGCCGCGGACGGGCGGCATGCCCGGCAGTTCGAACACCACGCCGTCGTGCAGCAGGGAGGCGCACGAGTCCAGATCGCCGGCGTCGAGGTAGTCGTAGACGAGACGCACATGGTCGACGCCTGCTGCGGTGACCAGGTCGACCGGCCCCGGCGGGCCGACGGCGGTCGTGTCATCGTGGCGGTTCAACGGCTGAGCCCCTTTCGCTCTCGGTACAGAATTCTCGGGGGAGCCGCCAACTCCGGGTTATCACCCCTCTATCTCCGACGTCTCCGACCGGGATCTTCACGGCATGGACAGACCGGGGGCGGGTGTGGAGACTGTCCCCACTTGGGTATCCAGGGTCAACTCATTTGTTTTCGTGGGGGAATCGGTGGCTGACGTCGTGGGAGAGGGAGACCCGGAACTCCCGGACACGTCGCGCCTTCCCTTCAGGGTCCTCGGACCGCTCCAGGTGTACGCCCCCGGCGGACCCCTGCGGGTGCCCCCGGGCCGTCAGGAGGTGATCCTCGCGGCCCTCCTCCTCGACGCCAACCGGGTGGTCGCCACCCACCACCTGGTGGACCTCATCTGGGAGGACAACCCGCCGGAGACCGCCCGCACCCAGGTGCAGATCTGCGTGTCGCGCCTGCGGAAACTGCTGGCCGCCTCCGACGGGGAGGCCACGATCACCACCCGGCCCCCCGGCTACGTGCTGCACACCGAGGCGGAGAACGTGGACGCGGCCCTCTTCACCGGCCTCGTGCTGCGCGCCCGGCGGCTGCAGGAACAGGGCGCCCCCGAACAGGCCGTGCGCCTGCTGCGGAGCGCGGTGAGGCTCTGGCAGGGCGAGTGCCTGTCCGGCCTGGACAGCGGCCCGCTGGCGAACCGGGCGCGCCGCCTGAACGAGGAACGGCTGACCGCCGTCGAGTTCCGCATCCAGCTCGAACTCGAACTGGGCCGCTACGACCGGCTGGTGGGGGAGCTGCAGATGCTCACCCACGAACACCCGCTGCGGGAGAAGCTGCGCGGTCAGCTCATCCAGGCCCTGTACTGGTCGGGGCGGCAGGCCGAGGCCCTGGAGGCGTTCCGGACGGGCCGGCGGATCCTCGCCGAGGAACTGGGCCTGGAGCCCGGCAGGGAACTCCGTGAGCTGGAGTCGGCGATCCTGGCCGGCGCGCTCCCGCCGCCGGCGGGCGCGGGCCCCGCCCGGCCGCCCGCCGACGCGGCCCCCGACAGGACCGGACCGTCCGGCGACGGGCCCGGCGCGGACCGCGAGGAGGGGCGCGGTACGCCACCGCGCGAGACCGTGGCGGACGGGAGAGCGCGGGCTTCGGAGGACGGCGGCGGCGCGGGCCTCCCGGCAGCGGCCGCGGGACCCGCGCCCGGCTCCGGGCCGCACCCCGCGCCCGATCCGGCCCCCGCGCCCGACCCGGCCCCCGCCCCCGAGCCGGGCGCCGCCTCCGAGTCCGTACGGCAGGACACCGTTCCGCACCAGCTCCCGGCCGCCGCCGCCGACTTCGTGTCGGACGACGCCCGGGTCGCCGGCCTGGAACGGGCACTGACCGGGGGAACGGGCCGCACCACGGTGGGGCTCGCCGCCATCACCGGCAAACCCGGCACCGGCAAGTCGACCCTCGCCGTACACGTCGCGCACACGCTGGCCGAGACCGGATTCCCCGACGGACAGCTCTACTGCGACCTGCGCGGCACCACCGGCACCCCGACCGCCCCCGCCGAGGTGCTCGGCCGTTTCCTCCGGGCCCTCGGCATCCCCGGCCAGCTCATCCCGGAGTCCCTGGACGAGCGCGCCGAGATGTACCGCACCCGGCTGGCCTCCCGCCGGGTCCTCGTGGTCCTCGACGACGCGGCCGGCGAGGGCCAGGTGCTGCCCCTGCTGCCCGGCAGCCGCGACTGCGCCGTCCTCGTCACGGGCCGGGCCCGCCTCACCGCGCTCCCCGGCGCCCACCGGGTGGAGCTCGACGTCTTCGACGAGGACCGGGCCCTCGAACTGCTCTCCCGGATCATCGGCCGGGAACGGGTCGCCGGGGAGGCGCCCGCGGCGGAGGCCCTGGTCCGCACGGTCGGCCGGCTCCCGCTGGCCCTGCGGATCGTGGCCGCCCGGCTCGCGGCACGCCCGCACTGGACCCTCGCGTCCATGGTGCAGCGCCTGGCCAACGAGCGGCACCGGCTGGACGAACTGACGCACGGCGAGATGACGATGCGGGCCAGCCTGTCCCTCACGTACGAAGGGCTCGGTCCGGACGACCGGCGGCTGCTGCGGCTCCTCAGCATGGCCCAGACGCCCACCCTGCCCAGCTGGCTCGCGGGCGCCCTGCTCGACGACCACCGCCCCTTACCCTCGGATCTCATGGAACCGCTCGTCGACGTGCAGATGCTGGACGTCGACGGGATCGAACGGACCGGCGGCTTCCGGTACCGCTTCCACGAGATCATCCGGGTGTACGCGCGGGAACAACTGGCGGCGCACCATCCGCCGGAGACGCGGCGGGAGGCACTGGCCCGGATGGCGGGCGGCTGGATGCACCTGGCCCAGCAGGCCCACCGCACGGTGTACGGGGGCGACTTCACCGTCCTGCACGGCGACGCCCCGCGCTGGGAACCGCCCGCCTCCTACGTCGAGGAGGTCGTGGCCGATCCGCTGAACTGGCTCGACGCGGAACAGACCGCGCTGTGCCGGATGGTCGAGCACGCCGCCGACGAAGGGCTCCACGACCTCAGCTGGGACCTCGCCACCTCCCTCGTCACGCTCTTCGAGGTGCGCGGCCACTACGACCTGTGGGAGCGGACGCACCTGAAGGCGCTGGGCGCGGTCCGCAAGGCGGGCAACCTGCGCGGCACCGCCGCCGTACGGGCGTCGCTCGGCTCGCTCTACATGAGCCGGAACCAGTTCGACACCGCCCGCCAGGCGCTGAACTCGGCGCTCGACGTCTTCCAGGCGCTCGACGAGCCCATGGGCGAGGCCCTGTGCCGGCGCGACATGGCGCTCATCGCCCGCACCAACGGCGACGACGCCTCGGCCCTGGAGCTGTACCGCAGGTCCCTGGCCGACTTCGACCGGGCCGGTGACGTGGTGGGCCGCGCGATCGTCCTGACCCAGAGCGCCCACATCCGGATGCGCCAGGGCGCGGTCGGGGAGGCGCAGAGCCAACTGGACGAAGCGCTGGGGATATACGAGGAGGTGGGCTACACCGGTGGCAGGGCGCGGACCCTGCGGCGCGTCGGACAACTCCTCCTCGAACAGGGCAGGAGCGACCTGGCGGTCCTGACCTTCACCGAAGTGCTCGAACTCTGCCGGGACTCCGGCGACGTGATCGGCGAGGGCCACCTGCTGCGCGACCTCGGCCACGCGTTCGCGGTGATGGGCCGCCCCGACCGGGCCAGGGACTTCTACGACCGCGCCGTGGCCGCGCGGGAGGAGATCATGGACCTGAGCGGCGGGGCGCTGGCGCGCCTGGACCTCGCCCGGCTGCTGGAGGAGCCGGGACGTTCCCGGGAACTGCTCGCGCCGGCCGTCGAGGTGTTCCGCGAGCGGCGGATGGAGCGGGAGCTGGCGGAGGCGAAACGATTGCTCGGAACCGGGTGACGTCGGGCGGACTTCGGGGCCGGGAGCCGGCCGGGGCCGGGGACGGCCGCCGCCGGGAGCGCCGGGACCGCGGAGGCGGTCCGCCCGTACCGGGTCAGTCCCACGGGTTGTTGTCCCACGGGTTGTTGTCGGTGGGACCGGTCGTGCCCGTGGTGCCGCCGGTGGTCCCGGTGCCGGTGGTGTCGCCGGTGGTGGTCCCGCTCCCGTCCTCGTTCCCGGTCCCGCTCCCGTAAGAGGCCGTCGTCGTGCCCGCCGGCTCGTCCGCCCAGCTCGTCCCGGCGCCGACACCGGTCACGAGCACGATCAGCGCGGAGGCGGCGAGGGTACGGAGCGCGGTGCGGGCGGCGGTGGTCTTCGACATCGGACTCTCCTTCTCGGCGGGGCGGCGTTTCCTTGTGACCACCACGTTAGGAACGACCGGATTCACCGGACCGCCCGCTGTCCTATCACTCCGCTATCGCGGCGCGGCCCCCGCTTTCACGGGCGCGCCGCCCCCTGACGCCGGGGGCCGCGCACCGCTCCCACCAGGGGGTTAGCCACGGGATGCCCCCCGGATAGCCCCGTCCTCACGATGGAGAGCAGAAGACGGCGAGACCCTCGCACCGGCCGGCGGCCCGACCCGGGCCACCGGCCGGGGTTCTCGCCCCGACTCGACCAGTGGGGGCTTTCACATGGCGACGACCAGTCTTTCCAGTCCTTCCCCGGAGGGCGGCGCCGCGGCCACCGCCGCGCTCGGCACGCTCATCCGCGACCACCGGCTCCGCATCGGCCTCACCCAGCGCGAACTGGCCGACCTGTCCACCATCAGCGTGCGGGCCATCCGCGACCTGGAGAAGGGAAAGGCCCAACGGCCGAGAACGGACACGATCCGGCTCATCGCGGACGCCCTGCGCCTGGGCCCCCGGGCCCGCGCCGCCCTGGAGGACGCGGGACGGCGCGGCCACCGGAGCGGCGGCCCCCGGCACCTGTCCCCGGAGCGGTCGGCACCGCCCGTACCCCTGCACCCGCTGATCGGGCGGCGGGCCGAGGCCGCCGTCGTCACGGAGGAACTGCGCTCCGGGACCGAACGGCTGATCACCGTCGTGGGCCTGAGCGGCGTCGGCAAGACGAGACTCGCCCTGGAGGCCGCGGCCGGACTCCACGCCGCCGGTTTCCCCGTGCTGTGGCACACGGCCCCGGGAGCGGTCGCCGACTGCCTGCCGGCCGACGACGACCCGCTCGGCGTCCCGGCCGCCGAGTGCGCCGGCTTCCTGCGGGGCGACGGACCGGCCGAGAGCGTTCCGCCCGCCCTCACGGGCCTGTTGGGCGACCGGGAGGCGCTCCTCGTCCTCGACGGCGCCGACACCGGGACGCTCGACTTCCACCGGCTGGGCCGGCTGCTGCGCGAGCTGCCCGGACTGCGCCTCCTCATCACCTCCGACACGCCCTGGAACGTTCCCGGCGAACGCCTCTTCCTCCTCGCCCCCCTGGAGGCGCCCGTCCCGTCCGGCGGTGCCCGGCCCGATGCCCCCGCCACCCGGTTCTTCCTCAGCCGGCTCCGTCACGTCCGCCCCGACATCGTCCCCGACGACCGGGCCCTGACGGACATCGCGTGGATCTGCCACCGCCTCGACGGGCACCCGCTCGCCCTCGCCGCGGCCGCCTCCTGGCTCACCCTCTGCGACCTGCCGACCCTGCGCGGCATCGTCGACTCCGACCCCGCCCCGCTGCTCGACCACCTGGCCGACGGCCGGTCCGGGTCCCGCCTCCGGGAGGGCGTCGGCCGGACCCTGGCCGGGCTGCCCGCCGGGCACCGGAGCCTGATCGCCGGGCTGTGCGCCGCCGGGCGGGACGAATTCCTCCTGGAGGACATCGTCCGGCTGACCGGCCTGCCCCTGGCGCAGTGCGGCCGCACGGTCCGGGACCTGCTGGTCGGCGGCGTGATCCGGTCCAGTACGGACAGCGGCCGGTCCGCGTTCCGCGTGCTGTGCGTCGTATGGGCCCTCGCCACCCCGGCCACCCCGACGGACCTCACCACCCCGGCCACCCCGACGGCCCTCGCCGCCGTATCCGCGACGGACCTCACCCCGTGCCCGTGACGGCGGGTCTCACCCCCGTGCCCGTGACGGCGGGCCTCGCCCCCGTACCCGTGACGGCGGCCGGCGCCGCCACTCCTGCCGGAACCGCTGCCGCCTGACTGCCGCCGCACCGCCGAACCGCTCGCGTACCGCCGGACCAACTGCCGCCCCGGGTCCGCCCCCGCGGGTTGTATGGCCACTGCCCCGCCCGAAGCCCGCCGCGCCTTCCTCCCAGGAGCTTTCCATGCCGTTCGACACGCCCGTCGCACCCGCTCCGGCCGCCGTCCGGTTGCCGCTCTCGGTGGCCCAGCGTGACATCTGGACGGCACACGCCCTCGACCCCACCGGCATCAGGTACAACGTCGCCGAGTACCGCGAGATCAACGGCCCGGTCGACCCGGAGCTGATGGCGGCGGCCTGGCGCCGACTCGTCGAGGAGGCCGACTTCCTCCGCGTCCGCGGTTTCGAGGACGACGGCGAGCAGGCGTGGCAGCTCGTCGAAGCGGCCGACGCCGCCGGCGACCGCACCCTCCCGTTCACCGACGTGAGCGGGGCGGACGACCCGGAGGCGGAGGCCCGGCGGCTGATCGACGGCATGATCACCGCCCCCTTCGACCTGAACCGCCCGCCGGTCCGCTGCGCGCTGATCAAGCTGGGCGAGGAGCGGTACTTCTACTTCTACGGCTTCCACCACCTGGTCGTCGACGGCGTGGGCGCGTCGATGGCGCTCGCCCGCCTGGTCGAGCTGTACGAGCGGGCGGTCGCGGGCGAACCCTGGGGGGCCTCACCGTTCGGGAGCCTCGTCGACCTGCTGGCCGAGGACGACGCGTACCGGAACTCCGAACGGGCCGCCGCCGACCTGGCCGCCTGGCGGGAACACCTCGCCGGTGCCCCGGACGCACCCGCCGGCCTCGTCCGGGGCGCCGGCCGGGCCCCCGCCGCACACGGCGGCCTGCCCTTCGCGCGCCGCAGCGTACGGGTGCCCGCGGCGGACGCCGACCGGCTGCGGACGGTCGCCCGCGACGCGCGGGTCTCCTGGTCCGTCCTGCTCGTGGCACTCTTCTCGGTCTACCTGCACCGGGCCACGGGCCGCGAGGAGCTGGTCGTCGCCCTGCCCGTGACCGGCCGGACGACCCGTCAGGCGCGCAGCACGCCCGGCATGATGTCGAACGTGGTGCCGCTCCGGCTCCGGATCCGGCCCGGAGACACGCTCGGCACCCTGGTCCGCTCGACCGCCGCCGAGATCAAGCACGGACTGCGCCACCAGCTCACCCGGTACGAGGATCTGTGCCGGGATGCCGGCGTCATCAACGGCTCCCGCCGCATCGCCGCCCCCGTCCTCAACATCATGGGCTTCCAGGCGGAGCTCACCGTGTGCGGTCGGCCGACCCTCAACCACAACATCAGCAACGGCCCGGTGGACGACCTCGCCGTCGCCGTCCTCGACCTCGGCACCGACCACGGTCTCCGGATCGACTTCGACACCCCGGTCGAGGGCGTCGACGTCGATGCCGTCGCCGCCCACCAGGACCGCTTCGCCGCGTTCCTCGCCACCGCCCTCGCCCCGGACCGGCCGGCCGAACGCCGGATCGCCGACCTGGAGGTGCTGTCGGAGGCCGAACACGCCCTGCTGACCGGTCCGTGGGCCGGGACGGTGTCCGACGTGGGTGATGCTTCGCTGGTCGAGCGGTTCGAGGAGCAGGCGGCCCGGTTCCCCGACCGGACCGCGCTGGTCGACGGCGAGCGGACGGTGACGTACGCCGAGCTCAACGCCGCCGCCAACCGCTGGGCCCGCCACCTGAGCGCACGCGGCCTGGGGCGCGGCGACCTGGCGGGCGTCCTGCTGGAACGCGGCATCCGCTTCGCCACCGCCCTCGTCGCCGTGCTGAAGACCGGCGCCGCCCACGTCCTGCTCGACCCCGACTTCCCCGACGAGCGCCTTCGTGCGGCGGCCGGCGACGCCGGCATCCGCCACCTCCTCACCCGCCCGGCCCTCGCCGGGCGCCTCGAAGGCCCCTGGACGACCCACGCCGAGGCCCCCGGCGAACTCCTCTCCCACAGCCCCGGCAACCCCGGCCTCCCCGTCACCCCCGACGACCCGGCCTGCCTGATGTTCACCTCGGGCTCCACCGGCCGCCCCAAGCCCATCCTGTCCACCCACCGGAATCTGGTGTCGACGGTGAGTGGGCAGTCGTACGGCCGGTTCGGTCCGGAGCAGGTGTTTTTGCAGTGCTCGCCGGTGTCGTGGGACGC
>NZ_JBVIZC010000019.1:0-45579 GCF_055591945.1 Streptomyces sp. NPDC041191 | reverse complement strand
CGTCGTCATGGCCCCGAGGAAGATCGCCCCGCAGATCATCGAGTTCATCAAGGGATGAGCTTGTCGTTCGAGCGGTTCGGCGGCGCTGGGCACCCCTCCTAGCACTCGAAGCGGAGCACGGTGTTTGTGAGGGAGAGCGCCGCGTGGCGAGCGGCACCCTCCCATTTGGAGAACATCTGGCTGCGTACGAAGAGGTACGACGCGAACGGCAAGGTCAGAAGCGGTACGGGCGGCGTCTGCTACGTCTTCTGGCCGGTCAGGACGGCGTCGAGTCAGCACCGCGCTGCGGTCGCTCGGTCTGCTGTGAGCGTGTGCGGCCCGATCCGCCCTCCACGCTCCCGCTCATGGCCCCGATCCCGCTCCTCGGCCCGGCGGTCGTCCGGCCCGGCGCGACCACGGCCGCCCTGTGCTTCCCCGGCTGATCGCCGCGCCGGTCCCGTATCCGACGGCCTTCGCCGTCACCGGTACCGTTGGCGTCTCCCTGAATGAACGACCGACTCGTGAACGCCGGCGATCCCGACAGTGCCGGAAGGCCCGGCAGAAGTCCGCGCGATACGTGCCGCCCCGCGCGGAGGGCATCCGGTTCCGGACCGCGGCGCACAACGCGCGCGGGAAAGTGGTGTCCGGCACAGGCGGGGTCCGCCGCCTCCGCTCCCCGACCGCCTCCCGGCCGCTCGGCGCAAGGCTCCCGGAGCTCTCGGCCCCCTCCGGCGCGGCGGCCGGGCCCGGGGGGACGTGACGGACATCTCTACCCCCGGGCCGCCCTCGTGACGCATGGTGGTCGCCATGACTTCCACCACCTACGGCCTCGCCCTCCTCCGCGCCCGGACGGGCGGTCCCCGGGACGACGACGGCCCCAAGCTCCTGGAGCACGTCCTCGGCTGGACCCTGGTCGTGCTGCTCGCCGTCCTCGTCACCCGGGCCGGCCTCATGTGACGGCTCCCGCTGTCCGGCGGAGCCCCGCGCGGGCGCCCGGCGGACACGGGGTCGCACGGCGATCGTCCCCGTGGAGCGCGGTGCCCGCGCGAGGTGAAGGCGTCCCGGACCGCCGGGGTCCCTCAGATCCGGCGAGCGGTCATCGTCTGTCACCCGATCGGACCAGGGACCCGTTGACGCGGACGGTCCGGTCCGCCCAGACGGGACCGGCCGCGAGCCGGGTCCACTCCTGGTCGCGGTGGCCGGGCAGGGTGCGTCCCTGGCTCGCCCAGAGGGCCAGTACGTCCTGGTAGATGGGCGGATGGGCCGGGACGGGAGCCGGGGCGGGGAGGGGGACGGAGACCGGAACCGGCGGAGGGGCCGGGACGGAGGGCGGCGGGGGGCCGGGAACGGGCTGCCTCGCCGTGGCCGGCTGGTGCCGCGCCTGGGCCTGTGGCTGTGCCCGGCCCCCCGGACCGGTCCGCGCCCGTTCCTCCGGCCGCGACCGCGCCCCGGCCTCCCCCTGCGCCGGTACGGGCACGGGGACAGGCGCCGGAACCGGGAGAGGAACCGATTCTTCACCGTGCGGTTCGGCCTGACGGTGCCGACCGTAACCGCTGGAAGTCTTGTGCAGCGTGGTCATGCCCCGACCAACGCGCTCCGGTCCCCGGGGGTCACCGTCGAGCGGAATCGGGCGACAGTTCGCCCGGTACCCGGGACGGAACCCCGGCGCCGCCGCGGCGCCTCACGCGGCGGGCCCGCCCCGGGCGGGATCCTTCCCGTACCGCACCGCGGCGTCCTCGTGACGCGGCGCAGCACAGCACGGCGCGACACGGCACGTCGCGCTACGGAGGAGGGGTGGGGCGGCCGGTGGTCTCAGGCCGCGCGGCGCATCTGCGGCACCCGGATCGGGCGCGAGCCCGGACCGCCGACGTGCGAGAAGGGCTGCGTGCGCCAGTCGAGGCCCTGGGGGAGCGTCAGGAGCAGCGCGGTGTCCTGCTCCTGGACCTCCAGGGTGTCGTCCGCCGGACGCGCCCCGGAGGCCGCGAGCCCCGTGCCCGGGCAGACCGTGAGGACGAAGGGGTTCCACGGCGTGGGGCAGAGGGCGTGCTCCGGCAGCACCTCCTCGTCCGCGAGCAGCGCGATGGGCTGCACGCACTCCGGGCAGATGACCCGGAACATCTCAAAGGTGTCGTACGCGTCGAGCTCGTCGGACGTGTCGACCGAATCAACAGGCTCCTGCATGGAGAATCTCCCCCTCGGGTGGGTCGGCCGGATCTGTGCGGCCTCGACCACAGCAAGCACTTCCCATACGGAACTCCGCATAACCGTGAGACGACGGTTCGGGACCGGACCATACGTGTGGCGTTCGTCACACCATCGTCGCAGGTGCCCCGCAGCCGCCCATAGCGCCCCATACGGGTCGGCCCCGGCTGTGCCCCGGCCCTTCCGGGCCACTAGGGTCACCGCATGGAGGAGCTGGATCGTCAGATCGTGGAGTTGCTCGTCAAGGACGGGCGCATGAGCTACACCGACCTGGGCAAGGCCACCGGCCTGTCCACGTCGGCCGTGCATCAGCGCGTCCGCCGCCTGGAGCAGCGCGGTGTCATCCGCGGCTACGCCGCCGTCGTCGACCCGGAGGCCGTGGGCCTGCCGCTCACCGCCTTCATCTCGGTCAAACCCTTCGACCCCAGCGCTCCCGACGACACCCCCGACCGGCTCGCCGACATCCCCGAGATCGAGGCGTGCCACAGCGTCGCGGGCGACGAGAACTACATCCTCAAGGTCCGGGTGGCCACCCCGCTGGAGCTGGAGCACCTGCTCAGCCGCATCCGGTCCCAGGCCGGCGTGTCCAGCCGCACGACGGTCGTCCTCTCCACCCCGTACGAGGCCAGGCCGCCGCGCGTCTGACCCGTCCTCGCGCACGCGGTCCACCCGTCCTCGCGCACGCGGTCCACCCGCCCTCGCGCACGCGGGCCGACGGGGACCTGCCGGACAAACCGGAACCCCCAGGTCCTAGCCTGGGGGCATGAGTGAGCCCCTGCCTGTCGCGTCTCCCGGCGAACACCGCACCGTGCTGCTGCGCGGTGGAGAAGTCCACAGCCCCGCCGACCCCTTCGCCACCGCCATGGTGGTGGAGCGCGGGCACGTCGCCTGGGTGGGTTCGGAAGGCGCGGCCGACGCCTTCGCCCCGGGCGTGGACGAGGTGGTCGACCTGGAGGGCGCGCTCGTCACCCCCGCGTTCGTCGACGCGCACGTGCACACCACCGCCACCGGCATCGCCCTCACCGGGCTCGACCTCTCCTCCGCCGCCTCGCTCGCCGCGGCGGCGGAGCTGATCCGGGCCCACGCCGCCGCCCGGCCCGACGACCGCGTCCTCATCGGCCACGGCTGGGACGCCTCCCGCTGGCCCGAGCGCCGTCCGCCCACCCGTGAGGAGCTCGACGGCCTCACCGGAGGCCGCCCGCTCTACCTGACGCGGATCGACGTCCACTCGGCCGTCGTCACCACCGCCCTGCTCGACCTCGTGCCCGGCGTCCGGGACCTCGACGGGTTCCACGACGGCCGGCGGCCGCTCACCGGCGACGCCCACCACGCCGTGCGCGCCGCCGCCTTCGGCGCGGTGTCGGCGCGCCAGCGCACCGAGGCCCAGCGCGCCGCCCGCGCCCGGGCCGCCTCCCTCGGCATCGGCACCCTGCACGAGTGCGGCGGTCCGCGGATCTCCTCCGAGGAGGACTTCACCGGCCTGCTCGACCTGGCCCGCGAGGAGGCCGGACCCCGGGTCGTCGGCTACTGGGCCGACCTCGACGTGGAGCGGGCGCGGGCCCTCGGCGCGCTCGGCGCCGCCGGGGACCTGTTCGTGGACGGTTCCCTCGGCTCCCACACGGCCTGCCTCCACGAGCCGTACGCCGACCACGCCGGCCCGGGGCACACCGGCGTCGCCCACCTGGACGCGGCCACCGTCGCCCTCCACGTCGTGGCCTGCACCGAGGCGGGCCTCCAGGCCGGTTTCCACGCCATCGGGGACGCCGCCGTCACCGCGGTCGTCGAGGGTTTCGCGGCCGCCGCCGAGAAGCTCGGTCCCGCCCGCGTCCGGGCCGCCCGGCACCGTGTCGAGCACGCGGAGATGCTCACCCCCGAGACGATCGCCGCCTTCGCCGAACTGGGCCTCACCGCCTCCGTCCAGCCCGCCTTCGACGCCCTCTGGGGCGGCGAGGAGGGCATGTACGCCGACCGGCTCGGCGCCGAACGGGCCCGCACCCTCAACCCGTACGCGGCGCTGCTGCGCGCCGGTGTGCCGCTGGCCTTCGGCTCCGACAGCCCCGTCACCCCGCTCGACCCCTGGGGGACCGTCAGGGCCGCGGCCTTCCACCGGACCCCCGAGCACCGCGTCTCCGTCCGCGCCGCCTTCACCGCCCACACCCGGGGCGGCTGGCGGGCCGCCGGCCGCGACGACGCCGGGACGCTCGTCCCCGGCGCCCCCGCCGACTACGCGGTCTGGCGCACCGAGGAACTCGTCGTCCAGGCGCCCGACGACCGGGTCGCCCGCTGGTCCACCGACCCGCGCTCCGGTACGCCCGGCCTGCCCGACCTGTCGCCCGGCGCCGAACTCCCCCTCTGCCTGCGCACGGTGGTGAACGGACGGACGGTGTTCGCGCGGCCGGGCGAGTGACACGGGGCGTCCCGCCCCTCCGGCTCCGTTCGGCGCGCTCCTCCCCGACCTGCGGGTCTCCCCTCCGACCTGGCCTTTCGGGGAGGGCTCGCAGGCCGGAGGGGTATTGACAGTCGCCCGCAGGGGACGGGTAGGTTCTCCGAGTCCACCACAGGACGTCCGACCGGACCGCGCCTCCGCGCCGTGACCGAGCGCCGCCCGCGCCCCGGTCACCGGGAAGGCCCCTCCGGCGGAAGGTGCGACCCGGGTGGGGCCCGGACGTTCAGTAGACAACGGCTCCCGGTCGACCCGCAGCCAGCGGCTCCCGGACCGGACCGAAGGACGTCGGGCCCCGCACCGCACCGGACGTGGCCCGCCCCGTCCGACCCGCCGCGCCGGAGCACTCCGGGGACCTCGCTATGGTGGGGGCCTGCGTTTGTATCCGAAGGGGCAGTAGTGAACGACGGTGGCCAGAGGCGTTACGGCCCGCTCGGCAAGGCATTGGTGATCATTCCGACCTACAACGAGGCGGAGAACATCAAGCCGATCGTCGCGCGGGTGCGGGAAGCCGTACCCGAGGCGCACGTTCTCGTCGCCGACGACAACAGCCCCGACGGCACGGGCAAGCTCGCGGACGAGGTCGCGTCCGGGGACGACCACGTGCACGTCCTGCACCGCAAGGGCAAGGAGGGGCTCGGCGCCGCCTACCTCGCCGGCTTCCGGTGGGGCATCGAGCACGGCTACGGCGTCCTCGTCGAGATGGACGCCGACGGTTCCCACCAGCCCGAGGAGCTTCCCCGGCTGCTCACCGCCCTCAAGGGCGCGGACCTGGTGCTCGGCTCCCGCTGGGTCCCCGGCGGCCGGATCGTGAACTGGCCCAAGTCCCGCGAGTTCATCTCCCGGGGCGGCAGCCTCTACTCGCGCGTGATGCTCGACGTGCCGATCCGCGACGTCACCGGCGGCTACCGGGCCTTCCGCAAGGAGACCCTGGAGGGCCTGGGCCTGGAGGACGTCGCCTCGGCCGGCTACTGCTTCCAGGTGGACCTGGCCCGCCGCGCGGTCGCCGCGGGCTTCCACGTCGTGGAGGTCCCCATCACCTTCGTGGAGCGCGAGGTCGGCGACTCGAAGATGAGCCGCGACATCCTCGTGGAGGCGCTGTGGCGGGTCACCGGCTGGGGCCTGACGGCGCGGGCGGAGAAGGTCGGCAGGATGCTCGGCCGCAAGTCCTCCTGACCTCCCGGTGACCTCCCGGGACTGCTCGTCCCGGTCGTCCCGGTCGTTCCTTTACGCCGTTCCGGCGCGGCGCCGGGCACACTGGTGACCATGACGACCGGCGCACCGCCTCCCCATGCCCCCAAGAAGCGCTCCCGCGCGCGTACGCTCCTCCCGCTCGCCGTCGCCGCCTGGCTGGTCCTGGAGATCTGGCTGCTCACGGTGGTGGCGGACGCGGCGGGCGGCTGGGCCGTCCTCGCCCTGCTCGTCGGTGGCGCCGTCCTCGGCGCCGCCGTCGTCAAGAGGGCCGGCCGCCGCGCCTTCCGGAACCTCGCCTCCACCTTCCAGCAGGCCCAGGAGGCCGTGCGGGCGGGCGGAGCGCCCGCCGCGCCGGAACGGACCGGCGCGGAGGACCGCAACGGCTTCCTGATGCTGGGCGGCCTGCTCCTGATGCTCCCCGGACCGCTCTCGGACGCGGCCGGCCTGCTCCTGCTGATCCCCCCGGTCCGCTCGTTCCTGGGGCGGTACGCGGAGAGGGCCGTCGAGCGCCGGATGAACGCCGTGTCCCCCGGAAGCCTCCAGGGCGCCTTCCGGCAGGCCCGCATCCACCGGCCGGACGGGAAGGTGGTCCCGGGCGAGGTCGTCCGCGAGGACACCCCCGGGGAGCCGCGCCGGCCCGACGGGGCGGCCCGTCCGCCCCTGACGCCCTGATCCGCCGACGCCCCGATCCGCCCGCGTGCCCGCCGGACGACGGCCCGGAGGGCACGCGGAAACGCCGCGGGGCCCGGTACACGGTTCGTGTACCGGGCCCCGCGGCGTCGGTCGTCCGGTGGCCCGCTAGGCGGACTTGCGGCTGTCGCGCGGATGCACGGCGATGTTCATGGCGCCGGAACGCAGGACGGCCAGCCTCTCGGCGAGGACCTCCTCCAGCTCCTCGCGGGTGCGCCGCTCCATGAGCATGTCCCAGTGCGTACGCGCCGGCTTGCCCTTCTTCTCCTCGGGGCCGTCCCCGTCCACCAGGAGTGCCTGGCTTCCGCAGACCTTGCACTCCCACTCCGGCGGAATCTCCGCCTCCACCGAGAAGGGCATCTCGAAACGATGCCCCTTCTCGCATGCGTACTCCACCGCCTGGCGCGGGGCCAGATCGATGCCGCGGTCGGTCTCGTAGCTCGTCACCACGAGGCGCGTGCCGCGAAGAGCTCGCTCACTCATGAATCGTGCCTCCCGGGCTTGTCGCCCACAGGACAGATGTCGCTGTCGTCGTTATCCGGTCAACGTCCGGTCGGCGGTAAAGATTCCCGTGCGGGACATGCGTCGCCCGTCGTGCCGCCCCTTGTTGTACCCACCAGTGCCCGTTTTGTCACATCTGACAGCAGGTGCGACTCGGTGTTTTCACCAGAGCAGCATGCAGTAACGGTCCGCCTGGCAGGCCAAACGCGTACACTACCGCCCTTTCACCGCCACGTCTAAATACGCTCCGGTACCGGATTCCCCGCCGCCTCGACCGCGCGCCGCACGGGGACCCGCGCGAGGAGGACGAAGCCCGCGACGAAGAAGACCACCAGGGAGATGATGGCATCCCGGTAGCTTCCGGTCAGCTGATACGCGAGACCGAACACGAGCGGACCGAGCCAGCTGAGCCCCCGGTCGCTCATCTCGTACGCCGAGAAGTACTCCGCCTCCTTGCCGCGCGGCACCAGGTGCGAGAACAGCGACCGCGACAGGGCCTGGCTGCCGCCCAGGACCAGGCCGATCGCGGCCGCCAGGGAGAAGAAGAAGAGCGGCGCGCCGGCCGACAGGACGCAGGCCGCCACCAGGATCGCCGTCCAGACCGCCAGCGATCCCAGGATCGTCCGCTTGGCGCCGTACACCCGGGCGAGCCGTCCCATGCCGAGGGCGCCCGCCACCGCGAGCACCTGGACCAGCAGGACCGCCGTGATGAGCGTGGTCTGGTCGAGGCCCAGCTCCTCCGAGCCGTACACGGACGCCTGCGAGATCACCGTCTGCACGCCGTCGTTGTAGACCAGGTACGCGAGGAGGAAGGAGAGCGTCAGCGGATGCCGGCGCATGTCCTTCAGGGTGGCCCGCAACTGGCGCCAGCCGCCGCCGACCGCGCCCCGGCCGGCCCGCTCCTCCGGGGAGGCCCGCCGGTCGCGCAGCCGCCGCAGGGGGACGAGCGTGAACGCGCCCCACCACACGCCGGCCGAGGCCAGGCAGATCCGGACCGCCTCGCCCTCGGTCAGGCCGAAGGAGTCGTGTCCCGAGTAGAGGACCAGGTCCAGGACGAGGACCAGCGCGCCGGAGGTGTAGCCGAAGGCCCAGCCGCGCGAGGAGACCGCGTCCCGCTCGTCGGGCTCCGCGATCTGCGGCAGGTAGGCGTTGTAGAGGACCATCGAGACCGACAGCGAGGCGTTCGCCACGACCAGCAGGAAGGCGCCGAGGAGGTAGCGGTCGCCGTCCAGGAGGAACATCGCCGCCGTGGCCGCCGCCCCCAGGTACGCGCTCGCCGCGAGCAGCGGCTTCTTCCGGCCCGTGCGGTCCGCCGCCGCGCCCGCCAGCGGCATCGCCAGGACCGCGACCACGATCGAGGCCGACACGGAGTACGCGAAGAGCGAGCCCGCCCGCACGGGTATGCCCAGTGGGTGGACGAACCCCTCCGGGTCGGCCGCCGCCCGTGCCACCGAGGTCAGGTACGGGCCCAGGAACACGGTGAGCACGCTCGTCGAGTACACCGAGCACGCGAAGTCGTAGAAGTACCAGCCCCGCCGCTCGCGCCGCCGTCCGGCGGGACCGGCGGCGTACTCCTCCGGCTCGGTGGTGCCAGCGGTCACGGCCGCGCCCCCTCGTTCGTCCCCGTGGGCCCGTGCCCCCGGCGGTCCGTCCCCGTGCCGCCCCGGCGCGCGGTCAGGTCCACGCGCCCCGTTCGGTCAGGACCGAACGCAGCGTCTCCAGGTGATCGGTCATGATGCCATCCACCCCCAGGTCGAGGAGAGAGCGCATCCGGGCCGGATCGTTCACGGTCCACACGTGGACCTGGAGCCCCCGCGCGTGCGCCTCCCGGACGAACCTCCGGTCGACTACCCGGACCCCGCCCCGGCGCTCCGGGACCTGCGCCGCCACCGCCCCGGCCCGCAGGGCCGCCGGGACGCCGAGGGAGCGCAGCCGCAGGCCGATCACCCCGCGCACCCCGTACGAGGTGGCGAGCCGGGGACCGGCCAGGCGGTGCGCCCGTGCCACCCGGGCCTCGCTGAAGGAGCCCACGCAGACCCGGTCCCAGGCGTTCGTCCGGCGGATCAGGCCGATCAGCGGCTCCAGGGCCGGCTCCGCCTTGAGGTCCACGTTCCAGCGGGCCTCCGGGAACTCCTCCAGGAGGTCGGCGAAGAGCGGCAGCGGCTCCCGGCCCGCCACCCGGGCCTCGCGCACCGCCGCCCACGGCAGGTCGCGGATGCGCCCCGCGGCGTCGGTCACCCGGTCGAGGGTCGCGTCGTGGAAGGCGACGAGCACGCCGTCGGCGGTCGTGTGGACGTCGGTCTCGAAGTAGCGGTAGCCCGCCGCGGCGGCCCGGCGGAAGGCGGTCGCGGTGTTCTCCAGGCCGTCCGCCGTGCCGCCGCGATGGGCGAACGGCAGGGGGACGGGGTGGTCGAGGTAGGGGTGGCGTACGCGGGTCACCGCCGCAGTATGGACCCTTCCGGCGACTCGGGGACGACCGCGGGGGAACCGGTGGCCGGCGCCCCGCCGGTGCCGTGCTCCGGCCCGGGAGCGGCCGGGGCGGCCGGCGGCGGGACGGCGGTGGTCCCGGCGTCCGGCTCCGGGATCGCGAAGCGGCGCAGGAAGAACTGCGCGAGCGGCCCGATGGCGAGCGCGTACAGCACCGTGCCGACGCCCACCGACCCGCCGAGCAGGAAACCGGTCGCCACCACGGCCACTTCGAGCGCCGTCCGCACGAGGCGGATGGAGCGGCCGGTGAGCCGGTGCAGGCCGGTCATCAGGCCGTCGCGCGGTCCCGGACCGAACCGCGCCGCGATGTAGAGGCCGGTCGCGACCCCGTTGAGGACGATTCCGAGCACGAGCAGCGGCACCCGCACGGCCAGGGCGTCGGCGTCCGGCACCAGGGCCAGGGTGCCGTCCATGGCCAGGCCGATCACGAAGACGTTGGAGACCGTGCCGAGTCCGGGCCGCTGGCGGATCGGGATCCACAGCAGCAGGACCACCGCCCCCACCACGATCGACACCACGCCGATCGTCAGCCCGGTCTTCCCCGCCAGGCCCTGGTGGAGGACGCCCCAGGGCTCCAGGCCGAGGGCGCCGCGCACCAGCAGCGCCGAACTGACCCCGTACAGCGTCAGGCCCGCGTAGAGCTGGACGAGCCGGCGGGTGAGGTGCCGGCCGCGGAGGCCGGAGGCGATGGACAAGGGACTTCCCCCAGAGTGGTGAAGGTGGACTGGCTCATGACACTCTGTGGCGGGAGATCGAGGGTCAACCATGGCCAATCCGAGGAAGGTGGACTGATTTCCATGGCTCAGTGGACTTCGGCGGTGGGGCCCGCCCAGCTCGCCCGGCAACTCCAGGCGCAGCAGACCCGGCCCGCCGGACCCGGCGCCCGCAGGCCCCCCGCCTACCGCGCGCTCGCCGACGGCATCCGCCTGCTCGTCCTGGAGGGCCGGGTCCCGGTCGCGGCCCGCCTGCCCGCCGAGCGGGAACTCGCCCTCGCCCTCGCCGTCAGCCGTACGACGGTGGCCGCCGCCTACGAGGCGCTCCGCACCGAGGGCTTCCTCGAATCGCGGCGCGGCGCCGGCAGCTGGACCGCCGTCCCGGCCGGGAACCCGCTGCCGGCGCGCGGCCTCGAACCGCTGCCGCCCGAGTCCCTGGGCTCCATGATCGACCTCGGCTGCGCGGCCCTGCCCGCGCCCGAGCCGTGGCTGACCCGGGGCGTCCGGGGCGCCCTGGAGGAGCTGCCGCCCTACGCCCACACCCACGGCGACTATCCGGCGGGGCTGCCCGCGCTGCGGCAGATGCTCGCCGACCGGTACACCGCCCGCGGCATCCCCACCATGCCCGAGCAGATCATGGTCACGACCGGCGCCATGGGGGCGATGGACGCCATCTGCCACCTCTTCGCCGGACGCGGCGAGCGCATCGCCGTCGAGTCCCCCTCGTACGCCAACATCCTCCAGCTGATGCGCGAGGCCGGGGCCCGGCTCGTGCCCGTCGCCATGTCCGAGGGGCTGGGGAGCTGGGACCTGGGCCGCTGGCGCCAGGTGCTGCGGGACGCGGCGCCCCGCCTCGCGTACGTCGTCGCCGACTTCCACAACCCGACCGGCGCGCTCGCCGACGAGGACCAGCGGCGGCAGCTGGTGGAGGCGGCCCGTTCGGCCGGGACGGTGCTGGTCGTGGACGAGACCATGACGGAGCTGCGCCTCGACGACGTGGAGATGCCCCGGCCGGTCTGCGCCTTCGACCCGGCCGGCTCCACCGTCCTGACGGTCGGTTCGGCCAGCAAGGCGTTCTGGGCGGGCATGCGCATCGGCTGGGTCCGGGCCGCACCCGACGTCATCCGCTCCCTGGTGGCCGCCCGCGCGTACGCGGACCTCGGCACCCCCGTCCTGGAACAGCTCGGCGTGAACTGGCTCATGCGGACGGGCGGCTGGGAGGAGGCCGTGGGCCTCCGGCGCGACCAGGCGAGGCGGAACCGGGACGCGCTCGTGGCCGCCGTCCGCAGGGAGCTCCCGGAGTGGGAGTTCGTGGTGCCGAGCGGCGGGCTGACGCTCTGGGTGCGCACCGGCGGCCTCTCGGGCTCCCGGCTCGCCGAGGCGGGCGAGCGGGTCGGCGTCCGGGTGCCCTCCGGGCCGCGCTTCGGCGTCGACGGCGCCTTCGAGGGCTTCGTCCGGCTGCCCTTCACGGTCGGCGGGGCGGTCGCCGACGAGGCGGCCGCCCGGCTCGCCGCCGCGGCCCGCCTGGTCGAGTCGGGGGCGGGCGGGGGGACGGAGCCGCCGCGGTCGTTCGTGGCGTAGGGGCCCGCCCGGCACGGACCGCGCGGTCCGTGCCGGGCGCTCAGCCCTCGGCGGGGACCGGCGCGTGGAACGGGGCCGGGCCCGGGTCCGCTTCGGCGCGGGGGGCCGGGGACGGCGCGGGCGCGGCGGGGACCTTCTCGAACACCGTCGTGACCGGGGCCGCGGCCGGGACGGGCCCGGCCGCCTCCGTGACGGGGACCGGCCGCCGCTCGGGGAGCAGGTCGAGGACCGCCCGCCGGTGCGCGTCGCTCGTCGCGTCGTCGTACGGATCGGGCGTCGCCGGCACCTGGAGCCGTACGACCGGCCCGTTGCCCAGGCGCGCGTAGCCGCGCCCCGGGGGGACGTCGGGCGTCGGCGTGGTGTGCGGTTCGGCGCCGAGGACGGCCGTGATCTGTCCGGGCGTCGCGGGGCCGAGGACGAGCCGGGCCCCGGTGTGGCTCCGTACCTCCTCGCCCAGCGTGTCCGCGTCGTCGAACTGTTCGGCCACCACCACCGTGACCTGGGCGGCCCGCCCGTGCCGCAGGGGCACCCGGAGCAGCTCCTGCGGGTCGGGGCGGCCGTCCGCGGCGGCCAGGTGGCCGAGGACGCCCGGCCGGTCGAGGAGGATCCAGAGCGGCCGCCGGACGTCCTCGGGGACGGGGAGCCCCGCCTGCCGGGCGCGGTTCGCGGCGACCAGACGCCGTTCGGTCTCGCGCGCCGCCCACTCCAGGCTCTCCAGGGCGCCGGAGAGCCCGCACTCGACGGCGAGCACCCCGGCGCGGCCGGCCAGGCACGCGTACTCGCCCGTCCCGCCGCCCTCGACGATCAGGACGTCGCCGTGGGGGAGGGCCTGGAGCGCGATCGAACGCAACAGGGAGGTGGTGCCGCTGCCCGGCCGGCCCACGGCGAGCAGGTGCGGTTCGGTGGAGCGGGGTCCGGTGCGCCAGACGACGGCCGGCGCGTCCTCCGTCGTGCCGTCCGTGGAGACCACGGGCACGGTCCGGCGGGCGGCGTCGGCGTCGGTGAAGCCGAGGACGGTCTCGCCCGGCACGGTGACGAACCGCTGGGCGGCGATCGTGGTGGGCAGGGCGGGCAGCACGTTCAGGACGAGCCGGTTGCCCTCCTCGTCCCAGTCGAAGCGGTACTCGCGCCCGCGCCCGGACTTGACGTGCAGCAACTGCTCGACGCGGGCGCGGGCGGCCGGTTCCCCGTCGGTGAAGTACGGGGGGTAGGCGATCCGCAGCCGGGTGAGCCGCCCGTCCCCGTCGAAGGCGTGCTCCTCGAAGACGGCGCTCCAGTCGCCCCCGTGGGAGAAGAGCGGGGAGGGGTCCTCGGGGACGGAGAAGTACGGGACCAGGGCCTCGTACAGGCCCTTGAGCCGGGCGGTCTCCGCGTCGCCCGGCCCGGTCCCGGCGACGGGACGCACACGCCCCTTCCACGCGGCGGCGCCCATGAGCGCGACGAGCGCGAGGAGCGGTCCGTACGGCACGAGGGCGATGCCCAGGACGCAGGCCGCGACCGCGAACAGCGCGGGACCACGCCGCTCCTTCGGGGTCGCGGCCCACCTGGCGCGCGCGCTCGCGGCCAGCTTCCGCAGACCGCGGAAGACCGTGATCAGCGGATGGAGCACGTCGGTGGCGCTGTCGGCGGCCGTGCGCGCGATCTCTCGACTGCGGGCGATCTGCGCGCTGCCGCTGCTCAGAATGCGGGGGAGTGGTCGCCGGGCCACGTCGTACTCCTGAAGGGGTGGGAGGGGCTGGGGGGCGTCAGAACTTGATCCCGCCCAGAAGGCCGGCGAGGCTCTGCCCGCCCGCCGTGATGCTCGGGGCGATGGCGGTGCCGGCCAGGTAGAAGCCGAAGAGCGAGCAGACGAGGGCGTGCGAGGCCTTGAGCCCGTCCTTCTTGAAGAACAGGAAGCAGATGATGCCGAGCAGCACGACGCCTGAGATGGACAGGATCATGGGGTGTTCTCCTGGTCGAGGGGACAGTCACCACGAGTTGTTCCAGTTTCACGCCGAGTGTCTATGTGACTAAAGGTGCATAGGAGTGAAAAATCGGTGTTTTCACCCGGGCGGCGGACGGCGGGCGCCCGGCCGGCTGGCGAAACGGCGGGAGCGCGCTAAAGGCGGCTCCGGGCGGAGCGGGGCGCCGTGATCTCCGTCTCCCTCGGACGCGGTCGCGCCCCCGGACGGGCAGTACCCTGTCGATTCACCCGTACGGCCGCGCCCGGCGTGCGGGCCGGCAGGACACGAGAGAGGCGGTTCCACCCGATGAGCGAGACTCCGGACCCCGAGGTCATCGAACTGGCGTCCAAGGTCTTCGACCTCGCGCGCACGGGGGACGCCGAAGCCCTCGCCGCCCACGTCGACGCGGGCGTCCCCGCGAACCTCACCAACGACAGGGGCGACACCCTCGTCATGCTCGCCTCCTACCACGGCCACGCCGCCGCGGTCACGGCCCTCCTGGAGCGGGGCGCCGACGCCGACCGCCCCAACGACCGCGGCCAGACCCCGCTCGCCGGGGCCGTCTTCAAGGGGGAGGAGGACGTGATCCGCGCCCTCGTCGCCGGCGGGGCGAATCCGGAAGCCGGGACTCCGTCCGCCGTCGACACCGCCCGGATGTTCGGCAAGGCCCACCTCCTGGAGCTCTTCGGAACCCGGTGACCGGAGCTCTCCGGAACCCGGTGAACGGAGCCTGAACCCCAGGTGAGGGCAGCGTCGTAAATGTGGTCGCGGTGGCGAAATGGGTGGGTCATCATGACGTCGGGCCCGGGGGACCGGGCCATCGACGAGAGGCAGAGGAAGATGGTCACTGGCAAGCGCAGGACGACGAGCGGCCCGACGCGTCACCGCACGGCCTAGGCGTACACACGTGTACCGCCTGAACCGGTCCGTCCCGGTGTCCCCCGGTCGTGTCGACAGCTTGATGTGAGGCGCCCTCCCATGTTCGATCCAGTCATAGCGCCGAGCGGAACCCTGCTCGGCCTGCTGCAGCGGGGCCGCGGCGACGGCACCCTGCACGCGCTCGCCGCGCCCCGCGCCGAAGCCCTCGCGGCCCTCGACCACTGCGTCCTCGACGACCCCCGCCACGACTGGCGCGTCGAGAACCGCTCCCTCTACTACGCCCGGCTCTACCTGGACCTCCACGGCGGTCTGGACGAGATCGAGGCGCACCTGTTCGGCGCCGAGGACCACCTCGACACCGAGGAGTCCCGGACCGGGCTCGCGCTCGCCGTCCTCGGCCACCTCGCCTCCTACGGACGCCAGGACGCCCTGCCGCTGCTCCGGCGGTACGCGGCGACCGGCGCCAACTGGGCCTGGGCCCTGGACGAACTGGCCCTCCGCGACGACGACGCCGGGCTCCGCGCGCTCGCCCCCTCCGTCCTGGCCCGCTTCCCGGCCGGTCCGGAGGGCGACGCCGAACTGGCCCGCACCGTGCGCGACGCCTTCGAGCCCCGTCCCTGGCGCCTGTGGGCCGAGGACCGGCGCGACGGAATCGGCGCCCGGGTCGCCGCCGCCATGGAGCGGGGCTCCTTCGACCGCTGGCAGCGCCAGATGCGCCCCGCCGGACCCCGCCCCGGCTGGAGCGTGCGCGCGGTCCTCGACTGGGCGCAGGAGGGGTACGAGCGCGGTGCCGTCCTCCACGGCCCCGCCGCCCGCTGCCTCACCGCGGTCGCCGGCCCCGAGGACCGGCCCGAACTCCTCGCCGCCGCCCGCGACGGCGCCGAAGGGGCCCGGGGCGCCGCCCTCCACCACCTCGCCGCGTCGCGGGACCCCGCCGTCCTCGACCTGGTCGAGTACGCCGTCGACGGCGGCTCCCGCCCGGTCGCCGAGGCGGCCGTCGCCGCCTACCGGCGCATGTGCGGCGAGGAGGCCGTCGCCCGCGCCCGCGTGTGGGTCCGGCGCACCGACGCCCTCGGCGCCGCCGCCGCCGAGGTACTGGCCTGCCGCGGCACCGCCCAGGACTCCCCCTCCGTCCTCGGCGCCCTGCGCGCGACCGTGCGTTCCGAGGGGCCCGACGCCCCCGAACTGGCCTGCCTCGCCGACGGCGCCGGACGCCTCGGCATCGCCTGCGCGGCCCCCGTGCTGCGCCACGTCTACCGCGAGACGGCCTCCTCCCGGCTGCGCGGCCGCGTGGCCCTCGCCCTCGCCGCCACCGACCCCACCTTCGCGACCGGGTTCGCCGTCGAATGCCTCTGGGACTGCGAGGAGACCACCCGCGAGATCGCGGCCCAGCACGCCGGGACCGGTGACGCCCGCGTCGCCGACCGGCTGCGCCGCCTCGCCGCCGACCCGGCCGAGGAGGTCGAGGTCCAGCGGGCGGTGCGGAACCGGATAGGGCCGGACCTGCAGGTCTGACGGGACGGGCGGGTACGACGGGACGGGCGGGCACCCGCCCTCCCCTCCTCCGGGGCCGGGGCGTCCTCCCGGCGCCGGCACCGGCCCGTACCCGGGGACCCGCCGCCGGAAGGAGGCGGGGCGGAGTCGCCGCGCTCACCGCACCGGTACGAACCGCACCGCCGTCCCCGGCACCGCCTGGGCCGCCGCGCCGAGGTCGGCCTCCCGGACGACCCCGACCACCGGGTAGCCCCCGGTCGTCGGATGGTCCGCGAGGAAGACCACCGGGCGCCCGTCCGGCGGCACCTGGACCGCGCCGAGCACCATGCCCTCGCTCGCCGGCTCCCCGGGCAGGGCCCGCTCCAGGGCCGGCCCCTCCAGCCGCAGCCCGATCCGGTTGCTCGCCGGGGACACCCGGTACGCGCGCGTGGTGAGGGTCCGGAGGGCGCCGGGCGTGAACCAGGCGTCGCGGGGCCCGAACCGGACCCGCAGGACGAGCACCTCCGGCGGCCCCGGCCAGGGAGGGACGTCGACCGGCCCCGGCGCGTCCGTGCCCGGTCCCAGCGGCAGCACGTCCTCCCCGCCCAGCGGCGCCGGGCCGAGACCGGACAGCAGGTCGGTGGAGCGGCTGCCCAGCACCGGCTCGACCCCGATCCCGCCGCCGAACGCCACGTACGCGCGCAGTCCGCGCACGGCGGGACCGACGTCGAGCACCGATCCGGCCGCCACCCGGAACGCCGTGCCCCAGGGCGCCGGGCGCCCGTCCACCCGGACCGCACAGGGCGCGCCGCCCACCGCCGCGGTCACCGCGCGTCCGGGCCGCACCGCGCAGCCGTCGAGGGTGGTCTCCAGGACCGCCGCCCCCTCCGCGTTGCCGACGAGCCGGTTGACGAGCCGTACGGCCACCGGGTCCAGCGCGCCCGAACGGGGCACGCCCAGGTGCGCGTACCCCGGGCGTCCCAGGTCCTGCACGGTGGTCAGCGCCCCCGCCCGGACCACGGCGAGGGACCCGCCGGTCACCTCCCGCCCCCCGGCGCGGAACTCTCCGCGACGAACCGCACCCGCGTGCCGGGGGAGAGGAGCGCGGCCGGCTCCCGCCCGGCGTCCCAGAGCACGGCGTCCGTGGTCCCGATCAGTTGCCAGCCGCCGGGGGAGGGGCGCGGGTACACCCCCGTGTACGGTCCCGCCAGGCCGACCGAACCCGCCGGAACGACGGTGCGCGGAGTGTCCCGGCGGGGGACCCCGTACCGTTCGCCGAGCCCCGTCAGATAGCCGAAGCCCGGCGCGAACCCGCAGAAGGCGACCCTGAACTCGGCCGCCGTGTGGATCCGTACGACCGCCTCGGCGGACACGCCCCAGAGCGCGGCGACCTCCGCGAGATCGGGTCCGTCGTAACGCACCGGCACCTCCACCGCCCTGCTCGTGCGCGGGGGGACGGGGGCCACCTCCCAGCCCGGCAGTTCGGCCGCGAGCCGGTCCGGGTCCGCCACCCCGTCGAGCAGCACGGTCCGCGCCGCCGGGACGACCTCCCGCACGGCGGGAAGGGTCCCGGCCGCCCGCCGCCGCAGCACCTCGGCGTGGAACGCCTCCGTCTCGGGCCCGCCGTCCAGCTCCACGAGGAGGGCCCGCTCGCCCACGCGCAGCACGCGCACGCGTGCGTCCGGCGAACGGCTCCCGTTCCCGTTCCGGTCCCCGACCCCGCCTCCGTTCCCGTTCCCGTTCCCGCTCACGCGAATGCCTCCACCCGTACGCCCGAGGACTCCAGGCCCTCCCGCACCCGCCGGACCAGCTCCACCGCGCCCGGGGTGTCCCCGTGCAGACAGAGCGACCGGGCCCGGACGGCCACCCGACCGCCGCGGTGCGCGGTGACCACGCCGAACCGCGCCACGGACACCGACCGCTCGACGACCTCGGCGGGATCACTGACGACCGCGCCCTCCAGCCCGCGCGGCAGCAGGGTGCCGTCCGCCCGGTAGGCCCGGTCCCCGAACGCCTCCGGGACGACCGGCAGTCCGGCCGCCGCGGCGGTCTCGTGCAGCCGGGAGCCGGGCAGCCCCAGGACCGGCAGGGCCCGGTCCGCGAGCAGGACGCCCTCGACGACCGCCGCCGCCTGCTCCTCGTCCCGGACCACCCGGTTGTAGAGCGCGCCGTGCGGCTTCACGTACGCGACCCGGGAGCCCGCCGCCCGGGCGAACACCTCCAGGGCGCCGATCTGGTACGCCACCTCGGCGGCCAGCTCCGCCGCCGGGACGTCCATCGACCGCCGGCCGAACCCGGCCAGGTCGCGGTAGGACACCTGGGCCCCGATCCGCACCCCGCGCGCGGCGGCCAGCTCGCACACGCGCCGCATGGTGGCCGGATCCCCCGCGTGGAAGCCGCAGGCCACGTTGGCGCTGGTGACCAGGGACAGGAGCGCCTCGTCGTCGGTCAGCGTCCAGCGGCCGAAGCCCTCGCCGAGATCGGCGTTGAGGTCGATCGACACCCGGTTCGTGCTCATCTGCGCCTCGCGGGGTGGGGCGTGCCCGGAGGACACGGCGGACCGTGGGACGCCCTCAACGTAGAGGATTGTTGAACGATCCGACAAGGAGCCGATTGTCCCGCCCGGTGCCGTGCGGTTGACTCGGCGGCGGACGCCGGGAGACCGCCGGCGACGGAGCGGGAGGAGGCGCCGTGGCAGGGGGCGGAGCGGAGGACCTGGCGCGCGACCGCGCGCTGCTCGGGCGCACGAGCACGGCGGAACGGGTCGCGGACGTCCTGCGCACCCGCATCGCCGAGGGGTGCTTCCCTCCCGGCACCCGGCTCTCCGAGGAGGCCGTCGGCGGAGCCCTCGGGGTGTCCCGCAACACCCTCCGGGAGGCGTTCCGCCTCCTCACCCACGAGCGCCTGCTGGTCCACGAGCTGAACCGCGGCGTCTTCGTCCGCGTCCTCGCCGCCGAGGACGTGACCGACATCTACCGCACCCGCGCCCTCGTCGAACGCGCCGTGGTACGCGGCCTCGGACGGCCCCCGTACGCCCTCGACGGCCTCGCCGCGGCCGTCGGGGCGGGCGAGGCCGCCGCCCGCGCCGGCGGCTGGGACGGCGTCTCCACCGCCAACATCCACTTCCACCGCGCACTCGTCGCCCTCGCCGGCAGCGCGCGCACCGACGCGTTGATGCGGGGCGTCCTCGCCGAACTCCGCCTCGCCCTCCACCTCGTGGACGACCCGCGCGCCCTCCACGAGCCGTTCCTCGCTCGCAACCGGGAGATCCTGGACGCCCTGCGCGCCGGCGAACGCGGCACGGCGGAGCGCCTTCTCGTCCGCTACCTGGACGACTCCCGCACCCGGGTCCTGGCCGCCCGCGCCCGGACCGCCGGCGCCCCGCCGGACCCCGGGGGCCGCCCCCCGGAGTCCGGCCGCGTCCGCACGGTTTCGACCGTTGTCAGGGGGAGGACCTAATCTGTGCACCGTGACTTCGCCTGCCTCGACGGACCTCGTTCCGCCCCAGCTCAGCGCGGGGCCGCGGCCCGCGCAGGGCCCGGCCGCCGACGAAGGGCTCGCGCGGCGGCTCCGCGCGCTCGCGTGCACCGCCCCGCTGCACGACCTCGACGTCCGCAAGGCGAACCTGGCGGGTGAGTACACGGTCTACGCGATGGCCGAGGTGGCCCTCGCCGCGATCGACCTGATCACGCTCACCATGGACTTCGACACCGGCGCCGACCACGAGCAGATCGTCGCCCGCCTGCTGCCCCGCGTCGCCGCCCAGGCCCCCTCCCGTCCCGCCGCCGAGCACGAGCGCGTGGCCCGCTGGGTCCTGGAGAACCTGATCAACGTCGGCAGCGTCGACCGCGGCTTCCGCGCCGTCTACGGCACCTTCGGGCCCGACGGCGTCTACGTCCGCAGGGACTACGACTTCAAGTTGATCGAGGAGGTCCCGGGATACGGGGGCGGGATCTACCTCCGCACCACCGACGAGGCCGTCAACGTCCTGGTCGGGGCCCTCGACACCGACGTCACCAGCGCCCAGATCGCCGCCGAGGTGAAGCTGGAGGTCCTCATCGACCGGGGCCGCCTCGCCGACGCGCAACTCGCCGCCGAGCAGGCCCGGTACCGGACCGTGCAGTACGCCGAGACCCTCCGCAGGACCCTGGAGGCCACCCGGCGCAACGTCCGCGCCGTGGACTGGCTCCACACGGTCCCCGACATGATCGCCGAGGCGCTCGACCACGTGGCCGACCGCTACCGCCACGAGAACGCCATCCTCACCAACATCCGCAGGGTGCGCGACGAGGCCGAGGCCGCCACCGACGCGAAGACGGCGGAGCACAAGCGGCGCGCCGCCGAACTCGTGGACATCGTCAAGGACTGCATCCGGCGCCACACCCAGCTCCAGTCCCGTCTCCTGGAGGCCGGGCCGCTCTTCCGCGCCGAGCAGGACCGCCAGGCGTTCGCCGCCCCCGCCGCCTCCGCCGGACTGGACCTGTACGGGCAGCTGCTCGCCCCGCTCCTCACGCTCCCCGTCGAGGGGGCCACCCGTGCCACCGACGCCTTCTTCGCCCACGGCACCGGGCTGCGCACCCCCGCCTCCGTCCGCCTCGGGGACCTGGTGGACCTGCTCCTCACCCCGCCCGTCGAGCGCGAGCACCTCGGCGCGGAGATGCCCGAGCCCGACCTGATCGCCACCCCCGACGACTCCCGCTTCAGCGAGGAGCAGCTCGCGACCGCCCTGCGCCTGCTCGACCTGGAGCACGACGCCCCGCGCCGCCTCTCCGGACTGCTCGCGGACGCCCGCCGGCTCGACCCCGACCTGCCGTACCTGGTCGCCCTCCTCGCCGTCCACGCGGCGAGCCCCCCGGTCGGCACCGCCTACCGCCAGGGCGAGGAGCGCCTGCTCTTCGCCGTGGACGACGGCACCCCGCTGGACGACCCCGAGTTCGGCGGCGCCGACCTCGTCGTGGGAACGGCGCTCCTCGACGCGGCGGGCATGGCCGCCGGCCGTTCGGAGGCGACGTGAACCCCGTCCCGCCCGTGGCGCCCCCGGCCCGGACCGCTCCCGCCGGGGCCGCCGACTCCTCCGCCCCCACGGCCCCGCCGCCCGCCGGCCCGGTTTCCGCGCCGGAGCCCGCTCCGGGAGCGGGGCCCGGAGCGGAGGCGGGACGCGCACCGGAGGAGGGCCCCGGCGCGGGAGCAAGGCCCCTCCCGGAGGCGGAGTCCGCCCCGGAGGCGGAGTCCGGCGCGGAAGCGGGGTCCGTCCCGGGGGAGGGGCGTGCCCCCGGCCTCCGTCTGTCGCCCGTGCCCGTGGCGCCGCCCGCCGGCCCGTCCGCCGGCCCGCGCGGCGGGACCGGGGAGCGTCCCCCGCGCGCCCGTCCCGCCGTCGTCCCCGTGCCCGCACCGTCCCGCCCCGGGCCCGCGCCACGCCGGGGCGGCCCCCCTGCCGTACGGGCCGTGCGGCTCACGGACGAGCCGCCCGCGCCCGCCGGACGTCCGGGTCCCCCCGCCGCCCCGGCGGCCGTCACCCCCGTCCCGCTGCCCCTGCCCGCCCGCCGTCCCGTACCGACCGAGAGCCGTCCCGAGGAGCCCCAGCCGTGAGCGAAACCCACGCCGAGCACGCCGACGCGTGGAACGAGCAGGAGCCCCCGCGGTCCCCGGCCGTCCCCGCCGCGTCCGGCGGCCCCGCGGTCACCCCCGCCGACGCCGCCGACGCGGCCCGGCTCGTCTCCTTCGGCCTCCAGCCCAAACTGCTCCCGGCCCGCGACGCCGAATACGCCGAACTCCTCCGCCGCTACCGCGAGGACCCCGCCTTCGCGCGCCTCGCCGACGCCGTCGCCACCGGCCTCGGCCTGATCGTCCTGGAGGTCTCCCCGCGCGCGGGGATGGCCGTCACGGCGGGCGAGGACTCCGTCTTCGCCGTCCGCATGGGCGACTACGCCCGCCGCGCCTCCACCGACTCCGCCGACCGGTTCCTCCACGGCCTGGCCCACCTCGCCGTCGCCGCCATGGCCTTCCCCCGCCCCGAGGACCTCGCCGACGACTCGTACATCGGCCGGTTCACCGTCAACGGCGTCGACGCCTTCGTGCGCCAGGCGTGCCTCCGCCTGGAGCGGCGCGCCGAGGAGGAGGGCGAGAACACCGACCCGGCCTCCGACGCCCCCGGCCTGGAGGCCGCCTGGCGGATCTACGCCCGCCGCAGCGCCACCGGCGCCACCAAGGACGCCCGCAGGCTCGCCGGCTCCACCACCGGCATCGTCGGCAAGGCCGCCGCGTTCCTCACCGAATCCGGCTTCCTCCAGCGCACCGGCGACGAGGGCGGCGGCTCCTACCGCACCACGGCCCGCTACCAGCTCCAGGTCCGCGACATGGCCGGGTCCGCCGCCATGGCCGAACTCCTCGCGCTCGGCGTCGTCCCCGTCAGCGACGGCTCCGCGACCCTCCTGCCGCCGCCCGAGGGCGACGACCTGGAGCTCGCGGCCGACGCGGGCCTCCCGTTCCACGCGTAACCCCGCCCGTCCCCGGCGCGGTCCCGCCGCCCCACCGACCTTCCCAGCACGAGAGTCCCCGCCATGTACGAGCTGTCCCGGGTCCGCCTCTACTCCATCGGCCCCGCCGGCGCGCGCTACGCCGACACGGTCCTGGACCTGCGCGGAGTCGGCGCCCCCGTGCCCCACCCCGCCCCCGCCCAGGCGGAGTTCTTCGAGGACGAGCCGGTCGGCCCGCCGCGCCGCCCCGCCCCCGCCGGCGTGCTCTTCCTGGAGAACGGCGGCGGCAAGTCCGTCCTCCTCAAGCTGATCTTCTCGGTCATGCTCCCCGGCCACCGCAACACCCTCGGCGGCGCCAGTTCCGGCGTGCTGCGCAAGTTCCTCCTCGCCGACGACTGCGGCCACGTCGCCCTGGAATGGCAGCACACCCTCACCGGCGAACTCGTCGTCGTCGGCAAGGCCAGCGAGTGGCGCGGCCGCCAGGTCTCCAACGACCCCCGGAAGTTCGCCGAGGCGTGGTACTCCTTCCGGCCGGGACCCGGACTCGGCCTGGACAACCTCCCCGTGGCCGAGGCGACCTCCGTCCGCCCGCCCGCGGAGGGCGTCTCCGGGGCCCGCGGCCGCCGCCGCACCATGAAGGGCTTCCGCGACGCGCTGACCGAGGCCGGGAAGGCGTACCCCCACCTGGAGGTGGTCTGGGAAGAGATCCACGACCGCTGGAACGAACACCTCGGCGACCTCGGCCTCGACCCCGAACTCTTCCGCTACCAGCGCGAGATGAACGCCGACGAGGGCGAGGCCGCCGGCCTCTTCGCGGTCAAGAAGGACTCCGACTTCACCGACCTGCTGCTGCGCGCCGTCACCGACACCCGGGACACCGACGGCCTCGCCGACCTCGTCGGCGGCTTCGGCGACAAGCTCGGCCGCCGCGCCGAACTCACCGCCGAACGCGACTTCACCGCCGGCTCCGTGGACCTCCTGGGCCGGATCGTCGAGGCCACCGGAGTCCGGGCCCGCGCGCGTGAGGTCCACACCGCCGCCGAGCGCCGGACCCGCACCCTCGCCCGCCGGCTCTCCGCCCGCGCCGCCGGGGAACGCGGCCGGGGCGCCGAACTCGCCCAGGGGGTCACCTCCGCCGCCCACGCCGTCGCCGAGGCCGAGGAGGCCCGGGGCCGCAGCGCCCTCATCGCCGCCGAACTCGCCTACCGGCACGCCTCGCTGGCCCTGGCCGCCGCCGAGAAGGGCGCGGCCTCCCAGCGCCGCGAACTGACCGACGCCCGTACCCTGCACGCCGCCTGGCAGGCCGCCGAGACCGTGCTCCGCCACCGCGCCGCAGCCGACCGCTCCGCCCGCGTGGCCGCCGCCATCCGCGAGGCCGAACGGGACGCCGCCCCGGCCCTGGCGGCCCGCGCCGAGGCCGCCGCCGACCTCGTACGGGCCCTGGCCGCCGCCGCCGAGGAGGGCGAGCGGCACGCCGCCGAGGAGGAGGAGCGCTCCACCGTCCTCCAGGAGGCGGGCGAGGCCGCCCACCGCGACGCCACCGCCGCCGCGACCGAGGCCCAGCGCGCCCGCAGCGAGGCCGGCCACCTGCGCCAGCGGCTCGCCGAGGTCGAGCAGGAGACCACCGAGGCGGTACGGGCCGGCTGGCTCGACGACACCGCCCCCGACGCCGACCCGGCCCGCGCCGCGCTCGCCGCCAGCGACGCCGAGAAGACGGCGGTCGCCGCCTGGGACACCGCCCGCGAGGCCGCCCGTGCCGCCGCCGACCGCGCGCGCGAGGCCGCCGGGGCCGAGTCCCGCGCCGAACTCGCCGCCGCCCGCGCGGCCGACGCGGCCACCGCCGCCGGGAACGCCCACGACGCGGAGCGCCGCGCCGCCGAGTCCCTGGCCTCCGAGGAGCGCCTGGCGGAACTCCTGAGCCTGCCCTCGGGCGAGCGGACCGAGGACGGCTCCGCGAAGTCCGCGCCCGCCCCCCACGAGGGACCGCTCACCGCCGCCGACCTCGACCGGTACGCCGACGAACTGCGCTCCCTGCTCGACCGGGCCGTCGCCTCCGCCGAACGGCAGCTCTTCGACCTGCGCACCGCCGCCGCCGACGACTCCCGCATCCTCGGCGCCCTCGGCGACGGGGGTCTGCTGCCGCCGGGCCCCGACGTCCTCGCCACCGTCGAGCACCTCGGCGAGCACGGCATCCCCGCCCTCCCCGGCTGGCGCTACCTCGCCCAGGCCGTGGACCCCGCCGACCACGCGCGCGTGCTCGCCGCCCGCCCCGAACTGGTCGACGGCGTCGTGATCACCGACCCCGTCTCGTACGGGCGCGCCCGCGAGGTCCTCGCCACCGCCGCCCTGCTGCCCCGCTCCGCCGTCGCCGTCGGCACCGCCGCCGCCCTGCTCGCCCCCGTACCGGCGCGCGAGGCGGACGGGGACGGCGGGGTCTTCCTCGTACCGCCGAACCCCGCCATGCACGACGAGCACGCGGCCGACGAGGAACGCCACGCCCTGCGCGCGCGTGCCGCCGCCCGCGACGAGGAGATCCGCGCCCTCGCCGCCCGTCTCGCCGGTGACCGTTCCCTCGCCGCCCGGATCGGTGCCTGGCGCGCCGACTGCCCGCCCGGCATGCTCGCCGAACTGGCGACCGCCGCCGAGGCCGCCCGCGAGACCGCCGAAGCGGCGGCCGCGGCCCTCGAGGAGGCCCGCACGGTCCGGGCCGAGGCCGACGAGACCGCGGCCGAGGCGGCCCGGGTCCGCGACGAGCGCCAGGAGGCCGCCCAGCGCGCCCGCCGGGCCGCCGACGCCCTCGCGGGCCTGGCGTTCCGGCTCCGGGAACGGTCCGCCTGGCAGGCCAGGCTCCGCGAACTCGCCGACGACGCCGCCGAGGCCGAGGCCCGCGCCCAGACCTGTCTGGAGCGCGCCCGCGCCGCCGACGAGGACCGCCGCGCGGCCCAGCGCGCCGCCGACGACGCCCACCGCACCGCCCGCGCCCTGCGGGCCGAACGCGCCGAGATCGCGGGCGCCCCCGATCCGCTCCCCGAGGCGGCCGCGGCCGCGCCCCGTACCGCCCTGCCCACCCTCCGCGAGGCGTACCGGGCCGCGTCCCAGCTCTACGAGAAGGTCGGCGTCGGCGCCGATCTGCGCGCCGAGCAGGCCCGCGCCGAGAGCGACGAGTCCGCCGCCCTCGCCGAGCTGAACCGCCTCACCAACAAGGTCCGCACCCGCGCCGAACAGCTCCTGGAGTCCACCGACGGCGCCGACGGCCCGTCCCGCCAGGCCGCCGCCGCCCGCGCCGAGTCCCTGGTCCAGATGCTGGAGACCCGCGCCTCGGAGGCGAGCGAGAAGCTGGGCCGGCTCCGCGGCGAGGCCGAGCGCCTCGCCCCCGAGGACGGAGCGGCCCACACCGAACTGCCCGAGGAGCTGGTGCCCGCCGACGCCGAGCGCGCCCAGGCCCTCCTGCGCACCGCGACCGCCGAACTCGCCGCCCGCAGCGCCGCCCTGGAGTCGGCCCGCGCCGCCCACGCCGGACTGCTCCGGGACCACCGGGCCGCCGAGGACGCGGCCGGCGGCTTCGACGAGACGGCCGCCCTCCTGAGGGACCTGCTCCGCGACCACGCGGACGAGGAGGCGGAGGAGACCGGGCCGTACTCCGGCACCCTGGAGGAGGCCCGCACGGCGGCCGCCGAGGCGCGCCGGGCGCTGCGCGGCCGGACGGCCGAGCTGTCCGCCGCCGACGCGGCCGTGCGCGAGGCGAGCGACGTCCTCGTCCGGCACGCCAACTCCACCCGTTACGAGCAGGTGCGCACCCCGGCCCGCCAGCAGATCCGCGAACTCCCGGCGTCCGCGCTCCCCGAGCACGCCGCCCGGTGGGCCGAGGCGTTCGCGCCCCGGCTGCGGGTCCTCACCGACGAGCTGGCGCAGCTGGAGCGCAACCGGGACTCGATCGTGGACCGGCTGCGCGGCCTCGTGGAGTCCTCCCTCGCCACCCTCCGCTCGGCCCAGCGGCTCTCCCGGCTCCCCGAGGGCCTCGGGGAGTGGTCCGGCCAGGAGTTCCTGCGCATCCGCTTCGAGGAGCCCGACCAGGCCACCCTCGCGGAGCGGCTCGGCGAGGTCGTGGACGAGGCCACCCGCGCCGCCGTGAAGAAGAACTCCGACCTGCGCCGCGACGGCATGTCGCTGCTGCTGCGGGGCGTCCAGGCGGCCCTGGAGCCCCGGGGCGTCTCCGTGGAGATCCTCAAGCCGGACGCGGTGCTGCGCGCCGAGCGGGTGCCCGTCGGGCAGATGGGCGACGTCTTCTCCGGCGGCCAGCTGCTCACCGCCGCCATCGCCCTGTACTGCACGATGGCGGCGCTCCGCTCCAACGACCGGGGCCGCGACAGGCACCGGCACGCGGGCACCCTGTTCCTGGACAACCCGATCGGCCGGGCCAACGCCACGTACCTCCTGGAGCTCCAGCGGGCCGTGTCGGACGCGCTGGGCGTCCAGCTCCTGTACACGACGGGTCTGTTCGACACGACGGCGCTCGCGGAGTTCCCGCTGGTGATCAGGCTCCGGAACGACGCCGACCTGCGGGCCGGCCTGAAGTACATCAGCGTGGAGGAGCACCTGCGCCCCGGCCTGCCGCAGCCCGACCCGGAGGGCGAGCCGGTCCACGGCGAGATCACGGCGACGCGGATGTTCCGCCGCCACCGGTCCGACGAGCCCGCGCCGGCGGAGACCCCGTAGAGGGTCCCGGCGGGAAGGGGAGGGGCCCGTCTCCCGCCGGCACGTTCCGGCGGGAGACGGGCCCCTCCCCGTTCTCCGTTTCCCGTGACGCGGTCCCGGTCCGCTCCCGTACGTCCCGGTCCGCTCGCCCGGGTCGTCTCAGGCCGCTTCGGACAGCGGCGCCGACTCCGCCCGGCCCTCGCCGCGCCGGGGTCGCGGCGCCGGACGCGCCGTGCTGCTCGGCTCCGACACCACGCCGTTGCGCTGGCGCCACACCTGACGGGTGATCCAGATGTCCAGGACGCTCCAGGTGGCCACGATCGTCGAGGCCACCGCGGTGAGGGTGACCGGAAAGGCCAGCCACGAGCCCGCGAGACTGCAGAAGAACGCCACCACCGCCTGGACGAGGGTCACCGACGTGATCATCACGGCCCGTACGGCGGCGTCGCGCACCGGGTCGGGCATGCGCCGCCGTCCCCGCTCGTCCTCCACCCACAACTGCCCCGACGGCCGCGCCTCGTGTTCCATTGTCCTGTCACTCCCCACCGCTGAACGACTCCAGGGACGGCTGCCCGTTGCGAGCGCCTTTACGCGGACGGAACCCCCCTACCCATGGACGTGCGGCAGAGGGAAAAGGTTTCGCCCCCTCCGGGGACAACGCGGCCCCCGGACGACCGGAACGCGTAATTCCAGCCATCTCCGCATACCGGTGGAGACATTGTCCCACCAGGTGTCCTGCGCCACAGTGGCCGACCCCGCCTACCCGGATAGCAGGACATCTCATGATCGCCGCTCACTCGGCAGGCTGAAAATAGCCCGGAGACGCCTACGGAACGGCCGTGATGCAGTAGTAGGCTCGCGCCGCCGTTTGTTGGAACTCAAGGTCGACGCCGCGTCCCGACGCGGGACGTCACGAACGTGAAGGGCCCTCGTGACGCGCGGGGACCGAGCTGGGGGAGGCCATGCGCTTTCGCGGGAAGTCCATCCGCAGGAAGATCGTGGCGTTGCTGCTCGTCCCCCTCGTCTCCCTCACCGGACTGTGGGGCTTCGCCACGGTCCTCACGGGCCGCGAGGCCGACCAGCTCCTCGACGTCGGCTACATCGTCGACAAGGTCGGCCACCCCCTGGAGGACACCGCCCGGGTCATCCAGCTCGAACGCCGGCAGTCGCTCGTCTACCTCGCCGACCCCCGGGGCTCCGAGGCCCTCGACTCCCTGCGCGACGCCCGCCGGGCCACCGACCGGCAGATCGACCGCGTCCGCGCCAACGCCGCCGACCCCGGCGTCCGCGAGGAGATGCGGCCCGTCACCACCCAGCGCCTGAACACCCTCCTCGAAGCGTTCGACGGCCTCGAACCGCTCCGCCGCTCCGTGGAACAGCGCAGCGTCGGCCGCATGCAGGCCCTCGACTTCTACAACCGGCTCGTCGACCCCTGCCACAACTTCCTCCTCACCCTCCACGCCCTGGAGAACGTGGAGATGGACAAGCAGGCCCGCGCCCTCGTCGGCGTCACCCGCGCCCGCGAACTGCTCTCCCGCGAGGACGCCCTCGTGCTCTCCGCACTCGTCGCGGACCGCGTCACCGCGCAGGAGATACGCGCGATGACCGACCTCGTCGCCAACCGCCGGCAGCTCTACGAGATCAACCTCGAACTCCTGCCCGCCGCCGAGCGCGGCCGCTTCGAGACGTTCTGGCGCGGCCCCGAGACCCTGCCGCTGCGCACCGCCGAGAACGCCCTCGTCGAACAGGGCCCCACCGACAGCCCGCGCGCCGTCACCGCCGCCCGCTGGCAGGAGAGGGCGAACCCCGTCCTCGACGTCCTCGCCCGCGAGGACACCGCCGCCGGCGACCGCTACCAGGACCGCGTCCGGCCCGCCGCGTACAGCGTCCTCCTCAAGGTCGGCATCGCCGGCGTCCTCGGTTTCCTCGCCCTGCTCGCCTCGGTCTTCATCTCCGTCCGCATCGGCCGCCGGCTCGTCCGCGACCTGCGCCGCCTCCAGAAGGAGGCCCAGGAGGTCTCCGGCGTACGGCTGCCCAGCGTCATGCGCAGGCTCGCCGCCGGCGAACAGGTCGACGTCACCACCGAAGTGCCCCACCTGCGCTACGGCGAGGACGAGGTCGGCCAGGTCGGCCAGGCCCTCAACACCCTCCAGCGCGCCGCCGTCGAGGCCGCCGTCAAGCAGGCGGAGCTGCGCCGCGGGGTCTCCGAGGTCTTCGTCAACCTCGCCCGCCGCAACCAGGTCCTCCTCCACCGCCAGCTCACCCTCCTCGACACCATGGAGCGGCGCACCGAGGACACCGACGAGCTGGCCGACCTCTTCCGGCTCGACCACCTCACCACCCGCATGCGCCGGCACGCCGAGGGCCTGGTCATCCTGTCCGGCGCCGCCCCCTCCCGTCAGTGGCGCAAGCCCGTCCAGCTCATGGACGTCGTCCGCGCCGCCGTCGCCGAGGTCGAGGACTACGAGCGGATCGAGGTGCGCCGGCTGCCCCGCCTCGGCGTGGGCGGCTCCGCCGTCGCGGACCTCACCCACCTCGTCGCCGAACTCCTCGAGAACGCCACCGTCTTCTCGCCCCCGCACACCGCCGTCCAGGTCCTCGGCGAGCGGGTCGCCAACGGCTTCACCCTGGAGATCCACGACCGGGGCCTCGGCATGAACCCCGACGCCCTGCTCGACGCCAACCTCCGCCTCGCCGAGACCCCCGATTTCGAACTCTCGGACACCGACCGTCTCGGCCTCTTCGTGGTCAGCCGCCTCGCCCAGCGCCAGAACGTCCGGGTCTCGCTCCAGACCTCGCCGTACGGGGGGACCACCGCGGTCGTCTTCATCCCGGCCGCGCTGCTCACCGACGCGCCCGAGACGGAGGGCGCCGGCTTCCGGCTCGACCGCAAGGGGCCCCGCGCCGACGGCGGCACCACCGCCCTGCCCACCCGGCGCCCGGCGCTCGCCAGGGTCCCCGACGTCACCGACGCGCCCGGCCCCGTCGACGGCCCCGTCGAGCTGGAGGCCCCGCTCGGCGGCGACGGGTTCGACGCGCTCCTCGACCGGTCCGCGGACCTCCTCGACACCGAGAGCGAGCGCGGCGGCCTGTTCAGGCCCCGGAGCCGCCGCGCCGCCCCCGGCGAGCAGCACGAGCAGGCCCGGGACCGGGCCGACGGCCACGCCGGGGAGGGCGCGTCCGGCCACCGCTCCGTACCGCTGCCGCGCCGCCGCGTCCCCACCCTCGTCGCGGACCACGGCCGCCGCGTCGACGGGCCCGACCGCACCCGCCCGGCCCCGGACGGCCCCGGCCCGTCCCCCGACCGCGCCCGCCCCGCGACGGACGGCGTCCACCCGCTTTCCGGCCGGTCGCACCCCGCCGCCGACGGCGCGGACGGCCCCGCCCTCGTCCCCGTGCCGTCGCGGCGGCCCGTACCGCCGCGGGGCCCCGCGCGGCCGGAAGGGCCCGTACCCCCCGGGGAGCCCGCCCGCCCGGAAGGCCGCTCCGTACGGCCGGAGGACCCCGCGCCGCCGGAGGCGCCGGTCCCCTTCGACGGGCTGCCCCGCCGCGTCCGCCAGGCCAGCCTCGCGCCCCAGCTGCGCGCGGACGACCGCCCGGCGGGCGGTGCCGAAGCCGCCCGCGCGGCCACCGGGTCCGCGCCCGGCGGACCGGACCCCTTCGAACGCGACGCCGAGGAGGTCCGTGCCCGGATGGCCGCCATGCAGCGCGGATGGCAGCGCGGACGACGGCACACCACCGGCCCTGACGACCCGACAGCACCAGGAACGACACCCGAGGGGGACGGTCGATGACCGCACCGAACGCCGCAGCACCCAGCACGACCTCCGGAAACGGCGAACTGAACTGGCTCCTCGACGAACTCGTCCAGCGCGTCGGCTCCATCCGGAAGGCCCTGGTGCTCTCCGGCGACGGCCTTCCCACCGGCGCCTCCCAGGACCTGACCCGCGAGGACGGTGAGCACCTGGCCGCCGTCGCCTCCGGCTTCCACAGCCTGGCCAAGGGCGTCGGCCGCCACTTCGAGGCGGGCGCGGTGCGCCAGACGGTCGTCGAGCTGGAGGACGCCTTCCTCTTCGTCACGGCCGCCGGGGACGGCAGCTGCCTGGCGGTGCTCGCGGACGCCGACTCCGACGTCGGCCAGGTCGCCTACGAGATGACGCTGATGGTGAAGCGGGTCGGGGCCCACCTCGCGACGGCCCCCCGGACCGGACTGCCCTCGGGAGGGTGAGTGGGACGGCATGAGTGACGAAGCCGAACGGAACCGGCCGGCGGTGGGGCACGACCCGCGCCCCCACCACTGGTTCGACGACGAGGCCGGGCCGGTGGTCCGCCCGTACGCGATGACCCGCGGCCGGACGAGCGCCGCCACCCGCCACCGGCTCGACCTGATCGCGCTGGTCGTTCCCGAACCCGCCGCCGAAGACCCCGGCCGGGACCAGACGCTCTCCCCGGAACACGTGGAGATCGTCGAACGCTGCTCCGCGCAGCCCCAGTCGATCGCCGAGCTCGCCGCCGGACTCGACCTCCCCGTAGGGGTGGTCCGGGTCCTCGTCGGCGACCTCGTCGAGGACGAACTCGTCCATGTGACCCGCCCCGTTCCGCCGGCCGAGCTGCCGGATGTGAACATCCTCCGCGAGGTGATCAATGGCCTTCGGGCGCTCTAGCCGCACCAAGCCCTTCGTCGAACCGGTGACCCTGAAGATCCTCGTCGCCGGCGGGTTCGGGGTCGGCAAGACGACGCTGGTGGGCGCGGTCAGCGAGATCAGGCCCCTGCGGACCGAGGAGGTCCTCAGCGAGGCGGGACGGCCCGTCGACGACCTGCACGGCGTCGAGGCCAAGACGACCACCACCGTCGCCATGGACTTCGGCCGCATCACCCTCCGCGAGGACCTCGTCCTGTACCTGTTCGGCACCCCGGGCCAGGACCGCTTCTGGTTCCTCTGGGACGAGCTGGCCCAGGGGGCCCTGGGCGCGGTCGTCCTCGCGGACACCCGCCGCCTGGAGGACAGCTTCGCCGCCATCGACTACTTCGAGCGGCGCGGCATCCCCTTCACGGTGGCCGTCAACTGCTTCGAGGGCGCCCAGCGGTTCCCCGCCGAGAGCGTGCGCGGCGCGCTCGACCTCGACCCCGAGGTGGAGCTGCTGATGTGCGACGCCCGGGACCGGGAGTCCGTGAAGAACGTCCTCGTGGCGGTCGTCGAGAACGCCCTCGTCCTCGCGGACCGCGCCCACGCGGCCGCCACCTCCTGACCCCGGTGGAGGGTCCCCGGCCGGGGACCCTCCACCGGGGGCTCAGTGCCCGGCCACCGACCGCCGCGCCACCGGGAAGTCGAAGAACGTGTCCGGGAACGGCTCCGGTTTGAACGTGAAGTGCCACCACTCCTCCGGCAGGTTCACGAACCCCTGCTCGGCGAGCACCCCCCTGAGCAGCTGCCGGTTCGCCCGCTGCTCGCCCGTGACCCGCGGGTCGTCGGTGTGCGAGAGGGTGTCGAAGCAGTCGTAACCCGTCCCCATGTCCACGGAGTCGTCGGGGAAGCGCTCCTCCTTCGGCGCGTAGCACTCCACCAGCCGCTCGCCCGGCCGGTACGCGCGCGTGGGCCGCGCCGGCAGCCGCACGATCGTCAGGTCCACCGTCGAACCCCGGCTGTGCCCGGACTTCTCCGCGATGTAACCGTCCGCGAACAGCCTCGACTTGTCGACCCGCGGATAGAACTCCTCCTTCATCCGCTCGTCCTCCGGGTCCTTCGCCCACCGCACGAAGTGGTCGACGGCCCGCTGCGGCCGGTAGCAGTCGTACACCTTCAGCGTGTAGCCCCGGGCGAGCAGCCGCGTCTGCGCCCGGCGCAGCGCCTCCGCCGCCGGCCGGGTCAGGACGCACAGCGGCTGCCGGTAACCGTCCACCCGCTCGCCCACGAAGTTGTGCGCCGTCGCGTAGCGCATCTCCTGGAGGATCGTCGGATCGACGGAGGAGAGGGCCACGAACTCCCGCGGCGCCTTCGGCTCGGGCGCGGCCGAGGCCGGGGGAGCGGAGGCCGCGACGGAGCCGGTGACGGCGAGCAGTCCGGCGGCGGCCGTGACGGCGAGGGTACGGAGGGCGGAAGCGAGCTTCGCCGGTCCTGTCAGTCCTGTCAGTCCTGTCATGAACACCGTCTATCAGTTCCGGCGGCGCCGGGAAAGGGCGATCGCGTACGGTCGGACGGTGAAGGACTCCCACTGCTCCTCCTGCGGTGCGCCGTATCCGTCCGGCGCGTCCTGGCCCCGCACCTGTCCGCGCTGCGGCCACACCGCCCACCGCAATCCGCTGCCCGTCGCCGTCGCCCTCCTGCCCGCCGCGGACGCGGACGGCACGGGCCTCGTCGTCATCACCCGCGCCATCGAGCCCCACCGGGGCGGGGTGGCGCTTCCCGGCGGCTTCATCGACCACGGCGAGGACTGGCGGACCGCCGTCGTCCGCGAACTGCGCGAGGAGACCGGCATCGGGGCCGTCGCGGAAGAGGTCCGCCTCGCCGACGCGATGAGCTCGCCCGCCGGCCACCTCCTCCTCTTCGGCCTCCTCCCGTCCCGCCCGGCCGCCGCCCTCCCCGCCCCGGCCCCGACGGACGAGACCCACGGCCACCACCTGCTCAGGGGCCCGGAGGAACTGGCCTTCCCGCTCCACACGGAGGCGGTGCGGAAGTGGTTCGCGGGAGAGTACGGCTGAGGGAAGGCGGACCGGGGACGCGCCCGGCCCGCGCCGCGCACCCGGGCTCGTACCGCCGCCCGCTCGGACCCGCCCGGTGGACGCGGGGCCCCGTGCGCCGGGCTCCCCGCGCCGGCGGAAGGGGGCACGGACCCGGCGGGCCCCGCGCCGGTCCGTCAGAGCCCCCGCACCCGCACCGGCAGCCCCGCCGCCTCCACCCCGTCGCCCGTCACCCGCTCCACCACCACCCGGCCGTCCGACCTGCGCGACTGGTACCGCTCCATCCCGGCCGGCTCCCAGCCGTCCCCCGTGTCCCGTACGACGAGCCCCCCGCCCGTCCGCCCCTCGGCGGGCGCCCACACCTCCAGGGCGAGCCCGGCGTCCCCGTCCCGCACCGGAAGCACCGCACCGGCCCTGGCGAGGACCGGCACCCGCGACAGCGGCGCGTCGAGCAACACCTGCCCGGGCCCCTCGTACGCCCGCCCCGTCGCCGTGTCGTACCAGCGTCCGCGCGGCAGCCGTACCGCCCGCCGGTCGGCACCGCGCGTCAGGACCGGTGCCACGAGCAGCGAGTCGCCGAGCAGGAACGCGTCCTCGCAGTCCCGCAGCGCCCGGTCCTCCGGCGTCCCCCACCACACCGGCCGGACGTACGGCGCGCCCGTCGCCCGGGCGAGCCGCGCCAGGGTGACGAAGTACGGCCGCAGCCGCTCGCGTTCGGCCAGCGCCGCGCGCGCGTGCTCCAGGACCTCGGGCCCGTACTCCCACGGCTCGCGCGGACCGGGGCCGTCCCCCGCCCGCGTGCCGAACAGCGGGAGCCACGCCGCCAGCTGGTATTGGCGCAGGAACAGCTCCGGCGACGGCCCGTCACCGGGACCGCCCGCGAGGGGACCCGCGTACGGCACCCCGCACAGTCCGAGCCCCAGGACCAGGGCGAGCGAGGCGCGCAGCCCCGGCCACCCCGCCGGCGTGCCGTCCGCCCAGGTGCCCCCGTACCGCTGCATGCCCGCCCAGCCGGAACGCGAGAGCACGAAGGGCCGCTCCCCGGGCCGCGCCCGGCACAGCCCCTCGTACCCGGCCCGCGCCATCGTCAGGCCGTACACGTTGTGCGCCTCCCGGTGGTCGCCGCCCCGGCCGTCCAGCGCGTGCCGCGCCGAACGCGGCAGCGCCGGGTCGCCGGACGGGACGGGACGGGACGGCTCGTTCCGGTCGTACGCCACCCCGGAGCAGCCCTGCCGGAGCCGCTCCCCGCACAACCCGCCCCACCACTCCCGCACCGACGGATCGGTGAAGTCCGGGTAGGCGCACGCGCCCGTCCGCGCCGTCCCGAGGACCTCCCCGCCCCGGGCACCCCGGACGAAGGCGTCCACCGCGCGCCCGCCGTCGTACACCGGGTTCCCGGGCTCCGCCCGCACCGCCGGAACCACGACCGGCACCAGCCGTACGTCCCGCTCCCGCAGCTCCGCCGCGAGCCCGGCCGGATCGCGCGGACCGGGGAGCCGCCGCCGGCCCCCGTCCCGCCCTCCGCCTTGCCGCTCCCCGTCGTCCAGATGGACGGCGGAGAGCGGCAGGCCCCGCTCCCGGTACTCGTCCACCGCCCTCAACGCCTCCGCCGTGCCGCCCGGCCCCCCGCGCGCGTACTGCGGGCCGAGCGCCCAGGACGGCGGGAGCGCGGGCGCGCCCGTCAGCGCCGCCCAGCCGTGCAGCACGCGCGCGGGGGTGCCGACCACCACCCAGCAGCGCAGCGGGCCGCCCTCCATCCGGAGCTCGCCGGTACCCGGCCGGTCGTGCCCGGACCCGGCACCCTCCTCACCCTCCGCCAGGGTGACCCGGCCGTCCCAGGAGTTGTCGTGGAACGCCAGGTGCGTACCGGCGTCCGAGACCACGAACTGCACCGGCATGGTGACGGACGGCGGTTCGCCGCCGGAGGCCGCCGTGTTCCACAGCCGGTACGAGCCGTCCCGCAGCCGGGGGCCGTCCGGCCGTCCGCCCAGCCCGAAGAAGCGCGCGTCGGCCGGGACCTCGCTGCGCTGCGCCCAGCGCGCGGTCCCGGCGCCCTCCGGAGCCCCCGGGGCGCCCCCGTCCGCCACGGGCTCCCACCAGCGCGGCGGCAGGTCCCGCCGGAGCATCAGCCCGCCCGGCGTGCGGATCTCCACCGCCCCGTACCGGGAGACCGCCACCGTCACCCGTTCCGACACGATCCGCCACCCGCCGTCCGTGTCCGGCTCCAGGGACGCCCGGGGGTCCGGCTCGGGCGTCCCGCCGGCCAGGGCGTACGAGGGCAGCGGCCCGGCGCCGTCCCACCCCCAGAAGACCGTGCCGCCCGCCGACACACACAGGCGCAGCGACGACCGCGCGAACCGGATCGTCCCGCCGCCCGGCGCGGGCTCCGCCGCCGTCGCGGGCCCCGGCACCCGGGCCCGCTCCGCCCCCCGGAGCGGCAGCCCCCACGCGTCCGTACGACGCGGCCGCCACACCGAGCGCACCGCCCGCAGGCCCCCCGCGGAACCGAACACCTTCACCGAACGCAGCAGTCCACGACCGTTCATGCAGCTCACCCTGCCATCCGCCGGAGGCACCGGAAGCTCCGTTCAGCCGCCGTTCACCCGTGGTGGGGGCACATGTTCAACCGGCCGACCATGGGCGGGCAGACCTGGTGCGAAAGACGATCACATGGCATCGTCCTGTCAGCCGTGTCACGCGCACACCCCAGCACGTGCGCGGGACACACGCAGACCCCGCGTACAGCCAGGGAGCCGCCCCATGACATCAGCGCAGACCGAGCCGCTCTGGCAGCCGGACGAGGAACGCATCGCCACGGCCGCCGTCACCCGCTTCCAGTCCTGGGCCGCCGAACACCACGGCGCCCCGGCCGGGGGAGGGTACCCGGCGCTCCACCGCTGGTCGGTCGAGGAACTCGAAGCGTTCTGGCGGGCGGTCGTCGAATGGTTCGGCATCCGCTTCTCCACCCCGTACGAGCGGGTCCTGGGCGACCGCTCGATGCCCGGCGCCGACTGGTTCCGCGGGGCCACCCTCAACTACGCCGAGCACGCCCTGCGCACCGCCGACGAGCGCCCCCACGACACGGCCCTGCTCCATGTGGACGAGACACATGAGCCCACACCGGTCACCTGGGCCGAGCTCCGCCGCCAGGTCGGCTCCCTGGCCGCCGAACTGCGCGCCCTCGGCGTACGCCCCGGCGACCGGGTCAGCGGCTACCTGCCCAACGTCCCGCAGTCCGTCGTGGCCCTCCTCGCCACCGCCGCCGTCGGCGGCGTGTGGACCTCCTGCGCCCCGGACTTCGGTGCCCGCAGCGTCCTCGACCGCTTCCAGCAGGTCGAGCCGGTCGTCCTCTTCACCGTCGACGGCTACCGCTACGGCGGCAAGGAGCACGACCGCCGCGACACCGCCGCCGAACTGCGCGCCGAACTCCCGACCCTCCGCGCGGTCGTCCACGTCCCGCTCCTGGGCACCCCGGCCCCCGAAGGGACCCTCGCCTGGGACGACCTGGTCGCCTCCGACGCCGAACCGGTCTACGAGCAGGTCCCCTTCTCCCACCCCCTGTGGGTCCTGTACTCCTCCGGCACCACCGGCCTGCCGAAGGCCATCGTCCAGTCCCAGGGCGGCATCCTCGTCGAGCACGTCAAGCAGCTGGGCCTCCACTGCGACCTCGGCCCCGACGACGTGTTCTTCTGGTACACCTCCACCGGCTGGATGATGTGGAACTTCCTCGTCTCCGGCCTGCTCACCGGAACGACGATCGTCCTGTACGACGGCAGCCCCGGTCACCCCGACACCGCCGCCCAGTGGCGCGTCGCCGAACGCACCCGCGCCACCCTGTACGGCACCTCCGCCGCGTACGTGATGGCCTGCGCCAAGGCGGACGTGCACCCCGGCCGGGACTTCGACCTCTCGGCCGTGAAGTGCGTCGCCACCACCGGCTCCCCGCTGCCCCCCGACGGCTTCCGCTGGCTCCACGACGAGGTCCGCGAGAACCTCTGGATCGCCTCCGTCAGCGGCGGCACGGACGTTTGCTCCTGCTTCGCCGGAGCCGTCCCCACTCTCCCGGTCCACGTCGGCGAACTCCAGGCGGCCGGTCTCGGCACCGACCTCCAGGCATGGGACCCCTCCGGCAGGCCCGTCGTCGGCGAGGTCGGCGAACTCGTCGTCACCAACCCCATGCCGTCCATGCCGATCCACTTCTGGAACGACCCCGACGGCAGCCGCTACCGCGACAGCTACTTCGAGATGTTCCCGGGCGCGTGGCGCCACGGCGACTGGATCACGATCACCGACCACGGTTCGGTCGTCATCCACGGACGCTCCGACTCCACCCTCAACCGGCAGGGCGTCCGCATGGGGAGCGCCGACATCTACGAGGCCGTGGAACGCCTCCCGGAGATCCGCGAGTCCCTGGTCATCGGCCTGGAGGAGCCGGACGGCGGCTACTGGATGCCGCTCTTCGTCCACCTGGCGGAGGGCGCCGCCCTCGACGCCGAACTGGTCGACCGCATCAAGCGGACCATCCGCGCCGAACTCTCGCCGCGCCACGTCCCCGACGAGATCATCGAGGTCCCGGGCGTCCCGCACACCCTCACCGGCAAGCGCATCGAGGTCCCGGTCAAGCGCCTCCTCCAGGGCACCCCCCTGGCCAAGGCCGTCAACGCCGGCTCGGTCGACGACCTCGGCCTCCTCCACTTCTACGAGACGCTGGCCGCCAACCGCCGGGGCTAGAGGGTTCGTCCGGACGGGCCGGCCACCGGTTCCGGGCGCGCCGGCGCCCGGACCGGTGGGACCGGTCAGACCCAGATGGACAGGCGGGCCGTGGTGGGGGTGGCGTCACAGAAGTAGCCGACCGCCTGGCCCCGGGCCACGTACCCCTGTCCGGCCGCGTCGCAGGCGGCGGCGCTCGGGTACATGCCGACGTAGACGTACCCGGCGGCCTGGGCGGACGGGGCGAGCGTCAGGGCGGCCGCGGCCATCAGGCCGGTCAGGCTCAGGGTCGAAATCACTTTGCGCATGGGTGTGTTGCTGCCTTCCTGTTCCGGTGGCAGGCACTCCGGCCGTGATGATCCGGTGCCCGGCGAGCAGCTTCCTTCACGGCCGGGCCGGAGGGCAATGGTCGAGACCACATCAATGCGGCCGGAAGCCGTCGGAGCGGCCCCGGCCCGGCTCCGGTGAACTCCACCCTCCCTCCGTACGCGCCCCGTCCCCCGGGCCTCACCCCCCGTACGTCGCCTGCCCGTCACCCAGGACCTCCGCGAAGTCCGCCGCGAGCCGTGCCGCGTCGGAGGGTGCGAGCGTCGCCGTCGTGATCCGCACCGCGGGCGGGGCCGCGATCCGGAACCGCGCCCCCGCTGCCACCCACCAGCCCCGCGTCCGCAGCCCGTTGACCACGGCGGACTCGTCCCGCACCGGCACCCACACGTTCAGCCCGCTCGCGCCGACCGCCCGGATCCGGTACGTGCCGAGCGCGCCGATCAGCGCCGCGCGCCGCTCCGCGTACGCCTCCTCGCCGGCCGCCACCAGCGCGCGCACCGCCCCGTCGGTGAACAGGCCGGCCACGGTCTCCTGGAGGACGTGACTGACCCAGCCCGACGTCATCAGCATCCGGCCGTCGTGCCGCGCCAGGGTCACCGCGTCGCACGCGACCCCGGCCCACCGCAGGTCGATCCCGAGGTGCTTCGACACCGTCCGCACCTGCGCCCACCGGTCGAGCCCGGCCGCGGCGAGCGTGTGCGCGGCGACCCCGCCGATCTCGGCGTTGTGGTCGTCCTCGACGACGAGCACGTCGGGGAACTCCCGCACCACCGCCACCAGCGCGTCCCGCCGCGACCGGGTGAAGAACGCCCCGGTCGGACACTGGCCCCGGGGGCTGCACACCACCGCGCGCGCCCCGCTCCGCAGCGCCCTCCGCAGCGACTCCGGTACGAGCCCCTCGCCGTCCACCGCCACCGGCACCGTCCGCAGCCCGAGCGCGGGCACCAGGTCGAGCAGGTGATGGAAGCCAGGGTCCTCCACGGCCACGGCGTCCCCGGGCCGCAGCTCCGTCGAGAGCAGACGTGCGACGCAGTCGAGCGCCCCGTGCGCGAACGTCACGTGCCGCGCGGGCACCCCGTCGCGCTCGAACCACGCCCGGGTCAGGGCTTCGAGGGACGCGAGGCGGGGCGAGGCGCGGTGGGAGCCGTACACGGGGGCGACGGCCGCCGGCGGCCGCAGTACGGGGAGGAAGTCCGGGTCCGGGTGCCCGCCGGCGAGGTCCACCAGGCCCTCCGGGACGCGCGGGGGACGCCGGGAGGTCACCGACGGCGCCTCGGCCACCACCGTCCCGCCCCGGCCCCGGGTGACGACCAGGCCCCGCCGCCGCAGCTCCTTGTAGGCCGTGGCGACGGTCCCCGGACTGACCCCCAACTCGTCCGCGAGCCGCCGCACCGGCGGCAGCGCGTTCCCCGGTGCGAGCCGGCCCTCGGTCACGCCCCGCTCCACGGATGCGGCGATCCCCTTGGCCGTGACGCCTTCGATCACATATTGTGCTGTCACGTAAAGCATTATGTATCGATACAAACGTAGGCGCAAGGCGCCCCGCGCGAACCACCGCGACGGGACGCCGCGCACCCCAGGGGGACCCATGAGCCGTACCACCCGACCCGCCCGGACGCTTCCCGCACCCAGGACCCCCTTCAAGGACCGCGTCCCCGGCGGCGCGGACGGCCGCCGCATGCTCCTCGTCGGCTTCATCGACAAGTGCGGCACCGGACTCTGGTCCACCGCCATGGCCCTCTACTTCACCTACGTCACGGGCCTCGGGCTCGGCCAGGTCGGCCTCCTCGTCGCCCTCTCCGGCGCGGCGGGCATCGCCGGCGCCCCGCTCGGCGGACGCCTCGCCGACCGCTTCCCCCTGGTCCGCGTCATCATCTGCGCCCAACTCCTGCGCGCCGCTGCCCTCCTGGCCCTCCTCACCACCGACCACTACCTCCTCCTCGTCCTCTTCTCCGCCGCCGGAGCCCTCCCCGACCGCGCCACCAACGTCCTCACCAAGCTCTACGCCGCCCGTGTCGCCGGCCCCGAACGCGTCCGCTACCAGGCCATCAACCGCACCACCGCCAACATCGGCTGGACCCTCGGCGGCCTCGGGGCGGCGGCGGCGCTCGCCGTCGGCTCCACCACCGCCTTCCAGCTCCTGCTCGTCGGCGACGCCCTCTCCTACCTGGTCATGGCGGCTCTCACCCTCCGCTGCGCCGAACCTCCCGCCCCCGCCTCCCGCGTAGCCGCCGCCTCCACCGGTACCGGCACCGCCCCCGCCACCACGCCCCCCAGCCCCTGGCGCGACCGGAGCTTCCTCGCCTTCACGGCGGGGGAGGGCGTCTTCTTCCTCCATGACTCGATCCTCCAGGTCGCCCTGCCGCTCTGGATCGTCCACGCCACCGACGCCCCCGTGGGCCTCGCCCCGCTCCTCCTGGTCGCCAACAGCGCCCTCGTCGTGCTCTTCCAGGTACCGCTCTCCCGCTTCGGCGCCACCACCGACGCCGCCCGCCGCCTGCTCGCCCCCCTCGCGGTCCTCTTCGCCGTCGGCACCCTCGCGGTCTGCGCCTCCGCCCTCGGCGGCCGCACCCTGGCCGTCACCGCCCTGATCACCGCGGCCGTCGCCCTCACCTTCGCCGAAATGATCCACACCATCGCCTCCTGGGAGATCTCCGTCGCCCTCGCCCCCGACGACGCCCAGGGCGCCTACCTCGGAGTCCACGGCCTCGCCCAGTCCACCCAGCGCTTCGCGGGCCCCCTCCTCATGACCGGTCTCGTCTCCGCCGGCCCCTTCGCCTGGCCCTTCCTCGGCGCCGCCCTCGTCGCCACCGCCGCCGCACAGAACCGCCTCGTCCGCCGACACCTCTCCGGATCGTCACTGTCAGTGGCGAAGGTTACGGTGAGTGAGAACTGATCGGACCGTCACCAGGGGGAGACATGACACGGACCGGAACCACCACGGCGAGCCTCCGCCGCGCACTGCGCCGAGAGATCCCCAGTACCGTCGGCCTCCTCGCCGACGAGCGGGACTTCGCGGCCATGCGGCGCTACCGCACCTTCACCTTCGACGACCACCTCACCTACCTCCGCGAGGTCGAGTCCCTTCTCAGGACCCTCGCCACCCGGGGCGGACACACGACCGTCGCCCTCTTCGACCCCGAGGAGTACGCGGCCTGGTGCGCCGAGACCGGCATCGACCCCGACCTCCCCGCGAGCCGCAGCTGCTTCACCGCCCACCTCGCCGCCATCGGCGCCCACGTCACCTACACCGGACAGCCCCTCACCGCCCTCCTCCCCGAACTCGTCGACACCGCCGTCCGCCAGGCCACCTGGGAGTACGCCACCACCGTCCTCGCCACCGCCGGCGACTGCGCGAGCTGCGGCGAGGACATCGGGGAAGCCGCCTACGAACGCGCCGCGCGCATGCTCGTCCGCCTCCTCGAAGCCGCCGGGGCGGGGGTCCACCATCTCGTCTGCAGCGTCTCCGCCGCCGACGACCAGCTCCTCGCCGTCCTCCGCGGCGACGGCACCGTGCCGCCGGAGGACACCGCGGCGACCGCCCCCGCCGCGGAGTTCACCGCCGTGCTCGCCACCGGCATCGCCCTCGCGGCACCCGGCGGAGTCGTCCTGCGCACCACCGCCCCCGGTGCCCCGGACCGGCTCCACGGCTGGCGCCTCACCGACGGCACCCTGACCCCCCTCACCGAGGCCGAGGTCTTCTCCGCCTACTGCACCGACGCCCGCACGGGAGAACCCCTCTCCCCGGAGCCCGGGGTCGAGTACCGTGCCGGCTTCCCCCTCGCCCCCGACCCCGGGGACGACTGGACCGCCCACCACTGACCCCGCCCACGACGAAGGGGCTCCCCGCCACCTCCGTGACGGAAAGCCCCTTCGTCGTCCACCCGGGAGATCACTCTCCGGACAGCACCGCCTGGGCGGCCAGCCGCGCGCCGTGCGCCGTGTCCGCGGTCCGCGCCGCGGCGGCGGCCCGCTCGCACTGCGCCAGCGAGTACTTGGCCAGCGTCGCCCGCACGTACGGGATCGACGCCGCGCCCATCGAGAGGGAGGTGACCCCCAGACCCGTCAGCACACACGCCAGCAGCGGGTCCGAGGCGGCCTCGCCGCAGACACCACAGCTCTTGCCCTCGGCCTTGGCCGCCTCGGCGGACAGCGCCACCAGGTCGAGCAGCGCCGGCTGCCACGGGTCCTGGAGCCGGGACACCGCGCCGACCTGCCGGTCGGCCGCGAAGGTGTACTGCGCCAGGTCGTTGGTACCGAGCGACAGGAACTCGACCTCCTGGAGGATCGAGCGCGCCCGCAGCGCGGCCGACGGGATCTCGACCATCGCGCCGTACTTCGCCCGCAGCCCCGCCTCGCGGCACGCGTCGGCGAACGCCTTCGCGTCCGTACGGTCGGCCACCATCGGCGCCATGACCTCGAGGTAGACCGGCAGCCCCTCGGCCGCCTTCGCCAGCGCGGTCAGCTGGGTCCGCAGCACCTCCGGGTGGTCGAGCAGCGACCGCAGCCCCCGCACGCCGAGCGCCGGGTTCGGCTCGTCCGCCGGCGTCAGGAAGTCCAGCGGCTTGTCGGCGCCGGCGTCGAGCACCCGCACGACCACCCGGCCCTCGGGGAACGCCTCCAGGACCTTGCGGTAGGCGTCGACCTGCTTCTCCTCGGAGGGAGCCTTCCCGCTGTCGTCCAGGAAGAGGAACTCCGTACGGAACAGGCCGACACCCTCCGCACCGGCCTCCACCGCCGCCGGCACGTCCGCCGGGCCGCCGACGTTGGCGAGCAGCGGCACCTTGTGCCCGTCCGAGGTCGCGCCCGGCCCGGTGGATGCGGTCAGGGCCGCCTTGCGCTCGGCGGCGGCCGCGGTCAGCGCCGCCTTCTTCTCCTCGCTCGGGTCCACGAAGAGCTCCCCGGTGGAACCGTCGACCGCGATGAGCGTGCCCTCGGCCAGCTCGCCCGCGCCCGGCAGCGCCACGATGGCCGGCACGCCCAGCGCCCGCGCGAGGATCGCGCTGTGGCTGGTCGGCCCGCCCTCCTCGGTCACGAACCCGAGCACGAGGGCCGGGTCGAGCAGCGCCGTGTCGGCGGGCGCCAGGTCCCGCGCGATCAGGACGTAGGGCTCGTCACTGTCCGGCACGCCCGGCATCGGTACGCCGAGCAGCCGCGCGACGATCCGGTTCCGCACGTCGTCCAGGTCGGCGACCCGGCCCGCCATGTACTCGCCGGCCCCGGCGAGCAGCTCCCGGTAGTGCGAGAAGGCGTCGTAGACGCCGCGCTCGGCCGTGCTGCCGACCGCGATCCGGCGGTCGACGTCGGCGATGAGTTCCGGGTCCTGAGCGATCATCGCCTGGGCCTCCAGCACCGCCTGGGCCTCGCCGCCGGCGAGGTTGCCCCGGGCGACCAGGTCGGCGGCCACCGCTTCCACGGCCTGACGGGCGCGCCCCTGTTCGCGCTCCGCCTCCTCGGCCGGAATCGACTTGGCCGGCGGTTCCAGGACCGCGGTGCCCATGTGCCGGACCTCGCCGATCGCCACTCCGTGGCTGACGCCGACGCCTCGCAGCGTTGTCTCCATCTCACCCGTCTCCGATTGAGCGACGGCCCCGGCCGCCGCGTTGAATGTCGAACTCGCGGTCGTCACAGCGGACGGACCGGCTCAGCTCCAGGCGAAGAGGTGGTCGCCGGCCTTCACGTCGCCTTCCTCGGCGACCTCGGAAAGGGAGTCCGCGGTGGCCTCCAGGGCCACGACGGGACAGATGGGGGACTTGCCGGCGGCCTCGACCTCGGCCGGGTTCCAGCGCACGACGGCCTGTCCGCGCGTCACGGTGTCCCCCTTGTTCACGAGCAGCTCGAAGCCCTGCCCGTTGAGCTGGACGGTGTCGATGCCGAGATGGGTCAGCACACCGTGTCCCTCGCCGTCGACGACGACGAAGGCGTGCGGGTGCATGGACACGATGACCCCGTCGACGGGCGAGACGACCTCGGAGGGCTCGCGTACGGGATCGATGGCGGTACCGGGACCGACCATCGCACCGGAGAAGACCGGGTCGGGAACTGCGGCGAGACCGATGGCGCGTCCGGCAAGCGGCGACGTCACGGTTGTCATGGGAAGCCTCCCAGGGGCGGAGATGGTGTGGCGCCGTCACTACCTGTCCTGGACGGCGTACTGTTCAGAAGCGTATGTCATGAGAAGTCCCGGTTCCGCACGAGACGTACCAGTTGGGCGGAGCTAGGGACCACCAGCAACGATTTGCCTCCTCTGGCGGTGGGATGTACTGTCGTACTTCTGCTCGACCCCCATGCGGCCTTGAGTCGCGGGTCGGCAGCACCTGCCAAGCCAGATCCTAACCCCAGTGGTCTACACCTCTGCGTGCTCGCAGCGGGACGTGGTCAGGGGGACCGAGAAAGCCTGGTAATGTTTGAACCCGCCGGGAACGGAAAGCGCGAAAGCGAATTCCGGCCCCGGAAACCCGCTCCAGCGGGTGGCAGAAACGGAAAACGAATCTGCTAAGCTGGAAACACGAAAGACCGAAGGGAAAAGCCCGGAGGAAAGCCCGGTGAGGGTGAGTACGAAGGAAGCGTCCGTTCCTTGAGAACTCAACAGCGTGCCAAAAATCAA
>NZ_JBVIZC010000018.1:0-76152 GCF_055591945.1 Streptomyces sp. NPDC041191 | reverse complement strand
GGGTACGGGCCGGCGGAGTCGATGGGCTTCACCACCACCCACCCCGTCGAAGCGGCCGACGGGCCGCCCGCCCTCGTTCCGATCGGGACCCCGCTCGTCAACAAGGGCGGTTACGTCCTCGACGCGCATCTGAACCTGTGCCCGCCGGGTGTGACCGGTGAGCTCTACCTCGCGGGCGAGGGCCTGGCCCACGGTTATCTCGGCCGACCCGAGTTGACGGCGGCCCGGTTCGTGCCGAATCCGTTCGGGCCGGCGGGCAGTCGTCTCTACCGGACCGGTGACCTGGCCCGTTTCGACCGTGAGGGCCGTCTCGTCTACGAGGGCCGGGCGGACGACCAGATCAAGATCCGGGGCTTCCGGATCGAGCCGGGGGAGACCGAGGCCGCGCTCCTGACCCACCCCCGCGTCACCCAGGCCGCCGTCACCGTCCACGAACAGCACCTCGCCGCCTACGTCGTCACCGACGACGGAATCCGCCCCGACGCCCGGCCCGACGAGATCAGACGGCACGTCGCCGACCGGCTCCCCGAACACCTCGTCCCCACCTACCTCACCTTCCTGGAGCGGCTGCCGCTCACCCCCAACGGCAAGATCGACAAGCGGGCCCTGCCCGCCCCGGCCACCGTCACCACCGCCGGCCGCGCCCCGCGCACCCCCCTCGAAGAGACCCTGCTCACCCTCTTCGCCCGCGTCCTCGACACGACCACCGGCCTCACCGTCGACGACGACTTCTTCCACCACGGCGGCCACTCCCTCCTGGGCGCCCGCCTCACCAACCACATCGCCGGCGCCCTCGACGTGCGGCTCACCGTCCGCGACGTCTTCCAGCACCCCACCCCCGCCCGCCTCGCCGCGCACATCGAAGCCCTCGAAGAAGCGCGCGGGACCACCACCGCCCCGGCGAGGAAGGCCCGACCCGCCCTCCGCCGCCGCACCGAGACAGAACGGATCAGCTCATGAACCCCTCCCCGGACACCGCCCCCGAGGACATCGTCTGGGACCTCCCCGGAGACGCCCCGCACCGCCTCTCGCTCCTCGTGCTGCCGCACGCCGGAGGCAACGCCCACGCGTACAGCGCGTGGCGCGAGCACCTGCCGGCCGACGTCAGGCTGCTGATCGGCCAGTACCCGGGGCGGGGCGCCCGCTACAGCGAGGACCTGCCCGGGTCCGTCGACGACCTGGCGCTCCCCGTGGTCGACGCCCTCCCCCGGGACACCGGCCCCCTGGTGGTCCTCGGGCACAGCATGGGCAGCCTGGTCGCCTTCGAGGTGGTCCGGGCCCTCCAGGCCGGCGGCCGCACCCCGCAGGGCCTCGTCGCCTCCGCCTGCCGGGCGCCCGTCCTGCCCAACCAGTGCCCGGTGCGCCCCGAACGGCTGGACGACGACCAGCTCGTCGCCGCCATCAAGGAGCGCGGCGGCACCGACGACGGCATCCTCGACGACCCGGAGCTCCGCGAGATCGTCCTGCCGTCCATCCGCGCCGACTTCGCCGTCGACGACGTCTACCGGTGCACCGCCCCCGACGTACGGCTCGACTGCCCGGTCGCGGTGTTCGGCGGCGACGCCGACCCGATCGTCCCGGTCGACATGCTCGCCGGCTGGTCCCTCGTGGCCGGGCACCCCGTGGAGCCCGAGGTCCTGCCCGGCGACCACTTCTACTTCCAGCAGGACCTGCCCGGCTTCTTCGCCCGGCTGAACCCGGTCCTCGCGGCCCTGAGCGCCTCCGCGGCCACGGCCGCCTGACCCGCCCGTACGGCACGACCGCACGCGGCGCCCGTCCGGCCCGCCGCCACCCACGAACCCCTCCCACGGAAGGCGAGGAACCCGCCATGACCACCTTCGTCCCGAGCCCGGCCGCCGCCGGCGTCACCGTCGTACGGGAGCCCGGCAAACCGGCCGTCCTCCACACGCCCGCCTTCGGCACCATGGCGGAGGCCACCGCGTGGCTGTCCGCCCGGCGCCCCGACATCCAGGCCGAACTGCACCGCTCCGGCGCCCTCATGCTGCGCGGACTGCCCGTGACGGACGCGGCGACCTTCGCCGAGGCACGGGACGCGCTGATCGCCGAGCGCGCCGGGTACAAGGAGAAGGCCACCCCGCGCACCGACTTCGGCGAGGGCGTCTTCTCCTCCACCGACCTGCCCGCCGCCCAGCCGATCCGCCTGCACAACGAGAACAGCTACACCCTCGACTTCCCCGGCGTGCTGCTCTTCGGCTGCGTCACCGCCTCCGAGACCGGCGGGGCGACCACGATCGGCGACATGCGGCAGGCCCTCGCCCTGCTCCCGCGCGACCTCGTGGACCGGTTCGCCGAAGCCGGCTGGCTGCTCGTGCGCAACTACTCCGACCTGGCGGGCATGCCCTGGCGCAAGGCGTTCTCCTCGGACGAGCCGGCGGGTGCCGAGGAGTACTGCGACGCCCACGCCATCGGCTACGAATGGCTGGACGAGGACACCCTGCGCACCCGCCAGCGCCGCTCCGCGATCATCACCCACCCGGTGACCGGCGAGCGCGTCTGGTTCAACCACTTCGCGTTCTGGAACGCCCGCAGCCTGGACGAGGACGTCCGCGAGGTCCTCACCGACACGTTCGGCGAGGACGGCCTGCCCTTCCAGACCCTCCTGGGCGACGGCACCACCCTCACCGACGCCGAGGTGGACGCCGTCAACGACGCCTACCGGGCGGTCACCGTGCGGGAGAGCTGGCGGGCCGGCGACCTGATGCTGGTCGACAACATCCTCTGCGCCCACGGCCGGGAGTCGTACACCGGGGACCGCAAGATCCTCGTCGCCATGGGCGAGCCGGTGCCGCTGTCCGCCTGCTCCCCGACCTCCGCCCCCTCCACCGCCCCGTACGGAAGGTGAACCCCGCCGTGACCGCCGTCCTCCCCGAGCGCCCCGCCCCCCTCCCGCAGGAGCACGCCGCGGACGCCCGCGCCGCCGCCGGCACCGGCGCGGCCGACCTGCTCGCCCGGCTCGCCGCCGCCCCCGGCGGCCGTACCGCCGTCGTCGCGGGCGACCGCACCCTCACCTTCGACGAGCTGCGGGCCGAGGCCGCCACCGTCGCGGCCCGGCTCGCCGCCCTCGGCGCCGGCCCGGAGAGCGTCGTGGCGCTCTGCCTGCCGCGCGGCGCCGGCCTCGTCGCCGCGATCATCGGCACCCTCACCGCCGGCGCCGCCTACCTGCCGGTCGACCCCGCCCTGCCCGCCGAGCGCCGCCGCTACCTCGTGGAGGACTCCCGCGCCGACCTGGTGGTGACGGACGGCACGGCCGGGTCCCCGGCCCCCGGCACCCGCGCCGTGACCATCGCCGAACTGACGGACGCCCGCGACGGCGCCCCCGTCCCGTACGAGCCCGTCCCGGTCACGGCCGGCACCCTCGCCTACGTCATCTACACCTCCGGCTCCACCGGACGCCCCAAGGGCGTGGAGATCGGCCGCGGTGCCGCGTCCCTGCTGCTGCGGGAGCTGGAAGAGGCGGGAGCCGCCACCGGCGAGGGCCGCCGGGTCGGCTGGAACGCCTCCCCGTCGTTCGACGCGTCCGTACAGCAGTGGGTGCGGCTCTGCCGGGGCGACACCCTCGTCGTGATCGACGAGGAGACCCGCCGCGACCCGGCGCTCCTCGCGGCCTTCGTCGACGAACAGGCCCTCACCGACCTGGACATCACCCCGTCGCACGCGGACCCGCTGCTCGACCTGCTCACCCCCGGCGGCGGTCCGCGACCGCTGACCCTCCTGGTCGGCGGCGAGGCGATCGGCCCGGCGCTCTGGGACCGCCTGGCCGCCGCCCACGCCTCCGGCCTCCTGCGCGCCCTCAACCTGTACGGGCCCACCGAGTGCACCGTCGACGCCACCCTCGCCCGGATCGACCGCCCGGACGAGCCGCACATCGGCACCGTCCTGCCCGGACTCCGGGCGCGGCTCCTCGACGGGAACCTCGCCCCGGTGGGGGAGGGGGAGACCGGCGAGCTGTACCTGGCCGGCCCGCGCGTGGCCCGGGGCTACCGGCACCGCCCGGGCCTGACGGCGGAACGCTTCGTCGCCGACCCGTCCGGAGCCCCCGGTGGACGCATGTACCGCACCGGCGACCGCTGCCGTCTCCTCCCTGGCGGCCGGCTCGTCTACCTCGGCCGCGCCGACGGCCAGGTCAAACTGCGCGGGCACCGCGTCGAACTCCCCGAGATCGAGGCCGCCCTCACCCGGGTGGACGGCGTCGCCGAGGCCGCCGTGGTCCTCGGCGAGGACGCGGGCGGCACCCCCGGCCTGATCGCCTACCACCGGGGCGGCGACGCCACCGCGCTCCGCACCGCGCTCGCCGCCGTGCTGCCGCCGTACATGGTCCCGTCCGCGTACGTCGCGGTGGACCGGTTCGCCACGACGCCCAGCGGCAAGCTCGACCGGACCGTGCTCCCCACCCGCGTCGCGGCCCCGGCCGGTCCCGCGCCCCGGTCCGCCGGGACCGGTGCCGCCGAAGGGCCGAGCGGCCCGGCGGAGGAGCTGATCGCCCGCGTGTGGACGCAGGTCCTGGGCGCCGCGTCGATCGGCCCCGACGACAACTTCTTCAAGCTCGGCGGCCACTCCCTGCTCGCCATCAAGCTGGTCTCCCGGGTGCGGGCCGAACTCTCCGTGGCCCTGCCCGTCAAGGCCGTCTACGCCCACCCGCGACTGCGCGACCTCGCCGCCCACATCGAGGAGCTGACGGCGGCGAAGGACGCCTGACCGTCACCCGCGCCCCCGCGGTCCCCGTCCCCGGCCCCCGCCCGCACCCCACCCCGAGGAGCAGCAACCGTGATCCCCCTGTCCTACGCCCAGCGCCGGCTGTGGTTCCTGAGCCGGCTGGAAGGCCCGTCGTCGGCGTACAACGCGCCCGTGGTGCTCCGCCTGGAAGCGATGCCCGACCCGGGGACGCTGGAGGCGGCGGTGCGGGACGTGACGGAGCGGCACGAGGTGCTGCGGACGGTGTACCCGGTGCGGGACGGAGAACCGTACCAGCGGATCCTCGACGCGCCCGAACTCCGGTTCGAGGTCGAACGGGGCACGGCCGCCGGGGACGTGGAGGCGCGGGCGACGGCCTTCGCCCGGACACCGATCGACGTGACCACCGAACCGCCGCTCCGGACCAGGCTGTTCGAGGTGGAGGACGGGACGGCGGTCCTGGTGCTGCTGGTCCACCACATCGCCACGGACGGCTGGTCGGTGGGCTGCCTGCTCACGGACCTGGACCTCGCCTACCGTGCCCGCGCCGGGGGACGCGCCCCGGACTGGGAGTCGCTGCCCGTCCAGTACGCCGACTACGCCCTCTGGCAGCGGGACATGCTCGGGGACCCCGGGGACCCGGACAGCACCGCGCACGAACAGCTCGCCTTCTGGCGCGGGGCGCTCGACGGCATTCCGGCGGAGACACGGCTGCCCGCCGACCGTCCGAGGCCGTCCGACCCCGGACGGCGGCGGGGCGCGACGGTCTTTCTGGACCTGGACGCCGGAACCCACCGGGCGCTGACCGGACTCGCCCGTGCCCGGCGGGCGACGTTCTTCATGGTGGTGCGGGCCGCGCTCGCCCTCGCGCTGCGGGCGGCGGGTGCGGGACCGGACGTGGTGGTGGGGACGCCGGTGGCGGGGCGGCCCGAGGAGGCGCTGCACGACCTGGTGGGCTTCTTCGTGAACACGCTGGCCCTGCGGACCGACCTGTCGGACCGTCCCACACCGGCCGAACTGGTGGACCGGGTGCGGGAGACGGACCTGGCGGCGTTCGCGCACGAGGACCTGCCGTTCGACCTCCTGGTGGAGGACCTGAACCCCGAGCGGTCCCTCGGCCGGCACCCCTTCTTCCAGGTCGTGGTCAGCGCGCGGACCGCGCAGGACGCCCCGTACCGCCTGGGCGGCATACCGGCCGTCCTCGACGGCGCCGACCTCGCCGCCGCCAAGTTCGACCTCGGCTTCGACTGCCAGGAGCGGTTCGGCCCGGACGGCGAACCGGACGGTCTGCGGCTCGGACTGCAGTACGCGACCGACCTGTACGACGAGGAGACCGCGCTCCTCCTCCTCGGCCTGTTCCGGCGGGCGCTGACGGCGCTCGCCGAAGGGCCCGCCGACACGCGCCTGGACGCCGCCCGTCTGCTCACCGACGGGGAACGGCGGGGCCTGGACCGGCGCCACGAGGCCCTGTCGGCGGCCGAACGGTGCCGGGCGGACGGCGGGAAGGAGCCGCGCGAGGACGGACGGGCGCGTGTCGCCGCCGACCCCCGCGAGGAGATCCTCCGCGGCCTGTTCGCGGAGGTCCTGGGGCGGGAGGAGGTGTCACCGGAGGAGAACTTCTTCAAGCTCGGCGGGCACTCCCTCCTCGCGGGCAGGCTCACCAACCGCGTGCGCGGCGCCCTCGGCCTCCAGGCCGCCCTCCGTGACGTCTTCCTCGCCCCGACCCCGCGCCGGCTCCTGCGGCGCCTCGGCGAACGGGGCACCGGACCCGCCCGCCCGGCCCTGCGGCCCGTACCGGAGGAGGCGCGGCCCGAACGGATACCGCTCTCCTTCGCCCAGCGCCGGCTGTGGTTCCTGAACCGGCTCGAAGGACCGGGCGCCACCTACAACATCCCCCTCGCGGTCCGGCTCCACCGCCCCCTCGACCCGGCCGTGTTCGCCGAGGCCCTCGCGGACGTCACCACCCGGCACGAGGTGCTGCGCACCGTCTACCGGTCCACCGGCGGCGAGCCCCACCAGCAGGTCCTCGACGGCGTCGCGCCCGTCCTCGAACAGGTCCGGGCCGACGGCCCGGACGCGCTGCGGGCGGCCGTGGACGAGGCCGCCGGACACGTCTTCGACCTGGCCGCGGAGATCCCCTTCCGGGCCCGCCTCGTGACCGACGGCGACGGCGGCCAGGTGGTGGTGCTGCTCCTGCACCACATCGCGGGCGACGGCTGGTCCACCCCGTGCCTCCTGGCCGACCTCGACACCGCCTACCGCGCCCGTGCCGAGGGACGCGCCCCGGACTGGGAGCCGCTCCCCGTCCAGTACACCGACTACACCCTCTGGCAGCACGACCTCCTCGACGGCGAGCACGGCGAGCACGGCGACCAGGGTGAACGGGGTGAACGGGGTGAACGGGGCGGACACGGCGACCGCACCGGGGACGCCGGGGAGGCCCGGCCGGGCGGCCGCAGCCTCGCGGAAGCGCAGCTGGCCCACTGGCGGACCGCCCTCGACGGACTGCCGCCGCTGCTCGCCCTGCCCACCGACCGGCCGCGCCCGGCGGAGAGCGACGGAGCCGGCGCCCTCACCGCCTTCGACGTGGGCGCCGCCACCCACCGCGCCCTGCTGCGCCGCGCCCGGAGCGACGGCGCCACCCTCTTCATGGTCGTGCAGGCCGCCCTCGCCGCCCTCCTCACCCGGCACGGCGCGGGCACCGACATCGCGATCGGCACCACCGTCGCCGGCCGCGCGGACGACGCCCTGCACCCCCTCGTCGGCTTCTTCGTCAACACGCTGGTCCTGCGCACCGACACCTCCGGCGACCCCGCCCTCACCGACCTGACGCGGCGCGTCCGCGAGGCGGGACTCACCGCCTACGGCAACCAGGACCTGCCCTTCGACCGGCTCGTCGAACACCTCAGCCCGCACCGCTCCGCCGCCCACGCCCCGCTCGTCCAGGTGATGCTCCAGGTCCACGCCGCGCACACCGGGGCGGCTCCCGGCGCCCCGAACGTCCTGGACGGCGAACCGGTCGCGTTCCGGACCACCGGCGCCAAGTCGGACCTCACCTTCGCGCTCACCGAACTCACCGGCGCCGACGGCGCCCCGGCCGGCCTGCGCGGCGTCCTCGAATACGCCACCGCCCTCTACGACGAGGACACCGCCCGCCTCCTGGCCCGGCGCCTCGCCGAGACCCTCGACGCGTTCGCCGCCGACCCCGGACTCCCGCTGTCCGGACTGCGGTACGGCCCGGAGGCCCCCGCGGGCCCGGAGACCGTACGGGACGAGCGGGGACGCCCCGTACCCGTACGGGTGCCCGGCGAGGTGTACGGGCCGGCCCCCGGCGGCGGTGCGCGGCCCACCGGCCGGCGGGCCTTCCCCACCGCCGACGGCACCCTGCGGCCCGTCGCCACCCTCACCGCGGGCGGCTACCCGGTGGAGCCCGGCCGCGTCGAGGACGTCCTCACCGGCCGGCCCGGCGTGACCGGCGCGTCCGTCGCCGTCCGGGACGACCGGCTGTACGCGTACGTCACCCGCGCGCCCGGGGGTCCCGGCGGGGAGGAGCTGCGCGACCGGGCCGCCGAACGGCTGCCCGAGTACCTGGTCCCCACCCGCGTCGTCGTCGTGGACCGGCTGCCCGCCCCCGGCGAACACCCCGCCCTCCTCCCCGAGGAGGAGACCCGGGAGACGGCGGCCCCGGACGGCGGGGAGGAGGAACTGCTCGCCCTCTTCCGGGCCGTCCTCGGCGGCCGGCCCCTGGGCCGGAACGACAACTTCTTTAAGTCCGGAGGCCACTCCCTCCTCGCGGTCAGGCTGCTCAACCGGATTCGTGCCGAGTTCGGCCGGGACCTCACCCTGCGGGACGTGTTCCGCAACCCCACCGCGGCCTCCCTCGCCCGGCGCCTGGCCGACGCCGCCGGAGCCGGACCGGCCGCCGGAGCCGACGCACCCGGCGGAACCGGAGCCGGGGCCGCCCCCGGCAGGGCCGCGCCGGCCGCTCCGCCCGCCCCCGGCGGACCGGCGACCCGCCCGCCCGCGGCCCCGGCACTGCGCCGCCGCACCAGGGCGGGCGCGCGCCGGGCCCTCTGACGGCCCCGCACCGGCAGCTCCGGACGGCCCTTCTGCCGCCCGGAGCTGCCGGGCCGACTGCCCCGGAAGCGGGGGCGCCGCGCCTAGCGTGAAGGACACGGAGGCGAGAGGAACCGTTCGCCCCGGTCTCTCGGCCCCTTACCGGAGGAACCCAGAATGCCCCCCAGCGGAACGGACGACCTGCTCGACGGCGGACCCTCTCCCGTCCCCGCCCCGCCCGTACTCGACCTGATCGCCCATCAGGCGCGCACCCGCCCCGGTGCCCCCGCCCTGGTCCACGCCGACACCCTGCTGACGTACGCGCAGCTCGCCGCGGCCGTGGACGCGAGGGCCCGGGAGCTCGCCGCCCGGGGAGCGGGGCCCGGCCGCCTCGTCGCGCTCCACCGGCCCCGGGGCGTCGACGCCGTCGTCGGCCTCCTCGCCGTCCTCACCACCGGCGCCGCCTACCTGCCGCTCGACGTCCAGGCCCCCGACGCCCGCAACGAGGCCATCCTCAAGGACGCCTGCGGCGACCTGGCGCCCGCCCCGGCCGAGGTCGCCCGGCACGGCGAACTCGTCCTCGGCGGACCCGGCACGGAAGCGGGCGCCGCCTACGTCATCTACACCTCCGGGTCCACCGGCACCCCGAACGGCGTCGTCGTCGCCCACGGCTCCCTCGCCCACTTCGTCGCCGGCGCGACCCCCGCCTACGGCATCGGCCCCACCTCCCGGGTCCTCCAGTTCAGCCCGCTGCACTTCGACGCCAGCGTCCAGGAGGTCTTCGCCACCCTCGGCGCGGGCGGCACCCTCGTCCTGCGCACCGACGACATGCTCGACGTCGGCGAACTCCTCGCCGGCTGCGAGCGGTACGGCATCACCCTCCTCGACCTGCCCGCCGCCTACTGGCACGAGCTCGTCCACGTCCTGACCACCGGCTCCGTCCGCCTCCCGGACCACCTGCGCACCGTGATCGTCTACGGCGAGGCCGTCCTGCCCGAGCGGATCGCCCAGTGGCGCGGACTCGTCGGCGACCGGATCCGGCTGCTCAACGGCTACGGCCCGACCGAGACCACCGTCGTGGCCACCGTCGCCGACCTCACCCGGCACGAGACCGGACCGGTCCCCATCGGCCGCCCCCTGCCCGGCGTCCGCGCCGCCGTCGTCGACGGCGAACTCTGGCTCCTGGGCGGCGGCCTGACCCGCGGCTACCTGCACCGCCCCGAACTGAACGCCCGCCGCTTCACCACCCTGGACGGCGAGCGCGCCTACCGCACCGGCGACCTCGTCACCCTCGGCGAGGACCGGCAGATCCTCTACCACGGACGCCTCGACGACGAGGTGAAGATCGGTGGCCAGCGCATCGACCCCGCCGCCGTCGACTCCGTCCTCGCCGGCCACCCCGCCGTCCGGGAGGCCGCCGTCGTCGCCCAGCAGGACGACGACGGGGTCAAGCGGCTGGTCGCCTTCGTCGTCACCGGGGGAGGCACCGGCGCGGAGGAGCTGCGCGCCTGGGTGCGGGACCGGATGCCGCCCGCGGCCGTGCCCGCCGTCAGCGTCGTCGTCGCCCTGCCCCGCACCAGCTCCGGCAAGATCGACCGCAAGAGGCTGCGCACCACCGACCCGCGCCTGCCCGTCGTCCACGAGGAGCTCCCGCCGGCCGGGGACCGGGTGCCGCTCTCCCACGCGCAGCGACGGCTCTGGCTGGTCAACCAGTTCGACGGCCCGTCCGCCGCCTACAACATGCCGATCGTCCTCCATCTGGACGCGGCGCCCGACCGCACCGCCCTGGCCGCCGCCGTCACCGACCTCGCCGAACGGCACGAGGTGCTGCGCACCGTGTTCCCCGCGCCCGAGGACGAGCCGTACCAGCACGTCCTCGCCCCCACCGCCGTCCGGCTCCGCACCGTCGAGTGCCCCGCCGCCGACCTCCCCGCCCGGGTCGCCGCCTTCACCGCAGAGACCTTCGACCTCTCCCGCGAACTCCCCCTGCGCGTCGCCCTCTTCCTCCCCGACGAGGGACCCGGCGCCACCCTCGCCGTCCTGCTCCACCACGTCGCCGGCGACGGCTGGTCCCTCACCCCCCTCATGACCGACCTGGCCCGCGCCCACGCCGCCCGCGCCGGGGGCGCCGCGCCCGACTGGGAGCCGCTGCCCGTCCAGTACGCCGACTACACCCTCTGGCAGAACGACGTCCTCGGCGCGGACGACGACCCCGACTCCCTCGTGGCCCGGGGCCTGACCCACTGGCGGGCCGCCCTCGACGGCCTCCCCGACGCCACCGGCCTGCCGCTCGACCGGCCCCGGCCCGCCGTCCGCGACCACGGCGGCGCCCAGGTGGCCACCGTCCTCGAACCCGCCGTCCACGCGCGGCTCGTCCGCCTCGCCGAGGAACACGGCGCCAGCCTCCTGATGGTCCTCCAGGGCGCCCTCGCCCTCGCCCTGCGGGCGTCCGGCTCCGGCGACCGCGTCGCCCTCGGCACCCCCGTCGCCGGACGCGACGACGAAGCCCTCGACGACCTGGTCGGCTTCTTCGTCAACACGCTCGTCCTGCCCACCGACACCTCCGGAGACCCCGCCTTCACCGACCTCCTGCGACGGGTCCGCGACACCGACCTCGCCGCCTTCGACCACCAGGTGCTCCCCTTCGACCTCCTCGTCGAACACCTCAACCCGCCCCGCACCCCCGGCCTCCACCCCCTGTTCCAGGTGATGCTCACCCTGCGGACCGGCGGGACCGGCGACGGGACCTTCCGGTTCGGCACGGCCGAGGGCCGGTTCGCCGCGGACGGCCCGGCCACCACCAAGTTCGACCTCACCGCCGCCTGCGAGGAGCTCCGCGACGCCGACGGCGCCCCCGCCGGAATCCGGCTCGCCCTGGAGTACGCCACGGACGTCCTCGACGAGTCCACCGCCCGGCTCCTCCTCACCGCCCTCGAACGCGCCCTGCGCACCGCCGCCGACCGCCCCGGCGACCCCGTCCCGGACACCGCGCTCGTCGCCCCCGCCGACCGGCTCGCCCTCGACGGACGGAGGGCCCGCGCCGCCGAGGCCGCGCGGGAGGAGGCCCGGTCCGCCGCGCACACCGCCGAGGAACCGCCCCCGGCCCACGTCGACACCCTCCGCGCCCTCTTCGCCGAAGTCCTCGGCCTGGACCACGTGGGCCCGCACGAGGGGTTCTTCACCATCGGCGGCCACTCCATGAGCGGCGTGCGCCTCGCCAACCGCGTCCGTGCCCGCCTCGGCGCCGACGTCCAGGTCCGCGACCTCCTCCTCGCCCCCACCCCCGACGCGCTCGCCCGCCGCATCGCCGCCCAGGAGGCCGGTGGCGCCGGTTCCGCCGGCGCCACCGGGACCGCCCGGCCCCGGCCCGTCGCGCGCCCGGACCGGCCCGCCCGCCTCCCCCTCTCGTACGCCCAGCGCCGGCTGTGGTTCGTCGACACCCTCGAAGGACCCGGCGCCTCCTACAACATCCCCCTCGTCCTGCGGCCGTCCGCCCCCCTCGACCCGGACGTCCTCGCCCGCGCGCTCACCGACGTCTCCGACCGCCACGAAGTGCTCCGCACCCGCTACCGGGCCGTCGACGGCGAACCCCACCAGGAGATCCTGACCGGGGTCCGCCCCCCGCTCGACGTACGCACCGTCCCCGCCGCGCGGCTCCCGGAGGCCGTCGCCGAGGCCGCCGCGCACGTCTTCGACCTCGCCGAGGACACCCCGCTGCGGGCCACGCTCCTCCTGCCCGACGACGAACGGGAACGGCCCGGCGACGGCGGACAGGTCCTCGTCGTCCTCGTCCACCACATCGCCGCCGACGGCTGGTCCACCGGACCGCTGCTCGCCGACCTCGCCACCGCCTGCCTCGCCCGCGCCGCGGGCCGCGCCCCCGACTGGGAACCGCTGCCCCTCCAGTACGCCGACTACACCCTCTGGCAACGGGGCCTGACCGACGGACCGGCCGCCCGCGCCCACCTGGAGTTCTGGGAGAAGACCCTGGCCGGCGCGCCGCCCGTGCTCGACCTGCCCTGCGCCCGGCCCCGCCCCGCCGAGGCCGCCCACCGCGGCGGACACGCCCCCGTCACCCTCGATCCCGCCACCCACCGGGCCCTGGAAGCCCTCGCCCGGAACAGCGGCACCACCCTCCTCATGGTCCTCCAGGCCGCCCTGGCCGCCGTCCTCACCCGGCACGGCGCCGGCACCGACCTGCCGCTCGCCACCATGACCGCGGGACGCGACGACGAAGCCCTCGGCGATCTGGTCGGCTTCTTCGTCAACACCCTGGTGCTGCGCACCGACACCTCCGGCGACCCCACCTTCGCCGAACTCCTCGAACGGGTCCGGCGGGCCGACCTCACCGCCTACGCCCACCAGGAACTCCCCTTCGACCGCGTGGTCGAACACCTCAACCCCGTCCGCACCACCGCCCACCACCCGCTGGCCCAGACCGTCGTCCAGCTCCACCACGACTACACCCGCGACGCACCCAGCACGGCCACCGCGCGAAGCCTCTTCCGGGACGGCGGACCCGCCCTCCTCGACACCGTCTCCACCAAGTTCGACCTGACCTTCGCCCTGACCGAGCGGCGGGACGCGGACGGCGGCCCCGGCGGCCTGACCGGCGGCCTGGAGTACGCCACGGACCTGTTCGACGCCCCCACCGCCGCCCTGCTCGCCGCCCACCTCGACCGGACCCTGCGCGCCGCCGCGACCGACCCCGGCGTACGGATCGGGGACATCGGCCTCCTCACCGACGCCGACCGGTTCCTGCTCACCGTCGCGCACAACGACACCGCCACCGTGCCGCCCGCGGGCCCGGACACCGTGCACGAGCGGATCGCCCGCCGGGCCGCCCGCACCCCCGGGGCCCCCGCGCTGATCACCGACGACGAGACCGTCACGTACGGCGAGCTCGACGCCCGCGCCGACGCGCTCGCCGCCCGCCTCCGGGCGGCCGGAGCGCGCCGCGGCGACACCGTGGGCGTCCTCCTCGGCCGGGGCGTGCCCCTGGTGGTGACGGCGCTCGCCATCCTCAAGTGCGGCGCCGCCCACCTGCCGCTGGACCCCCGCCTCCCCGAGGCCAGGATCCGGCTGATGACCGAGGACGCCGGGGCCCGCCTCGTGGCGACCGACACGGCGCACGGCGCCGCGCTCCCGGAGGGCTTCTCCACCGCCGTCCTCGCCGTCGACGCGCCCGGCACGGCACCGGGGGAGGACGACCACGAGGACGCCCGTGCCACCGGGGACGACCTGATGTACGTGATGTTCACCTCCGGTTCGACCGGCCGGCCCAAGGGCGTCGGCGTCACCCACCGCAACGTCCTCGAACTCGCCGCCGACCGCGACCTCGCCAGGGGCGGGACCCGGCGGATGCTGGTGCACTCCGCGACCGGCTTCGACGCCTCCGTCTTCGAGACCTGGGTCCCCCTGCTCGGCGGCGGCAGCCTCGTGATCACCCCCGGCGACGGCACCGACCTCGCCGAGACCGCCCGCGCCGTCCACCGGCACGGCGTCACCGACGCCTACTTCACCGCCGGCCTGTTCCACGTCATGGCCGACGAGGGCCTGGACACGCTCCGCTCGCTGCGCGAGGTGTGGACCGGCGGGGACGTCGTCTCCCCGGCCGCCGTCCAGCGGGTCCTCACCCACTGCCCCGACACCGTCCTCGTCCACTCCTACGGGCCCACCGAGACCACCTTCGCCTCCCACAACCAGTGGTTCACCGCCGGGCAGAGCATCCCGCGGGATTCCGGCGTCCACCTCGGGCGGCCCATGGACAACACCCGGGGCCACGTCCTCGACGACGCCCTGCGGCCCGTGCCGCCCGGCGTCCCCGGCGAGCTGTACATCGCCGGCGCGCACGTGGCCCGCGGCTACGTCGGCCGCCCCGGCACGACCGCCGAACGCTTCGTCCCGGACCCCTTCGAGAACGACGGCAGCCGCATGTACCGCACCGGCGACCGCGTCCTGTGGACCCCCGGCGGCGAACTCCGCTTCCTCGGCCGCGCGGACGGCCAGATCAAACTGCGCGGCGTGCGGATCGAACCCGGCGAGGTCGAGCGGGCACTGGCCGAACACCCCGCCGTCGGCCAGGCCCTCGCCGTGGTCCGCGAGGACCGGCCCGGCGAGAAGACCCTCGTCGGCTACGCCGTCCCCCGCGCCGGGTGCTCCGTCACCGGGGCCGAACTCCTCGCCGCGGCCCGCGCGACGCTCCCCGAACACCTCGTGCCCTCCGCGGTCGTCGTCCTCGACGCCCTGCCGCTGACCGTCAACGGCAAACCCGACCGCGCCGCGCTGCCCGCCCCCCGCGGGTCCGCCCCGGCCGGGGGAGGACGGCGGCCCCGCAACGCCCGCGAGGAGGTGCTGTGCGCCCTGTTCGCCGAGATCCTCGACGTGCCCGAGGTCGGCATCGACGACAACTTCTTCTCCCTGGGCGGCCATTCCCTGCTGGGCGTCCGCCTGGTCAACCGCATGCGCGGCGTCCTGGGCGTCGAGCGCACCGTCCGCGACCTCTTCCGCCTGCCCACCCCCGCAGGCCTCCTCGGCCCGGACGGGACCGGGGACGGCGGTGACGGCACGGCCGCCGCCCTGGGCGTCCTGCTGCCGCTCAGCACCCGGGGCACCCGCCCCCCGCTGTTCTGCGTCCACCCCGGCACCGGCGTCGGCTGGGCCTACGCGGGCCTCGCCCACCACCTCGGCGACGACCAGCCGCTGTACGCGCTCCAGGCCCGCGCCCTGGGCGATCCCGGCCACCGGCCGCGCAGCGTCGAGGAGATGGCCGACGACTACCTGGAGACGATCCGCCGCGTCCGGCCCCGGGGCCCCTACCGGCTGCTCGGCTGGTCCTACGGCGGCCTCGTCGCCCACACCATGGCGGTACGCCTCCACGAGGCCGGCGAACATGTCGAACTCCTCGCCCTGATGGACGTCCACCGGACCGGACCCGGCAGCGTCTCCGTGCTGCCGCCGGAGGAGCGGACGGCGGCACCCGTCGAGGACCCCGCCGGGGCGATGGCACGGATCCGCCGCGAGGACCCCGTCCTCGCCGGCTTCTCGGACGAGGAGCTGCGGGCGGTGCTGCGCGCCTCCGAGACCCACGCCGGACTCATGGCCCGGCACGTTCCCGGTGTCGCCGACACCGACGTGCTGTTCTTCACCGCCCGCAGGCCGGGGGAACCGGAAGGTGCCCTCGCCGCCACCTGGATTCCCTTCACCCAGGGGATCGTCGACAACCACACCATCGAATGCGGCCATCTCGAAATGGCCGAACCGAAGCCACTCGCACACATCGGAAGAATTCTCTCGGAGAAACTCTCCGCCCTGCAGAAGAAGGAAACGAGGAGCCAGTCATGAGCGATTCCACCAACCCGTTCGACAACGCCGAGGGAACCTTCCGCGTCGTCGTGAACGACGAGGGCCAGCACTCCCTGTGGCCGGACTTCGCGGACGTCCCCGAGGGCTGGACCAGCGTCCACGGCCCCGCCGACCGGGCCGGCGCCCTGGAGTACATCACGACCCACTGGACCGACATCCGGCCGCGCAGCCTCGTCGCCCAGTACGCCTGACGCCCCGCCGGGACACCCGGAAAGGCGCCGCGCCCCGCGTCCCACGCGGGGCGCGGCGCCTTTTCCTTTTGCGGGGGAGGGGTTCCGGAGCGGAAATGCGGAAAGGAAAGTGCCGGTCCTTGCTGCCGCTCCCACTTCCCCTCCGGAGACGTGCCGAACTCTATTCTTCAGTCATGAAGATTCTCTTGAGCGGAACCGCGTCGGATTCCCATACGTGGAATCTCGTGTACCTCGGGCTCTTCCTGGAGGAGCTGGGGTACGAGGTCGTCGGGCTCGGTCCCTGCGCGGACGCCGACCTCATCGCCGCCGCCTGTCTGCGGCACGCCCCCGACGCGGTGGTGCTCAGCAGCGTCAACGGCCACGGCTACCGCGACGGCCTCGCCGCCGTCCGCCGGCTGCGCGCCGAACCCGCCCTCGCCGCCCTGCCCGTGGTGCTCGGGGGGAAGCTCGGCGTCGCCGGCCACCGCCAGGAGGCGGACGTCGCGCGTCTGCTCGCGGCGGGCTGCGACGCCGTCCTCGGCGAGGACCTGGACGCCCTGCGCGGCTTCCTCGCCGGACCGCACCGGGAGGTCGCCGGACCGCACCGGGAGGTCGCCGGACCGCACCGAGGGGTCGCCGGGCCGCACCGGAAGACCGCCGGTTCCCGCGGGGAGGTGCGGGTTTGACCGCCCCCGCCCCCTCCTTCGGGACGTTCGTCGCGAACTCCGCCGCCGCCGGCCGGCTCGTCGTCCAGCCCCGCATGGGCTTCGGCGACCCGGGCCGCATGCGGGACGGACTCGAACGGACGCGGGCCGCCACCGCCCACACCGCGGGCACCCTGACCGTCGACAGCTACACCCGCGTCGGCGACCTCGCCGCCGCCCGCGCCGCCGTGGCCGAGGGAGCCCCCCTCAACGGCTACCCGATCGCCACCCACGGACCCGCCACCACCCGCGCCCTCCTCGAAGGGCTCCACGACGAGGACTTCCCGGTCCAGGTCCGGCACGGCTCCGCCCGGCCCGGGGCCATCGTCCGGGCCCTCGCCGCGGCCGGCCTGACCGCCACGGAGGGCGGCCCCGTCTCGTACTGCCTGCCCTACGGCCGCACCCCCCTGCGGGAGTCCGTCGAGGAGTGGGCCCGCGCCTGCGAACTGCTCGCCACCACGGCCCTCCCCGGCACCACCCCCCACCTGGAGAGCTTCGGCGGCTGCCTGCTCGGCCAGCTCTGCCCGCCGGGCCTCCTGGTCGCGACCAGCGTCCTGGAGTGCCTGTTCTTCGCCCAGCACGGGCTGCGCAGCGTCTCCCTGAGCTACGCCCAGCAGACCGACCCCGGCCAGGACGAGGAGGCCGTACGGGCCCTGCGCCGCCTCGCCGCCGAGTTCCTGCCCGCCGGCGTCGAGCACCACGTCGTCCTCTACACGTACATGGGCGTCTTCCCCCGCACCGAACGCGGCGCCACCCGCCTCCTGGAGGCGTCCGCCCGCCTCGCCGTGCGCTCCGGGGCGGGACGGCTGATCGTCAAGACCGCCGCCGAGGCGCACCGCATCCCCACCGTCGGGGAGAACGTCCGCGCCCTGGAGACCGCCGCCGCGGCCGCCGCGCTCGCCGGACCCCCCGCGCCCGACCCCGCGGCGGACGCGGACGGGGAGGCGTGCGGCGAGGTGTACGAGGAGGCGCGCACCCTGGTCGAGGCCGTCCTCGGTCTCCACCCCGACCTGTCCCGCGCCCTGCCGGCGGCCTTCGCCCGGGGGCTCCTCGACGTCCCGTTCTGCCTCCACCCCGACAACCCCGGCCGCTCGCGCGGCTTCATCGACCCGGCGGGCCGGCTCCGGTGGGCCCGTACCGGCGCCATGCCGATCCCCGCCGACCCGGCCGCCGACGCCGTCCCCCTCACGGCGGACGGCCTGCTCGCCTCCCTCCGCCACGTCTCCGACCGCCACGACGGAGTGCGGCGGCCGGGGGACGACGGGGGAGGGGACGGCGACCGGGGCCGCCCGAGGACCGCCCCGCTCACCGTCTGACCGCCCGCCGCCCGCCTTCCCGCCACGACCCCTCCCCGGCGGGCCCGTCCGTTCTCCGGCGGACCCGACCCCTCCCCGGCGGGCCCGCCCGCCCTCCGCCCGAACGCCCGTCCCGTCCGTCCCCACCCACCACGAACAGGAGCCCCGCCATGGACCAGCCCCTTCCCGCCGGCACGCCGGCCGCGCCGGCCACCCCGCCCCCGCTCGGCGAACACCTCCGCTCACCGCGGCTGAGGTCCGCCATGCTCGTCCAGCAGGAAGTCCTCAGAGCCGCCCGCGACTTCCTGTACGGCGAGGGCTTCACCGAACTCCTGCCGCCGCTCGTCGGCCCCGTCACCGACCCCGGCGGCCGGGGTGCCAAGGCGCTGGACGTCGACTACTACGGACACCCCTACAAGCTGATGACCAGCGCCATCCTCTACAAGCAGGCGTCCCTGCACGGCTTCCCGAAGCTCTTCTACATCGCCCCCAACGTCCGCGTGGAGCCCGAGGAGACCGCCACCACCGGCCGCCACCTCGTCGAGTTCCACCAGATCGACGTGGAGGTCGCCGGCGCGAGCCGCGAGGACGTCCAGGAGATCGCCGCCGGCCTGCTCACCCGCGTCACCGAGCACGTCTGGACGGCCGTCCCCGAACTCCTCACCGGCCTCGGCCGGCGGGAGGAGGACTTCGCCGACGTCCGCGCGGGCAAGTACGACGTCCGCACCCACGAGGAGGCCGTGTCCCGCCTCCTCGCCTCCGGCCACCCGCAGAACCCCGACGGCGAGATCGACTGGACCGGCGAACGGCTCCTCTCCCTGGAGAGCGACCGCCCCTTCTTCGTCGACGACTACCCCAAGGGCTCCCGGGGCTTCTACGACCGCGAGGACCCCGAACGCCCCGGCGTCCTGCGCAACTTCGACCTGATCGCCCCGCACGGCTACGGCGAGCTGGTCTCCGGCAGCGAACGCGAGTCCGACTACGCCACCCTCGTCACCCGCATGCGGGAGAGCGGCGAGAATCCCGCCAAGTACGCCTGGTACCTCAAGGAGGCCCGCGAGGGCATCCCGGCCAGCGCCGGCTTCGGCATGGGGCTCCAGCGCCTGGTCCGCTTCCTCACCGGGCTCGACGCCCTCTGGCAGGTCAGCGCCTACCCGAAGCTCCCCGGGGCGGTGACCCCGTGACCGCCCTCGGCGCCCCCGGATTCCCCGAGGCGTCCGTACGCGCCCGGGCCCGGCGCGGCACCGCGGAGGTCTTCCCCGACCCCGCCGCGTACGGCACGCGGCTCTTCGGACCGGGCGGTACGGCAGACGGCACGGGCATCGGCCACGGGTCCGGCCACGGCCCCGGCGACGCCCTCGACCGGGCGCGCATCGTCCCGCCCGTCTTCATGCCCGAGCGCCTGGAGAAGCTCATCGACCTCGCCCGTGAACCGGAGTTCACCGACGTCGACCTCACCACGCGCACCGGGGGCTTCGCCGCCCGGCTGCCCCTCTACCTCTCCGCCTTCGGCTCCACCCGCGCCGGCAGCGGCGACCTCGCCGTCCACGCGAGCCGGCAGGCCGCCCGCCTCGGCATCCCCATGGTCATCGGGGAGAACATGGTCCCCGTCCACGGCTACCGCCGGGCCGGCGACGCCACCCGCTCCGCCCTGCTCACCCGCATCGAGGCGTACCTCGACGCCGCGCCCGACGGAACCGGCGGCATCGTCGTCCAGCAGTCCACCGAGGACGCCGACTCCGAGGTCTGGAACCTCCTCTACAGCGACCCCGCCCTCCGCCCCCTCCTGGACACCGGCCGCCTCGCCTTCGAACTGAAGACCGGCCAGGGCGCCAAACCCGGGCTCGGCGGCATGACCGTCGTCGGCCGCGCCGAGGCCGAACGGCTCGCCCACCGCTTCACCGTCCGCGAGGTCTTCGGCCCCGACGGGGAACACCGGCTCCGCTGCGCCACCCCCGGCACCTTCACCGACGAGATCCTCCGCCAGCAGCTCCGCTTCATGCGCAACAACTTCCCCAAGGCCCGTACCTGGGTGAAGTTCCACCCCGGCCGTGACATCGCCCACGCCGCCCGCACCGCCTGGGACGCCGGGGCGGACGCCGTCACCGTCGACGGGGCCGAGGGAGGCACCGGCTGGGCCCCGGGCGTCTTCCTCGACCAGGTCGGCCTGCCCCTCGGCGAATGCCTGCGCCGCGTCGGGCCCCCGGCCGGGTGCCTCCTCGCCGGCGGGGGGATGTGGGAGGGCGGGCGCGTCCTGCGCGCCCTCGCCCTCGGCGCCACCGCCGCCGGTCTCGGCCGGGCCGCCCTGCTCGCCGTCGACGAGGACCCCGAGCACGGCCTGGAACGCCTCGTCGAGAGCATCGCCCTCGAACTGCGCCTGCTGGTGAGCGCGCTGGGCAAGTACGCCGTCACCGCGCTCGGTCCGGAGGACCTGTGGTGGCCCGAGGGGCACCCGTACGGCTCCCGCCCCGGGCACACCACCGGCCCGTCCGAGCCAGCCGGCCCCGACCGCGCCGGGGCGACGCCGTGACCGTGCGGCGGCCGCGCGGCGGCGGCCGCACGGTCCACGCCCGCTTCTCCGTACGGGAACTCCCCGGCATCGCCGTGACCGTCCCCGGCGAGGGGCCCGGCGGCCCGGACGGTCTCGCCGCCGCGGCCCGGCGGACCGCGCAGCGCGCCCTCGCGGAGGCGGGCCGGGGCCACCTCGGCGGCCGGGTCGAACTCCGCGCCCCGCGCTCCGCCGCCCGGGGCCCGCGCCGGCGGCGCGCGGTCCGCCGGGCCGCCGACCGCGCCGTGGCCCTCGCCGTCGCCGCGGGCCTGCGCGGGGACACCGCGGGCGTCCACGTCGTCGTCCGGCCGCCCGCCGCTCCCCGTACCGCCCCGCCCCGAACGGCTTGCGGACCGCCCTGACCCGGGTCCGTCCCGGCCGCCCGGGTTCCCGGGCCGCTCCGGACCCGGACCGTCACCGGTCCCGGGCGGTCCCGCCCCGTCCTCCGACCGCGCCCGTCCCCGAGCCCCTTTGGCCGCCCCGTACGCCCGCCCGCTTCCGCGACCCCGACGCGCCCCCAACGACAGAAAGCCGACCCCATGGGAACGACGACCCCCGCACCTCCCGGCCCCCAGCCCCCCGTCGACTGGCCGCGCGTCAGCAGCCTCGTCGTCGGACAGGCCGCCGTCCAGGCGGGCGGCTTCGCCCTCCTGATCGCCATGAGCTGGACCGCGGTCCAGCTCGGCGGCCGCGGTGCCGTCACGGCGGTCACCCTCGCCGCCACCCTCCCGCGCGCCCTGCTGCTCCTCTTCGGCGGCGCCCTCACGGACGTGCTCGGCCCCCGCGCGGTCCTGCTCCGCGCGACCGGGGTCCGCGTCGCCGTCCTCGCGGCCGGGGCGTTCGTCACCGCCACCACCGAAAGCCTGTGGCCGCTGGTCGCCCTCGCCCTCGCCGACGGCGTCCTGCTCGGCCTCACGGGCCCGGCCTCCGGGGTCCTGCTGCCCCGCCTCGCCTCCCCCGAGGAGCTCGGCCGCGCCAACTCCCTCTTCTCGATGGTGCTGCGCCTGGCGCCCATCGCGGGATCGCCGCTCGGCGCATGGCTCGTCGTCGCCGGGGGCATCCCCGGAGCCGTCGCGGCCTCCGCCGTCGGCTGTGCCGTCTGGCTGGGGTGCGCCGCCCACGTGACCCGCGGCATGACCCGCCCCGAACGTCTCCCGCAGGGGCCCTCCCTGCTCTCCCGGAGCGGCGACGGGTTCCGCCTCCTGGCCGCCCACCCGCGCCTGCGGTGGATGTTCGCCGCCTGCTTCTGCATGGACCTGGCGTTCCTGTGGCCCGCCGAGGTCGCGCTGCCCCTGCGCGCCACCGACCGGGGCTGGGGCGTCGGCGCCGTGGCCATGGTCCTGGTCGCCTTCGGGGCCGGCGCGCTCGCCTCCGCCGCTCTCGGCGCGCTCCTCGCCCACCGCATCCCGGCCCACGCCAAACTGGTGGTGACCGGAACCGGCCTCGCGGCCGGCATGGCGGCCATGGCGCTCGTCCCCACCGCCCCCGTGCTCGCCGCCACGGCCGGCGCCGTCGGCCTCCTGTCCGGACTCAACGCCCCCGCCCTCGTCACCGCCTACCAACAGGCCGTCCCCGAAGGCCGGATGGGCGCCGCGATGTCCACCTTCACGCTCTCCGGCATCGGCGCGGCACCCCTCTCCCTGGCCCTCTTCACCCCCGTCTCGCTGCACCTCGGGGTGACCGGGACCTGGCTGCTCTGCGCGGGCCTCGCCCTCCTGTCCCCGATCGCCGCGGCCGTCGCCCTGCGCGGCGGCGGTACGGACCCGGCCGCTCCGCGCGCCGGAGCCCGTGCCCGTACCACGCCGGAGATCACCGCCACTTCCGTGTGAGGCAGACATGACCCGACCGGTTCTTCCGTCCCCGCCCGCCCTTCCCCCGCCCGCCCCTCCTCCGGCGGGTCCGCTGACCCCGGCCGCGCTGCCGCCCCTCACCGGGGTGCTCCCCCAACCGTCCGGGCTCCGGCCGGCGCGTCCGGAGCTGTGGCTGGTGGCCACCGAGGTCCACCAGGAGGCCGTCGGCCGGTACGGCTCCCTCGTCCTGGACGGGACGGAGCTGGCCCGTGCCGAGGAGTTCCGCCGGCCCGCCGACCGGGCCACCTACCTGTGCGCGCACGCGGGGCTGCGCCGCCTGCTCGGCGCCCGCCTGGGGATCGCGCCCCGGGCCGTGTCGGTGGCCCGCGCGCCCTGCCCCTGCTGCGGCGAGCCGCACGGCCGTCCCGTACTGCCCGGCGGGCGCCTGCACTTCTCGCTCTCGCACTGCGAGGGGCTGAGCCTGATCGCCCTCGCCTCCACCCCGGTCGGGGTGGACATCGAGCGGGTGCCGCCGCCGCACACGGCCGAGGAGGCCGAGGAGGTGCTCCACCCGGCGGAGTCGGCGGAGCTCGCCGTCCTCGCCCCGGCCCGCCGTCCCGGCGCGTTCACCCGGGTGTGGACGAGGAAGGAGGCGTACCTCAAGGGGCTCGGGACCGGACTCGGCGCCGACCCGTCGGCCGACTACGTGGGTGCCGGACCGGTCCCCGCCGCCCCGGCGGGATGGTTCCTCGCCGACGTGCTCGTCCCGGACGGCCACCGGGCGGCGGTGGCCGTGCGCCTGTGACGGCCGGGACCGTCCCGCCGCCCGGCGGGCGGGACGCCTTCGCACGCGGCGGCGGGGCCGCGTGCCGCGTGCGAAGGCGCCGGAGGGCCGTCAGTTGGCGCGGTTGTAGATCGCGGTGCCGGGGCAGGCGGTGTAGCCGAGACGGGCGCCGCAGCCGGAGTACTGGCCGGAGCCGTTCGACCACGTCCAGCCGCCGATGGTGCGGCCGTTCAGCCAGGTGTACTGGCCGACGTAGTTGGCGTCGTACGTGCGCAGGCTCCAGTGCACGTGGGCCCCGGTCGCGGAACCGCCGGCGCAGGTGTCGGTGCCGATGCTGCCGAGCAGGGCGCTGCGGGAGATCGCCGTCCCGTTGTAGTAGGTCGTGTTCCGCATGTGGTAGTAGTCCGTGGAGAAGCCGCCGGGGTGGATCACCCGGGTCCAACCGCCGCCGGCGCCGCACATCGAGGTCGCCGTGCCCTCGCGGGACGAACGGACCAGACCGCTGGCGTTGCCGCCGGCGAAGTCGAGGGCGCTCCAGTAGCCGGTCGCCCCGTCGTGCGCGTGCGGACCGCCGGTCAGGGTCATGTAGTAGTCGGGCATCCAGGGCAGCAGCAGTCCGTTGGTGTTGGCCTGGGCCCCGGCCGGCGACACCCGCGGCGTCGCCCCGCGCTCGGCGTACGCCGTCATGGTCCGTCGTTCCGCCGCGCCGACCAGCGGGGACCGGGCCACGTGGTCGGCGAACTCGCGGTCGCCCTCGAGCCCCGCGACCCAGCGTCCGTCCTCGCGGTGGGCGAGGTAGAGCCAGCCCTCGGGCGCGCCGTGCCGCGTGCGCGACGCCTCGACGTAGGCGACGCCGCGGGCCCAGTCGCCCGCGACGGCGCGCACGTCGACGACCACCTCGCGGCCCTCGGCGGCGAGCTTGCCGACGGCGGCGGCAGGGGCGAGGCCCCTGGCGTCGTGGGACCGGGAGAGGACGTCCGCGGAGACGGCGTCCACCAGAGGCCCGCGCTCGGTGCCGAGGCGGCCGGCGACGGAGGCCGGCATCTTCACGGTGACACCGGCGGACGGTGAACCGGCGGCGACGGCCGGGCGCGTGGGCGAACCTCCGGGGGTCGCCGGCGCCGACGGCGCGACGGCGAGCAGCCCGGTGACGGCGAGTGCGGTGACGGTGATTCTCGCGGAGAGACCGGAGAACATGGGTGGTACCCCTTTTCTTCGGGTTTCCTTCGGGTCTCGTGCTTCGTGCTTCGTGCTTCGTACGGGTCGCGTGCGGGCTTGCGGCGGAGTGCCCGCGGGGCGGGCGGTGGGGGCGGGTGTCCGGCGCGGACGCGGTCACCGTGGGCGGGCATCCGGCCGCTCCGTCCCGTGGCCCGGGGCGTCGGTGTCGGGGATCTCCGGGAAGGCGTCGTGGCCGGGAACGGCGGCCACCGGTCCGGGCGATTCCGGGGAGAGGGCGTGAAGCACGTCCGCGCGTCGACCCGCTCCCCTCTCTTTTGACATGTACCTGCGAGAGTGTGGCGTCCCTGGTCAACGCGCGTCAACCACGTCGGAGCGCCGTCATTTGTCGGCCCAATGACGCCGGGACGAAGGCCGTTCCGGAGGCGGCGGGGGGCGGGGCGTCCGGGGCCGGTCAGGGGCTGTCGCCGGGATGATGGACGCTCAGGTCGCCATGCGCCGCCAGGGCGGCGGCCGGGTCACCGGGTTCGTGCCGCAGCGTCGAGTCCAGGAAGGCGAGGGTGATCGCGGCGACGGCGCGCGGACTTCCGGCGCGGCCCAGGGAGCCGACCACCGAGGGCACGGGCGGCAGGTACAGGGGGCCGTCCATGAAGGTGAGGTGCGTGGTGCCGGGGACGGTGAGCCGGTAGCTCGTCGCGGTGCCGGCCGCGAGGGCCCGGGTGAGGCGGGGCAGGTAACGCGGGTCGGTTTCGGGCGTGATGGCCTGGGTGAGCGCGAGCACCGGCCGGCGCAGGGCGGGGGAGAGGGGTCCGTGGGGGTAGCCGTCCAGGTCGACGACGGCATCGAACCGGCCGTCCTGCCGGGCCGCCTGCAGGGCGGCGGCCCCGCCCATGGAGTGGCCGGTGACCGCGACCCGGCCGGTGTCCAGGCGCCCGGCCGGCGGACCGGCGGCCCCGTCGCGGTCCAGCCGTTCCAGCCGGGTGAGGACGAAGGAGAGGTCGGCGGCCCGGACGGCCGTCCAGCCGGCCGCGGCCCTGCCGTCCTCCTCCCGGTCCCCGGTGGAGGCGGTCCTGGAGCGGATCGTCCGGCCGTCGGCGAGGACGACGGCCGAGGAGTCGTACGGGTGGTCGAGGGCGGCGACCACGTAGCCGTGGCTGGCCAACTCCTCCGCCCAGGCGGTGTTCTGGGTGCGCACCCCGCCCGCCCCGGGGGAGAACAGCACGACCGGGAACCGTTCGTTCCCCCCGGCCGCCGGGGCGTCGAAGACCGAACGGGTGCGGGCGCGCGGGACGCCGTCGACCAGGAAGCCGGGCAGGCCGACCCCACGGGCCAGAGCCTCGGAAACGATGCGCGCCTCGTGCTCCGTGCGGCCGAGGTACGGGGCCCGCGGCGCGTTCGCGGGGCTCTTCCGCGCGGGGTACCAGAGCTGGACCACGACCGTGCGCCGGTCGTGCGGATCGGCGGTGAAGGTCTCGGGGCGGCCCGGGTCGGTCCACTGCAGCACACGGGTGCCGACCGCGAAACGGCCCGACGGCTCGGGGAACACGGGCACGGGAAAGGCCCACGCGGCGACCGGCCCCGCGGCGATCAGGGCGACGCAGGCCACCGATCCCGGCAACGCCACCCACCACCGGGCCCGCCGCACCGGCCGGCCGGCACGACGCCGCAGCAGGGGGAAGAGGGCGAACGGCAGCGCGACGGCGGCGCCCGCCAGAACGGGCAGCATCTGCCAGCGGATTCCCACCGCGCCCAGCACGAGCGCGGACGGCACGAGCACCGCCACCGCCGCGACCGTGACGCGCGGGCGGGCGGCGGGAGGGAGCCGGCCTGCCACCACCAGCGCGACGGCGGCCGACAGGACGAGGAGTTCCGGAGGGGACACGTACAGTCCCGCGATGATCTCGGTCACCCGGCCATCCTCCGGGCGGGACGCACGGCGCCGCATCGCCCCCGGGTCGCCACCGCGTACGACCGGAGTCGCCCTCCGGAGCGCGCCGCCGTACGACCGGAGTCGCATCCGGACTCCCGCCGGTGCGGCCGGAGCCGCCGCCGGACGCGCCGGGCGAACGGCCGCTCCGGCGCTTCCCCGGAGGCGGACGTCCGGGCGCGGCCGCTTCGCCCTTCGCAACCGGTGAGAATCGCATTCAAAAAAGCGTTTTATACCTTGCTACGGTTGCCTCCGTTCCGCCCGGACGAAGGAGGAAAACGTGTTCGCCGTGGAAGAAATACCGGAATTCCGCGTCGCCTTTCTGAGGCGCACGGGCCCGTACGGGAAAGCCAACGAAAAGCAGATGGAAAGCCTCAAGTCCTGGGCCGCCGCGAACGGCCTGCTGCGCGCCGACTCCGCCGTCCTGGGCATCGCCCGCGACGATCCCGCCCGCACCCCGCCCCGCGACTGCCGCTACGACGCCTGCCTCGTGCTGCCCGAGGACGCCGAGGTCCGTCACCCCGAGATCCTGGAGGCCCGCCTCACCGGCGGTCGCCACGCGGTCCTCACCGTCGCGCACACCCCGGAGGGCCTCGCACGCGCCTGGTCCGGCCTGTTCGACCGCCTCGCGGCCCAGGGCCTTACCCCCGACGCCACCCGCCCCGTCCTCGAACGGTACCGGCCCCGGCTGCTCGCCCAGCACCTGTGCGAACTCTGCGTCCCCGTCCTGTGACGCGGACCGCCGGCCGCGTCCACCGCTTCCGGCCCTGAAGGCACGTGTGCGCCGAAAGCGGAAAGCTGGACGCCCGCCGGAAAGGAATTCCGCCTCCCGGACCGCCACACTTGCGCATGCGAGCGCGTTCCGCCGGTTTCCGGGAGGGACGCGCGGTGACGGCCCCGTCCGCGGAGGCGGCGTCCCGTACCGTCACCCTGAAGACCGGCGACAGGGCTCCCGGCGGTACCGCCACCCTCGAGGTCGAATGGTGGGGCCACGGCGACGGCCGGTGGAGCCGGCGCGTCACCGGAACGGCGAAGGACGCCGGGGCCGACGGCCGGTGCGCCCGGGTCCGGGTGAAGTCCGACGACTATGTCCACCGCGTGGACCCCGTCGCCCGCCCCGAGGGGACCCGGAAGAACATGAGGATCCAAGGGACGCCCCCCCCGCGCGCCGTCGCGCGGCTGACGTTCGCCGTTGGCCACGGCCCCCCCGCACCGAACGCGCGCCCCCGGGGCGTCGCGACCGTCCCGTACGGGACCGGAACCCCGCGTAGGCACAGCGCGACACCCCCCCGTGTGCCGGACCGCACGCCGCCCCCGGGCGCGGCGCGAAAGTCAACGGTCCGGCGCCGTTGCCCTCGGGCCGAACGGACGGATAGCCTGCCCGATGGCATGTGACATTGCACTAGGGGGCGGGTGTGAAGGTCGTCGTCGTGGGCGCGGGCATCGTGGGAGCCGCGTGCGCCTTCCACGCCGCCTCCGCGGGGCTGGACGTCACGGTCGTCGACCGGGGACCCGTCGGCGCGGGCACGACCGGCCGGGGAGAGGGCAACGTCCTCCTGTCCGACAAGGAACCCGGGCCCGAGCTGGACCTGGCCCGGCTCAGCCGCGTCCTGTGGGACGAGGCGGGCGAGGAACTCGGCCCCGACACCCTCGAACTGGAGGCCAAGGGCGGCCTGGTCGTCGCCGGCACGCCCCGCGCGCTCACCGCCCTGCGGGCCTTCGCGGCACGCCAGACGGCCGCCGGCGTCCGCGCCGAGGACGTCGACCGCGTCGTCGCCCTCGAACCGCACCTCGCCCCCGGTCTCCCCGGCGGTGTCCACTACCCGCAGGACGCCCAGGTGCAGCCCGTCCTCGCGGCCGTCGCACTGCTGCGCGCGGCGGTCCGGCACGGAGCCCGCACCCGCACCGGCGAGGTCCTCGCGGGGACCACCGGACGGGACGGGCGGATCACCGGGGTCCGCACCGCCGACGGCACCGTGCTGCCCGCCGACGCCGTGGTGAACGCCGCGGGAACCTGGGGCGGCGAGGTCGGCCGCCGGCTCGGCGCGCCCCTGGAGATCCTGCCGAGACGCGGCTTCGTCCTCGTCACCGAACCGCTGCCGCCGATGGTCCGTCACAAGGTCTACTCCGCCGACTACGTGGCGAACGTCGCCTCCGACGGCGCGGGCCTGGAGACCTCGTGCGTGGTCGAGGGCACCCGCGGGGGCACGATCCTGATCGGCGCCAGCCGGGAGCGCGTCGGCTTCGACACCACCATGAACCCGGCCGTCGTCACCGCGCTCGCCGCCGGGGCCTGCCGCCTCTTCCCCTTCCTGCGCGACGTCCATCTGATCCGCGCCTACCGGGGGTTCCGCCCGTACTGTCCGGACCACCTGCCGGTCGTCGGCCCCGACCCCCGGGTCCCGGGAGTGCTGCACGCCTGCGGTCACGAGGGCGCGGGCGTCGGCCTCGCCCCCGCGACCGGCGCGCTCGTCACCGCCCACCTCCTCGGCCGGCCCTGGCGCGGAGCCGACCCGGCCGCCCACTTCGGGCTCCTGCCCGACCGACTCCTGACCACCGGAGGTGCGCCCGCGTGACCGAACTGACCGTGGACGGCGAACGGCTGCCGTTCGTACCGGGCCAGACACTGGCGGCGGCGTTCGTCGCGTCGGGCCGGACGGCCTGGAGGACGACCCGTACCGGAGGACGCCCCCGGGGGATCTTCTGCGGGATCGGCGTCTGCTTCGACTGTCTGGTGACCGTCGACGGACGGGGCGGGCAGCGCGCCTGCCTGGTGGAGGCCCGCGCGGGCATGACCGTGACGACCGGGGAGGGCGGCGATGGACGGGACCGGTGACCTCGTGGTCGTGGGCGCGGGCCCGGCCGGCATGGCGGCCGCCGCGACCGCCCTCGACGGGGGACTGCGCGTCGTGCTCGTCGACTCCGGGGCCGCGCCCGGAGGCCAGTTCTGGCGCCACCCCCCGCGGCACGCCCGGAAGACCCTCCCGGCCGCCGGCCCGTACCACGGGCTCGGCACCTACCGCGCGCTGTGCGCCACGCTCTCCGCCCACGCGCGCACCGGCCGGCTCTCCCTGCTGCTGCACCACCACGTGTGGACCGCCGCCCGCGACGGGGACGGGTTCACCGTCCACGCCGTGGACCGCGGCGGAGCGGCCGGGGAACGGGCCGTGGTGCTGCGCGCCCCGGCCCTGCTGGTGGCGACCGGCGCGTACGACCGCCAACTCCCCTTCCCCGGCTGGGACCTGCCCGGCGTGCTCACCGTCGGAGGACTCCAGGCCCTGCTCAAGGGCGGAGGGGTCGTCGCCGGAGGCCGGGTCGTCCTCGGCGGGACCGGCCCCTTCCTGCTGCCCGTCGCCGCCGCCCTGGCCGCGCGGGGCGCCGAGGTCGCCGCCGTGTGCGAGGCCGCCGCACCCTCGGCCTGGCTGCGCCACCCCTCGCCCCTGCTGCGCAATCCCGCCAAGTGGGCCGAGGGCGCCCGGTACGCGGGCACCCTCGCCCGGTACCGCGTACCGTTCCTGACCCGCACCGCGATCGTCGCCGCCGAGGGGGAGGGCCGGGTCGCCGCGGTGCGCGTCGCCTCCGTGGACGCCGACGGCACACCGCTGCGGGGCACCGAACGCCGGATCGAGGCCGACACCGTGGGCGTCGGCTGGGGCTTCGTGCCCCAGCTCGACCTGCTCGTGCCCCTCGGCTGCGACCTCGCCGACGCGGGCGACGGGACCGTGGCCGCGGCCGTCGACGGGGGACAGCGCACCACCGTGTCCGGGCTCTACGCGGCGGGCGAGACCTGCGGCGTGGGCGGGGCCGCGCTCGCGGTGGGCGAGGGGCGCGTCGCCGCCGTGTCCGTGCTCGCCGACCTCCGCGCGCCGGGAGCGCCCCACCGCCGGCGCCTGGCCGCCGAGCGCGCCGCCGTGGCCCGGCACCGCGCCTTCGCCCGCGCGACGGCCGAGGTGCACCCCCTCCCGCCGGCGTGGCCCTCGTGGCTGACCGACGACACCCCGGTCTGCCGGTGCGAGGAGGTCGCCGCGGGCACGGTGCGGTCGGTGTGCGCCGACGGCTCGGCGGCCGACCACCGGCAGGTCAAACAGCTGACGAGGGCGGGCATGGGCTGGTGCCAGGGCCGGATCTGCGGCCCCGCCGTGCACGGCCTCACGCGCGCCGGCGGACCCTACGTCCCCACGGAACGGCTGATCGCGACCCCCGTCACGCTCGGCGCGCTCGCCGGGCTCCCCGCACCCGTCCCCGGCCGGGGCGAACCCGCTCCCGACACCCACCGAGGAGATTCCATGGACCACCCCCGCATGCCCTGGCACGGCGTCCTCGTCGCGACGAGCCTCCCCTTCGACCAGAACCTCGCCGTGGACCACGGCGCCTTCGGGGAGAACGTCGCCCGGCTCGCCGAACAGGGCCTGCACGGCGTCGCCCCGAACGGCTCGCTGGGCGAGTACCAGACCCTGACCGACGCCGAACGCGACCGCGTCGTGGAGACCGCCGTGGCGAACGCTCCCGAGGGCTTCACGGTCATGCCGGGCGTGGGGGCGTACGGCGCGATCGAGGCCGGACGGCACGCGCGGTTCGCCAGGGACGCGGGCTGCGGGGCCGTCATGTGCCTTCCCCCCAACGGCTATCGGGCCGACGACCGGTCCGTCCTCGAACACTTCGAGACGGTGGCGGCGGCTGGCCTTCCGGTCGTCGCGTACAACAACCCCGTCGACACCAAGGTCGACCTGCGCCCGGACCTGCTGGCCAAGCTGTACGCCGAGGGGTTCATCGTGGGCGTGAAGGAGTTCTCCGGCGACGTCCGGCGCTGCTACGCCATCAGCGAGCTGGCACCCGGCCTCGATCTCCTGATCGGCACCGACGACACCGTCCTCGAGGTCGCCGTCGCCGGCGCCAAGGGCTGGGTCGCGGGCTATCCGCAGGTCTTCCCGCGCGCCTGCCTCGCCCTCTACGAGGCATCCGTGCGCGGCGACCTCGACACCGCGCTCCCGCTCTACCGCAAGCTCCACCCCGTGCTGCGCTGGGACAGCAGGACCGAGTTCGTCCAGGCGGTCAAGCTCGGTCAGGACATGACCGGCCGTCGCGGCGGCGCGTGCCGCCCGCCGCGACGGGCCCTGGACCCGGAGACCGAGGCCGTCGTGCGCGCCGCGACGCAGGCCCTCATCGACGCCGGGGTGAACTGACGTGCGCTCCCTCGTCTGCTACCACGCCGTGGACTCGCACACCGAGGGGATGCCGACCCGGGTCGTCACCGGCGGGGTGGGGGTGCTGCCCGGCGCGACGATGGCCGAGAGGCGGCTGCGGTTCGTGGCGGAACGCGACCGGCTGCGCACCCTGCTCATGTGCGAACCCCGTGGGCACGCCTCCATGTCGGGGGCCGTCCTCCAGCCGCCGACCCGGCCGGACGCCGACTTCGGCGTGCTGTTCATCGAGGTCTCCGGGTGCCTGCCCATGTGCGGGCACGGCACCATCGGCGTGGCGACGGTCCTGGTGGAGACCGGCATGGTCGAGGCGGTCGAGCCGGAGACCCTGATCCGCCTCGACACCCCCGCCGGGCTGGTCACGGCACGGGTCGCGGTGCGGGACGGGCGGGCCGAGTCGGTCACCCTGGAGAACGTCCCCTCCTACAGCCACGCGCTGGACCAGGCCGTGGAGGTCGAGGGGTACGGCGAGGTCCGCTACGACATCGCCTACGGCGGCAACTTCTACGCCTTCGTGCGCACCGAGGACCTCGGCATCCCCTTCGGCCGCGAGCACAAGCAGCGGCTGCTCGACGCCGGACTGGCGATCATGGAGGCGATCAACACGCGGAACCCGGTGGCGCATCCGGAGGACCCGGCCATCGACGTCTGCCACCACGTCTACCTGGAGGCTCCCGGCTCGACCCCGCAGCACTCGCGGCACGCCATGGCCATCCACCCGGGGTGGTTCGACCGCTCGCCGTGCGGGACGGGGACCAGCGCGCGGATGGCGCAGCTCCACGCGCGGGGACTGCTCGGGACCGGCCGGGACTTCGTCAACGAGTCCTTCATCGGATCGCGCTTCACCGGCCGCATCCTCGGCGAGACCACGGTCGGCGGCCGGCCCGCCGTGCTGCCGTCGGTCACCGGACGCGCCTGGATCACCGGGACCGCGCAGTACCTGCTCGATCCCACGGACCCCTACCCGGCGGGGTTCACCCTCTGAACGGCGACGGCGACGGCGACGGCGACGGCGGTCGCGGACGTACGGGCCGGCCTCCGGGCGGGAGACCGGCCCCGCGTCAGCGGACGCCCGCCCCGCGAGGGGCGGCGGCGTCCTCGGCCCGTTTCCTCCGCGTCGCCCACAGGGTGCGCACGTGCGCGAGGTGGCGCCGCATGTACTCCTCGGCGCCCTCCGCGTCCCCGGAGATCATGATGTCGAGAAGCGCGGTGTGCTCCTCCGCCGAACCCACCAGCGACCCCGAGTGGGACAGGTCGGCGAGCCCGTACAGCCGGGAGCGCTTGCGCAGTTCGGCCACGGTCTCCACGAGGCGGGCGTTGCCCGCCAGGGCGAGCAGGTCGAGGTGGAAGCGGCGGTCCGACTCGAGGTAGCCGATCAGGTCGCCGCGCCGGGCTGCGGCCACGATCTCCTCCGCCACGGGGCGCAGCGCCTCCAGCTGCTCCCGCGTGGCGGACCGGGTCACCCGGCCGATGGTGGGGATCTCGACGAGCGAACGGATCTCGGTGTACTCGTCCAGGTCGCGTTCGGAGAGTTCGGTGACGCGGAAGCCCTTGTTGCGCACCGCCTCGACCATGCCCTCGCGGACGAGGTCCAGCATGGCCTCGCGCACCGGTGTGGCGGAGACGCCGTACTCCGCGGCCAGGGCGGGGGCCGAGTAGACCGTGCCGGGCTTCAGGTCTCCCGATATCAGCGCCGCGCGAAGGGCGTTGGCCACCTGGTCGCGCAGGTGCTCCTGGACCGGGAGGAGTGTGCGGGGCTTCGTTCCACTCATGTGCTCCCCTTCGGCTCTTGGTGAACGGAGCATACAATGTCACGTTGCGCGGGGATGCCGCCGAGGACGGCGCGGAGGCCGCCGGTCGGACGCCCGTCCCGCCCGTTCGGAGGCGCCCCCGGTGGGGGAGAGGGGCGCGGCGGGCGGTCCGCGAAGGGCCCGCCGACGGCGCGGCAGGGGGGCGAAGGGCGCACCGCGGCGGATTCCGCCCCCGTGTGCCGCCTCGTCAGGTCTCGTTCCCCCGGCCGTTGTAACGAATTCGGCCGAACGCCTTCCATGTGACGTGTGAACTGTGCAATTTTACATGGCACAGGTTGTGAGCATGTCAATCGCACCCCGGGCCGCACCGTGCCCGCCGCCGGGCACGGACTCCCGGCCCACGACCTGTTCACCCCGTCGGGCACGCGATCGCGTGCCCCGATCCCCCCACGGGAGGAACACGTGAGAACCCCACTCGTCCGCAGAGGCATGGGCGCCGTGCTGCCCCTGGCCCTCGCCGGAATCCTGGGCGCCGGGCTGCTCGCGCAGCCGGCCCAGGCCCTGCCGGCCGCCACGGCACCGAACGCCTCGCAGCCCTCCCGCCCCGGCATACCGGCCGATCCCGCCCCCAGAGCGGGGTCGGCGTCCGACCCGGACGCCGGTCATGTGCGCGAAGGCCGGCTGACGGCGCCCCAACTCCCCCCGCTGAGCGCCGACAGAGCACCGCTCACCCAGGAGTACGACCGCCACGACGCCGCACCGGAGCCCGCCGCGTCGGCGAAGGCGCCCGCGCGGACAACCACCGCCGCCGGAGCGGCGTGCGACCCGGCCGACTTCACCGGCCGTACCGGAAGCGAACTGGTCCGGCGGATCAAGGCGTCCACCACCGAGTGCGTCAACACCCTGTTCAACCTGACCGGTGACAACGCCCGGCTGGCCTTCCGCGAACCCCAGATGGTGTCCGTCGCCCAGGCGCTCCGCGACGACTCCGCGCACTACCCGGGCGACGCGAGCACCGGGACCCCGCAGCTCGTGCTCTACCTGCGCGCCGGGTACTACGTGCAGTGGTACCACCCGGACGCCGTCGGCGATTACGGCAGCACCCTGAAGACCGCGATCCGCTCCGGTCTCGACGCCTTCTTCGCGAGCCCCCGCTCCCGTGACGTCACCGACGCCAACGGCGAGACGCTGGCCGAGGCGGTCACCCTGATCGACAGCGCCCAGGAGAACGCCCGGTACATCCCCGTCGTCGAGCGGCTCCTCACGGACTACGACTCCACCTGGAACGCGTCCTGGTACATGCTCAACGCGGTCAACAACGTGTACACGGTGACCTTCCGCGGCCACCAGGTGCCCGAGTTCGTCAGCGCGGTCCAGTCGGACCCGGGCCTCGTCGACACCCTGTACCGCTTCGCCGCCGACCACCTGGCCCTGCTGGGCACCGACCGGTCGTACCTGACCTCCAACGCCGGCCGCGAACTGGCCCGGTTCACCCAGCACACCGACCTGCGGAGCAAGGTCCGGCCGCTGGCCGCCGGCCTGCTCGGACAGAGCTCCATGACGGGACCCACCGCGCCCCTGTGGGTCGGCGTCGCGGAGATGGTCGACTACTACGACAGGGCGAACTGCTCCGCCTACGGCACCTGCGACCTCCAGGAACGCCTCAAGAGCGCGGTCCTGCCGACCCGTCACACCTGCGGTCCCGGCCTGCGCATCCTCGCCCAGCAGATGACCCCCGCCGAACTGGGCGCGAGCTGCGCCAGCCTCCTCAAGCAGGACGAGTACTTCCACGCGGTCGCACGGGACGCCGGTCCGGTCGCCGACGACAACAACACCACCCTCGAAGTGATCGTCTACGACTCCAGCACCGACTACCAGACCTACGCCGGCGCGATGTACGGGATCGACACCAACAACGGCGGCATGTACCTGGAGGGCGACCCCGCCGCCGCCGGCAACCAGCCCCGGTTCATCGCCTACGAGGCCGAGTGGCTGCGCCCGGAGTTCCAGATCTGGAACCTCAACCACGAGTACACCCACTACCTCGACGGCCGCTTCACCATGTACGGCGACTTCACCGCCAACATGAGCACCCCCACCGTCTGGTGGGTGGAGGGCTTCGCCGAGTACGTCTCCTACTCCTACCGCGGCCTGCCCTACACGGCGGCGATGACCGAGGCGGGCCTCGGCACGTACTCCCTGAGCACCCTCTTCTCCACCGACTACGACCACGGCACCACGCGGGTCTACCGCTGGGGCTACCTCGCCGTGCGGTACATGCTGGAGAAGCACCCCGGGGACATGGACACGGTGCTCGGCCACTACCGCGCCGGCCGGTGGAGCGCCGCCCGGACCCACCTGACCTCCACCGTGGGCACCCGGTACGACGCCGACTTCCGGACCTGGCTCGCGGGCTGCGCGGCCGGTGACTGCGGCGGCGGCACGACGCCCGGCAACAAGGCTCCCACCGCCGACTTCACCGCGACCGTCCGGGACCTGACGGTCACCCTCACCGACCGCTCCTCCGACCCCGACGGCACCATCGCCTCCCGCGTCTGGGACTTCGGCGACGGCACCACGTCCACCCAGGCCGGCCCCACCAGGACGTACACCGCCGCCGGCACCTACACCGTCCGGCTGACCGTGACCGACGACAAGGGCGCCACCGCCACCACCACGCGGACGGTCACCGTCGCCCCCGCGGTCGCCGAGTGCACCGGCCCGGACCCCCGCGCCCTGGGCAAGAACTGCCGGCGCGGCAACCTCTCCGCCGCCACCGGCGACTACGCCTACCTCTACCTGAACGTCCCGGCCGGAACCACCCAGCTGAAGATCACCGTCAGCGGAGGCACCGGCGACGCCGACCTCTACTACAGCGCCTACGGCTGGGCCACCACCTCCTCGTACGTCAGCCGCGCCACCGGCCCCGGCAACAGCCACACCCTGACGATCGCCAACCCGCGCGCGGGCGACCACTTCATCAGCCTCCACGCCGTCGCGGGCTTCACCGGAGCCGCCGTCACGACCACCTACTGATCCCGACCGCCCCCGGCCGCCCGGGACGGCACCGCCGGTGCCGTCCCGGGCGGCCGTCGTCCCGGCTCCCGGGCGGCCCGGCGCGCGCCACCGGTCAGGCGGAGTGGTTCCTGAGCTTCGCGAGGAGCGTGACGATGCGCCGCTGCGCCTCGGCCTCGGCCGAGGGGGAGAGGCGGGGGGCCGGGGGCGGGGGAACGGGGCGCGGGCGCACCGGGAGATCACCCACCGCCCGGGCGTGACGGGCCCGGACCGCCGCGCCGATGATCCAGGAACCGGCGACCGGGGCCGGTGCGGGACGCGGGACGGGCACCGGTACGGCCGCGGGACGCGGGACGGGCGCCGGTACCGGCGCGGGGCGCGGGTCCCGGGAGCGCACGGCGACCGCCGCGGCCGGCAGGACGGCGGGCGCGGGCGCGTGGGGGAGTTCGACGACGTGGGCGAGGCCGGTTCCGCCGGGCAGGGGCCGCGCGGTGAGGCGCCCGCCGTGCGCCTCGACGATTCCGCGCGCGATCAGCGTGTGGACGGGATCGTCCGCCGCGTGGAGGCCCCGGACCTCGACGCGCAGGGCGTCACCGTGCCGCCCCGCCGTGACGGTGACCGTGGTGCCGGGACGGACGCCGGGCCGGACCGGTCCCGACGAGGGGAATCCGGAGGCGTCGGCGATCAGGTGGGCCAGGGCGGTCGTCGCGCGTCCGGGGTCGAGCGGGACGGCGACGGGGGGAGCCTGCACGGCGAACCGGGTGTCGTGCGGGCCGGTGAGCACGGCGGCCTTGTGGACGGCGGCGGTCACGAGGGCGTCCAACGCCGTGGGGCGGAGGGCGAGGACGGCCGTGCCCGCCTCAAGCCGCTGGTGGTCCAGGAGGCTCTCGGTCAGCCGGCCCAGCTCGCCGCGCAGCGCCTTGGCCAGAACGGCGGTCAGCCGCGCGCTCCGGGCGGCGAGCGCCGCGTACCTCTCGGCCTGGGCCTCGCGCTCGGCGGCGTGCTGCGCGACCCGGTCGGTGAGCGCGCCGAGTTCGGCGGTGTACCGCCGGGTCAGCCGTTCGTGGGGCCTGCGGTCGGTGAACGTCATGACGGCCCCGACGAGCCGGTCGCCGTCGCGGATCGGGGCGGTCGTCAGGTCGACGGGTACGCGCTCGCCGCTCCTGGACCGCAGGACCTGGTCGCGGACCCGGTGTTTGCGGCCGGAGCGCAGGGTGTCGGCGAGCGGGGACTCCTCGTACGGGAAGGGCGTGCCGTCCGGCCGCTCGGGCAGGATCAGCGGGTGCAGCCCGACGCCGTCCAGCTCACCGGCGGGATGTCCGAGGATCTGTGTGAAGGCCGGATTGACGAGGGTGATCCGGCCGTCGGCGTCCGTGCAGACGATGCCTTCGGTGACGGCCCGCAGGATCGCCTCGGTCCGGGGCCGCGAGCGGAGCGGATCGGCTTCGCCGGAGGGCGCGGACACGCCGTGGAGGAGGGCACCGGCGGTGACGACCGTGCCGTCGCCGGGGCGGACGGGCACGAAGCCGTCGGGGAGGGCGTCGAGTACGGCCGCGAGACGGGCGGTGCCTCGGGGGAGGGACAGGACCACGGCGACGTTTCCTTTCCGGGCCTTGGGACGGGGCGGCGGCGGACGGGGGAGCGCTCCGCGGACGCGGGGGAAGGGGTGCGCGGTCCGCCCGCGGTGGGACCTCTCCGGCCCGCCGTCCGCAACCCAACCACCCGCCGGCCGCCGAACGGAGCCCGTAAGGGGTGCGGGACCGTTTCTTAAGCCTTCCTTGAGACCGTGATCAGGCGGGGATGAGGAGACGCGCCGGCGGGCCCGCCCCGTGAGGTGCCCGTCCCGGCCCCGGCCGGCTCCGTCAGCGGGACCCGGAAGAGCGCACCGGCCACTCGGCACCTCCCCCTCGCCCGTTGAACGGCCGATTCGCCGCCCGTTCGAACTTCTCTCTGAAACGATCGGCGGCACCCGCCCCGTCCGGCGGCCCCACTGCCGGACGGGGCGGCCGCCCACGACCATTCACGGAGGTATCCATGCACGAGCAGAGCACGATCTGGTTTCCGGGCGGAGCGGTCGGCGTGGTGGTGCTGGTCGTAGCCGTCGTCGCCGTCCTGGCGGGGATCGCCGTGGGCCGGTTCAAGCGGCGCCGGTAGAGCGCCGCGTACCGGTCGGCCGGCGCCACCCCCTCCGGCGCCGGCCGCGCCCGCGGGCCGGGACCGAGCGGGGCGAAGGCCCGCTCCACCGGCGGGGCGGGGAGCGGGGATCACGAGGCGCGCCGGTGCCGGGCCCGGCCGCGCAGCCGTACCACCGCGCAGGCCGTGACGGCGACGGCGACGACGCCCAGCACGACCTTCGACAGGACGCCGACGTAGGTCTCCACGACGTCCCACCGGTCGCCCAGCCAGTAACCGGCCAGCACGAGGACGCTGTTCCAGACCAGACTGCCGAGCGTGGTGAGCAGGACGAACACCGGCAGCGGCATCCGCTCGACACCGGCGGGCACCGAGACCAGGCTGCGGAAGACCGGCACCATCCTGCCGAAGAAGACGGCCTTGGTGCCGTGCTCGGCGAACCACTTCTCGGTGCGGGCCAGGTCGGAGTCCTTCACCAGGGGCAGCTTCCCCCAGATCGCGTGCATCCGCTCCCGGCCGAAGAGCGCCCCGATCCAGTAGAGCGCCACCGCGCCGGCCACCGAGCCGAGCGTCGTCCAGAACAGCGCGGAGGGCAGGCTCAGCACGCCCCGGCCCGCGGCGAAGCCGGTCAGCGGCAGGACGACCTCGCTGGGCAGCGGCGGGAAGAGGTTCTCCAGGGCGACGACGAGACCGGCTCCCGGGCCGCCCAACGTGTCGACGAGACCGGCGGCCCAGCCGGCGATGCCGCCCGTGGGCTCCTTGGCGAGCACCGTGGTCGTGAGGTTCATGAGGGGACTCCAAGCCGTCGGGGACGGGGCGGGTGTCCGGCTCTTCTTCCCGCCGACCCGGAAAGTCCTCCTCGGCACCGGCAGGAGGATCGCCGTCCGGGCCGGTGGCGTTCCCCGTACTTCCGCCCTGCGGGAAACCGCGGGGCCCCGGACGCCGGAACCCGCCGGGGAGGCACCGGACACCGCGCCGGCCGTCCGCCGGGGGCGGACCGTGTGTGAACGTTGTATGTCACGCTCCGCAGATCACTGGTCCACGCGGCGTGGCCGTGCTTACGTGGGCGCGTGATCCTCTCCGCACCCCTCCCGCTCGTTTCCCCTGGGTGTTCCCCGGCGCGCTCCACCGCCGCGTGGTGTCCCGCCGCGCGCTGAACCGGCAGCCTCCCGCCGGTCCGCCGGCCCCCGATTCCCGTTCGCCGCCCCGCCCCGGGCACGGCGCGAAGCCGTGCGCACCCGTACAAGGAGCACCACCATGAGCCAGCCCCTCGACTCCGTCACCGCCGGCCACACCCCCGAGGACGCGCCCGCCGGGCCCGACACCTCGGCCTGGTCCTTCGAGACCAAGCAGATCCACGCGGGCGCGACGCCCGACCCGGCGACCGGAGCGCGGGCGACGCCGATCTACCAGACGACGTCCTTCGTCTTCCGGGACACGCGGCACGCCGCCGACCTCTTCTCGCTGGCCGAGCCCGGCAACATCTACACCCGCATCCACAACCCCACCCAGGACGTCTTCGAGCAGCGGGTCGCCGCCCTGGAGGGCGGTGTCGCGGCCGTCGCGCTGTCCTCCGGGCAGGCCGCGGAGACCCTGGCGATCCTCACCCTGGCCGGCGCCGGCGACCACCTGGTGGCCGGCACCTCGCTGTACGGAGGCACGTACAACCTGTTCCGGCACACCCTGTCCAGGTTCGGCGTCGAGGTCTCCTTCGTGGACGACCCCGACGACGCCGAGGCGTGGCGGGCGGCGATCCGGCCGAACACCAAGGCGCTGTTCGCCGAGACGCTGGGCAACCCGCGCGGCGACGTCCTCGACGTGCGCGCGGTCGCCGACGTGGCGCACGCGGCCGGGATCCCGCTGATCGTGGACAACACCGTCCCCACGCCCTACCTGCTCCGGCCGCTCGAACACGGCGCCGACGTCGTCGTCCACTCGGCGACGAAGTTCCTCGGCGGGCACGGCACGACCGTCGCGGGCGTCGTCGTGGACGGCGGCACCTTCGACTTCGGGGCGCACCCCGACCGCTTCCCCGACTTCACCGAGCCCGACCCCAGCTACCACGGCCTCCGGTACTGGCCGGCGCTCGGCCCCGGAGCCTTCGCGGTCAAGCTGCGCGTGCAGCTGCTGCGCGACCTCGGCCCGGCCCTCTCCCCGCACTCCGCCTTCCTGCTGCTCCAGGGCGTGGAGACGCTGAGCCTGCGCGTCGAGCGGCACTCCGCCAACGCGCAGGCCCTCGCCGAGTGGCTGGAACAGCGCGACGAGGTCGCCGCCGTGCACTACCCGGGCCTGCCGTCCAGCCGTTGGTACGAGGCGGGCCGCCGCTACCTGCCGCGCGGCGCGGGCGCGGTGCTCTCCTTCGAGCTGCGGGACGGCGTGGAGGCGGGCAAGCGGTTCGTGGACGCCGTCGAGCTGTTCAGCCACCTGGCCAACATCGGAGACGTACGCAGTCTGATCATCCACCCGGCGTCCACCACCCACAGCCAGCTGGACGAAGCACAACTCGCGGCGACCGGCGCCTCGCCCGGCCTGGTGCGCCTGTCGGTGGGCCTGGAGAACCTCGCCGACCTCAAGGCGGACCTGGAGGCGGGCTTCCGGGCGGCCAAGGGCGCGGCCGGAGGCGCGTCCTGAGCACCGTCCTGCCGCCGTCCGAGGTCTCCCTCCCGCCGGTCTCCGGGGCCTGGCGGGAGGGAGACCCGGCCGGGCGGCGCCGCTGGTACGCGCGCGAGACGCCCCTGGACCTCGAGGCGGGCGGCGAACTGCCCGGCGTGCGGCTGGCGTTCGAGACCTGGGGGACGCTCGCGCCGGACCGCGCCAACGCGGTGCTCGTGCTGCACGCCCTCACCGGCGACAGCCACGCCGCCGGTCCGGCCGGTCCCGGACACCCCACTCCCGGCTGGTGGGACGGGCTCATCGGGCCGGGACGCGCGCTGGACACGGACCGCCTGTTCGTCGTGGCCCCCAACGTGCTGGGCGGCTGCCAGGGCAGCACCGGACCGTCCTCGCGCCGGGCGGACGGCCGCCGCTGGGGCGGCGACTTCCCCTTCCTGACCCCCCGCGACCAGGTGGCGGCCGAGGCGGGCCTCGCCGACGCGCTCGGCGTGGACCGCTGGGCGCTGGTGATCGGCGGTTCCATGGGCGGGATGCGGGCGCTGGAGTGGGCCGTGACCCACCCGGAACGCACCGGCGCGCTGCTGCTGCTCGCCACGACGGCCGCCGCGAGCGCCGAACAGATCGCCTGGACGTCGGTCCAGCTGCACGCGATCCGCGCCGATCCCCACTGGCGGAGCGGCCACTACCACGACACCGGCCGGGGCCCGCACGCCGGACTGGGCCTCGCCCGCCGCCTGGCCCAGGTCACCTACCGGAGCGAGCCCGAACTCGCCGCCCGCTTCGGCCGCGCCGCCCAGGACGCGGAGGACCCCTGGCGCGGTGGCCGCTACCGCGTCGAGTCCTACCTCGACCACCACGCGGCCAAGCTGGCCCACCGCTTCGACGCGGGCAGCTACGTCGTGCTGGCCGAGGCCATGAACGGCCACGACGTCGGCCGGGGCCGGGGCGGCACCCGGGCCGCACTGCGCCGGGTGACCGCACCGACGCTCGTCGCCGGCATCGACTCCGACCGCCTCTACCCGCCGTCCCAGCAGGCGGAACTGGCGGCCGGCATTCCCGGCGCCGACCGTCCGCGCGTCCTCGGATCGCCCTACGGCCACGACGGGTTCCTCATCGAGGTGGAACAGGTGGGCGGGTTGGTCGCCGAACTGCTCCGCTGACCGGCCCCGGTGCCCGGCATCCCCGGACACCACGACGGCGCGGGGTCCGGAGCCACCCGGAACCCGGGCCCGGGGACGGACCCCCGGAGGAGGGCGGCGTCAGCGCGGGGCCGTCTGCCTGCGGATGCCCGGCCCGGCCAGCAGCGCGTACAGCGCGGCCGAGACGAGCATGCCGACGGGCACGGAGAGGTCGAGCTGACCGAGGGCGGCGCCGAGCGGTCCGGTCCAGACGGTGGTCGAGAGGAACAGGGCGGTGGCGACCGCGCCGGCGACGACGGAGACCAGGCCGGGACCGCCGAAGCCGCCGGTGTACCAGAACTTCCCGCCGGGACGCTCGTCGAACAGGTCGCGTCCGTCGTAGCGGTTGCGGCGCAGCACGATGTCGGCCACGTACACGGCCATCGTGGGGGCGGAGATCACGAGCAGGAACTGGAGCATCAGGTTGATCGCGTCGATCAGGCTCGACGACAGCACGAGGAGGATCGTGAAGGCCCCGCCGAGCACGCCGATGAGGACCGCCGACGGTATCCGCCGGATCGGCACGCCGATGGACTGCAGCGCCATGCTGGCGGTGTACGTGGTCATGCCGTTGAGCGCGATCGTGTTCACGATGACCCCGAGGACGAAGACCGGGGCGAGCCAGGACGGCAGCTTCTCCAGCAGCGAGTACTCGATGCCGCTCTCGAGGCTCTCGGCTCCCACGGTGCCGCCGAGCACGATCCCGAACCCGGAGATGAGCATGCCCGGGAACAGGTTGCCCAGCGTCGTGGCCCAGACGATCCGCGACGGCTTGGTGTCACGCGGCAGGTAGCGGGCCATGTCGGCGCTGTTGCTGAACGAGAGCGGGGAGGAGGAGAACAGCGCGAAGGCGATCGTGAGGCTGGACCACAGCGGCAGGCCGCTCAGCGGCTCGGGCTGCGCGAAGCCCCAGTCGATCGAGGGGGCGATGAACCCCAGGACCGCGGCGAAGATCAGGGACAGGGCGATTGCGATGCCCATGTAGGCGCGCAGGATCAGGGCGTGCCCGTAGATGGCGACGAGCACGGTGATCGCGGCGGTGACGACGGAGACGAGGACGAGCGCGCCCGTGCGGTCGGGAAACCCCCACCGAGTGAGGAGTTCGGCGCCCACGAAGGAGGCGGCGACCCAGTTGAGGGCGAGGAACACGCAGGAGATGAACCACCCGTAGAAGGCGACCACGACCTTGTTGCCGCGGACGCCGTAGATCGCGCGCTGGATCACCGAGCCGGAGGTGCCGGCTGCGGGCCCGGAGATCGCCACGATGCCGGGCAGGACCGCCAGGACCGAGGAGGCGAGCAGCACGAGCAGCCCTTGCCAGACCTCGAGGCCGAGGACGATCGTCAACGACGCTCCCACGGTGAGGTTCAGCACGCTGACGTTGGGGGCCGACCAGACGAAGAAGAGGTCGCGCGCCCTGCCGCGGCGCTCGTCGTCCCCGACGATCTCGATGCCGCGGGTTTCGGGGGCGGTCGCCGCGTCGGGGAACTCGTGCCGCGGAGGGCGGGACTCCCGCTGCGGGTGGTCGGAAGTGGCGGATGTTTCGGACATGGTGGGCCTTCCAGCAAGCGTCTCCGGCCTGCGCCGACGCGGGTGGGCGAGGATGCGGTGGATCGGGTGTCGCGGGATCCCGGGTGAGGGCGGGAGCCTCAGCGGTCGCTCGCCGCGGGCGCGCGGTGGGCGGCGTCGCCGTGGACGAGGGTGAGGAGGACGGAGGCGGACAGCAGGTCCTCGGCCGGCCGGGAGAGCGGGTCGAGGTCGAGCACCGCGGCGTTGGCGTAGAACCCGGGGGCGATGCGTCCGTACGCGTCGTCGATCCGCCCGGCGAACGCCGCTCCGCCGGTGACGGCGGCGAGCGCCTGCGCGGCGGTGAACGCGCGCTCGGGGTGGTACGGCGCCAGCTCGGGGACGAGCGTCGAGCGGCCGGACACGGCGATGAACAGGTTGTGCAGTGCCTCGTGCGGCGCCGTGGGGGCATCCGTGCCGAGCGCGAGCGGCACCTCCGCGTCGCGGAACCAGTTCCACGGGAATCCGTTCTCGGCGCGCCGGTCGCCGAGCACGGCCTTCCAGTTGTCGAGGATCGCCGGATCGCAGTGCACCGGCTGCATCGAGGCGACGACGCCGTGCGCGCGCATCCGGGCGACCGTCTCCGGGGACACCGACTCGAGGTGCTCGATGCGGGGACGGCGCGACGCGTCCGCTCCGTTCGCCTGTTCGCACGCGACGACGACGTCGACCGCGAGCGCGCTCGCCGCGTCGCCGATCGCGTGCATCGCGAGCTGCAGACCCGCCCGGTCCGCGGCGACGGCGACCGGCATCACCGCTTCGCGGTTCCAGATGGGGTCCGCGTTCGTCCCGTCGGCGTAAGGGCGCACCATGGCCGCGGTGCACGCGTCGATCACGCCGTCGAGGATGAGCTTGACGCCGGCGATCCGCAGCCACGGGGTGCCTCCGGCGGCGAGTTCGTCGCGCAGCCGCACGGCCCGTTCCACCTGCGCGAGATCGGCGGCGGCGTCGCCGGTCGGACCGACCAGCCAGTGCGCGGACACGGGGAACGGCAGACGGCCGTCCCGGTCCAGCCGGCGGCGCAGTGCCGTCAGGGAGCGTTCGCCCATCGCCATGTCCACGGCTCCCGTCACCCCGGCCGCGAGATAGGCGTCGAACGCGCGCGCCAGGAACGCGTCCTGCTCCTCGTCCGTGGCGACGCTTTCGAGGTAGGGCAGCACGAGGTCCAGCGCGGCCGTCTCGAGGAGGAAACCGGTCGGCTCGCCGTGCTCGTCGCGCACCACCTCGCCGCCGATCGGATCGGCGGTGTCGCGGTCGATGCCCATCGCCCGCAGCGCCGCCGAGTTCACCCACGCCGAGTGCAGGTCGTTCGCGTCGAGGAACACCGGGATGCCGTCGATCACCGCGTCGATCATCGCCGCGGTCGGCTGCGGGACGCCCTCGGGCAGCGCGTCGAACAGCCAGCCCACCCCTTCGATCCGCGCGGCGTCCGGATTCTCGCGGCGGGCCTCCAGGAGCCGCCGCAGGATCTGCTCGACGGTCGCGCAGTCGCGCAGCTGCACCTTCCCCTGCGCGTGGCCGAACATCGACAGGTGCGCGTGCGCCTCGATCACCCCGGGCATCACGAACGCCCCGCCCAGGTCCACCTCGGTGGCGTCCGCACCCGCCGCCGCCCGCACCTCGTCCGCGGAGCCGACGGCGAGGAACCGTTCGCCACGCACCGCGAAGGCCTCGTGGCGCGGACCGTCGGCGAGCCCGTCGAAGACGACGGCGTTGACGTACACAGTGCTCTCGGACATGTGCGGATCCTCTTTGATCGAATGCGGGCTGTTCCGGTACGAGTCGGTCGGGCAGCGGTTCCCGGCCGTCGGAAGGAGTGAGGAGCGAGGGGCAGGCGCTCACCACGGGGTGCGGGCGTGTGGCGCTCTCCGCGGGGCCACCGCCGAGGACGTGGGCGCGGCGTGCGCCCGGATCGAACACGGCCGTCGCCGAGCTCGCCCAGCGCTGTCCCTCCGGGAGCGTCGTGTCAGGGGCGCAGGTGGCGGCCGACTCTCCGCACCCGTGACGACCGTTATTGATTGGCTGATCAACAGTTCGGCCGAAAGTAGTAGGGTGGCCGAACCATGTCAACAGTCGATCGACCGCGTGCCCGCAGAAAAGCCCCGCAGGAGCGCGCCGCCGACATCGTCGCCGCGGCGTACTCCCTCGCCCGCGAGGCCGGAATCGGCGCCTTGACGCTGCGCGCGGTGGCCACCCGCGCGGGGGTCGCCCCCGCACTCGTCGCGCACTACATCGACGGCATGGACCGCCTCGTCGCCGACACCTTCCAGCGGATCGTCGCCGACGAACGGCGGGAAGTGGCCGCCCTCGTCGCGGCCTCCGACAGCGCCGCGGCGAGCATGGACGCCCTTCTGGACACGATGATCGATCCGGGCCGGGACGACGTCACCCTGGTCTGGGTCGAAGCCTGGGCCCACGGCCTGCGCAACGAGGTCCTCGCGAACGCCGTCCGCGCGGAGATGGACGCCTGGCAGGAGCTGATCCTCGCCGTGATCCAGCGCGGCGCGGAAACCGGCGAGTTCCGGCCCTCCGACCCTGTCGCCGCCGCCTGGCAGATCCTGGGAATGGTCGACGGGCTGAACGCGCAGAGCCTCGTCCGCTGGGGCGACTCCCAGAGCCGCGGCTCCATGCTCCACGCCGCCGTCGCCGGAGTCCTCGGCACGAAGTGAGCTCCGGCCCGCGCCGGCCCGGGGCCGACGGCCGCACGGCGCGGAACGCGCTCCGCACCCCCGCCGGCGGGAGACCTGTGCCGGAGCGTCCCCGGAGCGTCCCTTCTCTCCGGTGCCGTGCGTCTTCGCCCCGGCCCCGCGTCGTGCGGCTCCGGCAACGGGCGGGCCCACCGGAGGCCCCGGGCCGGACTGTCGGTGGCGGCTGGGAGGCTGTCCGGTATGAACGGTGACGAGCAGCTGCTGCGCGGCCGGGTCTACGGCCACGACCACGACGACCCCGACCCGGGCCCCAGGCCGGGCCGTACCTACGCCGAGCTCGTCGGCGGCCCGCTGGACGGCCTCCTGCTGGACATCCACGACCGGCGGGCCGAGGAGGCCGGCGACGGCGTCGCCCTGACCACCGAACTCTCCCGGTGGCCCGGCGGCCGGGCGCTGTACGACCCGCGCCCGGACGAGCCGCGCGGGACGGGCCCGGGCGTCGCCTGCCGCTTCTACTACAGCGGGGACACCCCCTGACCGCCCCGGTGACGCACGAGAGGGCGACACCCCCGCGGACGTCCTCGCCGCCTCCCTCCACCGGCACAACGCGGTGGCCTGCTCCTGTGCCTCGGTTGTCCCGCAGAGCGGTCCGGGCCGTGTCGCGCGCCCCCGCCGGGGTCAGGCCGCGGGGGTGGTGCGGGAGCGGGGGCGCTCGGTGGACAGCACCGCCCACACGCGACGGCCGTCCTCGGAGGCGTCGGTGCCGCAGCTGGCGGTGCCGGGAACGGCGGCGAGGTCGGTGAGGATCGTCTCGTCGGGTTCGGAGCCGGTGTGGCTGAGGACGGCGATGAGGAGCATGCCGTCCTGGTCGGCGAGGTGGACGCTGATGCGCCGGCCGCGGTCGGCGGTGGCGGCGCCGACGAGGAGACGGACGGCCGCCGCGAGGTTCTCGTCGTCGGGGTGGACGTAGCCCCAGGCGCGGACGGTGCCGGTGACCTTGCCGAGGGTCTGGGTGGCGGTCCACGGGTAGGCCGTGAGCGCCCAGTTCGCGGCACGCCGGGCCCTCACGGTCATCCGGGGCCGACGGGTCTGTACGCGGGCCTTGCCGGGGCCGGGCAGCGGCAGGGAGGTGGCGACGGGCTTCGTCGACGGCTGCGGCCGAGGGGGCTCGACGGGCTTCTTCTGCGGGGGCGGGGTACGGGGAGGGTAGGTCGGCGGCAGCTTCGGGCCCTTGTCGTCCATGGGCAGCGGTTCGTTCACGACAGCCTCCTCGCGTTCCCGGCCATCTTGACAGCCGACGCCCGTTTGGCGGGGTCGATTCGCCGGGTTGCCCACGAGGTAAGGGCAGTATCGGCAGCCTCGGTTCCAGCCGGGGAGACAGGAACCGGCAGGCGTCCCCGGGGCACGGCCCGGGGAGCACCCCGTTCAACGACGCCGCGCCCCCACCGTCACGCGATGACCGGCCGCGGTTCCTCCAGCACCCCGGCCGCCTTCTGTGCCGGCGCCGCGAGGTGCGGGGGCGTGCGGCGGCGTCCGGCGGCGGACTCCAGCAGCGCCGGCCCCTCCCGGAACCCGCTCCCCGCCACCCTCGCCCTCCACCGCGTCAAGAACGAGCCCCCATCCTGCCCCCCGACACCGGGGCGGGCGCTCGCGGAGGCACGGAAGCCGGGAGGCGATCCTGCGTACGGCCGCCCGGCCCGCCGTCCGCGAGAGACCCGAGTGCCTGCTCCGGGTCCCCAGCCCGAACCGCTGCGTCCCGCTGCCTTTTCGACGCTTCCGGGCCGGGCCGCCGGCCCGCCGGGGGGTGCCTTCGACTGAACCCCGGTGCCGCCCTCACCTCGCACACGAACCGCACGGTGGCACGACGAAGGCCCGGCACGCCGGTGCAGGCGGCGAGGCACTTCAGTAGGCGACGGTGAAGCGTTCGCCGGTGTGCTTGGGCTGTTCGATCTCGTCCACCAGTGCTACCGCGTAGTCTTCGGCGGAGATCCGGCTCTGGCCGTCCGGGCCGATCAGCAGGTCCTCCAGACCCTCGCGGTAGGTCCCGGTGCGCGGGCCCGGGGCGATGGTGCCCGCGGGGGAGAGGTTGGTCCACCGGATGTCGGTGGCGGTGCGCAGGAAGTCCAGTGCGTCGCCGTGCGCGTGCATGATCTGCAGCAGGAACTCCGGCAGGCCCTCGGCGTCCCACACCTGCTTGCCGTCCGGGGTGCGCAGCGAGCCCGCGCCGCCCACCGTGACCAGCCGCGGCGCGTCCGCGCCCAGCGTGCGCAGGCCCGCCACCAGCGACTCGAAGGACGGCTTGATCAGCGCCTGGTGGCCGGGGCCGTCGCCGCCGCCGACCGCGCTGACCAGCACGTCCGCACCTTCGGCGTGCTCGGCCACCGAATCCGGGTCGAGCACGTCGCCGACCGCCACGGTCAGCGCCGGGTGCCGGGTCGTCACCTTCGCCGGGTCGCGGACCACCGCGGTCACGGTGTGACCACGGCGCAGTGCCTCGTCCAGCACGCGTGAACCGATGGTGCCGGTGGCGCCGTACAGGGTGATGGTGCTCATCGTGAACTGTCTCCCTCTGCCATGAGCCGTTCCGCACCCGACGGTAGGGCGGTGGGGATCGGGCGGGTGGGACACCGGGCCGGGGCGGCAGAGTGAAAACGGCTGCCTGTGCGGTCGGACGGTTGCTCCTGCCGCACTCCGCCACCCCGTTCCGCTTGAACGGCGGGGGCTTCGAGCCGCTGGTGCACAAGGGTGACCGGGTCGGGCGCGGCCAGCCCCTCGTCAAGGGGAACCCGGCCGCCGTCGAAGCCGCCGGGAAGTCGCCCGTCTCCTCCGTCGTGGTCCCGGAAGCCTCGGCGGAACGGCTCGGCGCAGTGGCCGAGTCCGGAGAAGTCACCGCCGGTGGCGAACTCTTCGTCTGGAACTGATCCGAGCACCCCGTCCGGCTCGCGCCGGGCGACGAAGGCCGCCGGCGGGCGTGGTCCCGCCGACGCCTGGAACGCGGGTTGTCGCACCGCCCGGCCGACCGGCCGATTTTCCGAGACGGCGGGAGTGTGGACGGCGAAGTCGGGGGCAGGCGGGGAGCGAGCGCGTGGGACCGCTCTCTCAAGGCAGGGCCTGCCGGTCTCCCCCCTCCGGCAGGTCCCTGGACACCGAACGGTCCGCACCACTGGGTGATGGTGCGGGCCGTTCGGCACGTACCGAAGACCGATGCCCACCGTTTTTCCGCCCGACTCGCCCGACTCGCCCGACTCGCCCGACTCGCCGGCACCCCCGCTCCCGCTCGCGGTTGCCACCACTCCGCGCCGCACACCGGTACGCGCCGCACACCGGTACGCTCCGCCTCGTCGTCCGACGGCCTCGTCCCACCGGCCCCCACCTCGCCATCCACCGTGTCCCGATGGATCCCGGCGTCCTGACCCCGATCGACCGGACCGCCGTGCAGCCGCGCCCCCGCCGGGGAAGTGCCGATGGGCCGCCCGGTCCGCCTCACGGCGTGCCGGAGGGCGGCACCGAGCCGCCGGCCGGGCTTCGCGAACGCGACCGCGAGGCCGAGTGCCTCCACGTCCGCCTTCCGGCAGGTTGAAGACAGCCGCTTCACGGTCTGCTTGCCGTCAGTTCACCGGGCGAAGACGGTCCAGCTCGTCCCCGATCGCCTCGCGCAGCGGGTCGTGCCGCGGTCCGAGTGCGTACTTCCTGTCGGTCCACCTGTCGCGGGGGTAGAGCCACACCGGCATGCGCGCCAACTCGGCCGGCTCCCATGCGAACCGGGGCCATACGTGGGCGTGCAGGAACCCGTCGGTGTTGCCCAGGATCTCCAGGTTGACCCGCCGGAAGGCCGCATCCATGCGCCGGGACGCCCGCTCGACCGCCTCTCCGAGCCGGTCCATGTCGGACAGGAAGGCCAACCGCTTCTCTCCGGGCAGGTCCGACAGCCTTTCCACCGTCGGATCGTCCGCCAGGAGCACCGAGTACCCCGGAAGGAACTGCACGTCGCCGATCGCTGCGAACCCCGCGCCCAAGTGCCGTAGAACCGTGGGGTTCTCGCCCCGCAGGGCACTCCCGATCCGATCCGTCCGCCAGTCATCAACCATGGCCAGAACCTACCGAGCCGCGACCACCCGCCCCGACGGGAGGGACGTGACGCCGTGTTCCCCTGGACCGGATACGGCCAAGTTGGGTGCCCGCACGCCGGCCGGACCGCTCCCGGGCGCGGAAACGCCGTGGAACCCGTCCCGGAGCGCGCCCTCGAGCGGCCCGTCCGGACCGCCGTCGCCCAGGCATCGCAGCGGTGTCGTCGTCCGGTCACACACCCGTCGTCGTCCCATCGCACTGCGGGAGCCGACGGTGTCCTGAAACCAACGCTTCCGGCCCGTCGCGCCCCGAGCGGCGTTGATCACGCGTCGCCGACCTCCCCATACTGCGCTGACCGGCGGCGGGCGCCATGACGCGCCGCGGCCGGAACCGACCACTCCACCCCATTCCCAAGCTCCTGGGGGAGACTTGCGCGCACATGTGCGGAAAGCACGCGCCTTCACCGTCGCAGCGGCCACATCGGTGGCCCTAACCGCAGGCATGACCGGCCCCGCGACAGCGATCGTCACGCACACGGCGGCCTCGTCGGACACCACGCGCCTCTCGGGCGACCAGCGCGTCCCGCTCGTCACCGGCGACCGCGTGGTGGTGAACGCCGAGGGCCGCATGGTGGGCTTCGAACCCGCCCCCGGCCGTGACCACATACCCGTCCAGGTGCAGCGCGTCGGGAACCGCACCCTCGTGGTCCCCAGCGACGCGCAGCAACTGATCTCCTCGGGCCGGCTGGACCAGCGGCTCTTCGACCTCGGTGTCCTCACCGACCCCCGGCTGCGCGAGAGCCACGGCTCCGGGATGAAGCTGATCGTCCGGTACGCGGGGGGCGCCGCCGCCCGGGCCGAGGTCCGTGCCGCCGGCGACACCGAAGTGCGGCGCACCTTCCCGACCCTCGGCGCCGACGCCATCAGCGCCTCCCAGGACGACCTGACCCGCCTCTGGGACGCCCTGACCGACCGCCGCGAGAGCGGCGCCCGCGCCGCCACCACCGGCATCGCCGCCGGCATCGCCACCGTCTGGCTGGACGGGGTGCGCGCCGCGCACCTCGACCGCAGCGTCCCGCAGATCGGCGCCGACAAGGCGTGGGCGTCCGGCTACGACGGCACCGGCGTCAAGATCGCCGTCCTCGACACGGGCGTCGACAAGACCCACGACGACCTGAGGACCCAGGTCGTGGGCGAGAAGAACTTCTCCTCCTCTCCCGACGCGGTGGACCGGGTCGGCCACGGCACGCACGTCGCGTCGATCGCCGTGGGCACCGGCGCCAAGTCCGGCGGCCTGTACAAGGGCGTGGCGCCCGGCGCCAGGGTGATCAGCGGGAAGGTCCTCGACGACGAGGGCTTCGGCGACGACTCCGCCGTCATCGCGGGCATGGAGTGGGCCGCCGCCGAGGGCGCGGACGTGATCAACCTCAGCCTGGGCAGCCCCGACAGCCCCGGCATCGACCCGCTGGAGGCGGCGGTCGACCGGCTCTCCGCCGAGAAGGGCATCCTGTTCGCCGTCGCGGCGGGCAACAACGGCACGTACGGTGCCTCGACGGTGGGCTCCCCCGGCACCGCGGACGCCGCCCTGACCGTCGGCGCCGTGGACAAGGACGACAGGCTGGCACCTTTCTCCAGCACCGGACCGCGCGCCGGCGACGGCGCCGTCAAACCGGACCTGACCGCGCCGGGCGTCGCCGTCACGGCCGCCGCCGCCCCCGGCAGCGCCATCGACACGAGCCCCGGCACGCCGCACCCCGCCCCGGGCTACCTCCAGATCGACGGCACCTCCATGGCGACCCCGCACGTCGCGGGCGCCGCCGCGATCCTGAAGCAGCGGCACCCCGACTGGAAGTCCGCCGAGCTGAAGGGCGCTCTGACCGGTTCCACCAAGGGCGGCGCGTACACCGCCTTCCAGCAGGGCTCGGGCCGCGTCCAGGTCGACAAGGCGCTCGGCCAGAGCGTGATCGCCGAACCGGTCTCGCTGAACTACGGCACGGCGCTCTGGCCGCACCAGGACGACAAGCCCGTCACCAAGAAGGTCACCTACCGCAACCTCGGGAAGACCGACGTCACCCTCGACCTGTCGGTGACCACCCTGGACCCGGCGGGCAGGCCCGCCCCGGCCGGCTTCTTCTCGCTCGGCGCCCCGCGGGTGACCGTGCCCGCCGGCGGCACGGCCGACGTCGACCTCGTCGCCGACACCCGGGTGGGTGACGAGGACGGCACGTACTCGGGCTACGTCACCGCCACGGCGGCGGGCCAGACGGTCCGGACGGCCGCGGTGGCCGTCCGCGAGGCGGAGTCGTACGACCTCACGGTCCGGGTGCTCGGCCGCGACGGCGCCGACGCCGCCTTCTTCGGCAGCGCCCTGACCGGCGTCTCCGGTCCCGCCGCGGGCTTCCAGACCCGCGTCGACAACGAGCCCGGCGCGCACACCCTCCGCGTGCCCAAGGGGTCGTACACCTTCGACACGGCCGTCTACACGGACCCGTCGGACTACTCCAAGGGCACCGACTGGATCGCGCAGCCGAAGCTGGAGGTCACCGGCGACGCCACGCTCGTCGCGGACGCGCGTACCACGAAGCCCGTCGACCTGACCGTGCCGGGCATCGACCGGGCGGACTACGGCGGCACGTACTACGAGCGCGCGACCGAGCTGGGCGGCGTCGGCAACGGCTGGGTCCTGCGGGGCTTCACCGGCTTCCGCACCGCGCACCGGGGCCCGGCCGTCACCGACGGTTCGCTCCTGCAGACCTGGGACGCGCACTTCGTCAAGGACGCCACCAGCCAGTACTCGGTGGCCTTCGGCGGGAGGACCGGCACCGTCTCGACCGGCTACACCAAGCACGTGAAGGCGAACGAACTGGCGACGCTCAAGGTCGCCGTCGGCGCCTCCGCGCCCGGCAAGTCCGCTCTCACCTCGCCGTTCGCGCACCTGCCGGGCGCGCCCGAGGGCAACGGCTACGGCGCGCCGCAGCCCGCGCCGGGCGTCCGCACCTTCTACGTCTCCACCGCGGACGACGTCACCTGGCTCACCAAGACCGAGCAGCTGGGCAAGTCCGCCGAGGGGGACCACCTCGTCCGGGAGGGCGGCCACGAGATGGCCAGGCCGAAGCGCTACGAGGCCGGCCGGACGTACCGGGAGACCTTCAACACCGGTGTCCTCGGTCCCCTCCTGAGCGAGAAGGCCGGTGTCTTCCGCACCGCTCCCGACCCGGAGACCGGCGTCGAGCGGATCGTCGGCTCCCTGCCGCTGCTCGCCGACGGCCAGGACCACCCGGGGCTCTCCGCGTACGCCTCGGTCACGACGACGTTGTACCGCGACGGCGTCAAGATCGGGGAGAACGCCGATCCGCTGACCGGTTGGGAGCCGTTCACGGTCGGCGCGGACGACGCCGAGTACCGGCTGACGTCCTCGGCGGAGCGCGCCGCGGGCACCGCCCAGGTCTCCACCCGGGTCGAGACCGGCTTCACGTTCCGGTCGAAGCGGGTGGCGGCCGACACGGCGCTGCCGGTGTCGACGGTGCGGTTCGCCGCCCCCGTCGACCTCGGCTCGCGGATCACGGCGGACATCCCGGTCCTGGTGCCGGTGACGGTGCAGGGATCGGCGGCCGGTGAAAATCTCAAGTCGCTCTCGCTTTCGGTGAGTTACGACGAGGGGAAGACCTGGAAGCCGGTTCGGGCGCAGAGCGGCCTGATCGCCGTGCGCAGCCCGGCGAAGGACAGCGGCATCTCCTTCTCCGCCAGGGTCACCGACAAGCAGGGCAACGTGTCGACGCTGACGATCCACAACGCGTGGCTCGGCAAGTGACGCCGTACCGCGACCGCTGAACCTTCTCGGCGGGCCCGGCTTCACCACCCGGAGCGGTGGAGCCGGGCCTTCCCCGTGCCACGACGGGCGCCGCACCGCCGGCCACGGGCCGTCCACCGCGGCGTCGCGGTGACGGAGACGGCCGCCCGTCCGGCCCCGCGCAACGGGACCGTCGCGCGCGGTGCCCCGCTCTCCTGGGATGCTTCGGGCGTCTTCGCGTGCCACGCTGGTGGTGAGCCGCACATGCCGGGCTGCCCCGGACGTGGCCGTCCCGGCTGCGCCGGCCCGCGCGGCGCGAAGGAGGCCGCCGAGATGTCCAGCACCGTCGAGGACATGCTCGCCACCCACCCCGCCGACCTCGGCGGCATCGACCGGGCCGGGCTGGCCCGCTGTATCGAGGAGTGCATGGCCTGCGCGCAGGCGTGTACCGCGTGCGCGGACGCCTGCCTCTCCGAGGACATGGCCGGCGACCTGGCCAAGTGCATCCGCACCGACATGGACTGCGCGGACGTGTGCCACGCCACCGCCGCGGTCCTCTCCCGCCGCACCGGTTACGACGCCGCCGTCACGGCCGCGATCCTCACCGCCTGCGCCGCGGCCTGCGAAGCCTGCGCGGAGGAGTGCTCCCGCCACGCCGGCACGCACGAGCACTGTCGCGTCTGCGCGGACGTCTGCCGCTCCTGCCGGCAGGCGTGCGAGGACCTTCTCGGCGCACTCGGCTGACCCCGACCGCCCGGGCCCGCCGACGGGCCGACGCCGTCCGCCACGCCCGCGCACAACGCGACCCCCGCGCGGGCAACGCCGCCCTCCTGATCACCCGCGTCACGCAGCCGAACCGCTGAGGAGAACCGCCCACAGGCACCCGCCCCGGCGCCGGCGCCTCGACGCAGTCGTCGAACTCGTCCTGGCCGTCGGCGACGGCGAGTTCGAGGAGCCCCGTACGGGCCGCGACGCCGAAACCCGAGGGTCCGGGGAAACTGTCCGGTAACAGAAGGCGGTCCGCCCCCACGGCCGATTGCGAGGACGCGGTTGGCCTCCTTTTCGCCTCGAGTGAGCTTGTGGGTACGGGTAGCGATGTAGCCGGTGACGATCACGGGGTCGAGGATGTCGTTGTCCAGGCCGCGAAAGCCGAGGTCGGCCAGCGCTCCGAGGCCGGTGGTGCGCAGGTGGGCCAGGATGTGGTCGCGGCGGGCGGCGGTGTTGTCGTGGGTGCGGCCGGGTCGGGCGGCGGATATCCGGATCAGACGCCCGTTCTCGTCGGTCAGGGCGAGGAAGTGCAGGCCGTGGCTGCGGTGCTTGCCGGAGTGGTTCCGCCGGTCGGCCTTGCCGGTGCGGCGCTGGGTGCGGATGAGGGTGCCGTCGATCAGGACCGCCTCCCCGCCATTCTTGGCGACCTTCTTCAGGGCGCGGTCCAAGCGCGGCGCCTGGGCGGCGAGCAGCCCGATCAACTCGTCGCGCCAGCGGCGGACGGTGGACTCGGACACATCGTTTCCGCCGGTCATGTCGGCCGGGCGCTGGTCGTGACGCAGCACGGCCAGGACGATCACCGCAATCCTCCCAGGCGGCAGGATGCGCCACCTGGAGCGAATCGCCTTCAGGTGGCGCCGTAGCAGATCGGCGAGGTGGCTGACGGTGCTCGTGGACAGCGGCAGACGGCACTGGTGGACAAGCGGACAGGTGTCCTCGGCGTCCTCTTTGGTATTCGTCACACAATTCCAACGGCCGCCGGAGTCACCCTGGTTACGCCCGTGCAAGCCGCTCCGAGTGGCGGTGCTCCTGGTCACAGGCGGGTGGTGAACCGGCCGTCGGGCAGTTTGCGCAGCCGGCCGCGATCGACGAGGTTGATCAGCTTGCCGCGCAGGGGTTCCAGCTTGACCTTCACGCTGACGTCCACGCCCACCACCTCGCCGACTTTACGAGCCATGACCGGTTCGGCGGCCTGCCGCACGGCCGCGATGATGCGCTGGTGGTCCCACGGCAGGACATCTTCCTCCACGCCAGGCTCGCGGTGCGGGATCAGCATCACCGCCCGTCCGCCCACCTGCCCCGGCACCGGCCGGGCTGAGAAACGCTCCTCGGCGAGCTGCCCGGTCACCCGCTCAAGGACGCGTTCGGCGACGGCGAGCTCGTCATGCTCGGCCCGCACTTCTGCCAGCTGCTTGGCCAGCCGTTCTTCGAGTTCGTCCAGCTTCGTACGGCGCGTGGTGATCCGTTCCAGCAGTTCGGGATCCAGCATGAGCAGAATCGTAGGGGCCATCGGGCCTCCGCGGTCAGGAACTGGAACGAGCCCGCACTCCGTGCTGGAGACGGTTTCAAGCAGCTCGTCGTCACTGCGCCCACGGCAGACGAACCGCCTCGATTTCACTGTCGTTCAGCAATGCGTTGATGAGGGCTGGAGGCCCGGCGACTTTGGTGGCCCACAGGTCGTAGTCGGTGCACAGGAGCCACGAGCGGTCCTCGGCCCAGAGGTTGGACGGGCTGAAGTCGGCCTCGGACTGGTCGTACAGGATCTCGGCGTCACCGATCCGTCCCGCGCGTACGTGGAGGTTGTCGAAGTCGATGGCCCCGAGCGTCATCGGGTTGTAGTAGGCCAGGCAGCGGGTGTCCGGGCCCGCAGGGCTGAACTGGGTGAGGATGGCGATCAGCCGGTTCCAGGTCTCACGGTCCAGGCTCCCCTCGGTCGGCGGGACCATGCCCAGCGGCCAACTGCCCTCCTTCTTGGCCGAGGGAAAGCAACGGTAGGAGGGCATCAGCCCGTCAGGCACGACAGGGTCGCCGCTCCGCCCGGCCAGCTCCGCCCAGCGCAGCCGCCGCCAACCGGGGCCCGGGTGCTGGGCGCGGCCCAGCCCTCCCCCGGTGGCGATGCCCACGGCGTCGAGGTCCATGCTTCCGACGACGTGCGGCTGGACACTCCCGTCCGCCAGCCGCGCCCGGTGGTACTCGTCGTACGACACATCGGCCGGCCCCAGGCTGTGCTCGTACATGGCGTTGAGCACCCACACGGCGTCAGGCATCGCCGGAGGCATGAACCCCGTGATGCCATCACCGCACAGCTCCACCAGCCAACCGGTGGCCTCGGAAGACACGAGCGGCCACAGGCTGGACATCGGGTTCGGTTCCTCGGACATCCGCTCATGATCCCAGGCGTGAATCCGCTCCTCTGTGAGGGGCCGACATGACGCCACCCCGACCCTCGTCCCCGAGGCCGCCGGCTGACGATCCACGCCTCAGACACCCGCCCGCGACCAGCGTGAGCAAACCGGGAGCCGGTCACACCGGCCCTTTGAGCTGCTACTTCAAGTTAGCGACAGCTCAGTGGAAGACGCTCACCGTGCGCCCCCTGTACGGAGGCGATGCGCCTCGGGCGGGGGCGGGCCTGACCGCGCTGTCCGAGGGCTTCGCTTCAGGTCACCACGGTCGGCCACGAGAATCCCGGCTGGTCGGGCACGCACGCGGGAGAACTCAATCCGATGCGGTGCTCGAGGAGATGAGGTGGTCGACGACGTCGGTGAGACGGCCTCGGCGTTGGTGAGCGGCGCGTTGCCGGTCGGCGCCGCTGCCGGCGGCGCGCAGGCGTGACCAGAGGGTGTTGATCAGTTCCGCGTCGCCGTGCTCCTTCAAAGCGGGTTGCAGCCATGACAGGAGCCGGCCGATCTGGTCGACGGCAGGGACCAGCCGACCGGTGGACAGGTCGATGCCCTGCCCGGCCAGGCCGTCACGGGCGGCCCGCCAGCAAGCCGCGCGCAGTGTCTCTGGCGCGGGCCGCATCACCGGGTCGTCGGCGGCAGCGTCCCGCAGGGCGGTGGCCGTCATCGCCCTGACGAGGCCGGCGAGGAGTACGGTCTCGCCCGGGGTGGCGGTCGCGTCGGCGACGCGGAATTCGAGGGTGGGTACGTGGTGGGAGGGCCGGATGTCCCAGTACAGGCCGCCGCGGTCCATGATGCTGCCGGTGGCGATGAAGCCGGCGACGAGATCCTCGAAATGGGAAGGGGACTCGAAGTACGGGGGAGGCCCGGCAACGGGCCAGCGTCCCCAGGTCGTCGTGCGCCAGCTGGCGTATCCGGTGTCCCGACCTGCCCAGAACGGTGAGTTTCCGGTGAGGGCGATCAGTGCCGGGATCCAGGAGCGCAGGCGGTTGCTGACCCGCAATGCCGTGGCGAGATCGGGAACCCCCACATGGACGTGGCAGGCGCAGGCGCACTGCTCGTCGTCCAGGGCACCGAACGCGGCGGCGCTCGCCGTGTAACGGGGGCCGGCGGTCAGCGGCGGCGGGGAAACCTCGCCGAGGACCGGGCTGCCGCTGGAAACCATCCGCAGCCCCTGGCGGGCGGCAGCCCGAACGACCGCCGCCCGGGTGGAACGGACCTGCTCCGCGAAGTCGGCAAGGCTGGAATGCGGATCGGTGCGCACCTCGACCTGGTAACGCGTCAGCTCCAGCCCCACGCGGTCACCGAGCTCACCCGCCGCCTCGGCCACCACCGCGCCCGCCTGCGCGCTCACCGCACGTGACACGGGGTCGACCAGGAGGAACTCCTCCTCCACTCCCACCGTCAACGCGGCCTGCCCGCCCGTGACCGTCCGCCTCCGGTCGTGGCCGGGGACCAGCCCTCGTGGACCCGTGGACATACGCCCTGCACTCGCCATGGTCATCATACTGACACGTACAGTGACCTCGAAGCAGGACGCAAAGGCGACATCCCTCGACGACGGTGAGCGGAACGTGCGCGAGCGGACACCGCCCTGATCACCGGGGGCGGCCCCGTAGGGACAGCGGCGGTCACCCGGCCGGCACAGCAGGGCTTCGACAACGGCACGGCTTGGTCCGCAGGAACAGCGCCCTCCGCAGCTGGGACGGCCAGGAGCGGTCCCCGCGTTTCGGGGAACCCGGCAGGTCGGCCACGCGTCGGGAGCGGTCCGCGCGGCCGGACAGACCATGTCCTGATCGCCGGTATTGACAGGCAGGTGTGGGGTGTCGGACGTCTGCGCCCACCCGCCGTTCCGGCCGCCCCGGTGCTCGGCGTGCGGGTTCCGCCGTCCGGGCCCATCCTGAAAACCGGGCTTGGTCCCGCCGCCGCGACCTGGAGAGATGCCGTGTCCCAGACCAGTCCTGTCATCGACGAACTGCTGGCCTCCGCGCACCAGGTGTCCGGGAAGTTGGTGACCTGGTTGCTGGAGAGCGACGACGCCCCTGCGGTCCGGCTCGGCAAGGCGATCCGGTCCGTACAGAACCTCCCGCCCGAACCTCCGGAGACCGGTGCCCACGGCGGGGCGGTCGTGGGGGACCCAGTGACCCATGACCCCGCGTGGTGAGTGCCCGCGGGGAGGGAGCGGCCGTCTCCAAGGTGCTGGTCACGGATCTGGACGGCACCCTGCTGGGCGGAAGCCCGCACGACCGGCAGCAGCTCCTTGACGTCCTGAACCGGGAACCGGACGTCACCCTCGTCTTCGCGACCGGCCGCAGCCTGACCTCCGTGCGGTCCCTTCTGCGCGAGGACCCGCTGCTGCCGCGTCCGCGCTGGATCATCGCTGACGTCGGCTCCAGCGTCATCGATGCCGAGCGCATGGCGCACGTCCATGCCCTGGAAGCACGGCTGCGCGCCGGATGGCCCGGTGACGCGCGGGTCAGAGCGGCGCTGGAACGGTTCCCGTACCTGCGCCACCAGGAGCGGGTGGCCCAGGAGGGCCGCTGCTCGTTCTGTCTGGCCCCCGAAAACCTGTCCGATGAGTTGATCAGGGCGGTGGGAACGCTGGGATGCTCCTGGTCCTACGCCTCCGATCAGTACTTCGACGTCCTGCCGCCCCGGGCGGACAAGGGAAATGCGCTGCGCCTGCTCGCCCGTACGCTCCACTGGCCCCGCCAGGCGGTACTGGTGGCCGGAGACTCCCTCAACGACCTTTCGCTGTTCCGCCTGGGCACGCACGCGGTCGTGGTCGCCAACGCGGAACCCGCCCTGATCCAGCAGGCTCCAGCCGATGCCCGCGTCCACCACTCGGCCCTGGACGGCGCGGCCGCCGTGCTCGACGGACTGGAGCGCCTCGGCTGGTCTACGAAACGGTCGGTGGTGATCGGCTATCACCGCCCACCACTACGCTGGGTCGACGGCGTCTGGCAGGCACCGTCCAGTCCCAACGGCATCCTGCCGACCCTGCGAGCAGCCCTGACCGACAAGCACCCGAGCGTCGTGTGGGCCGCCGCCCATGTCGGCGACGCACCGCCGCCGTCCCCGCCCCGGTCGGCCGCCGGCCCGGCCCTCTCCCTCCTGCCGCTGCCGTCCGACCGGTGGGCCGGTTACTTTCACCACACGTGCAAGGAGACCCTCTGGCCGGCCCTGATGTCCCAACCCGGCCTCATCCGGCACCGGCCCGCGCACTGGGCCGCCTACGAGGCCGTCAACACCGATTTCGCCCGCCACATCGCCTCCCTCGCGGGACAGGGCGCCACGGTTTGGCTCCATGATTACAACCTCTGGCTCGTACCCGCCTTCCTCAAGGCTGACCGCCCCGACCTGACCGTCGGGCTCTTCCACCACACACCCTTTCCCCACCCCGACGTCTTCCAGCGCATCCCGGCAGCCGACCAACTGCGCGACTCCCTCGCCCGCCTGGACTGGGCCGGCTTCCACACTCCGGACTGCGCCGACAATTTCCGCCTGCTCCTCGCCGGCACCGCGGTGCCCGCCCCGCACATCGGCGTGCACCCCCTGGGCATCGACCGCCGGGCCGTCGCCCGTCTCGCCCGCACCAGGGCCGCGGCCCTGCCACGCCGCCAGGACGACGGGCCCCAACTGGTGCTCTCCGTGGAACGCCTCGACTACGCCAAGGCCCCTGTCCACAAGATCCGCGCGCTGGACACGCTCCTCGCCGAAGAGCCCACCCTCCGGCGACAGGTCCGCTTCCGTCTGATCTGCCCTCCGCCCGAACCCGGCATCCACGCCTACGACGCGACCCGCACCGCACTGGAGAACGCCATCACCCGCGTCAACCGCCGATGGGGTGCGAAAGGCTGGAAGCCCGTCGAGTACATCCCCCACAGTCTCGACTTCCCCGAAGTCGTCGACCACTACCTCGCAGCTGACGTGTTCTGGGTGGCCTCGCTCGCCGACGGCATGAACCTCGCCGCCCAGGAATACGTCGCCACCCGCCACGCCGCCCGCCGCCCCGGTGTCCTGGTTCTCTCCCGCCACGCGGGAATCGCCCGGTGCCTGGGTACCGCGGCCCTGCTGACCGACCCCCTGCACCCGCACGACCTGGTGGACACCCTGCGGGCCGCACTGACCATGCCGGAGGTCGAACGTGCCACACACCTCACCCGTCTGGCGGCCCTGCTGGACCATCCCGCCCCCACCGACTGGGCGCGCACAGTCATCTCCGCCATCCGCGCCAGCGCCGCCCCGCGGACACGCACCCGCTGAAGGGGCGCCTCGGGGGAACGGCGAACACCGCCCCACCCTGCTGCGACCCCAGGACGCCCCGCCGCTCGCCGTCGGCCCCGAGCGGCACCGGCGCCGGACGGCCGCCTGACGCCGGCTGACGGCGGCAAGGACGGCTCACCGGACGCGCCGTTTCCTCGACCCGGCTCCCCGGGCTCGCCGTGCGCGTTCGGTCATTCGGGTTCATCCTGGGACCCGGGCCGTGAAGCCCACAGGCCGACCTGCCGGGAGGATCTGTGATTCTGCTCAGCCTGCTCCTGCCTGCTGTGACGGTGGCTTTCCTCTTCGCCACGGACGCGCTCGAAAAACTCCTCTTCCCGTGTCCGGAGGTTCCGGACGCTCTCACCCCTGAGAGTGACGGCGACGAACACCTCACGCTCTGACGGCTCCGAGACGACGAGGTGGGGGAAGTCGGCATCGACGCTCTTCTGGCGCCTCCTGGACTGGACGACCTACGTGCCGAACGTGACGCGCAGCGTGGGCACGAGGGTTTCGGCGCGCTCGCGGGCCGAAGCACCGTGCACGTGCGACGGCCGTGGTCTGGCCGGCGCCCGGCGGTGTGCTGGGGACGGACGAGCCGGTGCACGTCCCTGCGGGCTTTCCGGTGCGGGCCTACCGGGCGCTGACCGGGAGCGTGGTGGGCGGCCCGCCGTGTAGGCGTACGGATCGGGGCGTGCCCCGGCCGGAATCTGGGTCGAGGTGGTGTTGTCCCACAGGGGGAACTCGGCCCACACGTCCTTGGACGGGTCGGGGTGCCGGGCCGTCGCGGTGAGCGTCGGCGTGAGTGCGGCGGCGATGCCGAAGGCGTTCCCGTACAGGTCGCCGTGCTGGTGGCAGCCCTGGGAGTTCATGCCTTCGACGACGGGCATCGCGACGTTCTTGCCGGTCGGGGCCGTCATGGTCCCGGCGTACGAGGCGACCTGGTCGTCGCGCAGGGCGTAGGAGAAGGCCTCGGTCCGCTGGACGTGGCCCTTGATGCCGGCGTTGCGCACGCCGCTGACGAGGTCGCGGCCGACGACGAAGGGGCCGGTCGCGGACCACCTGGCGGTGTGCGTGGTCTCGGCCTTCTTCGTGCCGTCGACGAAGAGGCTCACCCTGCCGGTGGAGGCGTCGTAGACGCCGGTGAGCCTGGTCCACTGGCCCTTGACCGCGCCGGGCGCGACGGCCTGGTCGATGTTCCGGCCGTCGGCGTCGGCCCTCGGCAGGCCGAAGCGCCAGGAGTTGTCGCCCGCGTCGGCGTCGAGCCTGCAGTTCCTCTTGCCCAGGTGGCACTCCAGCTGGGTCGTGACCAGGTAGTCCGTGCGGTCGCCGAACTCCGTCCGCGAGTCGCAGCCGGTGAAGCCGCCGGTCCAGAAGAGGTAGTCGATCTTGGACGAGGTCATGGTGTACGACGTGTACTCTCCGTTGGCCGACGTGGCCTCGTCGGTCCGGGTGGACTTCGTGTGCTCGTTGACGGCGTCGCCGGGAAAGTGCGCTCGCTGGTCGCACTCCGCCATCAGGCCGTAGAGCGGCTTGAGCGTTGTCTGGTGGCTGGTGTCGAAGTCACCGCCCAGGACCACGGACGGGAACCGCTTCACGACCCGCTCGACGATGTCGAGCCGCTTCTGGTACGAGGCCGCGGCCGTCTCCGTCGAGATCGGGACCTCCCAGTGCGGCTCCTTCTTCGCCTTCGTCGTGTCGGAGTGGAAGGTGGAGATGTGCGTGCCGCACAGGTTGCTTTCCCAGCCCTCCACCTCGGCACAGAGGATGGTGCCGCTGTTCATGGAGAGGCCGGTGCCGACCGGAGTCCCGAAGTCGTCCTCCGACCGCCAGGTGATCTTTCCCTTGACGGCGATGACGTTGCTCAGCGTGCCGGTCAGGTAATCGCCACGGCAGTCCGAGCCCTCGGAGTCGAGGAGCTCGGGATCCCCCCGCTCGCCCCCGACGAGCAGGACGGCGGCCAGAGCGGGAGCCCACGCGCGCAGCCATCGGGCCGCGAATCTTCTCATGTCAACTCACAGACGGACGTATGGGTGTCCGCGTCCCCCGCCCTGGAGGCCAGGACGGACTCAGGACCATAAGGAACCCGCTCCTGGACGGATCCCTCCGCCCCGCGTCCGCGTCCACCGCCGTCGTGCGGGCCCAGCGGTGGTCGGCCTTGCCACGGGGGGAGCGCTGGATGCGGTCGGTCGGGACCGGTTGGCGCGGGACCTTGCAGCCGACAGGGCGTGGCCGGCAGTGGGCTCGGATCGCCTCCAGGCCCAGGGGCGGCGCGTCGGCACGAACCGGCTGCGTGTCGTCCCCGCACTGTCGGAGAAGGTCGGCGGACGGCTGCGGGAGGGCACCGCCCTGGCGGACGCCGCAGTACCCCGGACGGTCCCGCGTCCCCGGCCGCGGAACCGTATGGACTGGACGCACGGCTCGTACGCGTACCGGGCCGAGCGCACCGGGTTCATCACCACACCGGCGGTCGTCGCCGGCAGCCCCGTGCTCGACCGCGACCCCACCCCGCCGGACACCCGGTGGCGGGACCTGCGCGGCGCATCGCGTGCGCTTGCTGCGGTGCCGACCGGGCGTGAGGCCGTACGGCAGTCGTGGATCGACCGCGGTTTCCGCTCCTTCCCGGGCGTCGACCCGCCCCGGAAGGAGCAGTTCATGGACGCCTTGGCGCAGAATGATGACCCCGGCCAGTGACCACCGGCCGGCCGGCGCTCCGCCATCCCGGAGGTTGACGGATCGGGAGGGTCCGACGGGCCCGTTCGGCAGCCGAACCCCTTACCGCTCCCGCGGAACGATGAGTCGGTGGCTGAGCCACCGAGCACGAGGTCCACCCGCGCACTCAGGTCGCCCACCGATGAGTTTCCCGCACCGCGCCGGTCCGTACGTGTGAGACCGGGACCGACTCACGGAAGGCTGGAGCCATGCGGAAACTGATCTACGGCATGAACCTGTCCCTGGACGGCTACATCGCCGCGCCCGGCGACGACATCGGCTGGAGCGCGCCGAGCGACGAGCTGTTCCAGTTCTGGTCCGACCAGTTGCGGGCGACCGATCTGACCCTGTACGGGCGCAAGCTGTGGCAGACGATGAGCTCCTACTGGCCGACCGGCGACCAGCAGCCCGACGCCACCCCGGCGGAGATCGAGTTCGCGCGCCGCTGGCGGGACATGCCGAAGGTGGTGTTCTCCTCCACGATCGACGAGGTCGAGTGGAACACCCGTCTGGTCACGGGCGACGCGGTCGCCGAGATCAGCCGGCTCAAGGCCGAGGACGGCGGCCCGATGGACATCGGCGGCGCGACGCTCGCCGGGGCGGCCATGCGGGCCGGGTTGATCGACGAGTACGTGTTGGCCACCGCGCCGGTCCTGGTGGGCGGCGGCACGCCGTTCTTCACCGCATTGGACAGCTGGGTGAACCTCAACCTGGTGGAGACGCGGACGCTTCCCTGCGGCGCGATCCTGACCAGGTACGAGACGAGGCGCTGAGCGCCCGTCACGCGACTCGAACCTCCGTTCCGAAGAGGGCCCGACGGCGCGACGCGGTACGAGTGACGCTCCTGCCCACCGGCCGGAACCACCTGAACCTGACCGTCCGGTCGAACTCCGCCCTGCTCACCCGCAGGCGGACGGCGGCCTCGTCGGGGCCGAGGGCGACGTAGGGTGGTCGGACCGCCGAGTGGATGATCAGGGTGTGCGGGCGCGGCCTCCACGCGAACGCCGCTCCTGTGCGGTGGATGATACGAATCCCGGCCACCGCGGTCCGGACCATGTGACGGAGGCGAATGTGTTGATCACTGTTGCGGACGTGGAAGCCGCGGCCGAGCAGATCAGTGAACATGTCATACGGACCCCGACAGTGCCGAGCCCCGGGCTCGCCGCGCTCCTGGGCGTGGACGTCACCGTGAAACTGGAACTGCTGCAGCACACCGGCTCCTTCAAGGTACGCGGCGCAACGGCGAAGCTGCTCAAGCTCAGCGAGGTTGAGCGGGCCGCCGGGGTCGTCGCGGTAAGTGGCGGCAACCATGGCATCGGGGTCGCGGTCATGGCCGGCGCCCTGGGCATCAAAGCGACCGTCGTCATGCCACGGTCCGCCCCCGATCGTGCCGTGGGCATCGCCGAGTCCTCCGGAGCGGACGTCGTCCTCGCCGACACCATGGAAGGTGCGTTCGGCCTCGTGGACGAGTTCCGGGCCGAGGGGCTCACCCTGATCCACCCCTTCGACGATCCCCTCGTCATTGCTGCTCAGGGCACGGTGGGGCTGGAATTCGCGGAGGATGCCGGGGAACTCACCGACGTACTTGTCAGTGTCGGCGGCGGGGGGCTGATCGCCGGAGTCGCCACCGCGCTGCACGCGCGCCGTCCCGGTGTACGGATCTGGGGTGTGGAAACCGAGGGTGCGCGAGCGATGTCGGCGGCTCTGGCCTCCGGCGGTCCGGTGCCGGTCGAGCTGTCCTCGATCGTCTCGACGTTGAGCGCTCCCAGCGTTTCGCAGCTCACCTACGAGCATGTCTCGGCGCTGGTCACCGAGGTCCTCACGGTGACCGATGCCGAGGCGGTACAGGGCACCCTTGACCTGGCTGATCACGCGAAGGTGTGGGCCGAGCCCGCCGCCGGGTGTCTGCTGCCCGCAGCACGCCGGGTGCTGGAGCGTGTCGGTGAGGGCGCCGGACTCGGCCTGGTGGTCTGCGGTGGCAACGCGGTGACCACTGATGTGGCCGCCTGGTCCAAGCGCTTCGAACTGTGCTGACCGCACAGGTTCCAGCAGGCACCCGGCCTCCGGCGGGAGAACCTCATGCTCCCGGTGTCACGCGACAGTGCCCGGCCTCTGCCGCGACTGGTCAGTGGCAGGAGAGGCGGGGCCCTTGTCCGAGACGATCTCAGAACCGGGCGCAGACGGGGCCAGGCCGCGCCGCCGAATTAGCCCGCGGTCCCGGTCGGGACGTCGCCCTGGTCCTCGCCGTCCGGTGACCCGGTTCTGTCACACGACCTGTCACAAAAGCCGGCCTGTGCGGACACCCCTCCACCCTCACCCCGGGCCCGGCGTGTCAGACCCGTGTGACAGCGCCCGCCCGCCGACATGCCCCGTCTCGTTGCCTGTTGCCCGTTGCCCCTCCCCAGACGTAACGGGCAACTCCTCCCGCACCCCTGGCCGGGCCGGAATCGTGGTGGACACGAAGACCACGCACCTTCCCGGCCGCGGCCTGGTCGCCGCCGTCTTCTCCTCGATCGGCGTCCGCCACGACGGCGCCCACGACCTCGTCACCGACGGGCCCTACCTCGATCTCCGCTACGCCCTGCGCAACCCGGCCGACCACCCCGCGATGCGCTTCCGCACCTGCCTGGACGGCGACGTCTGCGCCCGCGTTCTGAAGACGCCCGTGCCCTCGTCCTGATCAACCGGACCGCCGTCCAGCTCCGCGTCCCGGCCCGCGAAGTCCCCGTGGGCCGCCTCGTCTGCCTCACGGTCGCCTGCTCCGGCGGCCGGCGCCGGGGTGCCGTCAGCCCGATGAGGTCACTTCGGGCTGTTGAGGATGTCTCCGGCTGTCGAGCGGAAGCTCTTCACGGCCTGGTGGAGGATGTGTTCTTTCTCGGTGGCGAGGGCAGTGTTCGCTGCCAGGTGAGAGGCGTCTCCCACGTGAGCGTCCTGCACCATCCGCCGCATGACGCCGGAAAGACCGCGGGATGCCTGGGCCACGTGGTCGGCTGCCTCCACCACCGACGCGGGTCCTTCGATGATGACCACTTCGGCCGCGCGGTGCACCTCGCGCGCCAGGGTGATGAACCGCTGAACCTTTTCGTCGACGTCCTGCAGGTCGGGGTCGTGTGCTTTGAGCGCGTCAAGGACGGCGTCCATGGCTATGTCGCGATCGTGCAGTGCACCGAGGTAGTTCGCATAGGCGTCCCTGCGGTGCTGCCTGCGCCACTGGTCGAACTGCGAGCGTGCCGCCACACGCCCACTGACGACTGCCGCGCCGAGAGTGGCGAGGGAGCCGACGACGGTACCGAGTACTGCGGCCAGTCCAGCATCCATGAGCGCATTCTGCCGTCATTTCGCCGTAGTCCGGTAAAACGGCGTCGGGGCTGCCGGGACGGCCGGCCGGCCGGTCTGGGGGCGGGGCGGTGGGCGCGGTGTGGAGATCGAGCATCACCGTGTCGGCCGACCCGTCCTGACTTCCTCCACTCCCGCACTCCCGCCTGATCCGCCCGGCACGCCAGGAGAGGCGGCCACCCGGGCCTGCCGGGCAGCCGCCCCTCGGGGAAGGAGTGCGGGGTGCGCATCGGACCGAAGACGCCGAGCACCTCGTGGCGGGTGATCAGAGGCACCGCCGGGCAGGAATGCGCCCCGGCTCGGGCGAAGGCGTCGGCGGCTTCCGGGTCGCGGGCGACGCCCGGCGGATCGCCCGGTCCCAAGACGATGGGGTGGCCACCGTCATTGCCCCGCGCCTCGGTGGCGTCGTCGGCCCAGGGCGTGCCGGAGGAACGGGGCAGGCGTGTACGGGCTCTGAGGGGCTCGGCCGGACCCGACCGGATCGCCCGATATGGGGGACGTCTGCCGGCGGCGGGCTTCCGGGCCGGCGGCCGAGGCCGTGACGGCGAGGACGGACAGGAGGACGAGGGCCGCGGCCGGGGCGAGCACGGTCCAGGGGGCGAGTTCGGCGTAGGGCTGGTTCTCGGAGAGCAGACGGCCCCATTCGGGGGTGGGGGGCTGCTCGCCGAGGCCGAGGAAGCCGAGTGAGGCCAGGACGAGGACGGTGGTGGGCAGCCGCAGCAGCGCGTTGCGCAGCAGGGGACGGGTGAGCGCGGGCAGCAGGTGGCGGCGGAGGAGGTGGAGCCTGCCCGCGCCGAGGGAGAGGGTGGCGGCGATGTGGCCGCTCGCCCGTTCCTGCTCGTACAGGGCGGCGCTCTGGGCCGCGTACGGGGTCCATCCGACGGCGCAGACGGCGCAGGCGGCTCCCCAGACCGAGGGGCCGGCGGCCGCCGTCACGAGGAGTCCCGCGAGGACGGCGGGGACCGTCGCGACCACCTCGGTCAGCCCCGCGCTCAGGCGTGGGAGAAAGCCCAGGAGCAGGCCGGTCAGGGCACTGGCCAGGGTCACGGCGAGGGCCACCCCCGCGGTCCGCAGCGCGCCGTGGCCGAGCCGGGCGAGCAGGTCGCGGCCCAGGGAGTCGGTACCCAGCGGATGGGCGGGGCCGGGCGGGAGCAGCCGTGCCGCCGTGTCGACGTGCGAAGGGTCGCGCAGCAGACCCGCTACCACGAGCGCGGCGAGTACCAGGGCGCATCCCGCGGCGATGAGGCCCCGGACGCGTCCGGTGGCCGCCTCGGGCGGCGGGGGCAGGGCGGGCAGGGCTCCGTCGTGCAGCGGGCGCCCGAGGAGGGCCCGGCGCAGTGCCTGAATGAGGAGACCGGCGGCGGTACCGAGCAGCACGAGCGTGAGGGTCGCCGTCTGGAGCGGCGGCAGGTCTTGCGCGAGGGCGGCGTCGAGGGCGAGCCGGCCGAGCCCGGGGACGTTGAAGATCTGCTCCACCGCGACCGCACCGCCCACCAGGGCGACGACGGTCGGCAGCAGTTGGGGCAGGACGCCGGGCAGGGCCCGGCGCAGCGCGTGCCGGGCGACGTGCCCGGGCGGGAAGCCGACGGCGTGCCAGGTCCTGGCCCAGGGTTCGCGGAAGGCGGCCGGCAGCGCCTGGTCGAGCAGCCCGCCGATCATCGCGCCGGACGGGATGCCCAGGGCGAGCGCGGGCAGCACCATCGACGCCGGGCCCTCCCACCCGCCCGACGGGAACCAGCCGAGCCACACCCCGCCGGCCAGGGCGAGCAGGGAGGCGAGGAGGAACTTGGGCAGCGCGGCCAGCACGGCCGCGGTCGTGCCCGACCGTTCCGCGCGGAGCTTTCGCCGGGCTCCGAGACGCAGGGTGCGGGCACAGATTCCGGCGGAGACCAGGACGGTGACGAGGAGCGCGCCCAGCATGAGGGTCAGCGAGACCCCGAACGCGGCGGTCACCTGCGGCAGCACCGGTTCCCCGGACACCCAGGAGGTGCCGGCGTCGCCGCCCGGCAAGCCGCCGAGCCACGCGGCGAAGTGGGCGAAGGGCCCCTCGTCCAGTCCGAGCTCGTCACGTACGGCGGCGAGTTCGGCCGGTGTGGGGTCCTGGTCGGCGGAGCGGGCCCGCAGCACGGTGAGGGCCGGATCGGTCCGCGACAGCCAGGGCAGCAGGGCCACGACGGCCAGGACCGCCACCCCGGCCGCCACCCGCCCGGCGCCCGCGCCCAGGCGTGGCCGACGAGCGGACGAGGCACCGTACACGCTTCCCATTCCCGTTACTTGCGGCGGGTGTCGAGGGTGATCAGGGCGCGCTCGCGGGGGTCGAGGGTCACGCCCTCGACGCCGGCGGCGATGCCCTGGACGACCTTCTCGTGGACGAGCGGCACGACCGCGTCCGTCCGCAGGATCGCCGCCTCGGCCTCCATGATCTTCCGTCGGCGCTTCGCCGTGTCGCTCTCCTCGGCGGCAGCGCGGACGGCCCGGTCGACCGCCGCGTCCTTCAGGCCGGCGATGTTGTAGACGCCGGTGCCGGTGAAGTCGCTGGCGAGGTAGGCGACGGCGTCACCGGTGTCGAGCAGGGTGACCCGGGAGAAGACGAGGGCGTCGTACTTCCCGGCGAGCAGGTCGGCCTCCATCTGCGTGTACTCGCGGACGTCCTGCTTCACCGTGAACCCGGCCTTCTCCAGCTGCTGCTGGAGCACGCTCGCCGCCTCGGGCAGCTCGGCGCGGTTGGTGTACGTGGCCAGGCGCAGCGTCCGGCCCGCGGCCTCGGCCCGCACCTGGTCCGGCGTCGCGGCCCGAGCGCGTCCGGTCACCGCGACGCGCCGGTCGGCGGCCCAGGGGACGGCGGGCCCGAACAGGCCCCGGGCCGGATCGGCGTAGCCGCCGAAGACGGAGCCGACGAGGGCGGAGCCGTCCACGGCCTCCCGGGCAGCCGCGCGCAGCGAGGAATCGGCGAAGAGACCGCCGCCGGTGTTCAGGACCAGGCTGTCGGTGCGTACGGAGGGCACCTCGTGCCGGGTCGCCTCGTCCAGGAGCTTCGCCTGGGCGGTGGGGATCCACTCCGCGATGTCCACGTCGCCGGACCGCAGGGCGTTGGCGCGGGCGGTGCCGTCGGCGATCCAGGTCACGTCGATGCCGGCGGACTTCGCCCTGCCGCCCCAGTAACCGTCGTACCGGTCGAGAGCGGCCTTGGTCTTGCCGGTGAGCCCGGTGATGCGGAACGGGCCGGTGCCGGTGCCGACCGGGGTCACGGTGCCGTCCGTCGCGTACGCCTTCGCCGACAGGATCGCGAGGGCCGGGCTGGCGAGGCGGAGCGGCAGGACGGGATCGGCGCTCTTCGTGGTCAGCGTCACGGTGTCGGCGTCGACGGCGCGGGCGGTCAGGTCCACATCACTGAGCACGCGGGGCCTGGGGGAGGCGTGACCGGCGTGGGCGAGGGCTTCGACCACGGCCTGCGCGGTGACCGGCGTGCCGTCGTGGAAGGTCGCCCGGCGCAGCTCGAAGGTCCAGACGGTGGCGGAGTCCCGCTTCCAGGACGTGGCGAGCGCGGGGGCGGCGGCGCCCTTGGCGTCCAGGGCGGTGAGGCCCTCGGCGACCGAGAGCTTGTTCAGCACGGTGGCGTCGTTGCTGTACGGGGAGAGGGCCTTGACCGGCGGCACGGCGAGGGCGACCCGCAGCCGGCTCGCCGCGGCCTCCTGCCCGCCGCCGTCGGCCCCGCCGGAATTCTGGCTCGGCGCGAAACAGCCGGTCAGCAGGGGAGCGAGGGCCAGGCCCACGAGGAGACCGCGGGTGGTGGTGCGCATGGAGAGGTCCTGTCGGATGAGCGGGGCGAAGCGCCCGGGGAGGGGGAGGGGCCCCGGGTGACAGCAGCCTATAAGGATAGGCTTACCGAACTTTACTCGGGTGGGTTAATTCTCAACCATGGGGACCACCCCTAGCGCCGCCTCCCCGACAACACCGCGGACAGCAGTCCGACCGCCCCCTCCCACAGCACCCCGAAGGCACCCACGCATGACCCCGCTCGCCCGGCTCCTCGTCGCCAGCCAGTTCGCCTTCAACGTGGGCTTCTTCGCCGTCCTCCCCTATCTGGCCGACCACCTGGGCGGCACCCTCGGACTCGGCGGCGCCCTCGTGGGGTTCGTCCTCGGCCTGCGGACCTTCAGCCAACAGGGCCTGTTCGTCGTCGGCGGCGCCCTCACCGACCGGTACGGCCCGCGCCCGGCCGTCCTCGTCGGCTGCGCCCTGCGCGTCGCCGGATTCGTCTGGCTCGCCTTCGCCGCCACCGCCTGGACCGTGATCGGAGCGGTGGTCACGGTCGGCTTCGCCGCCGCGCTCTTCTCGCCCGCCGTCGAGTCCGAGATCGCGCGCGAAGCGCTCCGGGCCGAACGCGACGGAGGCCCCCGCCGCACCCGCACCCTCGCCCGCTTCTCCGCCGGCGGCCAGGCCGGCGCCCTCCTCGGCCCCGTCCTCGGCACGCTCCTGCTGTACGGCGGCGGCTCCGGCCACTTCCGTACCGCCTGCCTGGCCGGCGCGGGCGTCTTCCTCGTCATCCTGGCCGCCCACGCCAGGTTCTTGCCGCGTCGTACCGCACGTGCGGCGGACGCGGGGCGGCGTGATCCCTGGCGGACGGTCCTGGGCAACCGCTCCTTCCTTCTCCTCGCCCTCGCCTACTCGACCTACCTCCTCGCCTACAACCAGCTCTACCTGGCGCTCCCCGCCGAACTCGACCGCGCGACCGGCTCCCAGGCCGCACTCGGCTGGCTCTTCGCTCTCTCCTCCGTGCTCGTGGTGTTCGGCTCCACCACGGTCGAACGGCTCACCGCGACCCGGCTCGGCCGCCCGGCCATGATCCGTGCCGGACTGCTGCTGATCGCCGCCGCCTTCGCCACCACCGGAGCCCTGCGGAGGCTCGACGGCCCGGCGGGGGCCATCGCCTTCACCGTGCTGCTCACCCTCGGCCAGATGCTGGTCCTGCCCGCCACCCGGGCGCTCCTCCCCGACCTCACCGGCGAGACGCGCATCGGCCTGGCCACCGGGGCGCTCTCCTCGCTCTCCGGTCTCGTCGTCCTTGCCGCGGGCGCCCCCGTCGGGGCGCTGCTCGACCACGACGGGCCCGCTCCCTGGCTCCTCCTCGCGACGATTCCCCTCCTGGGACTGGCCCTCGTACCCCGCCACCGGCCGGACGGACCCGGAGCGGTGACCGCGCCCGGCGGCGGTCGGCGGCGGCGGGCGGTTCTTCACCGGGGGTGAGTGCCGCGTCCGGCCCCGGGGCAGTGGTCCCCCCGGGGCCGGACGCGGAAGGGGTGGAGATCAGCGGTCGAGGGTCGGCCGCGGCGGTAAGGAAGTGTCCATGAGGCATTCCTGCCGGTACGGCGCCGGCCAGAGCATGGGCCGGTAAAGGAGTGTTGTGGTGGTTGGGGTGGTGGGTCGGCTGGTCCGGGAAGAGTGGGCGGCGCGTACGGCGTCGGCATCGAGCAGTACCACGTCGGCCACCCCGTCCTGACCTCCTCCACCCCGCCTGCTCCCGCCCGGCGCACCGGGAGGGGCGGCCGCCCGGGAGCCCCGGGTGGCCGCCCCCTCCTGCGCCGGTGCCGTCTTCGTCTTCGGGTGCAGTGCGGTGAGCAGTGAGCGCCGGCCCTTCCCGGCCCGGTGCAGTTCCTCCCAGCCGATACCGGGGTGCGCGGCGGGCAGGGCGTCGATGTCGGCGGTGCGGTGGAGCGGCACCCGGACCGCCACGGCCCTCGAGGTGCCGAACCGCGCCTCGGCCCACTCCGCGGCCCCCTCGCCGTCGGTGTGCGGGAGGGGGCCGCGCGGGCCGGCGTCCGGTTTCACCGGGTCCGGTGAATCCGGTCTCAGGGGGAGGGGCAGGGGCCCGGGGTCCGGGCGAGGGAGGCGCGGGTGCCGCCGACGACGATGTCGGTGCCGTCGGACAGCCGGATGTGCAGGGCGTTGACGACGAGGCCGCGCCCGGCGCCGTAGATCTGCTGCTCGTTGAGGGTGACCGTGCCGAGTTGGGGGAGGGTGATGACGGTGTTCGGTGCGGGGTGAGCGGCGAGCGTGGTGTTGCCCACGCGGGCCCCGGTCAGGGTGGTCGCGCCGGTGACGGTGATGGTGCCCAGTGCCGTGGGTGCGGTCGCGGTCGCCGTGGCGGTCGCCGTGCCCGCGCTGACCAGGCCGCCCAGGAGGTGCAGCCCGTTCACGGTGGCGGTGGAGGTGGCCGTACGAGCGCCGCCGGTGCCCGCGGTGCCCGCCGCGTGGGTCGTGGCGGAGTTGAACGAGCCGGTGGAGGAGCCGACATGGGTGCTGCCGAGCTGGGCGTCGTCGACGGCCGGATTCTCGGTGCAGGTGACGTCCGCAGGGGCCAGTGGCGCGGCCGGGGCAGCCGTGACGGCCTGTGCGTGCGCGTCCATGAGCAGCGCCACGAACGTCACCGAGGCGCAGCCGGGCGGGTCGATGCCGTGCCGGGCGGTTGTCGCCGCGGCGCACAAGGTGTAGGTGCCGCTGCGGGCCGAGGTCACCCGGATCGTGATCGTGCAGGACTCCTGCCCGGCGACGAGGTCGCCGCCGGAGGTGAGACCCTGCCCGTCGGGGTTGACGGCGACCGTGCCGGAGGGGCAGTCGGTGGTGGCGGAGCCGGGGACGGCGAGGAGTCCGGACGGCAGCTGCTCGGTGAAGGACCAGCCGCGCTTCGCCGCCTTTTCGGTGGTGTTGGTGACGGTGAAGGTCAGCGTGGTCGGGTCACCGACGCCCACCGGGTCGGGATCGAAGGCCGTGCTGAGCTGCGGAGTGGCGTCCAGGATCCGGAGATTGTCGATCGCGCCGTCGTTGCCGGTCCCGCTGGCCTGCGCGTTGACCATGCGTACGCCGGCCGAGGAACCGGAGAAGAGCACGGCGTCGTCACCCGCGTAGGTACCGACGTGCGTGCCGTTCCCGGTGACGGTACCGGCGTCGTCGCACGTGTCGACGGGATCGGTGAACGCCGGGACGACCCGCTGCCCGTCGAGGAGCGAGAACTCCAGCAGCGGGTGCGCGGCGAAGCAGTTGACGGCCGCCGCGTCCACCGAGAAGGTCAGGAAGCGGCCGGTCGCCGCCACCGGCACGGGCTGCACCGTCTCCAGCTGTGTCTTACCGGCTCCCGGATTCCCCGCGGTGTACGCGGTGACGGCGTGGTTGCCGGCCGGATCGCCGCCGGCCCATTCGGCCAATGCCGACGCCATGGCCTGCTGCGAGGGCCAGGACGACCCGCAGCCACTGCCCGCCGGGGCGGTGGCGGGGTCGGCCGCCGAGACCAGCCAGCCGTTACAGGCGGTCAGCCAGGCCGGGTCGGCGGTGTACGTCTCGGCGAGCGGCGGAGCCCCGGTGTATGCGGTCAGCGGGCGGGGAGCGCCCGGGTCGTTCTCGAACCCCTCCTCGAAGAGCACGGTCGCCGTACGCGGCGCGGGTGCGGACACGGCCGCGGTTTTGAGGGGCGCGGGTGCGTCCGGTGCGGCGGCCGCGGGCAGTGCGGGGGCCAGTGCCGCCGCACACGCCAGACCGGATGCCACGGCGGCACGCAAGAACGGTACGGTCCGGCGCGGCCGACCCGGTAAGTGTCTGTGCACCTCTTCCCCTCCTCGACTTGTCCCGCGGACCGCAACCGTGGCCTGCGGTACATCCGTCGCCGGGCGGCGCGGGCCCCCGACGGCCGCGGCCGGACCCGACAGGCGGTACCCGGCCGCGAAACGGTGGCCAGTCTGGTCGCCGCGCCCGCACCCGGCATCGGCGCACACAGGAGGGCAGGGTGGCGCACTCCGGGCGCATGCATCCTCAGATCCCCTCTGGCTACGCCAAAAAGCTGTAGTTCCGGGTACCTGGCCGCGACGGGTCTCCCGACGACCACCGCCCCGGCCACATCGACCCGAAAGGGGCTTTCCGTAGGTCTCGGGGCCATGGCCGAGGCTGGAACGGGTCGAATCCGTGTCAGCCCGCGCCGATATGGCGCACACAGGCGGGGCCCGGTCCCCGGACGCGCCCTGGGACGCAGTACCACCGGGCTGCCTCCACTGCTTCCTCGTTCGGCGTCATCTGCATCCTGCTGGATCCCGGATTCCGCCCTGTACCGGCTTCGGTTCACCGGCAGCCCTTTTCGCCTGCCCACGCCGGTGCCGGGGCTGCCGTCGGCTTCGGGTGCAGTGCGGCGAGCGGCGAGCGCCGGTCTTTCCCGACGCG
>NZ_JBVIZC010000017.1:0-96923 GCF_055591945.1 Streptomyces sp. NPDC041191 | reverse complement strand
TTCGGGGAGTTGGTTGAGGCGGGTGAGGAGGGCGGCGGAGAGGGGTTGGGCGTCGTCGGTGGAGATGGTGGTGGGGCGGGTGAGCTCGGGCAGGTCGCCCAGCGCCGCCCGACGCACCGCCGCCCCCGGATTCCCGGAGGTCCCCGGTTCGGGTCCCGGGCCGGCGCCGAGGGGGCGGGCGGAGCGGTTTCCGGCGGTGGACATGGGGCTCCTTCGACGATGACGGCGGGCCTCCACCGCCTCTGCGCGTGAGCGACGGCGGGTGCCCACCGGGCGGACATCCTCAAGAATGATGCCCGGTTTTGTGTGGTTTGACCCAGTTCTCTAGGGTAGTCGCAGGGCTCTGACGCGACCGCTTCGGCCGTGGAACCCCATGCTGCAAGCGCCACCCAGGAGGAGGTGTCCGCGATGGGAGAGGTCCGGCTCTCGGCGTACGAGCGACGTGTCCTCGCGGAGATCGAGGCACGCCTCGAACGGGACGATCCCGCTCCTCCCCGGCGGCCGGCCCCCGGGCGCCGGGGCCTCCGGTCGTCCCCGTCCCGGGCGGTCCGCGTGCGCCGCCGGCTGCCCGCCCTCGGCCTGGCCGCCCTGGTGGCCCTGACCCTCGTCCTCCTCGTCCTCGCCGCGACCACCGGGGCCACGGCGTTCGTCTGGGCCTTCGCCGTCGTGTGGGCCCTGACCCTCCTCGCCGTCCTCGGCGCCCTCGCCCACTGGGTGCGGCGCAGGACCGCGGAGTCCCGCGACATCGAATAGCCCGGGCGGCCCGCCCGGTATGCGAGGTTTCGGACCTGCGGGTCAGGGTGAGGCGCACGGACGGGGGAGACCCGGTCCCAAGGGCTCGGAGAGTTTCGGGCTCGGAGATTTTCAGAGAGTTCAGAGAGGAACAGACAGTGTCGCTCGACGGAAAGAACGTACTCGTCCTCACGACGAACTACGGAACGGAGCAGGACGAACTGGAGAAGCCGGTGGCCGCCCTCCGTGAGGCGGGGGCCCGCGTCACGGTCGCCGCGCAGAAGGACGAGGGCGTCCAGACCCTCGTCTCGGACAAGGACCCGGGCTCCGTCGTCCAGCCGGACACGACCCTGGCCGAGGTGACCCCGGACGAGTTCGACGCCGTGGTCGTGCCGGGCGGTACCGTCAACGCCGACCAGCTCCGTACCGACGGCGACGCACGCCGTCTGGTCTCGGCCCTCGCCGGAGCGGGCCGGCCGGTGGCCGCCATCTGCCACGGCCCGTGGCTCCTCGTGGACAGCGGACTCGCGGGGAAGCGGCGGCTGACCTCCTACCCGTCGCTCCGCCCCGACCTCGAGAACGCGGGCGCGACCTGGGTGGACGAGGAGGTCGTCGTGGACACCTCCGGGAGCCACCCCCTGATCACCTCCCGCAACCCGGGAGACCTCGACGCCTTCTCGACGGCGATCATCCGGGCCCTCGGGGGCCAGGACGGCTCGGGGAACGCGTCGTAACCGTACGGCCTCGTGCCCGGTACCCCGCGGAGTGCGCGGGGTACCGGGCACGAGACCGTCGAGGGGCGGGCCGGGACCGCGATCCGGCGTCCACGGCGCTCGCGACCAGGGCGCACGGCGGTCGTCCTGGCAGGCGTCGAGGTACCAGAACCGGACAGGTGCCCGGTCGCCGTACGCGTCCGACGAGGGGGCGCCCCGAGTGGTGAAGATGAGCTGCTTGCTCATGTTGCCCATGCGGGCCCGCGTCCTGTCGGACGGCGCCGCGACCGTCCGGGCCTGGGCCGACGAGGTGGGGGCGAGCACGCCGACCGGACCGGGCATCGCGGAGGCCGCTTGCCAGACCGAACTTGTACGAGGTCCGCACGGGACGTTCTCCTCCTTCGTCGGTGGAGCCGTCCGTCTGGAGGCCGATGGCGTGGTCCGAGCCTGCCCGTCCTCCGCCCCCCGGCGTGAGCGTGCGGCGCACACTGCTCGGCGTACGGCGCACAACCCGATTGACGCGAAAACTTCTTTTGCGGACCGGAAGGACGGCCGACACTGCGGGGTGACCACCGCACCACCGATGACGTCACGGGGAAACCGTCATGCTGACCGTCCTGGAGACCACCTGCCTGCCCCCGGCCAGAGGACGAACGCCCGGGCGGAGACCACCGCGTCGGCCCTGGTGTCCTACCGTTCGCCGCGGCTGACACGGCAGTCGGACCCGGAGCTGTACCGGCTCGCCGTGATCGTCTCGGGACGGCAGCGCGTCGACCAGGCGAGGCGAAGCGCGGTCATGCGGCCCGGCGAGATCGTTCTGTACGACAGCTCCCGGCCCTTCGAGTGGGGGTCCGGGCGACCGCCCCGGCTGCCCACGACCCGGCCGGTGGACAATTCCTGTCCTCTCCCTCGGCCTGCGGCGACCGTCCGCGCGATTCCCCTCAGAAAGGCTCCCCTCACCATGGCCCGCTTCCCTCTCCCGCGGAGAACCGCACTCACGACCGTGACCGTCCTGCTCACCACCGCCACCACGAGCACGCACGCCGGCCCGCCTCCGCCCTCCGGGCCCGTCCGAGGGAAGACCTACGAGTTCGTCGACGCCGACAGTGTCCCGTCCGGCCAGCTGGAGCACCTCAACAATCCGCAGTCCTTCGCCGACTACGTGCGCAGTCGCAGCGAGCCCGCCGCCACCAAGGCCGAATGGAGCGCCACGACCGCCGACGAGGACGCAGACCGACGGATCGGCTGAGCCTCTTTCCTCCTGTACTGGAAGGCGAAACGGGCTGCTCGGTGGGTGCGGTGACGAGGCGGGGCCCGCGTCGTCGGTGCGGTGACTCCACGAAGCCCTGGACGTGGAGGCCGACCGGGTTCCCGGCCTCCACGAGGGGCTCGCCGGTCTCGGTGAAGGCGACCGCGTCATCGTCGACGGCACCCCGATCCCGGGAAGCGACGGCTTCAGCAGTCTCGTGGCGCATCCAAGAAGGGCACTCGGGCACACGTGCAGCGGTGTGGCGACCTACGAGTGGCCCGTCCCCCCGTGACCTGCGGGGCCATGGGTCGGCAGGACGTGCAGCAGTTCGAGGAGGTGGAGGAAGGCTTCGGCCATCGGGGCGCCTTCGCTCTCCCGGCGCACCTGTTCCCAGTCCACCCGCTCGCGCAGCCCCCGTGCGACCGGCAGCAGGGCGCCGAAGTCGCAGTGGTGCTCGGAGAAGGCCAGCAGTCGGGAGACCATGAGGTCGGTCGGCGCGAGCACCGGCATGTGGACCGAGTCCACCGGGAGCGTCTGGGCCCGTTCGAGGAGTTCGGTCGTGACCGGCCGCCCCGCGAGCGCGAAGATCAGATCGATCTCCTCGCCGCCCGAACGGGCCTTCACCAGCCAGTCCTCCGGAGGATCGACGATCCGGACGCCGTGCTTCCGCAGGGCCTCCGTGACGATTTCGGCGTCCTCCCGCCGCACCGCGAAGTCCGTGTCGTGCTGGAGCCGGACCGGAATGCCGTGGGCGTAGGCGGCGACGCCGCCGATCAGGGCGAAGGGACACCCCGTCGTCTTCAGGACGGCCCCCACCTGCTTCGTCGTCTCCAGGATCGCCTGGGTGTGGTCGGGGGGCAGTGCGGTCGCGTCGCCCTCGTGGGCTCCTCGCGGTCCGGCGTCCGCCGTGTCCGGAGCCTTCCGGGGCGCGGGAGATCCGGAGCCCGCGGACACACCGTCCGGACCGGCGGGCGCGAGGCCCGCCCCGGCCTCCGTCGGCCGGGGCGCGGCCGGGTCTTCCATGAGGTTCATCGCCTGCTCCTGTCCTCGCCACTGGGCGCGACGGTCCTTTCGAGGGGTGGGGCCGCGTCTACCCGGAGAGCGCCCGGTCATACGCCTCCCGTGACCGGCTCCTCCGGATGTACGAAGACGCCCGGCGCGGGCGGTGCCCCGCCCCGGCAGCACGGGGTCCCGCCCGTTGCGCGACGGGCCGGACCGTCTGCCGGGCGTCGCACGGGGTAGTCGCGGAGACGGAGGAACACGACCGCAAGGAGGCCCGGCATGAGAAAGACCGACCGGCGGACGACCGGTGAACGGCGTCGGCTCACGGACGAGGAGTTCCGTGCGCTGATGCGGGAGGCGAGCGCCGAAGCGCGCCGCCGCTCGCTCGGGGAACCGCTCGGGGAGGAGTCCGACTTCGCCCTGCGCGCCCAGCACGCCGAGTTCGGGGCCGCCGCCCACTGATCGGCCCGCCACCCCGGCCCCGCGCCCTCCGGGCCCGGGGCCGCGGCGCGCTTCGGGGACGGCCGTCCCGGGCCGCCGAAGGGCACGCGGGTGGGGGAGAGGGGCCCGGGTTCCCGCTCCGGCGCGTTTCCGTGCCGGTGCCTCCCCGCCCCGAGCACCCGCCCCGGCGGCTTCCCGCCCTCCGTCCGCGAAGCGGAGGACCCCCGTCCGCGACGCGAAGGACCCCCGTACCTGGGATAAGGCCCCATCGGTCGGGTAGTCGCGTATCGGCCGTGCGACATTCCGGAGGGAGATCGACGCCATGACCAGTCCGAGCAATCCCGACCCCGACCCCCGGGACACACCCGGCGTCGACGCCGGTGGCGGAGTCGCACCGGGCGAGACGCCACCGGCCGAGTCCGGAACGGGAACGGGGACCGGCCCCTACCGGCCCCTCCGGCGCGGATGGGCGGCCGGCCCGCTCGTCGCCCTGTGGGTGGTGGTCGCCCTGTGCGCGTTGTTCTTCCTCGTGTACGCGATCGTCCTGATCGCTCGCTGAGCGGTCGGCCGCTCCCGGGACCGCCCGGGCCACTCGTACAGACAGCAGAACCGGAAAGGAACCGTCATGGACCGCAACGAGCCCGACACGGACGAGGCCCGCGGCGACGATGTCTACCAGCCCACCCACTCCGACGTGGACAACCCTCCCACCGACGAGCTCGATCCGGAGAACGCGATCCTGACGGACCCGCTGGAGGACATGTCCGGCCCCGGCTACTCGCCGCCCGAGCGCCCGCGCGGAGTGAACCGCTTCGGCACCACCCAGCGGGAGCAGCGGGAGGGCGAACCGCTCGACGACCGCCTCGCCCAGGAGGTTCCCGACGCGCAGCCCCCGGCGGGCGACAGCATCGGCGACCTCCCGGGCGGCACGGGCGAACCCGTCGACGAGCAGGCCGGTGCCACCAGGGCGGGACGGCTCACCCCGGTCGAGACCCCGAGGGAGACGGGCAACCGCACGGTCGCCCGGGACGTCGGCCCGGACGACTGGGCCGCGCCGGCCGAGGAGGCGGCGATGCACGTGGACACCGGGGCGGACGCCACGGTGGACGAGCCCTAGGAAGCCGGGAAGCCGGCGGTCCGGCGCCGTCCTGCCGACCACCCGTCCCGCACCCGTCCGTCCCGCACCCGCCCGTCCACGGGACGGACGGGCGGAGCGGGCGGCCCCCAGGGGGGCGCCGGTCGTCGGACGTCAGGGATGAGCCGGCCATCGGCCCCATGAGGAGCATCCGCCGTCCGCCGCCCGGGACGCCCGGTCACGTACGACGCGCCGGACCTGGCCAGGATGGCCACCGCGGCGGCCCCCTCGCGGGCGTCCCCCGGCGGGCCGAGAGGAACGCCGGGCCGGGGCACGGACCGCACGTCCTCGTCCCCCGGCCGGTCGTCGGAGGGACGATCTCGCCCGGCGCGACGGAGCCGACGGTGACGCCGCACTCGCCCAGCTCCAGGGCCGTGACCCGGGTGAGCGGCCCGGGGCCGCCCTGGGCGGCACGGCACGGCCCGGCGCCCACGGGGGACGGCGCCCCCGCGCCCGCCCGGCGCAGACGACGTGCGGCCCGGACGAGTGGACCCCGTCCGACCGGGCAGGGGCCGGGTGCCGCTGTCCGGGTCTTTCCCCTCCTGCCCGGACAGCGGTCTCTTCCCCCTACGGCCCGACCCGCCCGTCAGCCCTTCGCGCCGGTGGCGTCGTGCGCGGCGCCCACGGGCTTCGACCCCTCGGCCCGATCGCGGTGAAGCAGCCGAGACCTCGCAGGACGGCCAGCACGTACGCGGCGAACGTCGTCCGCGCGTCACGCCCCCTTCAGCGCGCGGCGATGGGGCGAGTCGTCCTCCTCCGGCACGCACCCGGCGGCACCGACCCACCGCCACCCGTCGTCGAACCGCGACAGGAACGGCGTCTCGCCGTCCATCCGGAGCAGAGCCCGACGACCGTACGCGTCCACACTCCGCACGGTCTTCCCGCGCGGCGGCCTCCGTTCGGCCGAGGTCCGTTCGCACGACCGTGTCCCACCCCCCCAACTGCTCCCGGCCGTCGTCCGGATGTCCCCGCGCCGTACGCCCGGGAACGGTCCCGCCGCCGCCCGGCGGAGAGAGCCCGGAGCCCGTTGTCAGTGGCCCTGGCTAGTCTCCCCGCCATACCGCAGTCCAGGGGCGTCGTCCCCGTGGTCCGGGCTGCGCGGTTTCCGACGGACAGGCGGAGGGGCACGGCCGATGGCATGGCTTGCGGCGGACGAGGGGTACGAGATCACCCTCGAGGACGGACGCGTGGTGGCACGACGCGCCGGGGGACGGCAGTTGAAGACGCTGCCGAAGGCATTGCGCGACCATCCCGAGGTCGACCGGCTGAGGCGGCTCGCCGAGTGGCTGGACCGGCACGTGGCCGCGTGCGTGGCCCAGGTGGACACCTGGATGGTGTCCTCGCTCCCCGTGCCCACCGAGCTGATCGCCCGGGTGTGGCCGGACGAGGCGTGGCGCTCCGCCCTCCGCGACATGGCGGTGGTGGGCGACGACCCGGACGAGGTCGGCTTCCTGCGGGACGCCACCCCGGACGGCGGGCTGAAGGTGGTGGACCTCGACGGCGAGACGGTGCGCCTCTCCCCGCGCACCGTGACGCTCCCGCACCCGGTGCTCCTCCCCGACCTGGACGACGTGCGGGACTTCGCGGCCGAACTCGGCATCACCCAGCGGGTGGAGCAGATCCACCGGGCCACCTGGGTCCGGCCGGCCGGCGCCCACCCCGGGACGGCGACGGAGGTACGGGACTACGCGGGCGGCAGGTTCGCCTCGCGCTTCGGCCTCGCGGCCCGCGCGACCTCGCTCGGCTACCGGGTGTCCGGCGGCTACGCCACCTGCCGGGTCCGTGACGGGGGCCGCGCCGCGGAGGCGTCCGTGTGGATCGGGGAGCCCTACTGGGACGGCGAGACGGAGACCGGCGGGCTCGGCTGGCACGACGACGAGGGCCGCGCCGTACGGCTGAACGAGGTCGGACCGGTGGCCTGGTCCGAGGGAATGCGCATGGCCGCGGCGCTGTACGCCGGCCGCACGATCGAAAAGGGTGGGGACGCGTGACCGGCACGACCGCTTCCGACAGGAACTCCCTCGCCGCCCCGGGCGGCGCCCGCGACGGCGCGGACCTGCTCAGGGCCGGAGCGGTGCTCCCGGCCGGCACCGGGGGAGCGGGGGCCTCGGCCGTCGAACTGACCGCCCGGCCCTACCGCCATCCGGTCCTCGGGGACGACCGGGTCGTCATCCGGCTGGCCGCGGCCGAACTCGGCCCCGCCGAGGACCTCGCCGCCGGCTTCCTCGGCCTCGAACCCCACGGGGAACCGGCCGTCGTGGGCCTCGGCCACCGCCGGGAGCTGGGCTTCCCCGAATGGGTCCTGGTGCACCACCCCGAGGACGGCCACCACGCCCTCGCGGTCGTACCGGAGCTCGACCGCCTCGCCCGGCAGGCCAGGACCAGGCCCAAGGCCGCCCTGGACGCCTGCCACGAACTCGCCGGCCGGCTCGCCTCGGCCGTCCCGCACTTCCTGCCCGTCTTCTACGAGCAGGCCGCCCGGGTCTTCCTCGGCGTCGACAACACCACGTACGCGGGGCAGCTCTTCGCCCGCGCCCGCACCAGCGAGGCCCAGCACGGCCTCCCCGTCAACGAGGACCGGCTCGACGCCGTCTTCCTCGAATTCGCCCTGGCCGGCGCGCTCCCGGTGAAGGTCCTGGCCGGATACGGCAAGGACCTCGCCGCCCGGCTCGCCCCCGCGGAGGCGTACGAGCGCTTCCGGCGGCTGTGCGTGCGCCGGACCGCGGGCGGGCTCGCCCCCTCCGCGCAGGTCACCGCGGAGCTGCGGCGCCTGGCCCGTGCCGCCGGCCTGTCCGCAGCCGAGGCCGAACAGGACTACCTCACCGACCTCCTGCCGCTGCCGGCCACTTTGCGGGCGGCCGAAGGATGGTGGAAGACGCACCGGGCCGCGCTGACCGCCCTGGCGCGCCGCGTCCCGGCCGTACGCGGCACGCTCCTGGGGATGATGCCGGCGTCCGACGACGCCGGACTCGGCGAGCTGTGGCTGGACATGCTCACGGAGTCCGGGGCGGACGCCGGACTGACCGACGCGGACGCGCCGCCGGAGGAACGCTGCGCCGACGGTACGGCCGGCTGGCTGGAGCGCTTCCACGCCGCCCGGCACCGGGGCTGGGGCAGCCGCCCCGCCCTGCCGGCCCTCCTCGACCTGGTGGACCGGGCGGCCGGACGGCTGCGCGCCGACCTGGCGGCCCGCCCCGGGGGCCGGAGCTGCCTGCGGATAGGCGTCGAGGACCTCGACCTCCTCGACCTGCTGCTCTCCCTGGACATCCCGGTCGCCGACCCGGAACCGGAGACCCGGAAGAGGAGCGGAGCCTCCCTCAACCTGTCGGACTGGGCGCGCGGCGACGCCCCCCGCGACCTGGCCGCGATCGCCGCCGACCCGCGCTTCCGGCCCGCCTTCCGGCGCGCCGCGGACGGCTGCGGCGGGACCGCCGGAACCGACGTGATGCGCCGGCTCGCCGCCACCGCCGGCGGCCGTCCGATGCTCACCGAGTGGATGCGCGACGTCGCCCGCGCCTCGGTGGCGGCCGGACTGCCCGGACTGCCCGGGGCGATCGCGCGCCTGTCGTGGCTGCCCGCCGAAGTCCTCGCGCTCGCACCGGACGAGGTCGCCGCCGCGGCCTCCGCCGACCTCGGCGCGATCCTGGCACGCACCCTGCGGGGCGGCCTGTGGGAAGAGCTCCACTGGCCCGCGTGGGAGGAGGCGGTCGCCGAACTGGCCCCCGGACGCGGCAGCCCCGACGACCTCACCGTCGTCGAGGCGTGGCCGCACCTGATCGTCGCCAACGCCCACCAGGTACGAGTCGTCGGCGCCGACTCCACCGTCCTCACGCACGACCTGCGCGCACCCGCCGGACACTCCTCCCGCCGGTACGGCTTCCACTACGTCGACGGAGCCCTCCTGGTCTTCTGGACCGGCTACGGCGACGGCCCGGCGGAGGGCTACTGGCACACCGCGCCCGACCGCGTGCTCACCCTGGACGGCGACGTCAGCTACTGGTCCGTCCGTTCCGGACACCCCAGCCTGCCGCTCCCCGGCGGCGGACGCACCACCGGCGGCGGGGTCCTGCACGCCGGCGACACGAAGCTGCCCCGGGAAGTACCGGTGCTCTCCGACGGCACCTCGTACTGGGTCTGGGAGAGGGGCGAGGGGAACGAGGGGGACGGCGACAGCGGCTGGACCGAGTACGACCCCGCCGAAGGCACCCGGGGCCGGCGCTCCCGGCCGGGCTTCCTCGCCGACGCGACCCGCTGCCACGCCCCCGGCGCCGAACTGGCCGCGCACTCCTCGTGGATGCGGCCCGCCCCGGCGGTGGACGGTTCGGCCCTGGGCACGCTCCCCGGCGGCCTGCTGGGCTGGCGCGTCCTGCGCGTCCCCGGCGACGGCTGGCGCGCCGACGACACCGCGGGCCGCGGCGTCTCCCTCCCCGAGGGCTCCGAGATGCCGGTCGCCCTCCTGACCTTCCCCGGCGACGACCGCCCCAGGGCGCTGACCCGGCAGTGGCGGACGCTGTCGCTCACCGACCCGGACGGCGTGATCACCACGACGGCCGACGGCGACCGGAGCGACATGTACCGCACCGCCGCCGGACCCCTGCCGCCCGTGTCCCACCTGTACGCGCTGCGCCCGCGCGACCCCCGGGGATCGGCCGCGCTGCGCGCCGCCGACGCGGAGACCGCCGGCACCCTGCTGAAGGCGGCCGTCCTCGCGGAGCGCGCGGCGGACGTTCCCGACCTGGTGGCCGCCGCGTTCCCGGGGATCACCGCGCCCGAACTGGTCGCGGGCGTGGCGAAGACCGTGCTGTTCGCCGTGGCGCAGCAGAAGGACCTGGACGCCGTGGCCGCGCGCCTCGACCCGGCGGCCGGGCCCGCGGAGACCCGCGTCGAGGGCCCCTCCGACGAACTCCTCGGCGAGGCGCTCGACGGACTCACCGCCTCTGGCTATTACGGCCGGGGCGCCGGCACGGACGTGGTCCACCGCTTCCTGGACGGACTGGCGGCGGCGCGGGCCGACACCTCCGCCACGGCCCCGCCCGGCAGGCTCCATTACGACCTGCCCTCCCTGCCGTACTCCCCGCTGTCCTTCGTCCCCCTCCTGGACCGGCCGGCCCTGATCGCCTACCGGGCCGTCGCACCCGGCAGCGCCGCCGCGCACCGGGCCGCGCTGCTCGGCGTGCTCGGCCGGATCGACGCCCTGGGACTGGCCTCGGCGGCGGAATCGGCCGCCCACTGGCGCCGGGTGACGCTCCACCTCGCCGCTCCCCACCTGCTCGCCCCCGACGGCCAGGAGCGTTCCGTCTCGCACGCCACCGTCCTCCCGCTGGGCGGCGGAGCGGTCCTCGGTATCACCGAGAACGACAGCGGTGTCCCCGACGGGCGGGAGTTCGAGGCACTGTTCCACGACCCCGACGGCCGCTTCGAGGCACCCGGCCCGTACACCCTGCGCGGCGCGGCGCCGGTGGGCGACCGCGGGCGCGACCCCGGCTGGCTCACCGCCTTCCTGCGGGAGGCGGAGGGCCGGACGGCGGCCCCCTTCTTCCCGGAAGCGGCCGAAGAGTTCAGCCGGCTCACCGGAGCCTCCGGAGCGCTGGCCCGGCTCGTCCTCGCCGGCATGCCGAACGTGGACAGATGGGAGAGCGCCTTCCTGCCGACGGAGCTGCGCACCACCCTCGGCCTGAAGGCGGCCGAGGCCAACCACGCCCGCGGCGAGCTGCGCGCGCTCCCGGTCGAGGTGCGGCGCGCCGTGGTGGCGGCCCTCCTGCCCGACGACCCCGCGCGCCTGTGGAGCGAGGGCCCCGACGTGGCGTCGGCGGCGGCCGTCTGGAACGCGCGCGTGGGGCGGCGCGCCCGGGTGCCCGACGCGCTCCTGGGCGAGGCCGTCCGCGCGGTCCGGGGCGGCTGGCCCGTCCACCGGGCCCTCCCGGCGCTCCTCGACCCCGTGTCGTCGCCCGAACTCGGCACCGACGTGGCCTGGCACATCTCCGGGGACCGGCCGACGACCGTGGAACCGGTCGACCACCCGTTCACCGACGCGGTCCTGACGGGCGCGGTGGCCCTGACGGCCTGGCTGGCCCACCGGCTGCCCGCGGGCGACCCCGTGCGGGCGGCGCTGCCCGGCGCGCTCACCGCCGTACGACAGCGCCTGGCCTCACCCGCGCTCCTCCTCCCCGCCGGGCACTACACCAGCCTCCCGGACTTCCGGAAGGTGGCGGGCACCCCGACCGAGACGGCGCCGGACCACGAACGGTACGGCGCGGTCCTCATGGCCACCCACGACGACCGGCCCCGGCCGGCCCTGCGGACCGTCCTGCTGGACTCCACCGGTTCCGACCCCCACCTGGCGGCGCTGCGCGGCCCCGGCCAGGAACCGACCGGGATCGAGACGGCGCTGCGGCGCGCGTACGACCCGGCGTTCGCACGGCTCCTCGCCGACCCGGGCGCGCCCGCGGCCGGCGGGACGGACCGTGAGGGCACCTGGTGGCCGCAGGACCCGTCCCGTTCGGTGCCCGGCCTGGTGGCGGAGGTCGCCACGGCCCACGGCCTGGGGGCCGACGCGGCGGCGCTGTACCTGATGCTGCTCGCCCTGCCCGACCCCACCGACCGCAACACCGCCCGGTGGACGGGGTGGAAGCCGGCCCGGCTCAAGGCGGCCCGTGCCGAACTGGCCGCCACCGACCTGGTGGTGTCGGCGGTACGGGCCAGGGCGGGACGGTCGCTGTTCCTGCCCGGCGCCTGGTCCGAGCAGAAGACGCCGGTGCCGCCGGTCGAGCGGTGGAAGCTGCCGATGTACGGACCGGTCGCGGACGACAGGCCGGTCCTGGGCGTCCTGGTGCCGGTCGAACCGGCCGCCGAACTGTTCGCCCGCGCCTGGCGGCGGGTCCTCGACGGCGACGTCCCCCGCTTCGAGGAACTGAAGGTCCGGCGCACCAGGCGCCGCCGCTGACGGACCGCCGCCGACCGGCCGCCGGCCCCGGCGACGACACGGCGGGCCCGCGCCCGCCGCCGTCCGCGGGGGCGGCACGGCCGGAAGCCACGCCCCCGACGACGGCGCGGCGCACCCCATCCGGTGCGCCGCGCCGGTCACCCGTACCCACCCCCGGAGGAACCCCGCATGACCGTCACCGAACAGCCCGCCCCCGCCCGGCAGGTCCGGCCGGCCGAGGAGCGCCACGCCGCCGAACTCGCCTTCCTCGCCGCCCAGGACCCCGGCCCGCGCCCGCCCGGCTGGGCGCTGACCCCCCGCGCGGTCGTCACGTTCGTCTGCGGCAGCGACGGCGTGGAACTGGCCCTGCCCGAGCGCCGCGCGGACCTGCCGCCGAAGCTGGCGATCGCCCCCAAGTTCGTCGGCGAACGCGCCCTGGTGGAACGCTGCGTGGTCACCCTCGCGGGCGAGCGCGGCCTGCTGCTCACCGGCGAACCCGGCACCGCCAAGTCGATGCTCTCGGAACTGCTCGCCGCCGCCGTCAGCGGCACCAGCTCCCTCACCGTGCAGGGCACCGCCGGAACCACCGAGGACGCCTTCCGCTACGGCTGGAACTACGCCCTGCTGCTCGCCCAGGGCCCCACCCCGGGGGCCCTCGTCGACTCCCCGGTGCTCGCCGCGATGCGCACCGGCCGGGTGGTGCGCGTCGAGGAGATCACCCGCTGCCTGCCCGAAGTCCAGGACGCCCTGGTCTCCGTCCTCTCCGACCGCCGGATCACCGTCCCCGAGCTGACCTCCACCGAGGACGCGGTGGTCGCCGCCGCGCCCGGATTCACCGTCATCGCCACCGCCAACCTCCGCGACCGGGGAGTCTCCGAGATGTCCGCCGCGCTCAAGCGCCGGTTCAACTTCGAGACGGTGGACCCGATCGCCGACGCCGACACCGAGGCCGCCCTGGTCCGCCGGCAGGCCGTCGCGGCGGTCCGGCGCGCGGGCGCCTCCTTCGGCGTCGACGACGCGGTCCTGGACGCCCTCGTCACCGTCTTCCGGGACCTGCGGTCCGGCCGCTCCACCGAGGGCTGGGACGTGGAACGGCCCGGCACGGTCATGTCCACCGCCGAAGCCGTGCAGGTCGCCGCGTCGCTGGGGGTCGCGGCCGCGTACCTCCCGGGCGGGGACGTCCTCGACCTCCTGCCGGGCCACCTCCTCGGCGTCGTCCGCAAGGACGACCCGGCCGACCACGCGCGCCTCCTCGGCTACTGGGACGGTCCGGTCCGCCGCCGGGCGGAGAACGGCTCGGCCATGTGGCGCCGCCTCTGGGACCTGCGCGGGAGCCTGCGGTGACGCTCTCCGATCCCCGGGCGGCCGTGGACGCGCTGGCCGCGTCGCGCACCCCGTACCTGCTGGGGGTACGCCACCACAGCCCGGCCCTGGCGGCCGTGGTGCCCGCGCTCCTCGACGAGGCGGGCGCCGAGGTGGTCTGCGTGGAGCTGCCGGCAGACTTCCAGCCCTGGCTGGAGCACCTGACGGACCCGGAGACCGTCGCCCCCGTCGCGCTGGCCGGGACGGACGGGCACGGACGCCTGTCGTTCTACCCCTTCGCGGACTTCTCGCCGGAACTCGCGGCGCTGCGATGGGCACGGGCCCACGGGGCGGAGGTCGTCTGCTGCGACCTCCCCCTGACCGACCCCGGCCGGTCGCCGTCGGACCCGGACGCCGGCCACGACGGGGGAGGGGACGGCCTCCCGGGCATCGACGTGCCGGCGGGCCCGGACCCCGGCGCGGAGCGGACCGCGGGCGCGGAAACCGGCCGCGGACCGGAGGCGGCCGGCCCCGGGAACGGTACGGACGGGGGGAGCGCCCCCGCGTCCGCCGCCGACGCGGAGGGCGGGGCCGGCGGAAGCGCCCGCCGGACCGGGCCGGACGCGGAGGGGCGCCGCTCCTTCGCCGGGGCGCTCGCCGCCGCCGGCACCGGCCGGGACGGCGAGGACATGTGGGACCGGACCGTGGAGGTGCTGGCGCCCGGCTGTTCCCCCGAAGCGGTGCGCCGTGCGGCCCTCGGCGTGGGCTGGGCCCTGCGCGACGACGCCCCGGTGTCCGCCACCGACCTCGCCCGCGAAGCCCGGATGCGCCGGGTGATCGCCGGGGCCTCGGCCGGAGGACGCCGGGTCGCCGCCGTGATCGGCGCCTTCCACGCACCCGCCCTGCTCGCACCGGCGGCTGCCGACGCGGACCGGGACGCGGACGCGCGTACGGACGCGGGCCGGGTCACGGACGAGGACCCGGGCACGGGTCCGGACGAGGGTCCGGGCGCGGACGCGGAGGTCCCGGCGGGACCGGGCGCCGCCGGGACGTCCGGGACCGGCCGGGGCCGCGCCCGGACGGCTCCCGCGCCCCCGGAGGCCCCGGTGGTCGAGGTTGCCCCCGCGACCACGGACGGAGCGGTGACCTCGTTCGTTCCGTACTCCTTCGACCTGCTCGACTCCCGGTCCGGCTACCCCGCCGGAATCCGCGACCCGCTGTGGCAGCAGGCCGTGTTCACCGCCGCCGGCGACCCCGGCCGGATCCGGGAGGCCGCCGCCGCCTCGGTGACCGGTCTGTGCCGGGAGCTGCGCCGCGCCGGCCACACCGCCGGCACCGGCGAGGCCGCCGAGACGCTGCGGCTGGCCTGCGACCTGGCCACGCTGCGCGGGCTCCCCGCGCCCGGACGCGGAGAACTCCTGGAAGCCGTCACCACCGTCCTCGGACAGGGCGAACCCCTGGGCCGGGGCCGGGCGCTGGCCCGCGCCCTGGAGACCGTGTTCGTCGGCGCCGCGCGCGGCCGGACCGCCCCTCGGGCTCCCCGCTCCGGCCTCGGGCCCTCGGTGGAGGAGGAACTCGCCCGGCTGAAGCTGCCGTGCCCGGCGGACCCCGAACCCCGCGAGGTCCGCCTCGACCCGCTCCGTTCCCCCCTCGACGGCCGCCGCGAGATCCTGCTGCAACGCCTGCTCGTCATCGGCGCCTCCTACGGCGAACCCCTCGCCGTGGCGGCCACCGGCGACGGCACGGCGCTCGGCACCAAGTGGCGTCTGGCCTGGAACCCGTCCGTGCCCGCGCGGCTCGACCTCGCCGGGGTCCGGGGAGTCACCGCCGACCGGGCCGCCGCCGGCACCCTGGCCGGGATCGCGCGCCGCGAAGCCGCCGAGGGCGGCCCCACCCCGGACCAGATCCTCACCGGCCTCACCGCCGCCGCCCGCTGCGACCTGCCGGAGCTGGTCGACGCGCGGCTGGCCGAGGCGGCCGCCGTGCTGCCCGGCACCGCCGGCCTCCCCGACCTCCTCCGGGCGCTGGACCTCCTGGAGGGACTGCGGCGCGGCCACCACCCCGGCACCACCCGGGGCGCCCGCGCCACGGCGGGCGCGCTCACGGGCGACCTCCTGGAGGCCGCCGTACGGTCGCTGCCCGGACTCGCCGGGAGCGACACCCCCGCGGACGCCGGCGCCCTCGTGGCGCTCGCGGACCGGTCGGCCGCCCGGCACCTGGGCCTCCGGATGGACCGGGCCCTCGCCGGACTCGCCGCCGAGGGCTCGCCGCTGATCCAGGGCGCGGCCCTGGCCGCACGGGTGATGCTCGACCTGGACCCGGCCACCGGGCTCGGGGAGCGCGTGGCGGGCTGGATCGACGGCGCGACCTCTCCTGCCGCACGGCGGGCCCTGGTGAAGCGCCTCACGGGCCTGCTCACGGCCGCGGGCCCCCTGCTCCAGGTGTCCCCGGGAGCGCTCACCCCGCTCCTCGACCGGATCGACGCCCTGTCCGACCGGGACTTCCTCGACCGGCTCCCGGCCCTGCGCGGCGGCTTCGACGCGCTGGCCCCGGCCGCCCGGGAGCGCCTCCTGACGACCGTGACCGAACGGCTCGGGGACCGGCTCGACCTCTCCCTCGACGTCCCGCCCGAACTGCTCGCCCTGTGGACGGCGGCCGACGCGGCCGGCCTGGCCGCGCTGAAGGCGTCGGCCCTGCCCGTCCCGGACGCCTCCGGGTCTCCCGGCCCGGACCGGGACGCCCCCGGGAAACTCCCCTCCGCGCCGGACGCCTCCGGAGCCTTCCGTTCCGCCCCGGGCGCCGCCGCACCCGTGACCGGTCCGCCGGACGCGCACGCGGCCGGAGCACCGGGGGACCGGCGGCTCGGCCCGGCCGACCGGTGGCGCCTCCTCCTCGGCCGCCACGAGGACCGGCTGTCCACCGGCGCCCGCCGCTACGCCCGCGCCCTGGACGAGCTCTACGGCACCGGACGCGGCGAGGGCGCCGACGACCTGGAGGGCGGCGGGTCCGGCCGGGGCGGAGGACAGGAACCGTCCTTCCCCACCGCCCGGGAGTGGTCGCGGGAACTGGAGGCCCTCTTCGGGGCCGACGTGCGCGAAGAGGTCCTGGCCGAGGCGGCCGACGCGGGGCGCGCCGACGTGCTCACCCAGCTGGACCCGGCGGCGGTGCGCCCCTCAGTGGAGCTGCTGGGTTCGGTCCTCTCCCTGGCGGGCGGCATGCCCGAGGCCCGACTCGCCCGGCTGCGCCCGCTGGTGAAGCGGCTCGTCGACGAACTGGCCCGGGAACTGGCCACCCGGCTGCGGCCCGCGCTCTCCGGGCTCGCCACCCCGCGCCCCACCCGCCGGCCCGGCGGCCGCCTCGACCTCGCCCGTACCCTGCGTGCCAACCTCGCCCACACCCGGCGCGCGGACGACGGCCGGATCGTCGTCGTGCCGGAACGGCCGGTGTTCGGCACCCGGGCGGGCAGGGAGGCGGACTGGCGGCTGGTCCTGGTGGTCGACGTCTCCGGTTCGATGGAGGCGTCGGTGATCTGGTCGGCGCTGACCGCCGCCGTGCTCGGCGGGGTGCCGACCCTCTCCACGCACTTCCTGGCCTTCTCCACGCGGGTGGTGGACCTGACCGACCGCGTCGACGACCCCCTGTCGCTGCTCCTGGAGGTCCGGGTCGGCGGAGGCACGCACATCGCGGCGGGCCTCGCGCACGCCCGCTCCCTGATCACCGTGCCGAGCCGCACCCTCGTCGTCGTGGTCAGCGACTTCGAGGAGGGCGCGCCGCTGGCCGGCCTCCTGGGCGAGGTGCGCGCGCTGGCCTCCTCCGGCGCGCACCTGCTGGGCTGCGCGGCGCTCGACGACGCCGGGGCGCCCCGCTACTCCGTCCCGGTGGCGCGCCAACTCGTCGCCGCCGGCATGCCGGTGGCCGCCCTCAGTCCGTTCGCCCTCGCCCGCTGGGTGGGCGACCGCCTCCGTGGAGAACCCCGTTGAGCCCCGAACCCCTGCCGCCCGTCGCCCCCGACGTCCTCGCCGAAGCCGTCGAGCGGCTCAGCGCCCGGCTGCGCGGGAAACTCGACGCCGCGATCGCGGACTGTGCCGGACGCGCCGTCCGGACCGCCGGCGGAGCCCTGTCCGTGCGCTTCGGCGAGGACACGGTGGTCACCCTGGACCCCGGCCCCTCCGGAACGGTCACCGACGCCGGACAGGCGCGCTGCACCTGCCTGCTGGCCCCGCGCTGTCTCCACCGCGCCGCGGTCCTGGGCGCGGCGCCGCTCGCGGACGCGCAGGCCCCGCCCGAACCGCCCGGCCCCTCCGGATCCTCCGACCTCTCCGACCCCTCCGGGGCGACGGACACCGGAACCGGACGGGCCGCGCCCTCCGGGAGCGCGCACGGCACCCCGCCCGCCTCCGCTACCCCCGCGCCGGCCCGGGACACCGCGCCCCCGCCCACCCCCGCGCAGGTCCGTGCCGCGACCGCGTTGTGGGAAGCCGCCGCCGAGGCCCTGGCGGCGGGGGTCACGGCCGGCGGGGCGGTCGTCCAGGCGGAACTGCTGCGCGCCGCCCATTCCGCCCGCCTCGCCGGGCTCCCCAGGGCCGAGGCCGCCGCGCTGCGCGTCGTGCGGGGACTGCGCGCCGCGCGGGAACGGAGCCGGGGGCAGCGCCTCGGCGACCTCGCGGACGCCTTCCGCGACCTGCTGGCCGGGGCCGCACCGCTCGCCTCGGGCACGGCGGTTCCCGGTGCGACCGGCACGGCGCGCCGCGCCTACGGACAGGGCGGCAGCCTCCGGGTGTACGGCCTGTGCCGGGAGCCGGTCCTGTCCGCCACCGGGTACGGGGGCGTGACCACCCACCTGCTGGGCCCGGACGGCACCCCCTACACGGTGTCCGACGTGCGGCCCGGGGGACTGGCCCGTGCCAGGGGCGCGGGAACCGCGTCCGTGGCGCTCGGCGGGGCGGTCCTCGACCACGCGGGCCTCGCGCGCGGAGGACTGCTGATCGTCGGCGCCACCGTCTCCGCGGACGGGCGGCTCGGCGCGGGCCGGAGCGTGAGCGCCACGCCGCTGCGCGGGACGGACTGGTCGCGGGAGCCCGCAGCGGCGCTGTTCGCCCGGCCGGTGGGCGAGGCGGCGGCCGCGGCGCTCGACCGGGGCACAGGGGAGAGCGACGGGCCCGGAACCGCGCTCCTGGGGTGCGACGTGGAAGTGGCCGGTGCGGTGGGGGAGTACCTCGTGGTCCGTGTCGCCGGGGACGGGCCGCTGCTGCGGCTGCGCCCCGCCCACCCCCACCCGGAGCTGCCGTACGCCGCCAACCTGCGCCGGATCGCGGAGCACCCGGGCCTCGCGCTGCGGGTCCTGGGCCGTCCGGACCCGGACCGGGCGGCGACGCTCGCGCCGCTGGCGGTCGGCCCGGTGCCGGGGGCCCCGTACACGCTGCGGCTGCCGGACGAGTGGCTGGGACGGGCCGACCTGGGCTACGACCGGCTCCAGGGCGAGCACGTCCCGCGCGGGACGGCCGCCGGGCGGCCCGGCCCGCCGGCCGCCGTGCCGGACCCACTGGCGGACGCGCCGCTGTGGCGGGTGCGGCGGCTCCTGGAGACGGGGGTCGCGGGCGGGCGGCGCGCCGTGGCCGAGGCCGGGCGGGGGACGGACGCGGCGGCCCTCCTCGCGCCGCTGCGCCGGGCGGGACTCGGCGGAGCGGCGCGGCTCGCGGAGGCCCTGACGGCGGAGGCGGACCGTCGCCCCCGCGACGTCTTCGGCCGCCTCACCGACGCCTCGGCCGACGGCTACGCGCGGGCGTGGCTCGCCTCGGCGGTCCACCTGGCGGCGGCGGAGAGGTCGCTGGTGGTGGCCTCCTGGTCGTGACGCGGGGCCCGGAGCCGGTACGGGCGAGGAGGCCCGCGCCCGGAGGGGACGGCCGGTGGGCTCAGGCCGGATGTCCGGGCGTGAGGTCCACGACGTCACCGAACCGGAGGAGCGGCGGCCGGACCGTGTCGGGCGGGCCCTGTTCGACGGGGGCGAGCAGGAAGCCGACGTGGTCCCCGCCCCCGACGCGCCCGGCGATTCGGCCGACGAACCAGGCGCAGGAGTCGGTGAGGACCGGTGCTCCGCCCGGCCCCGGCCGCCAGTCCACCCCGGCGAACGTGTCGGTGTCGTCGCCCGTCCGCTCCCCGAACCACGCCGCCGTCCCCTTCTGGTCGCTCCGCAGGACGTGGACCGCCAGGTGGGTGGCGCGGTGGGCGACGCGGCAGGTGTGGTTGGCGGTGGAGAGCCACACCACGAAGCGGAGCGGGTCGATCGAGCACTGGGAGGCGAACCCCACCAGACAGCCCGACCGGTCGTTCCCGGCCGAGGCCGTCACGACGTACATCGGATAGTCGAGCGCGTCGGTGAAACCGTCGGTGTCGGCCACGGTGAACTCCCGGAAGGGGCGGTGAGGGGCGGGACGCGGAAAGGACGCGTCCCCGCACCCCCCGTTCCCGGAAGCGCCCTGTCGCCCGGGCCCCTCGGAGAGGCGGCCCGGGGGGACCCCGTGTCCCCCGATGGCCGCCCGGCAAACGCGCGACACGGGCCGCCCGTACGACATAACGTCCTCGGCGCGGGGTAGCGGCAGACCCATGGACACGAGACCCGAGCGCCGTCGCCCCGGTCCGCGCCCCGTCCCCGCCGGTCCGTTCCGGCCCGCGGCTCCCGCCGTGCGGGCGGAGCCGTGCGGGCCCCGGCCCGCCGGGAGCCCGACGAGAGGCCCGGGACCCCGAGGGGCGCCGCCGTCACCCCGGGGCCGGCAGGGCCCGACCGGCCCACCGCCTCGCGTCCGCACCGTGTCCACCGCCCCGAACGAGACCAGGGAGTGCCAGATGACCCACCACCGGAACGAAGAATCGGACCCGCGCACCACTCCGCCCTCCGAGGCTCCCGGAGAGAGCGGCGACCGGGAGGCACGCGAGGAGGCGGCCGACGCGGTCGTCGGCGAGGCGGGCGAGAGCGACGGCGCCGACGGGGACGAGATCTCGGGCGGTCGCCACGAGGACGCGTAGGGAAGACCCGAACCGGCGCGCCCGGGGGCCGTGAGAACTCACGGCCCCCGGGCGCACGTCGTACGCCGGCCCCTCAGGCGCTCACGGCGGGAGGCGCGCTCCCTGGCGCCTGGAGCGGGGCGGCGGCCGGACCGCTCGCCGTCAGGGGGATGCCGAGGCTCGCGCACATCCTTCGCGCCCTGGCGAGCGCGCTGAACGAGGCGGGGGACGGGCAGGCCGACGGGAACTCCAGGAACACCCGGGCGGGGCGGTAGGCGGAGACGATCGCCTCGATCTCCAGGGCCGCCGCGGCGCGGCTGGTGACGTCGAGCTCGCGCAGGAGTCTCAGGCGCAGGGTGCCGTCCTCGAAGGCGTGGCTCATGAGCATGGTCTACCTCCCGGACCTGGCGGGCGCCGTGGGCGCGGCGCAGGGCCGTGATCGGTGGGGAGGGACCGGCGAACGGCCCCGGTGCGGCGCACGGTGAGAGGTTCACGGGGATCGGGAGGGGCACCGTGGGCGCCGCTTCCTCGCGTGAGCCGGCCCGCGGGGCCGCTCTTCGCCGGGCGCCCTGTGTCCAGCCCGAGGCAGCTCGACGGGGGACTGCCACCCCCATTATGCAAGGAACGCGCCTGCCTGCACCTTTCCCGTCCGGGGTCCGCGCGGCCGCCTCCCGATTGGGACGGGGAAGGCCGGGTACGCGGGCCACGACCACAGACGAGCCACGACGACACGGAGGAGGCCGACCCGTGAGTACGGTCGAGCAGACCATCGATGTGGACGTTCCGGTGCGGAACGTGTACGACCAGTGGACGCAGTTCGAGGAGTTCCCCCACTTCATGGAAGGAGTGGAGGAGATCCGGCAGATCGACGACCGCCACACCCACTGGCGGACCAAGGTGGCCGGGGTGCGGCGCGAGTTCGACACCGAGATCGTCGACCAGCTGCCGGACGAGCGCGTCGCGTGGCGCACCGTGGGCGGCGAGGTCCGGCAGAAGGGCGTCGTGACCTTCCAGCGCCTCGACGAGGACCGCACCCGGGTCCGGCTCGCCATGGAGGTGGAGCCGGAGGGCGTGGTGGAGAAGGCCGGCGACGCCCTCGGCATCCTGGACCTGCGGGTCAAGGGCGACCTCAAGCGGTTCAAGGAGTTCATCGAGGAGCGCGGACGGGCGACCGGCGGCTGGCGCGGCCGCGTCCGGCCCTCGGACGCGGCGGGCCCGGCGGACGCCCAGGGGCCGTCCGGCACCTCCTCGCCCGGCTTCGGGACCCCGCCGGTTCCCCCGGCCGGTCCCGGGGTCCCCGGACAGCGCTGAACGGGCGCGGGGCCGGTCACGGACGATGGTCCGTGACCGGCCCCGCCGCTGTCCGCACCGCGCGGGCCGCACTCGGCGAACCGCCCCGTACGAGGCGGCCCCGTGCCGCTCTCCGCACGACCCCCAACGGATCCCCGCCCGATTCCCCGGGAACGGGTCACGGGTGCCGGGTCACAGGTCCCGGATCTCGAAGGTCGCGCGCGCCTTGTTCATGAGGTCCGTGACGGTCTTCTCCGCGCCGTCCCCCGCGGGCACGTCCACCTCCAGGCTGAGGCGGTCCTGCCGGGACGTGACCACGACGAGGACCTTGTGCAGCCGCCGCGGCGTGCCCTCGCCCTCCTTGCTGTAGCTCTCGGTGAGGAACGCCGCGTCACGGCCCTGGTGGGTGGCCGGTTCCACCGCGGCGACACTGGCGGTGCCCCCGGACGGCACGGAGGCCGTCTCGTGCTCCTTCTTCCACCGGTCCACGATGGCCAGGGGGGTCTCGGTGGCCTTCTCCTTCCTGACCACCTCCATCCACAGGTCGCCCTTGGGCGAGGTGTACCGCGTGCTGCGGTACGCCTCCTTCGTGGGGTCCAGGTCCTCCCACACGGTGATCTTCCAGTCGGACGGGGCCGCGACGGACAGCCGCATCCGGTACTCGTCGTACCGCTTCCAGCCCTCGGGCACCTTGTCGCCCGTCAACCGGAACACCAGGGCGGCGATCAGGGCCAGGGCGACGGCCGCGCCGACCGCGATCCCCCGGCGGCTCCGGGCGAACCGGACCAGGGGCGGAGCGGGAGGACCGCCGGTCTCCGTCGCCGTCCCCGTCGCCAGGACGGTGGGCGTCCTCTCGGGGACGGGGCGGGACGGAGGAGCGGCGAGGGCGCCCAGGAGGGGCTGCGCCGCCTGGGCGGTGAGCCGGTTCTCCGGCTCCTTGCGCAGCAGTCCGGTGATCAGCCCCGTCATCTCGCCCGAACGCTGCGGCGGCGGAAGTTCCGAGAGCAGGATCGCCTGGAGGGTCGAGGGAGTGGTCTGCCGGCGGAACGGCGACACGCCCTCGACCGCCTGGTAGAGCATGATCCCGAGCGACCACAGGTCGGACTCCGGGCCCGGCCGGCGCCCCAGGACCCGCTCGGGGGCGATGTACTCGGGGGAGCCGATGAAGGCCCCGGTCTCGGTGAGCTTCTGCTCGCCCTCCACCTGGGCTATCCCGAAGTCGGTCAGGACGACCCGGTGGTGGTGGCAGACCATCACGTTGCCGGGCTTGACGTCCCGGTGCAGGACCCCGGCCTCGTGGGCGGCGTGGAGCGCGCCGAGGACGGCCTGCCCGATCCGCGCCGCCTCCCGGGGCTCCAGGGTGCCTTCGTCGAGGATCTCGGCGAGCGACCTTCCGCGCAGGAGCTCCATCACGATCCACGGCCGGTCGTCCTCCATGACGACGTCGTGGATGGTGACGACGCACGGGTGGTCGATCCGCGCCGCGGCCCGCGCCTCCCGCTGCATGCGCTGATGGGCGGTGCCGCGTTCCGCGGCGGAGAAGTGCTCCGGGACCCGGGGCTCCTTGACGGCCACGTCGCGGTCGACGGCCTCGTCGCGTGCGCGCCACACCGTGCCCATGCCGCCCGCGCCCAGCCGTTCGAGCAGGCGGTAGCGGCCGCCCACGAGGCGGCCCGCCCCGGTGTCCGGCGGGGAGCCGTCCTTCGTCCCCGGGCGCGGGCCGGCGGCACCCCCGTGCTCCGCCGGACCCCGCCCGGACGCCCCCGGGGGGCGCTCCGGCGCCCGGGGGGCCGTTTCGGCCGCCGGGGCGCCGGGCGCGACCGGGGTCCCGAACCCCGGCGGCGCGGCGGGCGCCGGCCGGGCCGGATCGCCGGGCCGCGGCGCGGGAACCGGCGGTCGGAGCCCGTAACTCGTCGGCTCCTGCGGCCGTTCCCCGTTGCTCGTCATGAGCCACTCTCCACTTTCGTCCCACCGGGGTGCGCGTTCCGCACCCCGGGTCCGGAGCCGGGCCTCTCTCCGCCCGGACCCGTTCCGGAGTGCGCACCCCCGCGCTCCGCATCCCGGTTCCGAGCCTGCCTGATCATGGACGGGCTTGTCCTTAGCATTCGGCGCACTACAGTTGGCACACCGTGCACTTGGCCCGGGGTGCGCGGATCGCGGGGGCGAACCGTACGAGCCAGGGGGAGGGCCGGCATGCAGACGATCTTCGACAGCTTCGAGCTGCCCGTCCACGAACGGATCGACGCCTGGGTGGAGACCACGGCCCTCGCCCTGGTGCCGACCAGGTTCCGCTTCACGGACCCGGAGCGGTTCGGCGGCCGCCTGCGCGGGGTGTCGCTCGGGGCGGCGGACCTGACGGTGATGTCGTACTCGGAGCTCGTCTCCCAGCGCAGCCCCGCGCTGATCCGGAAGAGCGACCCGGAGCAGTACCAGCTCGCCCTGATCACCTCCGGGCGCCAGGCGATCGAACAGGACCGGCGCAGCGCCCTCCTCGTGCCGGGGGACCTGGTGCTCTACGACAGTTCCCTCCCGTTCGACGCCCGCGCCGAGACGGACGGGGGAGCGGCGGACTCGGTGCTGCTGCAGTTCCCGAAGAGCATGGTCCCCCTCCAGGGCCGTCACATCGGCGGGCTCCTCGCCACCCCCCTGTCCGGCAGGGAGGGGGTCGGCAGCCTGTACGCCCGGTTCGTGACCGGACTCGTCGAGGAGCAGGACCGGTGCACCCCCGGCGACCTGGCCCGCCTCGGCACCACCCTCGTGGACCTGGCGGTGACCCTCCTGGCCCATCACGCCGACCGGGAACGCGCCGTGCCCGGGGAATCCCGGCAGGAGGTCCTCTTCCTCCGGATCACCTCGTTCATCGACGGCCACCTGGGCAGCCCGGACCTCACCCCGCCCGCCGTCGCCGGGGTCCACGGCATCTCCGTCCGCTACCTCCACCGCGTCTTCCAGCAGCGGGGCGAAACGGTCGCCGCGTACATCAGGCGCCGCCGTCTGGAGCAGTGCCGCAGGGACCTGGCCGACCCCGCCCTCCGGGACGTCACCGTCCAGGCCGTCGCGGCGCGCTGGGGCTTCCCCCGGCCGGCCGACTTCACCCGCTCCTTCCGCCGGGCCTTCGGGACGACCCCCCGCCAGTACCGGGAGGACGCGCTCGGCGGACGCTCCCCGGCAGGCGGCTGAACACGCGTGCGGGCCGGAGATCTGGTTACTTGGGGAGCATGACGAAGACCGCCCTCGTGATCATCGACATGCTCAACGCCTACGACCACCCCGACGCGGAACTCCTCGTCCCCTCGGTGGAACGGGCCCTCCCCGCGGTGGAACGCCTCCTGGAGCGCGCCCGGAAGCGGGACCTCCCGGTGATCTACGTCAACGACAACTTCGGGAAATGGCGCTCCCACCACGGGGAGATCCTGGAGGCGGCGCTCGACGGCCCGCGCGCCGACCTGGTCGATCCGGTCCGGCCGGACGAGACGTCCTACTTCGTCGTGAAGGCGCGCCACTCGATCTTCTTCGAGACGCCGCTCACCTACCTGCTGGGAACGCTCGGCGTGGACCACCTCGTGCTCTGCGGACAGGTCACGGAGCAGTGCGTGCTCTACTCCGCCCTCGACGCCCACATCCGGCACCTCTCGGTCACGATCCCCCGGGACGCCGTGGCCCACATCCACGAGGACCTGGCCGACGCCGCCCTGCGCATGATGGAGGTCAACATGGGGGCGCGCATCTGCTCCGCCGACGAAGCCCTGGAGAGCGCGGACACGGCGGACACCGCAGCCACGGCGGACACGGCGGACACCACGGACGCCCCGGACCGGTGACGGCCGCCGGCCCGGTTTTCCGGGCCGGGACGGCACGGGGGACGACCGCTCCCACACGGGAGCGCGGGCCCGCGCGTACGGCACGCGGCGCCGGGTAGGGGCGGGGAGGACCGGAAGAGATCCTTCCCGGCGGCGGGCGGGCCGGACACGGCCGCCACCGGACCGTCCTCCCCCACACGAGGGAGAAGGTGTACGGCATGAACACCGGCATCGGCACGTCGCACGCGCTCCCGCGCCGGCCCTTCCGGGCGGGCCGGCGGTGAGCCGCGCACGCGTCCTGCCGGGCCGCCGTCCGCCCGGAGGCGGCCGGGTGCGTCCGGCCCGCGGGCGGCCCACCCCGATACACGTCGGCGACACGGAGGTCGGATCCTCATGAACGCGTCCATGTCCCTGGTGCTCCTGCCGGACGGCCACCTCGTGCTTCCCGCCGACGAGGTGACCGGGCTGCTCCGGCACCTCGCGGCCGGGTGGCTGGAGTCGACCGGCGAGGAAGACGATCCCGGCCTCGCCCCGGAGACGGTGGCGGTCCTGGCGGGCGCCCTGACGGAGGTCGCCGACCGGATCGACGTGGAGTGCATCGCGCTCGCGCCGCCCGGGGGCGAGGACCCGTTCGACGACGGGGGCCCCTTCGACGACGGGGGGCCCTTCGGCCACGGGGGCCCGTTCGGCGGCGGGGGGCCCTCCGCCGGTCCCGGTTCTCCCGGTGACGACCCCCTCAGGGACCGGTACGGCGATCCGTACGACGGAGACGGTCCGCCGCCGCCCTGAGCGAGCGGGGGCGCGGGGCCGGGCTCCACGGATCGTTCCTCGCCAGGAGCGCGTCGACGTCCGCGAGGCGCCAGCGGCGCGCGTCGAGTTCCGGGTCGTCCAGGTCGTCCCAGTCCAGCGGGGCGGCCACGGGCGCGCCCGGCCGGGACCGCACCGTGTACGGGGCCACGGCCGTCTGCCCGTACGCGTTGCGCTGGACGTCGAGGTACAGACGCCCCTCCCGCGCCTTCTTGCGCACCTCGGTGGTGAGCCGGTCGGGGTGGCGGGAGGCGAGCACCCCGGCGACGCCGGAGGCGAAGGCGCGCACGTCGTCGAAGGGGGCGCTCCGGTCCAGCGGCACCAGGACGTGCAGGCCCCGTGAACCGGTGGCCATGAGCAGCGACGGCAGCCCCACCTCGTCCAGCAGGCCGCGGAGCCACCGCGCGGCCTCCCGGACCGGCGCGAACTCCTCCCCGGCCGGGTCGAGGTCGAAGACCAGCCGGTCCGGGTGGTGCGGGCGGTCCATCCTGGACAGCCACCGGTGCAGGGTCACGCAGCCCTGGTCGGCGAGGAGGACCAGGGTGGCCGCGTCCTCGCCCAGGACGTACGTGACGGTCCCGTCCTCCTTCGGCATCTCGGCACGCCGCACCCAGTCCGGGAAGTGGTCCGGCACCTCCTTCTGGAAGAAGCCCCGGTCGCCGATGCCGTTCGGATGCCGCTCCATCGTCAGCGGTCGGCCCCGCAGGTGCGGCAGCATCCTCGGCGCCACGGCCCGGTAGTACTCCGCGAGACCGGCCTTGGTGATGCCGTCCCCGGGGAAGAGCACCTTCTCCGGACGGCCGATGGTGACGGTGCGCCTGCCCGCCCGCACCTTCCGCGTGTCCGCCATCGCGTCCTCCTTCTTCTGTCTTCCGCCGTCCGCCACGGGCGGGCCCCCGTGGGACCGCTACCCGCGAGGACGCGCCGCTACCGGTGTTCCCCCGGACGCCGTGGCCGGGGAGCGCATACGACCCCGCCGTCCGGGGCAGCCGCGACCTGTCCCCGGCAGCCGTACGTGAGGAGTTTGACCATGAGGGCGCTGACCTGGCACGGACACCGCGACGTCAGGGTGGACACCGTGCCCGACCCCCGGATCGTCGATCCGACGGACGTGATCATCCGGGTCACCTCCAGCGGCATCTGCGGCTCGGACCTGCACCTGTACGAGGTGTTCGGGCCCTTCCTGGACCCCGGCGACATCCTCGGCCACGAGCCCATGGGCATCGTGGAGGAGGTGGGCCCCGAGGTGAGGAACCTCAGGCCCGGGGACCGGGTGGTGGTGCCGTTCAACGTCTCCTGCGGCACGTGCTGGACGTGCGGCCAGGGGCTCCAGTCGCAGTGCGAGACCACCCAGGTCAGGGAGTACGGGACCGGCGCCTCCCTCTTCGGGTACACCAAGCTCTACGGGCAGGTTCCCGGTGGCCAGGCGGAGTTCATGCGGGTCCCCTTCGGTGACACGCTGCCCGTCAAGGTGTCCGGGGACGCCCCCGACCAGCGGTACCTCTACCTCTCCGACGTGCTGCCGACCGCCTGGCAGGCCGTGGCCTACGCCGACGTCCCGCCCGGCGGCACCGTGACCGTCCTCGGGCTCGGCCCCATCGGCGACATGGCCGCCCGCATCGCGCTCCACCGGGGCGCGAGCAAGGTCATCGGCGTGGACCTCGTCCCCGACCGGCTCCGGCGCGCCCGGGACCGCGGCGTCGAGGCGCTCGACCTCAAGGAGCTCGGCGACGGCCTCGGCGACCGGGTGCGCGACCTCACGGACGGCCGGGGCACGGACGCGGTCATCGACGCCGTCGGCATGGAGGCGCACGGCGCCCCGCTCACCAAGGCAGCCCAGAAGATCCCGGGCTTCCTCCCCGACGCCCTCGGCAAGAAGCTGATGACCAGGGCCGGCATGGACAGCATGGCCGCCTTCGACACGGCGGTGGACGTGGTCCGCCGGGGCGGCACCATCAGCCTGTCCGGCGTCTACGGCGGCGCCGTGGACCCCGTCCCGATGTTCAGCCTCTTCGACAAGCAGATCCAGCTCCGCATGGGCCAGGCCAACGTCTGGCGGTGGGTGAAGGACATCCTGCCGCTCCTCGACGACGCCGACCCGCTCGGCGTCGACGGCTTCGCCACCCACACCCTGCCCCTGGAGGACGCGCCCCAGGCGTACAAGACGTTCCAGGCCAAGGAGGACGGCATGGTCAAGGCGGTGCTGACCCCCGGCCGCTGACCGGGCCCCGCGCGGCCCACCCGTCCGCCGGAGAAACGGTGTGAAGTCATGACTTCGTGGAAGTCGTCCTTCATGAAGATCCTCGACACGGCACCCCAGGACACGACCGGCCGCACGCGCACCCCCCTGCCCGACAGCACCGCGCCTCTGCTCCTCAAGGGGTACGCATGGCTCCCCGACCTGCGCCGGCGGGCCCACGACGCCCCGGCCGTGCCGGTACGGCTCCTCGGGAAGCGGGGGACCGCGCTGCACGGCAAGGAGGCGGTGGACTTCTTCTACGACGAGAGGCACGTCCGCCGGCACGACGCCATGCCGGGGCCCGTCCTGGACACCCTCTTCGGGCGCGGAGCCGTCCACACCCTCGACGGAGAGGCGCACCGCGCGCGCAAGGCCCTCTTCCTGGACACGCTCAAGGACCCGGCGCGGGTCGCGGCCCTCGCGCGAAAGGCCCAGGAGGAGTGGGACCGGGCGGAGGCCGACTGGCGGGGGCGGGACCGGGTGGTCCTCTTCCACGAGTCCGCCCGCGTCCTGACCCGGGCCGTGCACGACTGGGCCGGGGTCCCGCTGCCCGCGGACGAGGAGGAGGCCACCGCCCGGGACCTCGTGGCCATGGTGGACGGCTTCGCCTCCGTGGGCCCCCGGCACGTCCGCGCCCGGCTGGCCAGGAAGCGCCAGGAAGGGCGGCTCGCCCGGCTGATCGGGGAACTCCGGAGAGCCGGCCTCCCGCCGGAGCCGGAGCACGCCACGATCGCCCGGGCGGTCGCCGCGCACGTGGACGCCGACGGCCGGCGGCTCGATCCGCACACGGCGGCCGTGGAACTCCTGAACGTCCTCCGCCCCACGGTCGCGGTCGCCTGGTTCCTCACCTTCTCCGCCCACGCCCTGCACCGGTGGCCCGAACACCGCGCGCTCCTCGCGGCGGACGAGCACCACGCCTGGGGCTTCGCGCAGGAGGTCCGCCGCTTCTACCCCTTCGCGCCGTTCACCGGCGGCCTCGCCGCGACCGACACCGAGTGGGGCGGCGTCACCATCCCGGAGGGCAGCCTGGTCCTCCTCGACCTGTACGGCCACGACCACGACCCGGACCTGTGGCCGGACCCGTACTCCTTCGACCCGGCCCGGTTCACCCGGGAGGGCGTGGTGATCGGACGCGACGACCTCGTCCCGCAGGGCGGGGGCGACCCGGCGGCGGGCCACCGCTGCCCCGGGGAGGACATCACCCTCGCCCTCCTGGCCGCCCTGGTCCCGCGGCTCGCCCGGCTGCCCCACGAGGTGCCCGACCAGGACCTGTCGATCCCCCTGAGCCGCGTGCCGACCCTCCCGCGCAGCGGCTACGTCATGGAGCGCGTCCGCGCGGAGGCGTCGGCCCCGGTGGGCTGACGGCAAGGCCGCCGGACGTTTGGCCGGCGGCGTTCCGGACACCGGAGGTAGCAGCGGACCCGGTGGCGGCGCCCCGGGCCGTGCCCGGGGCGCCGGACCGCCCCGCCTTCCGTACGAGGCCGCCGTCGTCGCGGCCGGTGAGAGGAGACCAGGATGCGCGAGCCGCACACGCCGGGGGAGTCGGAGGAACCGATCCCCCGCGACCGCGAGGACCAGCAGGCCGTCGAGGGCGAGGACCCGTCGGCCATCCCCCTTCCCCAGGTTCCGGGTGGCGACGGCGGCCTGCCGGACACCGAGGAGTCCGGTACGGGGCCCCGGGGCCGTCCGGAGACCGGCGGCGTCGATCCCGAGCAGCCCGCCCCCGACGAACCGGCCGACTGACCGGACGGTCCCGGGCCCGCCCGGGACGCTCCCGGCGGCCCCGGACCGCGACCCGGCCGGGCCGCCGTCACCGGGCCGCGCCCTCCGGGTCGCGGGAGTCCCGCCGCCGGGGCAGCCTGGACCGGAGCCGTGCTCGCCAGGGAGACCGGCCCCGGACGCGAGACGCGAAGGCGCCGGGACGCGAAGGCGCGAAGGCGCGAAAACGTCAGGACGTGAGGACACGGAGATGGGTGCGTTCGAACCGTTGCGCCGCTGGCCCGTATACCGCCAGCTCACCGGCGCCGACCCCCTCGGCCGCGGCCGGGCCGCCACCTCGCCGCGCACCGAGGGACTGCGTCCCCGGACCGCGACCGCCGACCGGGTCGTCCCCTCCGTCTGTCCCTACTGCGCCGTCGGCTGCGGCCAGCAGGTGTACGTGAAGGACGACCGGGTCGTGCAGATCGAGGGCGACCCGGACTCCCCGATCAGCCGGGGCCGCCTCTGCCCCAAGGGCTCCGCGACCCTCCAGCTCACCACGGGCTCCGCCCGCCGCCACGAGGTGCTGTACCGGCGCCCGTACGCGACCGACTGGGAGCGGCTCGACCTCGACACGGCGATGGAGATGGTCGCGGACCGGGTGATCGAGACCCGGCGGCGCACCTGGGAGTGGGAGCACGAGGGGGTGCGCACCGCCCGCACGATGGGCATCGCCAGCCTGGGCGGGGCGACCCTCGACAACGAGGAGAACTACCTCATCAAGAAGCTCTTCACCGGACTCGGGGTGGTCCAGGTGGAGAACCAGGCCCGGGTCTGCCACAGCGCGACCGTCTCCGGCCTCGGCACCAGCTTCGGCCGGGGCGGCGCGACCACCTTCATGCAGGACCTCCAGCACGCCGACTGCATCGTCATCCAGGGCTCCAACTACGCCGAGGCCCACCCCGTCGGCTTCCAGTGGGTCACCGAGGCCAAGGCGCGCGGCGCCACCGTCATCCACGTGGACCCCCGCTTCACCCGCACCAGCGCCCTGGCCGACCTCCACGTCCCGATCCGCGCCGGCAGCGACATCGCCTTCCTCGGCGGGATCATCCACCACGTCCTGAGCGAGGAGAAGGACTTCCGCGAGTACGTCCTCGCCTACACCAACGCCGCCACCCTGATCGGCGAGGACTACCGGGACACCGAGGACCTCGGCGGGATCTTCTCCGGCCTCGACGAGGAGAACCGGCACTACGACCCGGCCTCCTGGCAGTACGAGGGCGGCCGGGTCCAGCAGCCCACCGGAGAGGTCGACGAGCAGTACGGACGGCGCGGGGAGAGCGGCCGGGACGGGGAGACCGGCGAGACCGGTGAACCGGTCGAGTCCGAGGCCCACGGTTCCGGCGGGCCCCAGGCCCATCCCTGGCCCCGGCGGGACGACACCCTCCAGCACCCCCGCTGCGTCTACCAGATCCTCAAGCGCCACTACGCCCGCTACACCCCGGAGTTCGTCGAGGAGGTCTGCGGCGTCCCGCAGGAGACCTTCCGCAAGGTCTGCTCCGCCCTGACCTCCAACTCCGGCCGCGAACGGACCAGCGCCTTCGTGTACGCCGTGGGCTGGACGCAGCACACCACCGGCTCGCAGTACATCCGGGCGGCGAGCATCCTCCAGCTCCTCCTGGGCAACATCGGCCGCCCCGGCGGCGGCATCCAGGCCCTGCGCGGCCACGCCTCCATCCAGGGCTCCAGCGACATCCCCACCCTCTTCAACCTGCTCCCCGGCTACCTGCCGATGCCGCACGCCCACGCCCACGAGACGCTGGACGACTTCATCGACGCCGGCCGCACCGAGAAGGGCTTCTGGGGCAACATGCGGGCGTACTTCGTCTCCCTCATGAAGTCCTACTACGGTGACGCCGCCACGGCGGAGAACGACTTCTGCTTCGGCCACCTGCCCCGCCTGACGGGCTCCCACAGCACCTACGACACGGTCATGGCCCAGCTCGACGGCGTCTGCAAGGGCTACTTCCTGATGGGCGAGAACCCCGCCGTCGGCTCCGCCAACACCCGCCTGCAGCGCCTGGGCATGGCGAAGCTCGACTGGCTCGTCGTCCGCGACTTCTCCCTGATCGAGTCCGCCACCTGGTGGAAGGACGGCCCCGAGATCGAGACCGGCGAACTGCGCACGGAGGACATCGGCACCGAGGTCTTCTTCTTCCCGGCCGCCGCCCACACGGAGAAGTCCGGCTCCTTCACCAACACCAACCGCTGGCTCCAGTGGCACCACGCCGCCGTCGAACCGGCCGGCGACGCCCGCAGCGACCTCTGGTTCACCTACCACCTCGGCCGCCGCGTCAAGGAACGCCTCGCCTCCTCCGACGACCCGATGGACCGGGCGATCCAGGACCTCACCTGGGACTACCCCGTCGACGGCCCCCTGGAGGAACCGATCGCCGAGGCCGTGCTCGCCGAGATCAACGGACGCGGCCCCGACGGCGCCCCGCTCGACGCCTACACGCAGCTGAAGGACGACGGCTCCACCGCCTGCGGCTGCTGGATCTACTGCGGCGTGTACGCGGACGGCGTCAACCGGGCCGCCCGCCGCACCCCCCACACGGAGCAGGACTGGGTGGCCGCCGACTGGGCCTGGGCCTGGCCCGCCAACCGGCGCATCCTCTACAACCGGGCCTCGGCCGCCCCGGACGGCACCCCGTGGAGCGAACGGAAGGCGTACCTCCGCTGGGACGCCGACGCCGGACGCTGGACCGGGCCCGACGTGCCCGACTTCATCCCGGACCTGCCGCCCGACCACGTACCCCCCGAAGAGGCGACCGGACCCGACGCGCTGCGCGGCGACGACCCGTTCATCATGCAGGCCGACGGCAAGGGCTGGCTCTTCGCCCCCGCCGGCCTGGAGGACGGGCCCCTGCCCACGCACTACGAACCACAGGACTCGCCCTTCACCAACGCCCTCCACCCGGACCGCTCCCGGTCACCCGTGCGGCAGCTCAAGAGCCGCGAGGGCAACCGCTACCACCCCAGCGGCGGGGAGCCCGGCGCCGACGTGTACCCGTACGTCGTCACCACCCACCGCCTCACCGAGCACTTCACCGCGGGCGGCATGAGCCGCTGGTCGCCCTACCTCTCCGAACTCCAGCCGGAGTTCTTCTGCGAGGTCTCGCCCCGGCTCGCCGAGGAACGCGGCCTCGAACACGGCGGCTGGGCCACGATCATCACCGCCCGCAACGCCGTCGAGGCCCGGGTGATGGTGACCGAGCGGATCGTCCCGCTGACCGTCCACGGCCGCACCGTCCACCAGATCGGCCTCCCCTTCCACTGGGGGCCCAACGGGATCGCCACCGGCGACGCGGCCAACGAACTCGTCGCCATCGCCCTCGACCCGGACGCCCACATCCAGGAGGACAAGGCGCTGACCGCCGACATCCGCCCCGGCCGCCGTCCCCGCGGCCCGGCACTGCCCGCGCTCGTCGCCGACTACCGGCGCCGCGCCGGCATCACCGCCACCACCGGAACGGAGCCCCGCCCGTGAACCTCTTCGACAGCGGACTCTTCTCCGGCAACCGGCTCAGTGGACCCGAACCCGACCCGGCGGGCGACGCGGGCCACCCCGACCCGCCGCCCCGCGTCGGCTTCTTCACCGACACCTCGATCTGCATCGGCTGCAAGGCGTGCGAGGTCGCCTGCAAGGAGTGGAACGCGATCCCCGAGGACGGCATGGCCCTCACCGGCATGTCGTACGACAACACCCAGGCCCTCGGCGCCTCCACCTGGCGCCACGTCGCCTTCGTCGAACAGCGCGTCCCGGCCCCCGAGGGCCGCACCGAACTGCCCCTCGCGGACGGGCCGGAGGCCCCCGCCGGACGCCCCCTCGACGGCGCCGGGAGGACGGCGGGGGAGACCGGACCCGGCGAACTGCGCTGGCTGATGTCGTCGGACGTGTGCAAGCACTGCACCCACGCCGCCTGTCTCGACGTCTGCCCCACCGGCTCCCTCTTCCGCACCGAGTTCGGCACGGTCGTCGTCCAGGAGGACATCTGCAACGGCTGCGGCTACTGCGTCCCCGCCTGCCCGTACGGAGTCATCGAGCAACGCCCCGAGGACGGCCGCGCCTTCAAGTGCACCCTCTGCTACGACCGGCTCGGCGCCGGACAGGAACCCGCCTGCGCCAAGGCGTGCCCCACCGAGTCCATCGCCTTCGGACCGCTCGACGACCTCCGCGAACGCGCCGCCGCCCGTGTGGAGGAGCTGCGGGAGGCCGGTGTCACGGGCGCCCGTCTGTACGGCCACGACCCGGAGGACGGGGTCGGCGGCGACGGCGCGTTCTTCCTGCTGCTCGCCGAACCCGAGGTCTACGGACTCCCGCCCGACCCGCGGGTCACCACCCGCGACCTCCCCTCCATGTGGCGGCACGCCGGCGCGGCCGCCCTCTCCCTCCTCGCCGGCTGCGCCGTCACGTTCGCCCTGCCGGCCCTCGCACGGAAGAAGGCGACCCGATGAGCGGACGACGGCGCGGCGAGCGGCTGATGGTGGAGCGGGCCGAGTTCACCTCGTACTACGGCAAGCCGGTCATCAAGGCCCCCTCCTGGTCCGCGCGGGACATCGCAGGCTACCTGTTCCTCGGCGGCCTCGCCGGAGCCGGCTCGGTCCTTGCCGCCGGCGCCCAGCTCACCGGCCGGGAGACCACCGCGAAGGCGCTCAAGGTCTCGTCCCTGGCGGCGGTCTCCCTCTCCGCCGCCGCCCTCGTCCACGACCTCGGCCGGCCCGCCCGCTTCACCCACATGTTGCGCGTGGCCAAGCCCACCTCCCCGATGAGCATGGGCTCCTGGCTCCTGTCCGCGTACGGCCCCGCCGCCGGGGGCGCCGCCCTCAGCGCGGTGACCGGCCGGATGCCCCGGGCCGGAGCCGCCGCCACGGGCACGGCGGCGCTCCTCGGACCGCTCCTGACCACGTACACCGCCGTCCTCGTCGCGGACACCGCCGTCCCGGCCTGGCACGGCGCACACCGCGAACTGCCCTACCTCTTCGCCGCGTCCGCGACCGCCGCCGCCTCCGGCATGGCGCTCGCGGCCGGGCCCCGCGGGGAGAACGGGCCCGCGCGCCGCGCCGCCGTCCTCGCCGCGGTGGGGGAGGGGCTGGCGAGCCGGGCCGCCGAACGCGGCCTCGGCCCCGTCGTCGCCGAGACCTGGAAGACCGGGCGCGCGGGCCGGCTCCTGCGCGCCGCGCGGGTCCTGACGGCCGGCGGGGCCGCGGGAGCCGCCCTCTTCGCCGGCCGGAGCCGGACGGCGGCCCTGACGAGCGGCCTGGCGCTGCTCGCGGGCTCCGCCTGCACCCGCTTCGGCGTCTTCGCCGCGGGCATCGCCTCGGCCGAGGACCCCAAGTACACCGTCGTTCCCCAACGCGCACGCCTCGAAGCGGACGCCGACACAAGGACTCCATGACCCCTTCCGACATAACGTTCGCGGTTCTGGGCCTCGGAGCACTGGCGGCGGCGGTGGTGCCGCGGCTCGTCAGCGGCAAACCCCTGTCCATGCCCATGGTGTTCCTGGCGGCCGGAGCCCTCTCCGGCCTGCTGCCCATCCCCCTGCCCGACGTCGACCCCGTGGCGGACCGGGTCTGGATCGAGCACGTCACCGAGATCTGCGTGATCGTCTCGCTGATGGGCGCCGGACTCGCGCTGAACCGGCGCTTCGGGCTGCGCGCCTGGGCCGGGCCCTGGCGGCTCCTCGGCATCACCCTCCCCCTGACCGTCGCCGCGACCACCGCGCTCGCGTGGTGGCTCCTCGACTGGCCGGCGGCCACCGCGCTGCTCGCGGGAGCCCTCCTCTCACCCACCGACCCGGTGCTCGCGGCGGAGGTGCGGGTGGGGGAGCCGACCGACGAGGAGGACGACGAGGACGAGGTCCGCTTCACGCTCACCGCCGAAGCCGGCCTCAACGACGGACTGGCCTTCCCCTTCGTCCTCGCCGCCCTCGCGCTCGCCGGCGCGGGCGGCGTCCTCACGGAGGTGGACTGGGGGCGCTGGTTCGGCGTCGACCTCCTGGCCAGGGCGGCCGTCGCCGTCGCGGTCGGGGTGATCCTCGGGCGGCTCCTCGGCTGGATGTTCTTCAGGGCCGGGACCTCCTCGCTCCGGCTGTCCGAACACATGGAGGGCTTCGTCGCGCTCGCGGCCACCTTCCTCTCCTACGGAATCACCGAACTCGCCCACGGCTACGGCTTCGTGGCCGTCTTCGTCACCGCCTGCACCGTCCGGGCCGCCGAGCGCGGCCACGGCTACCACAAGGTGCTGCACGGATTCACCGAGCAGGTCGAGCGCCTCCTGACGGCCGCCCTGCTCTTCCTCCTCGGCCGCTACCTCGTCACCACCGGGATCGAGGCGCTGACCTGGCGGACGGTCCTGCTCGCCCTCGCCCTGATCGTGGTCGTCCGCCCGTTGACGGGGTGGATCGCGCAGATCGGCTTCGTCACCGGCCCCCGGGAACGCGTCGTCGCCGCCGTCTTCGGCCTGCGCGGCATCGGCTCCCTCTTCTACCTCTCGTACGCGCTCGGGCACCACGGGTTCGAGGCGCGGGCCCACGAGCTGTGGGTGCTGACCGCCACCACGGTGGCGCTCTCCGTCCTGCTGCACGGCGCGAGCGCCACCCCGGTCATCCGTCACCTGGACCGCCTCCGCGAGATCCGGCCGTCCCACGCGCCCCCGTGAGGGCCCGTCGGCCCGTACGCACCGCTGCGGGGCGCGGTCGGGCAGGCGCTGCGCCGCCCTCCCCACCGCGACGGAACGGGAGGAATGGTGCGGTCGGGACGGGGGAGACGCGACGGTGAGAACGTCCGTCCCGGGCGGCGACCGGGCCCACGGGGACGCGACAGGGACAGCAGGACGGAGGACCACGATGGACACCGGCGAGAACGAGTACCGGATCGCCAGGTTCAGAGACCGGCTCGCACGCGAGGACACGGCCGAACTCGGCGTGCGCGTCGAGGCGCGCGGCGCGGCCGTGCTCCTGACGGGCACCGTTCCGACGGCCGAGGGCCGGGAGGCCGTCCTCCGGCTCGCCCGGGAGGAACTGGCCGGGCTCCCGGTCCGCGCGGACCTGGTGGTCGCCTGCGTCGATCCCCCCGAGCGGCCCGAGGAGCTGCTGTGACGGCCCCGGAGCGGCCCGAGGGGCCCGCCGTCCGGGTGGCGGCCGTCGGCGACATCCATCTGGGCCCGGACTGCCGGGGCCTGCTGCGCCCCTCCTTCGAGACGCTGCCGCTCTGCGCGGACGTCCTCCTCCTCGCCGGCGACCTGACCCGTCACGGCACGGTCCCCGAGGCGGAGGTCGTCGCCGACGAGGTCCGCGACCTCGGCGTCCCCGTCGTGGCCGTCCTCGGCAACCACGACTACCACTCCGACCGGGAGGCGGACGTCGCCCGCGTCCTCACCGAGGCGGGGGTCACCGTCCTGGAGGGCGGCACGGCGGTCCTGCCGGTGGACGGCGGGCGGCTCGGCGTCGCCGGTGTGAAGGGCTTCTGCGGCGGGTTCGCGGGCCGCAGCGCCGGGGAGTTCGGCGAACGCGAGATGAAGGACTTCGTCCGCACCACGCGCCGCGCCGCTGAGAGCCTCCACGGTGCCCTGGAGGACCTGTCCGGCTGCGAGGCGCGGATCGCCCTCACCCACTTCTCGCCCGTCCCCGACACGCTCGCGGGCGAACCGGTCGAGATCCACGCCTTCCTGGGCAGCTACCTCCTGGCCGAGGCCATCGACGGCGCGGGCGCCGACCTCGCGGTGCACGGCCACGCCCACCTGGGCACCGAGCACGGCATGACGGCGGGCGGGGTGCGCGTCCGCAACGTCGCCCAGCCGGTCATCCGGAAGGCGTTCGCCCTCTACCACCTGCCGCTCGCGGGGGGCCGGAAGGAGACGGGAGACCGGGAGGGGACGGGAGACCGGGAGGGGACCGGGCGGATCGCCCCGCCCCCGGCCGTGGACGCCCCCATGTGACCTCCGGACGTACGGGTGCCCCCGCCGGCCGCCGGCGGGGGCACCCGTACGTCCGGAGGTCTACGGCAGCGGGGTGCCGCCGGTGGCGTTGACGACCTCGCCGGTGATGTAGCTCGCCCCGGGGGAGGCGAGGAAGACGTACGCGGGTGCCAGTTCCGCCGGCTGGGCGGGGCGCCCCAGCGGCGACTGGGCGCCGAAGTCCTCCGTGCTCGGCATCGTCGCGGGGATGAGCGGGGTCCACACCGGGCCGGGGGCGACCGCGTTGACGCGGATGCCGCGTTCGGCCAAGAGCCGGGCCATGCTGTGGGTGAAGGAGACGATCGCCGCCTTCGTCATCGCGTAGTCGAAGAGGTGCGGACTGGGCTGGTAGCCCTGCACGGAGGTGGTGTTGATGACGCATCCGCCGCGCGGCATGTGGGCCAGCGCCTCGCGGGTGAGCCAGAACATCCCGTACAGGTTGGTCTTCATGACCCGGTCGAACTGCTCCGTGGTGACGGCCTCGATCCCGTCCGGCTGGGACATCTGGTAGGCGGCGTTGTTGACCAGGAGGTCGACGCGCCCCAGCTCGTCCACCGCCCGGCCGATCAGGGCCTTGCACTGCTCCTCGTCCCGGATGTCGCACGCGACGGGCACCGCCGTGCGTCCCGCCTCGCGGACCAGGCGCGCCGTCTCGTCCGCCTCGTCCGCCTCCTCGGGGAGGTGGGTGAAGACGACGTCCGCGCCCTCGCGGGCGAACGCCAGGCAGACGGCCCTGCCGATCCCGGAATCCCCGCCGGTGACGACCGCGGCGCGGTCGGGGAGCAGGCCGTGGCCCCGGTAGGAGTCCTCCCCGTGGTCGGGCCGGGGGTCCATCCGCTCGGTCGAGCCGGGGTGCTCCTGCTCCTGTTCCGGGAACGGGGGGACGGGGTGGAGGGAGGTCGGGTCGGGCAGACGGGGGGCTTCCTGAGGTGACATGAACCGTTCCTTCGTGCGGTGCGGATGAGCGTGGACCGGGCGGCGGGCGGCCGGGGGAGGGCCGCGGGCCGTCGTGCGTCACCGGTCCCGCGGACGCCGTTCCCGCCCGCGACGGCGCGGGGCGGTGTTCCTCTCGGTCTCCACGGCGTCCACGGTGTCCGGCTACCCGGACGCCCGGCCCGTATCCCGCCTCCTCCCCGGACAGGGGCCGAACGGGGTGCCGTACCGCCGGGAACATCCCGCGCCGCGTCCGTGGGAATGAGTCGCGGGGCCCGGGGCAGGCGGAGTGCGGACGGAGAACGGTTCCGTCGAGTGAGGCATCGCGTACGGAACGGCGCACGACACCGCGCACCGCGTACGGAGCAGAAGGACGGCGACGGGACACCGGCCGTCCTTCCCCATCGGAGGAGTTGTTTTCGCATGACTGAGCACGCGTGGAGTTACCGGTCGACCGCGGGGCACCTGGCCGGCGCCGACCTGACCGGATACAAGGTCGAGGCGACCGACGGCAGCATCGGCAAGGTCGACAAGCACTCCGACGAGGTCAACGACGCCTATCTGGTCGTGGACACCGGGGTGTGGATCTTCGGCAAGGAGGTCCTCCTCCCGGCGATCACCGTGACCCGGATCGACCCGGAGGAGCGGAAGATCTACGTCGACCGGACCAAGGAGCAGATCAAGGACGCTCCCGAGTTCCAGCGCGACAAGCACCTGGAGGACCCCGCCTACCGCGAGCAGCTGGGCACGTACTACGGCCTGGGCGGCCCGTTCGGGGGCCGCGTCGTCTGACGGCCCGGAGGACGGAGCGGGCCCGGACTCACCGAGTCCGGGCCCGCTCCGTCCTGTGCCGCCGTGCCCGCGTGTTCGCATGTCCGAGGATCTGCGGATGATCTGCGTGTCCGCCCACGTGGTCGTGTCCGTCACGCACACGACCCGATCCCCCAGGCGCGTCTCCGGTCCGTGGACCGGGGGCGCACCTGGGGGATCGGGCCCGTGGGCCGCTCCGGGGCGTTCTCGCTACGCCGCGGTGGCGGTGGTGCGGAGCAGCAGTTCGCGCTCCTGTTCCGTCAGACCGCCCCAGACCCCGTAGGGTTCCGCCACGCTGAGAGCGTGCTCCAGGCAGCGGGCCCGTACGGGGCACGTCGCGCAGACGGCCTTGGCCGCCTCCTCGCGCGCGGCCCGGTCCGGCCCCCGCTCGCCCTCGGGGTGGAAGAACACCTCGGTCCCCACGCCCCGGCACGCGGCCGACATCTGCCAGTTCCACTGGTGCTCCGCCCGGCCGGGCAGACGCGACACCTTCGCCATCCCTGTTGTCCTCCTTCAGCCGGTTCGTCCGACGGTCTCGGGGAACGTCTGGCCGCGATGTCCTCCTCGAAACGCGTCCGGGGCCCGGTGAAGGAAAAAACACGCGACGTCCCCCGCCACCGGCCGGTCCACGGGCGGTGGACGCGCGCGCCGTTCGCGCGCGCGGGTCAGCCGGCGGCGCCGGGGACCCAGTGGTTGTGGACGCGCAGGACGCGCGGGGCGACCTCCGCCCCGGGCCAGCCCTGTTCGACGGCCACGGGCATCATCTTCTCGACGAACGCGTTCATGTGCTGCTCGGACTCCCAGAGGTCGAAGACCTCGATCCCCTCGTCCGTCGGCACGCACGCGTGGGCCAGACACCCCTCGAAGATCCCGGGCTTCTCCTGGAGCGCGGAATGGAGGGCGTCGTACTGCCCGGTGGTGATTCCCGGGACGACGGCGTGGACGAAGAGCGCCATGACGGTGCCTCCTCGTGAGGCGGGCAGGGCCTCGTGCCCTCCCCGGCGGCGGGGCGGCGGCGAACCGTCCCCCTGCCAGCACATCACGACCCGCCCCGGACGGCATCCGAGCGCGTCCACCGCCGCCGGAAGCGCGGAGGGACGGCACCCGGACACCGGCTCCGGCCCGCGTCAGCGGCGCCGGCGGGGGAGGTGGGGGCCCCTGAGGGCGGCGCGTGCCGCGTTGGCGCCCGGCGCGCCGTGGACGCCCCCGCCCGGGTGGGCCGTGGCGGAGGCCAGATAGAGCCCCCGGACCGGAGTACGAGGCCGGCCCGTGCCCGGCACGGGCCGGAAGACCAGCTGCTGGTGCAGGCTGGTGGTGCCCTGGTTGACCGCGCCACCCACCAGCGAGGGGTTCAGCCGTTCCAGATCGGGCGGCGCCAGGACGCGCCGCGCGCGGACGGAGGCCCGGAACCCGGGCGCCAGGCGCTCGATGCCCGCCTCGACGCGATCCGCGATCGCCTCCTTCTCGCGCTCGTCCCACCGCCCCGTGATGCCGTCCCCTCCGGCGTCGGAGCGGATGTGCTGCGGGACGTGCGTGTAGCCCCACGCCGACTCCGTACCGGCCGGGGAGCGGCTCGGGTCCGCCGTCGTCATCTGCCCGAGCACGGTGAACGGCACCTCCGGCACCTGCCGCATGGCGATCTGGCCGGCGAAGCGGGTGAGCGCGTCGACGCCCTCGGCGACGTGGACGGTCCCCGCGCCGCGCGCGCCCTCGGACGACCAGGGGATGGGACGGTCGAGCGCCCAGTCCACCTTGACCGTGGAGAAGTCCCACTGGAAGCGGCGGAGGTCGGCGCGCAGGCGCGGCGGAAGATGCTCCTCACCGACGAGACGCGTGTACAGCAGGGGCGCGGGGACGTCGGCGAGGACCGCCCGGCGGGCGGGGACCTCGGTGCCGTCCTCGGTGCGGACGGCGACCGCCCGGCCGCCCCGGACCACCACCTGGGCCACCGGGTGGCCGCAGCGCAGTTCGCCCCCGCGCTCACGCAGCCGCGCGACGAGCGCGTCGGTCAGCCGGCCCGCCCCGCCGACGGGGACGGGGAAGCCGTGGTCCTGGCCGAGCATGCTCATCAGCCAGCCGTACCCGCCGCCGAGAGCCGACTCCGGGCCCAGATCGGCGTGGAGCGCGTTCCCGGCGATCAGCAGCCTGCCCCCGTCGCCCGCGAAGTTCTCCTCGCCGAAGCGGCGGGCGGGCAGGAGCATGGTGCGCAGCAGCCGGAGGCTGTCCCCGGGACCGGTGCGGCCGACGAGCCGCAGCCCCGCCCGGACCGGTGGGAACGGGGTGAACAGGCACCCGATCAGATCGTCCGCGATGCCGCGCCAGATGCGGTGCAGACGCTCCCAGGCCGCGCCGTCCCCGGCGGCGAAGCGGTCCACCGAGGCGGCCGTGCCGTGGACGTCGCGGCTGAGGACCGGGCACCGTCCGTCGGCGAGCGGATGGGCGACGACGTCGGGGGCGTGGCTCCAGCGCAGCCCGTACCGGTCGAGCGCGAGGTCGCGGATCACGGGGGAGGCGGCGGCGAGCGGATAGAAGGCGCTGAACGTGTCGTGGACGTAGTCGGGGTGGACGCCCCGGTCGCTGCGTACGGCCCCGCCGGGTTCGTCCCGCGCCTCCAGGACGACGACGTGCCATCCGGCGTCGGCCAGCAGGTTGGCCGCCACCAGGCCGTTGGGACCGGCGCCGATCACCACCGCGTCGGGGGCCGTCACGTCCTCGCCCCCCGCCGCCGGGCGGTGGCCGTCCTCTCCAGGCGCGCCAGCATGCCCCGGTGGCGCAAGCGCGTCACCGCGTCGACGGCGGTGTTGTGCCAGCGCGCTGCGGGCCCCCGCAGGGGGTGCTCGTCGACGACGACGAGGGTGTCGTCGCCCCAGGGCTCCAGGCGGAAGGCGATGCGGGCGGTCCCCAGCCGGGTCTTCGCCTCCAGTTCGAGGCGGCGGAGCGGTTCGCAGATCCGGGAGGTCGTACGGCCGCGGTACGACGTGGGCCCGAGCTTCAGCACGTAGCCCAGCTCCGCGCCCGGGGCGGGCCACTGCCCGTCCTCCTCCCAGGTCTCGTGGGTCCCCACCACGAACCGCGAGTACAGCCGGCCGTCGCTCAGGACCGCCCAGACGGCCTCGGGCGGGGCTTCGATGAGCCGGTTCCACTGTGCCATGGGTGCGTTCTCCTCAGGGAAGTCGGGGACGGGCGCGGAGGGCGCGGACCACCAGGCCGGCACCCGCGCCCGCGGCCAGGGCGGCGGTCCGGCGTCCCGCCGTGCGGACGCGCGCGTGCCGGCCGCCGGTCACCGACGCCGTGTCCCCGGACGGGACGCGGAGGATGCCGTCGGTGACCGGGGCCGTGCCCGGCGCGTCGAAGTAGTGCCGTTCGGTACGCCGCCGGATCACGCGCCGCACCAGGCCGGGCGCCAGGGCGTGGGCGGCCGGCAGGAACAGGGAGCCCGGTCCGACGGTCACGCGCCGCCGGGGACGGGCGGCGGTGGCCACGACGGCCCGCGCCACCCGTTCGGGGGTGGCGACGGAGGGGAGGGCGCGCAGGCGGCGGCCCGTGTGGTTGGCCGCGTGCCGGAAGAACGGGGTGTCGACGCCGGTCGGCAGCACCGTGCACACGGCGATCCCGTGGTCCCCGGAGAGCAGCAGCTCCTGACGCAGCACCTCGTCGAGGGTGATCAGGGCCGCCTTGGAGGCGGCGTAGTGGCCCTGGTAGGGGGCCTCGACGGCGCCGCCGAGCACGGAGGAGAGACCGATGACCACCCCCCGGCCCCGGCGGCGCATCGAGGGGAGCGCCGCCTGCGTTCCGTGCAGCGCGCCCAGGACGTTGACCTCCCACAGCCGGCGCGCGTCGCCCGGCGGGACCCGGTCCAGGCGCCCCAGGACGCCCACGCCCGCGGCGTTCACCCAGACGTCGATGCGGCCGTAGCGGTCGAGCGCGGTCCGCGCGACCCGGGCCGTCGCGGCCGGATCGGTGACGTCGGCGGGGACGGCCACGGCCTCGGCCAGGGGATGGGCCGCCGCGCACTGCCGTGCGACCTCGTCCAGGGCGTCCGTGCTGCGGGCGGTGACCACGACGCGCGCGCCGCTCGCGGCGAACGCCCGCGCCACGGCGCGCCCGATCCCGCTCGACGCCCCGGTGACCACCACGACGGTGCCGGGCGGGGTGGTGCGTCGGCCTGTCCCCATGGGTCCTCTTCTCATGCGCGGGCTCCTCTTACGCGTGGCCTATGACCCGTTTCGCCGGGTTCATGCGCGAGCGGCGTCCCACGGCCCGCCGGGCGTGCCCCCTCCGCGCCGTCACGCGGCGTCGGCGCGCCCGGTCCCCGGCGCGGGCACGGCCCGGGGCAGGGACCCGCGTCCGGCCGGGCGGCGCCGGGCCGGACGGTCCTGCCCGGACGCCCGGTCGGCGCCCGCGACCAGCCGGAGGTGCCGTCCGGCGTGGCGCGACCCCCTCGGCGGGCTCGTCACCCGGTCCTCGATCCGGTCCATCAGGAAGAGCAGAAGCCCCAGCAGGGGCAGGAGCAGAACGGCGATCGCCACCACGGCACATGTCCTCCTTGTCGAACCTCGCTCTCCGTGCGGGTGCCCGCTCCCGCTCCCGGCGCACGACGGTTCGTGTGAAGATTCCGCGACCGGCGGGTGCCGCTCCCGCCGTCGCCCGGTGACCGTCCCCGTCGCGTTCCCGGTGACCGTTCCGGGCGCACGCGCGGGGACGTGAGGCCGGAGGTGCTCCCTGGCCGGTCGGCCGACCGTTCCGGACGATCGCGCGGGGACCCCGGACCGTCCGGTCCGGGGTCCCCGCGCGATCGTCCGGCCCGGAGGCCGCCGTGCCTCCCCGCCGCACCCGGCGCCGTCGGCGCCGGGCGGCGGAGGCGGCGTCAGCTCCCCGGACGGTCCCGGTCGTCGGAGAGGGAGCGCACCTCCTGGGCGGTGTCCCGCCCGACCCGGCGCACGCCCTCCGAGGTCTCCTGACCCGCGCGGCGGGCGTCGTCCTTGGTGGTGGAGGCGGCGTCCTGGGCGGTGGACCTGACCGACTCGACCGCTTCCGCGACCGGTTCGCGCAGGTTCTCCTTGAGGTCCTGGGCCGCTTCGACGGCCGTCTGCCTGACCGGCTCCAGGAGGTCGTCGGAGTGCTCCTTGAGATGCCGTCCCGCGCGTTCCTCGGTCTCCGTGGTCGGCAGCAGGGCCGCCGCGAGCATTCCCGCGCCGAACGCCACGATCCCGGCGGCGAGCGGGCTGCCCTGCGTCCGGCGCCTGGCGCGGGCGGGCACGCTCTGCACGGTCTCGCTCACGCTGCCCGCAGCCTCGCGGGCGGTCTCCGCGATGCCGTCGCCCGCCTGCCCCGTCCGGTCGGCGATCCGGTGTCCCGTGCCGTGCGCCGTACCCATCACACGCTCCTTCACATCGGTGAACCCCTGCCGCACGGAGGCGGCCTTGCGCTGCGCCACCCTGCTCGGTGTCAACCGGTCCGCCAGACGGTCGACGTTGTGGGCCAGGTGGGCGCGGCGGTACTCGAGATCGGACCTCAGCTCCTCGGGTGTCGTGCCCACTGGGCGTCCTCCTTCAGGGTTTCGACGGTCTGTTCGGGCTTGAGGCTGACGGTGGCGAGGCGCTTGCGTCCCGTGAGGTAGAGGACGCCGCCGGCCACACCCCACAGGGCGGTGACGACGAGAGCGGCCCAGGCGACGTTCATGACGTTGCTCAGGGCGGCGACGACCGTCAGGCTGCCGAGCAGCAGGACCAGGTGTCCCGCGTAACCGGCGCCGGCGAGCATGCCCGCCGCCTTGCCGGCCTTCGTCGCCTCCTGCTTCACCTCCGCCTTGGCGAGTTCTATCTCGTCCCGCACCAGCTGGGAGAGGTCGGTGCCGATCTCCCCGATCAGGTCACCGATCGAGGCGTCGTGCGGTTCTCTCCCGGGCGGCGGGGGAGCGGTCCGGGCTCCGGACGGAGGTGCGGACGGGGGCGCGGAGGGCACCGAGACCCGTTCGTGGGAGGAGATGGCCATGGTCAGATCCCCTCACCCGGTCGCGGAGTCCCGCCGTACCCGGGCCCCGGCCGGGTGGGGTCGGGGGTGACGGGCGGATGGACGGGCGGGGCCGGCGTGACCGGGGGCGTGGGGGTCACGTGCGGCGGCTGCGACTGCCCGTAGGTGTCCAGGGGATCGGTGGGCGCGTACCCCGTGGTGCCGCCCCGCGTCGTGGGGAGCGGGTCGGGCGCCGGGGTGGCGCGCGGGGTGTCCTCGCCCCACGTCGGGTCCGAGTCCCGCGCGCCGTCGGAGCCGGACGACGAGGACGCCGCGCCGACGCCCTTCCCGGCCCGGGCGATCGCGAACCCGGCCAGCGCCGCGCCGGCGAGGAAGACCCCGGGCCGGCGGCGCGCGAAGTCCTGCAGGTCGTTCAGGAGTCCGTCGGGACCGCGTCGTTCCAGGTGGTCGGCCACCCGGTGTCCGCGATCGGCCACCTGGCGGGCCAGTTCACCCGCGGTGGAGTCCGGCTTGCCGTTCTCGCTCATGTCGCGGACCTCGCCCGCGATCCTCCGCACGTTCTCCGCCAGGCGCCGCGTCTGGGTCTGCGCCTGGTCCTGGAGCTGACCGCGGACCTCTCCGACGAGGTCCCTGGCCTGTGCCCGGGTCTCACCGACGACGTTTCCGGCCTGTTCCCTCGCGGTCCGGGCGACGTCCGTGGCCTTGTCCCCGATCAGGGCGGCGCTCTCGCCCGCCTTGTCCTGGGCCGTGTGTGCTACTGCCGCCGGCTTGCTTTCCTGCCGGCGGTCCGAGTCCTGGAAGTCACTCAAGGCTCCTCCTGGGCCATCAGCGGTGATCGGCTCTGTTGTCCGGCGCGTACCCGCCCTTTCACCGGACATCCCCCCCCGGACCGGTCTTTCCGGTGACATCGATCGATTTTCCGTGTCATGGGCGGTCGTCGGACGCGGACGCGGACGCGGACGGGGGCGCCCGGTCATCCGGGAACGCCCTCGCCGCCCCCGTCACCGGAACCGCCGGATTCGCCGGGAAGCGGGCGCGGTTCGAGCGGGCGCACGGCGGGCCCCTGGATCACGGAGCCGTCGACGGCGAACCGGGAACCGTGGCAGGGGCACTCCCAGGCCCGTTCCGCGTCGTTGAAGTGGACGAGGCACCCCAGGTGGGTGCACCGCGCGGACACCGAGTGCGTCCCGCCGTCCTCGTCGCGGTAGACCGCGCAGCGCCGCCCGCCGACCCGTACGAGCGCCCCCGTGCCGGGCGCGATCTCCTCGACGGTGTCGGTGTGGGAGGGGCGGAGCCGGTCGCCCACGAAGTGCTTGAGGACCGATCCCTGCGCCTTGAGGAGGGACGGCGCCTCGGCGGCGCGGAGGCGCCGGGGGTCGTACAGGGAGGCCCACGGCAGGTCCTCGCCCGCGATCAGCGCGCTCAGCAGCCGCCCCGACATGACGCCGTTGCTCATCCCCCAGCCGCCGAAGCCGGCCGCCACGTACACGTGCCGGGACCCGGGGTGGAAGCGCCCCACGAACGGCACCTTGTCCGTGCTCGTGTTGTCCTGGGCCGCCCACCGGTGGGTGATCCGGGCGTCCGGGAAGTGTTCCAGGGTCCAGGCGGCGAGCTTCTCGTACCGCTCGCCCACCCCGCCCCCGCCGGGCTCGAACTTCTCCCCGGTGACGATGAGCAGCCGTTCGTCCCCGCGGTACGGGGCGGTCCGCACCGACCGGGTGCTCCGTTCCGGCGTGAGGTACATCCCCCGCGGGTCGCGCCCGGCGGGAAGGGCGGCGGCGACGACGAGTTCGCGGTGCGGTTCGAGCCGGGAGAACAGCAGGGCGCGGTCGAAGACCGGGTAGTGGGTGGCCACCACGATGTCGTCGGCGACGACCTCGACGCCGCTCTCGGTGGTGAGCCGGCAGGGTTCGCCCTCGTGGAGCGAGACGACCCGTGTCCGCTCGCGCACGATCCCGCCCCGCGCCACGAGGTCGGCGACGAGGGCCAGCAGGTACTTGCGCGGGTGGAACTGGGCCTGGTGTTCCACCCGGACCGCCCCCGCGACGGGGTACGGCAGACCGGTCTCCGTCACGAAGGAGGCGTCGAGGCCCGCCTCGCGCGCCGCGCCGGCCTCGGCCCGCAGCCGCTCGGCCGTGTCCGCCGACTCCGCGTACACGTACGCCGGCACGCGCTCCAGCTCGCAGTCGGCGCCCAGCTCGGCCGCGACCCGGCCGACGTACTCGACGGCCTCCTGCTGCGAACGGGCGTACTGCCGCGCCCCCTCCGCGCCGAACGTCTCGCGCAGGTGCGCGTAGAGGGGCCCGTGCTGGGCCGAGAGCTTCGCGGTGGTGTGGCCGGTGACGCCCGCGGCCACCCGGTCGGCCTCGAGCAGGGCGACGCGCCGGCCGGTGCGCGCGAGCTCCCAGGCGGTGCAGATGCCGGCGATCCCGGCGCCGACCACCGCCACGTCGACCTCCAGCCCGTCGGTCAGGACGGGGTGTCCGGGCCCCCTCCCGGTCTCCATCCAGTACGACTCGTAGGTTCCGGGAAGTCCGGTCATGTCAGTGCTCTCCCTGGTGCGCGGGGCTCTTTCCCCGGGCCGTTCGGGCGCCGCGCCGCCTCTCCGCGCGCCCGGCCCGTCGTCCCGCCTCTGCCCGCTGTTCCGGAAGTCAGCCGTCCCGGCCGCGTCCGGATCCGTACCGCCACCGCCCGCGTCCCGGGGACCCCCGGGACGCGGGCGGTGGCGGTACGGCGGGAGACCGGCCGGGGAGCGGAGGCCGGGGGGGGGGGGAGTGCCCGGCCGTTCCGGCCGCTCAGGCGGTGGGGGAGGGGGCATCGAGCCGCCGGTGGGCGACCCCCATGTGTCCGAGACGGGCCAGATGGGGTCGCAACCGCCCCAGGAACTCGCCGTGGTCCCGCCCGGAGGGCGACGACCAGGCCACCTCGGCGAGCGCGCACAGCCGGGGGAAGGCCGCGTACTCGACCCGCTCCGGCGTGGGGAGGTACTCGGTCCACAACTGGCCCTGGGTGCCGAGGACCTGCTCGGCCGGCAGGGAGGCGGGGACCGGCTCGTAGCCGTAGACGTCCTCCAGGGTGACGACGTGCCCCATGGAGAGCGGTTCTCCCGGCCCCTCGGCCTGGCCGTAGTCGAAGTAGGTCCGGTCGTGCGGCGTCATGATCACTTCGTGCCCGGCCGCCGCGGCGGCGGTCGCGCCGTCCGCCCCCAGCCACGACATGACCGTCGCCCCCTCGGGCAGCGGTGCCGCCCGGCCGTGGACGAACGCGTCGTCCCAGACGACCGTCCGCCGGCCCCGCGCGTGCAGCCAGGAGGCCAGCTCCCCGGTGAACCAGCCGTGCAGGCCGTCGACGGGAATGCCCAGCTCGCGCGCCTTCCGCCGCGCGGTGGGCGAGGCGTGCCAGCGGGTCGTCGGCACCTCGTCCCCGCCGATGTGGACGTGGCGGGAGGGGAAGACGTCGAGCACCTCCTCCAGCACGTCGTGGCAGAACCTCAGCGACGCGTCGCCGACGCCGAGGATCCGGTCGTGCACGCCCCAGCGGGGGGAGACCCCGACGGGCCCGTCCGGCCCCGTGGGTCCGCAGCCCAGCTCGGGGTAGGCCGCGACCGCCGCCTGCGTGTGGCCCGGCAGGTCGATCTCGGGGACGACGGTGACACCGCGCCGGGCCGCGTACGCGACGAGGTCGCACAGCTCCCGCCGGGTGTAGTGGCCGCCGTGCGGGACGTCGTCGTACCGCTCCTCGGCGAGGGCGCCCGCCAAGCTGCGGGACCGCCACGCGCCCACCTCCGTCAGCCGCGGGTAGCGCTCGACCGGCATCCGCCAGCCCTGGTCGTCGGTGAGGTGCAGGTGCAGGACGTTCAGCTTGTGGGCCGCCAGCAGGTCCGCGTAACGGAACAGGAAGGCCGTCGGCATCCACCAGCGCGCCACGTCCAGATGGGCGCCCCGCCACCGGAAGCGCGGCACGTCCACGACGGACACGCAGGGCAGTTCCCAGGCGACGCCGCGGACCGGACGGTCCGACCACGCCTCGGGCGGCAGGAGCTGGCGCAGCGTCTGCACGCCCCGCAGCAGCCCGGTGGGCGCGGCCGCCACCAGCAGCGCCTCTTCGGGGGTGATGTCCAGCCGGTAGCCCTCGGCGCCCAGCTGCGCCCCGGCCCGCGCGTCGAGGGCCAGGGCGATCGCGCCGCCCCGCGCGACCCCCGCGGGGGCGAACGGCAGTCCGGTCGCCGGGCGGAGCAGGTCCCGCAGCAGGGCGGCGGCCCCGTGGGCGCCGTCCCCCGCCGTCAGGGCGGTCGCGCACGTCAGGGGGAAGGTTCCCGCGCGGCGGCGGAGGGAGGTCGGTCGGGGGAGCAGATCCATGTCACGTCCCTGCCGGTTCGGGCGTCGGAAGCGGGGCGTCGACGTCGTAGAGGCGCGCGTCGACGTGGTCGAGGGCGTGCCGTACCGCGCCCGTCACCACGGCCTGGTCGCCGAGGCCGGAGATCGCCAGCTCCGGAGGCTCCAGGCAGAGCGGGTCCAGGTGGCGCCGCAGGGGCTCCATCAGCACGTCGGCCGAGCGCGAGACGCCGCCGCCCAGGACCACCAGATCGGGATCGACGCTCAGGACGAGCGCGGCGATGCCCTCGGCCAGGTCGTGGGCGAACTGCTCCACGGCCCAACGCGCCGCCGGATCACCGGACCTGGCCGCCGCGAAGACCAGTTCGGCGACCGCCTCGGGCGGGGTCTCCCCGGGCAGGCCGGGGAAGCCGGCCAGGTGGGAGGGGGCGCGGTGCCAGCCGACGAGCGGGAGCGCGCCGATCTCCCCGGCGGCGCCCCGGCTGCCCCGGTGGAGCCGGCCTCCGATGAGCATGCCGCAGCCCGTGCGCATGCCGGACAGGACGAAGACCACGTCCTCGACCCGCTGGGCCACGCCCGCCCAGCGCTCGGCCAGGGCCGCCAGGTTGCAGTCGTTCTCGACGAGGACCGGGACGCCCCAGTCCCGGCCGATCTCGGACGCCAGGTCGACCCCGGTCCACTCGGGCAGGCTGACGGAGAGCCTGACCGTGCCCGACGCGGTGACCACGCCCGTGGTCCCCACGCACACGGCCATCACCGAGGACGGGGGGACGCCCGCCGAGGAGAGCGCGTCCGCGGCGGCGGAGCGCATGGCCGCCAGCCTCTTCGCGCGACCGAAGGACGGGTCGGTCCGGACGGAGGCCCGGCCCCTCGTCCCGCCGTCGAGGTCGGAGACGACGGCGCGGACGCTGGAGGAGCCCACGTCGATCCCGAGCACGTGGCCGGACTCGGCGCGGAACCGGAACAACCGTCGGGGACGGCCCATGCGCCCGCTCTCCGGGGGCATCTCGCTCAGCCATCCCAGGCCGAGCAGGTCGTCGACGAGTCCTTCGACGGTGGGGCGGGACAGTCCCGCGCGCGCCGCGAGTTCGGTCAGTCCCGTCGGGGGGCTCCCCCGCAGCGCGCGCAGGGTGGCGACCATGTTCATCCTTCTCAGCCGCGACCCGTCGCCGCCCCGCATGCTCACGACCGTTTCCTCCAAGGGTGTTGACAGGGGCTGTGGGGACTAATAAAAACATCCTTCATTAGTAAGGGGCAAGGGAGAGAGGGCACCATGCGAGATACCGATGTCACGCTCGCGGTCATCGGGGCGGGGCTGCGGGGGACCGGGTACGCCCGGCGTGCCCGGAGCACCGGACGGGCCCGGGTCGTGGCGGTGGCCGAACCGGACGACGAGCGCCGCGCGCGCTTCGCCGCGGAGCACGACGTCCCCGCCGCGAACGTCTTCGCCGACTGGCGCGACCTGCTCGACCGGGACCGTCTCGCCGACGGGGCGATCATCTCGACCCAGGACCGCATGCACGTCGGGCCCGCGGTCCGCGCGGCCGAACTCGGCTACCACCTTCTCCTGGAGAAGCCGATGGCGCCGACCGAGGAGGAGGCCGCGCTGATCGCCGAGACGGCCGAGCGCCACGGAGTCCTGCTCGCCGTCTGCCACGTCATGCGCTACACGCGCTACACCGAGGCCCTCAAGGAGCTCCTGGACAAGGGGACCATCGGCGAGATCATGAACATCCAGCACCTGGAACAGGTCGGCTGGTGGCACCAGGCCCACTCCTTCGTACGGGGGAACTGGAGCAGGGAGGCCGCGTCCGCGCCGATGCTCCTGGCCAAGGCGTGCCACGACCTGGACTGGATGGTCTACCTCAAGGGCGCCCTGCCGGAACGGGTCTCCTCCTTCGGGAACCTCGTCCACTTCCGCCCGGAGAAGCGGCCCGAGGGCGCCGCCGCCACCTGCCTGGACTGCCCGGTCGAGTCCGCCTGCCCCTACTCCGCCAAGCGCATCTACCTGGACTGCCTCGGCGACCCGGTCAAGGAGTGGTGGCCGCTGTCCGCCGTCACCGACGACCACACCGAGGAGGGCGTGCTGACCGCCCTGCGCGACGGCCCCTACGGCCGCTGCGTGTACGGCGCCGGCAACGACGTCGTCGACAGCCAGGTGGTGGACATGGAGTTCGGCGACGGGACCACCGCCAGTTTCACCATGACGGCGTTCGCCGCCCTGGAACACCGCAAGACCCGGATCTTCGGCACCCACGGCTCCGTCGAGGGCGACGGCGTACGGCTCCGCGTCCACGACTTCCTCACCGACACCCACTCCACGATCGTCACCGACACGGGGACCGACGCCTCGGCGGCCGAGGGCCACGGCGGAGGGGACGAGATGCTGCTCGACGCCTTCGTCGAGGCCGTGGGCGGCGGAGACCCGGCGTCGATCCGGTCGACCGGCCGCGAGAGCCTGGCCACGCACCGCGTGGTCTGGGCCGCCGAGACCGCCCGCCGCACCCGCACGGTGACCACCCTCGCCCCGTCCGACCCCTCCGGCCCAGAAAAGAAGATCCGATGAAGCAGCTCATAGCGCGGACGGCCGTGTTCGCGGTGCTCGGCGCCCTGGCCCTCTCCACGACCGCCTGCGGCAAGAAGAACGGCGGCGGTTCCGCCGACGCGGGGAAGGCGGAGACCTTCTCCTACACCTCGACGTGGGGCAAGGAGGAACCGCAGGCGAAGATCTTCCAGGCCGCCGTCGACGACTTCACGCGGCAGACCGGGATCAAGGTCGAGGTGAAGTGGATGGGGCGCAAGGGAACCGACAGCCTCGCCACCGAGATGGCCGCGGGCCAGGGCCCCGACCTGTTCGACACCGGCACCGACAACATCGCCAAGTTCCGCGCCCAGAACCTGCTGGCCCCGGTCGACGACGTGCTGACCGCGAAGATCCCGGGGGAGGGCAAGGCCGTAGGGGACGTGCTGCCCGCCGCGGCGAAGCAGGCGTCCTCCGACGAGAAGGGCCTCGCCTTCGTCCCGCACACGATCATCTCGACCGGCGTGTGGTACGACGCCACCAGGCACCCCGAGCTGGCCGCCGCGCCGCCGCGGACGTGGGACGCCTTCGTCGCGTACCTCGACGGCGCGAAGAGGGCCGGACGCACCCCCCTGGGACAGGACGGCACGGTTCCGTTCTACAACGCCTACTGGTTCTACTCGGCCCTGGTCCGCGCCAACGGCGCCGGAAGCCTCTACGCGCTCGGCACCGACGCCGGAGCCTGGGACCGGCCCGAGGTGCTCGCCGCGGCCAAGCAGGTGGAGAAGCTCGCCAGGGGCGGCTACTTCCAGAAGTCGTACATGGCGACCAAGTTCCCGGCCGCCCAGGACGCGTTCGCCACCGGCGGGTACGACCTGAACATCAACGGCACCTGGCTCACCAGCGAGATCAAGCCCAAGCTGCCCGCCGACGCGCGGATCAACTCGTTCCAGTACCCGGCCGGCGGCAAGAACTCCGTCGAGGCGGGCGCCCTCGGCTGGGGCGTCAACGCCAAGGGCAAGCACCCCGGGGCCGCGAAGAAGTTCCTCGCCTTCGTCCAGCAGAAGAAGTACGCGGAGCGCGTGGGCACCGAGGCGCTGAACATCCCCGCCCGCTCCGACGTGCCCGCGCCCGGGAACCTGGTCACCCTCCAGAAGGCCATCGGCGAGGCCGCCGCGGTCCACAAGCCGTACGACGGCGCACCCGGCCTGAACGCCTGGTGGACCGACATCTTCATGCCCCTCGACGACAAGCTCCTCGGCGGCTCCCTCACCGCGGAGGAGTTCGTGGCACAGGGCAAGCAGAAGAGCGCCGCGTTCATCGCGTCCAACAGCTGAACCGGGCCGCGGCGGGCCCACGCCGTCCGCCGCGCCCGCTCTTCCCACGCCTTCCCCACGCCCCGAAGTAGGTGACCATGAGCGCGACAGCGACCCGTACCTCGCGCGACCCCGGGCCCCGCACCCTCCCGCCGGAACGCGACCCGCGCCGGCCGGCCCGCCGCCTGCGGCCGGCCCGCGAACGGTCCTTCTGGCCGTTCCTGCTGCCCGCGCTCGCGCTCTACACCGGCCTGTTCGTGGCGCCCGCGCTGTACGGCGCCTGGGTCAGCCTGTACCGCTGGCCGGGTCCCGGCGCCGAGATGACCTGGCGGGGCGCGAAGAACTACACGGCCCTCTTCCAGAACGAGGCGTTCCAGTCGTCGTTCTGGAACACGCTGGTGCTCTCCCTGGGCGGCGGGGCCGCCGTCTTCACCGTCACGTTCCTGGCGATGACGGTGCTGCGCCAGCTGAGGGGCCGGGCGTTCATCAGGTCCGTCGTGTTCCTTCCGATGATCATCTCGGCCATCGCCGTCGGGGCCGCCGTCGGCTTCCTCCTCAATCCCGGCGGAGCGGTCAACGACGTCCTCGCGGTGTTCGGGGTGGACGGACCGCCCTGGCTCGGGCCCGACCTGGTCTTCCGGTGCGTCGTCGCCGGCCTGGTCTGGTCGTCGACCGGCTTCTACATCGCCCTGATGATGTCGGCCGTGGACTCGATCCCCCCGCACCTGTACGAGGACGCCCGTCTCAGCGGGGCCACCCGGTGGGAGCAGTTCCGCCACATCACGCTCCCGCTGACCTGGGACGTCTTCTCCGTCGCCGCCGTGCTGTGGGTCGTCAACAGCCTGAAGGTCTTCGAGATCGTGCTCGCCTTCACCACCGGCGGCACCCCCGGCAACCCGCCGCTCCAGGCCCGCACGGTGGCCGTCCAGCAATACATCTCCGTCTCCGGCGGCAACGCGGTCCCCGACCTGGGACAGGGCGCGGCCATGGGCGTGGTCGTCGTCCTGATCACCCTGGTCCTGATCCTGCTGATCCGCCGGGCGACGCGTCGCGATCCAGTGGAGCTCTCGTGAATCCCGTCAGGAGCAGTCGTCCGGTCGCCACCTTCGTCGGCGACGTCCTCGTCCCCCGGGCGACCGCGGTCGCGCTGTGGGCGTGGGTGGTCTTCAACCTGGCGCTCGTGGCCTGGGTGGGCCTCCAGTCGCTCAAGTCCTCGGGCGACGTGTGGCTCAGCCCCTTCGCCCTCCCGACCTCGCTGGAGTGGCAGAACTACTCCTCGGCGTGGCAGGCCGCGCAGTTCTCCGGGGCGGCCCTCAACAGCGTCCTCCTCACCGCGGCCGGCTCGTTCCTGATCGTCGGCCTCGCCGCGCCCGCCGCCTACGCGCTCGCCCGCTCGTCGCGCCGCGTGGCCGCCCCGCTCACCAGCTACTTCGCCCTGGGGATGAGCATTCCGCTGCAGACCCTGATCATCCCCGTCGTGGTCGTGAAGCTCTCGCTCCACACGTTCATGGTGGACTGGGTCACCGGCTGGTGGGACGACCGGATCACCCTGCTCGTCTTCGAGGTCGCCCTCTCCCTGCCCTTCGCCGTCTTCGTGCTCACCGGCTACCTCCGCTCGCTCCCCCACGAGGTCGAGGAGGCCGCCGAGCTGGACGGGGCGGGACCGCTGCGGACCTTCGTCCAGGTGATCGTCCCGCTGGCCAGGCCCGGCATCGTCACGGTGCTCGTGCTCAACGTGATCGGCCTGTGGAACTCCACGCTGCTGGTCATGGTGATCGCCCCCGGCGAGGACGAGCGCACGCTCCCGGTCGCCCTCCTGCACCTCTACGGGACGATGCAGTACTCGTCCAACTGGGGCGGCATGTTCGCCGGGATCGCCATCCTCGTCTACCCGATGGTCGTCCTCTACCTGTGGTGCGGGCGCCGCATCATCGACGGCATGACCGCGGGGATCGGCAAGTGACCCCCTCCCTCCCCCCGTTCCCCGCCCCCCGAGAGGACTCCGCCATCATGCGCACCGCACTGAGACGGGCGGCGCCCGCCGTGATCGCCGCGGTGGTGATCGCCACCGCCCCGGCCCCGGCCACCGCTTCCGCCGGCACCGGCCCGGGCAGGACCTACTACGTGGACGCGGTCACCGGGGACGACTCGGCCGGCGGCCGGCTTCCCGGGGACGCCTGGAAGAGCCTCGACAAGGTGAACGCGCTCACCCTCGGACCCCGTGACACCGTCCGGTTCCGCGCCGGCCAGAGATGGCACGGCCGGCTCCGGCCGAACGGCGCCGGCGCCCCCGGCAGTCCCGTCACCGTCACCTCGTACGGCACCGGGGCCAAACCCGTCATCGACGGCGGCGGGAGGGTCGACTCGGCGGTCCTCCTCGAGAACGTCCACGACTTCGTCCTCGAAGGCATCGAGGTCACCAACTGGAGCGGCGCCACCGACGTCTACCGCAGCGGCGTCCACCTGCACGGCCGGGACGCCGGCGAACTGGCCGGGATCACCCTGCGCGACCTCACGATCCGGCGGGTGGACGGCAAGGGCGGGACGTCGGTCGGCAAGGCCGGCCTGATCGCCTCGATCACCGGCAACCGGGTCCCCACCTACTTCAAGAACCTGACGATCGAGCGCAACGAGATATCCGACGTCCGCTCCTACGGCATGCTCCTCTGGTCCAGCTGGTCGAAGAGGAACGGCATGACCAGCTTCTACCCGTCCGAGACCGGCATCCAGGACGGCGAACTCGGGCCCTGGACGCCGAGCGAGGGCGTGGTCATCCGCGGCAATCACGTCCACGACGTGACCGCGGGCGGCATCGCGCCGATGCACCTCGCCGGCGGCCTGGTCGAGGGCAACAGGGTGGACCGCGCCGTGACGGGCCGTCTGGTGCCCAACGGCGGGAACGTCGGCATCTGGTGGCAGGGCACCGACGACCTCGTCGTCCAGCACAACGAGGTCTCCCGCACCGGGTTCAACGGCCCGGGCAGCGACGGACACGGATTCGACGCGGACGCCGACAACAACCGCAGCCTGGTGCAGTACAACCACAGCCACGGCAACGACGGCGGCTTCTTCATCTCGGTGTCGTTCGCGGGCGCCCCGACCAGGGACACGACCGTCCGGTACAACGTCAGCCACGACGACGGCTACGAGACCTTCGGCATCTCCACCGCGACCACCGGCACCCACATCCACAACAACACCGTCCACACGACGTCCCGCGTGGTCGTCGTCCCGCCGCCGTACAAGGGGGAGGGGAGCTACCCCCTCGGGCGGGTGGTGCGCCTCTACGACGACGCCGCGAACGTGACGGTCCGCAACAACGTCTTCCTCAACGCCGCAGGCGCCGGCTTCGACACCAGGAACGGCGTCGTCTACGACCACAACCTCTACGCGGGCACGGCCCGGCCGCCCACCGGCAACGACCAGGCGCCGATCGAGGCCGACCCGAAGCTGGCCGCGCCCGGCGACGGCTCCCTCGACGGCTACCGTCCCCTCCCCGGCTCGCCCGCCCTCGACGCGGGCGTCACCGTCCCCGCCACCCACGACATCGCCGGCGTCCCGGTCCCGGACGCGGCGCCCGACCTGGGGGCCTTCCAGCGCCGCGTCGCCGCTCCCCGGGTGAGCGGCGACCTCTCCCCGCAGGGCGGCCTGGGCCGGCTGGCCGACGGTGATCCAGCGACGTCCTGGCAGAGCGTGCCCAAGCCCCGTCTCCCGGCCGCCATCGACCTCGCGTACCCGGTCGCGCGGACCTTCTCCGCCCTCTCCGTGCTCACGCCCCGCACCGGACGCGCGGTCACCGGGGCCGCGGTGCGGACCTGGGACGGGTCCGCCTGGACCGCGGTGCCCGGCGAGTGGAAGGACGGGACCTTCACCCCGGCCGCGCCGGTGACCGCGGAGCGGGTCCGGCTCGTCCTCACCTCCGCGAGCGGCGGCGGAAGCCTCCGGATCAGCGAGGTGCGGCTCGAAGTCCCGGCCGCCACCGGACCGTTCGAAACGCCGTGGACGGGCCCGCTCGTCACCAGCTCGTTCCCCTCCTCGCCGTCCACCCCCTGGACGAACCTGGTGGACGGCGACCCGAACTCCGCGTGGTCGACCGTCGCCGACGGCCTGGTCTTCCCCGGCGACATCACCCTGGACCTGCGGGAGCCGCGCGAGGTGTCCACCGTCACCCTCCACACCGGCTGGGCCCTGGGCCAGGGCGTCAGCGACGTGTCGCTCCAGACCTGGGACGGCACCGCCTGGACGGACCGGATCGAGCACCTGCCGATCGCGTGGCAGCACAACAGCGGCGTCGTGGAGACCGCGACGCTCGCCCTCCCCGCCCCCGTCACCACCCGGAAGATCCGTCTCGTGGTGCACGCGGCCCACCTCCAGTGGGGGAACCTCGCCCTCTACGAGGTCGTCGTGGCGTGACCACGGCGGGGGAGCGGGTCGTGCCCCGGGCGCGCCCGCTCCCGTCCGTCCGCGCCGGGGGACCCGGGATCAGCACTTATGAAAGCCCTTTTGCTATGTAGCCGCTCTCCCAGGAGGTCCCATGCACAGCAGGCGCACCCTTCTCTCCGCGGTCCTCGGCACGGCCCTGGCCACCGCCGTGCCCGCCACCGTCGCCCGGGCGGCGGCGGGCACCACGTACTACGTGGACTCCGCCGCCGGGAACGACTCCGCGGCCGGCACCTCCACCGCCACCCCCTGGCGCTCGCTGGCCCGGGTGAACCAGCAGGTCTTCCGGCCCGGCGACACCGTCCGGTTCCTGGCCGGGCGCACCTGGACCGGGCAGTTCGCCCCCAAGGGGTCGGGCGCCGAGGGCAGCCCGGTCACCGCGACCTCGTACGGCACCGGCCCCAAGCCGGTCATCGCGGGCGGCAACACCGTCCCGTCGGCGGTCCTCCTGGAGAACCTGCGGCACTGGACGCTGGACGGCCTGGAGATCACCAACGGGACCGGCTCCACCACCTGGCGCACCGGCGTCGAGGTCCGGGCCAAGGACATCGGCGCCGTCCCCGGCATCACGCTGCGCAACCTGTACGTGCACGGGATCGACGGCGTCGCCCAGGTCGGCAAGGGCAACATCGGCTCGGCCGGCATCCTCGTCAACGTCCGGGGCAACGGCGTCCCGACGTACTACACCGGGATGCTGATCGAGAACAACGAGATCGCCGACACCAAGGCGTACGGCATCACCACCTGGTCCACCTGGATGCAGCGCGAGGGCTGGAACTCCCTGTGGGGGGAGCTGAACATCCCCTCCACCGAGTACGGCCCGTTCACGCCCAGCACGGGCCTGGTGATCCGGGGCAACCACGTCCACGACGTCGGCTCCGGGGGCATCAACCCCAACCAGGTCGCCGACACCCTGATCGAGTACAACACCGTGGCCCGCCCCACCTCCACCACCACCAACGTCGGCATCTGGTGGTCGGGCGCGGACCGCACGACCGTGCAGTACAACGAGGTGTACGGAGCCCGGTTCGGCGGCCGGGGCCTCGACTGCACCGCCTTCGACGCCGACGCCTCCACCCACGACAGCCTGGTGCAGTACAACTACAGCCACGACAACGGCGGCGGCTTCTTCATCTCCGTCTCCCTGGGCTCCGCCCCCGCCAGCGCGGTCGTCCGCTACAACATCAGCCAGAACGACGGCAACGAGATCTTCACCTTCTCCACCAACACCGACGGCGTCGACGTCTACAACAACACCGTCTACGTCTCCTCCTCGCCGAGCCGCCCGCTCTACAAGATCGCGCAGGTCTACCACAACCCCAAGAACGTCACCTTCCGCAACAACCTCTTCGTCAACCAGGCGAACCTCCCGTACGACACCGCGGGCATCACCTACCTCAACAACCTCTACCGGGGCGGGCCGGTCCCGCCGGACTCCGCCGCGATCACCGGCGACCCCCGGCTCACCGCGCCGGGGACCGCCACCTCCCGGGCCGACCTGACCGGCTACCGGCCGCTCTCCGGGTCGGCCGCCATCGACGCCGGCCTGGCCGTCGCGGACAACGGCGGCCGGGACATCCTGGGCGTCCCCCTCTTCCCGACCGCCGTCATCGGCGCCGTACAGGGCGCGCAGGGCAGCCAGGGCGCTCCGGCCGTCTCCACGACGATGGGCGTCGGCCAGGGCTCCGTCGCGGCGGTGGCCGACGGCAGCGAGGCGACGAGCTGGGCGAGCACGGTCTCCGCGACGCTGCCCGGCAGCATCACGGTCGACTACCGGGCCGTCCGGCGCGTCTCCTCGGTGACCCTGGCCACCCACTTCGGCCAGGGACAGGGCTTCACCCGGGTCGACGTCCAGACCTGGGACGGATCGGCCTGGACCACCCGGCTCGCCGACGCCGCCATCGGCTGGAGCAGCAACACGTCCGTGGTGGAGCGGCGCACCCTCACCCTTCCCTCCCCCGTCGACACCGCCCGGCTGCGGCTCGTCGTCAAGGCGGCCAACCGCCAGTGGGGCAACGTCGCCCTCAACGAACTGACCGTCGCCTGACGGGCCTCCTCCGCCCCGCCGCCGGGACGGAGGAGGGGTGACGCCTCCGCGTGCGGCGGGGCACCGGGCCCCTCCGCACGCGGAGCCGCGCCGGGGCCGGTCCCGTCCGTACGCGGCGCCGCGCCGGGACCGCGTCCACCGGCCGGAAGCACCGCCGGGCCGGGACCTCGTCCACCGGCCGAAGCACCGCCGGGCCGGGACCTCGTCCACCGGCCGAAGCACCGCCGGGCCCCGTCGCGTACGTACGGCTCCCGCCCGCCACCGTCCGCCCCCGCGCCCGTCGCGCTCAGTCCACCCAGCCGCGGGCGACGGCCAGGACCCCCGCCTGGAAACGGCTGCAGGCCCCCAGCCGGGCGGACAGCTGGCTGATGATGCGGCGGGTGGTCCGTACCGACAGGCCGATCTGGCGGGAGATGGCCTCGTCCAGCTGCCCCGCGGCCATGAGCCGCAGGACGGACCGTTCCAGTTCGTTGAGGTCGTCGCCGCCGGGGCCGGCCGGCGGGTGGGGCGCGGCCTGGGTCCAGTACAGGTGGAACAGGTCGCTCAGCAGGGTGACCAGCGGCCGGTCGTGGACGACCACGGCGCCCAGGGCGCTGTCGCGCGGATCGAGCGGGACGACGGCGGTCGCGCCGTCGTAGAGCAGCATGCGGGTGGGCAGGAGGGCGGCCGTACGGACCTCCCCTCCCGCCCGCCGGAGCTCCTTCAGGTAGCGGTGGGTGCCCGGGTGCGAACGGGCCGAGTCGAGGAACAGGCTGCGCAGGGCGACGCCCCGGTCCAGCAGGGCCCTGTCGAGGGGCAGCGCGGCCCGGACGGCCTCCTCGCTCTGCGCGCCCCCGGGAACCATGGAGTCCACCGAGCGGGAGCACAGGGCGGCCAGCTCGGTCAGGGCGGCCCGGACCGTCTCGACACCGTGCAGGACCTCCACGAGGCCCGTGCTCGAACGTAACCGGCGGGCGTCGAGGTAGTCGGCGGTCAGCGCCAGCAACTCCTCCTTGCGCCGGGCGAGTTCCCTGCGGCGCCGTTCGAGCTCCTCCTCCTCGTCCGCCAGCAGGGCGTCGGCGGCGGCCTGGGGGCTGCGGGCCACCCACGCGTCCTCGTCGATCCGCTGCAGCAGGCGCGCGTCGGCCAGCCGTTTCCTCCGCTCGCGCACCTCCTCGGGTTCCACGCCCAGGCATTCGGCCAGCTCGGCGTCGGTGTACCGGGGCTTCTGCACCTCGGCGCGGTAGAGCTCCACGTCCACCCGGTCGAAGATCAATGACATCCGTCCCCCTGTCCAGTAGTGGCCTTACCACTAGCTGTCACATGACGAACGCATGCCCCTCCCGGGCGCGGATACCCGTTGGCTTGCCCGACCCGTGACATCAGAAAGGGAAGCTGGATGAAACGCCTACGGGAGACCGCGGGAGCCACGCCGACGCCCACGGGGGCAGCCCCCCGCGGGGCCCGCCGCGCGCACCGGCGGCCACCGGCGGCGGCCACCGGCGGAGAAGGCAACATCTGGGACCTCCTCCCGCCCCCCGGGGACCGGGGCGCGTGCGCCCGCGTGCCCCGTCCGTCCGGCGTCCGGCCGCTGCCCGCCGCACACGGCGCCGCCGGACTCCGGTACGGCTCCCGCCCCCGGATCTGACGCCCCGGCGACCGGGCCCGGGCGGGTCCGCCGCCCGGCCCCGGCCGGCCGGGCTCCATCCCACCGTTCGTCCCCCGTGCCCCCGGCACGGGCACCTTCCGACGGAGGAACGCACACCATGCAGCAGATCGATTACGACTTCGTCTTCACCGACGCCGAGCGCGACGCGCTGCGCGCGGTCCTGCTGGACGTCGCCACCAGCCCGTACAGCGACTTCGAGACCTACATGGCCGACGTGTCCGGACTCCGCAGGGACCGCCGGCTCGGTTCCCGGTTCACCGACTTCTGCGAGAGGTCGATGCTGCGGGACTTCTCCAAGGAACCGCTGGTCGTCATCGGCAACGCCCCCATCGACCCGGACCTGCCCCTGTTCGGGTCGGCGGACCCCGTGCACGAGAAGTACCGGCTGAAGAGGACCTTCGTCGCCGAGGGCTTCCTGGCCGCCTACGCGGTCCTGACGGGCACCGAGATCATCGGGCACCTCAGCGTCAACGGCGGCGACTTCTTCCACGACATCTACCCCAAGGAGTCCATGTTCGACACCCAGTCGCAGAAGACGCTGGGAACGCTCAAGTTCCACCGGGACTTCGCCAACCACTTCGTCAGCCCCGACTTCGTCAACACCCTCACGCTCCGGGACACCCCCACCAACGAGGTGTACTCGACCTTCACGGTCACCCTGGACGCCCTGGAGGAGCTGACCGACTCCGACCGCGAGGTCCTCGCCCAGCCCAGGTTCCACACGCCCTTCGACGACGTCTCCACCCGCGAGGGCAACATCCTCCACGACCGGCGCGCCGACGACCACGCGGTCATCAACGGCGACGAGGGCGCCCGGGTCTTCGAGGACCGCACCCGGGGCCTGGACGACGAGGCCCAGCAGGTGCTGAACCGTTTCGTCGCGGCGCTGCACTCCCGCAAGCGGATGCGGGTGTCCAAGCCCGGCGACTCGGTCACCTTCTCCAACAGGCACGTCATCCACGGCCGGGAGGTGCACGCCGTCCACGACATCGAGGGGCTCAAGCAGCGCTGGCTGCTGAAGACGCACAACGTCCACACCCGCAGGGCCTTCGAGGAGTTCTTCCTCGGCGACCGCTACGGCGTGGTCAACGGCTGACCCACATGATCATCATCACGGGTGCAGGACAGGGCATCGGGGCCGCCGTCGCCCGTCGCGCCGCGGACCTGGGACGGCCGGTGTGCGTCAACTACCGGTCGAGCGCCGAGGGCGCGGCCCGGGTCGTGGACGACCTGCGACGGTCCGGCGTCGAGGCGATGGCGGTCGGGGCCGACGTGGCCGAGGAGGACGAGGTCGAACGCCTCTTCGCGACGGCGGAGGAGGAGCTCGGCCCACTCACCGCCCTGGTCAACAACGCCGGCGTCACCGGAGGCATGGCCCGGGTCGCGGACCTGGACATCGCCCAGCTCGACACCGCCTACCGCGCCGTCCTGCGCAGCGTCGCGCTGTGCACGCGCCGGGGCCTGCGGAGCATGGCCCGCGGCCGCGGCGGCGCCGGGGGGAGCATCGTCAACATCTCCTCCACCGGAGCCCGTACCGGCGGCGGCCACGAATGGGTGCACTACGCCGCCCTCAAGGCCGCGGTCAACGTCCACACCTGGGGTGCCGCACAGGAGGCGGCGGCCGACGACGTCCGCGTCAACGCCGTCGCCCCCGGACTGATCGACACCGGACTGCACCGGGCCAACGGCGTCCCCGACCGGCCCGACCGGCTCCGGCCGACCGTTCCCCTGGGCCGCATCGGCACACCGGAGGAAGTCGCCGAAGCCGTGGTCTTCCTCCTCTCCCCGGCCGCCTCCTACATCACGGGATCCGTCCTCGAAGTGGGCGGCGGCCGATGACCCCCTCCCCGGACAAGGAAGCAGCTCCCATGCCCGACACGCCCACCTTCCTGCTCGAACCCCACAGCCCCCTCCACCTCGACACGCCCCCGCACGTGATCACCGAGGGCTCCGGCATCACCGTCCGCGACGAAGCCGGCGACTGGTTCGTCGACGGCGTGGCCGGCCTGTGGAGCGTGACCCTCGGCTACAGCGAGCCCCGTCTGGTGCGCGCGGCCACCGAGCAGATGAACAGACTCCCCTTCTACGGGTCGTTCAACCACCGCACCAACGACGTCGCCCTCGCCCTGGCCGCCGACATCGCCGACATCGCCCCGATCCCGATGGGCCGCGTCTTCTTCGGCAACTCCGGCTCCGACGCCAACGACAGCGCCATCAAGTTCGCCCGCTACTACCACGGGGCCCAGGGACGGCCGGAGCGCCGCAAGGTGATCTCCCACAGCTGCGGCTACCACGGCACCACCCTGGCCGCCGGTTCGGCCACCGGCCTGCCGCACATCCACCACGGCTTCCAGTTCGCGACCGAGGACTTCCCCTCGGCGCACTGCCCCAGCCCGCTGCACCCCGCCTCGCGCGGAATGAGCGAGGCCGAGCAGGTCGACTGGCTCGTCCAGGACTTCGAGAACCTGCTGTACGAGGTCGGCCCCGAGACCGTCGCCGCGTTCATCTCCGAACCGATCCTCGGCGCCGGCGGCCTCATCATCCCGCCCGCCGGGTACTTCGCCCGCCTCCAGGAGGTCCTCGACCGCCACGGCATCCTGTTCATCGCGGACGAGGTCATCACCGGCTACGGCCGCACCGGATCGATGTTCGCCACCACCGAGTTCGGCCTCGCTCCCGACATCATCACCACCGCCAAGGGGCTGTCCTCGTCCTACCTGCCCATCTCGGCCACGCTGGTGAGCGAGAAGGTCAGCGCCGTCCTGGCCGAGGGCAGCCGGCAGATCGGCACCTTCGGCCACGGCTTCACCTACTCGGGGCACCCCGTGGCCGCCGCCGTCGCCCGCGAGACCCTCGCCATCCTCCGGGAACGCGACATCCCCGGCCACGTCCGCGACGTCGCCCCGCACCTGGAACGCGGGCTGGAGAAGTTCCGCGGCGCCGACCTCGTCCGCGACGTACGCCACCACGGCCTGCTGGGCGGCGTCGAGTTCGACCCCTCCCAGGGGGACCACGAACCGGGCCGCATCGGACAGGCCGTCCTGCGGGCGGCCAAGGAACGCGGCCTGCTCCTGCGGGCCATGGGCGACACCGTGGTCTTCGCGCCCCCGCTGATCATCACGCCCGACCAGATCGACGACCTGATGGAACGCTTCACCGCAGCCCACCACGACGTGCTCGACTCGCTCGGCCGACGAACGGCCTGACCGCAAGGAGCAGCCCGATGGCCATCGGCATCCTCGCCACCGGCTCGTACCTGCCCGACCACGTCGTCACCAACGACGACCTCGCCCAAGTGGTGCCGACCTCCGACGCCTGGGTCACCTCCCGCACCGGCATCCGGCAGCGGCGCCGGGCCGACCCGGGGCAGCACACCTCCGACCTGGGGCACCGCGCCGCCCTCGCCGCCCTCGACGACGGCGGCCTCGCCCCCGACCAGCTCGACGCGCTGGTGGTGGCCACCAGCTCGCCCGACCAGATCCAGCCCTCCACCGCCTGCAACGTCCACGCCAAGCTGGGCCTGAACCAGGTGCCGGCCTTCGACGTCGGCGCCGTGTGCAGCGGCTTCGTCTACGCCACCGCCACCGCCGCCGGACTGATGGGCGCCTTCCCCCAGTACCGGCACGTCATGGTGGTCGGCTGCGAGGCGTACAGCCGCATCCTGGACTACGAGGACCGGGGGACCTGCGTCTTCTTCGGCGACGGCGCCGGCGCCGCCGTCCTGGGACACGTCCCCGACGGATACGGCATCCTCGGCTGCGACCTGATGGCCGACAGCACCCGGCTGGACGTGGTCGGCATCCCGGCCGGAGGAACCCGCGAGCCCACGAGCCGGCGGACGGTCGAGGAGCGGCGCCACTACTTCCACATGGACGGACGCCGGGTGTGGGACTTCGCCACCCAGGCCGTCCCCCGAGTGGTCAAGGGCGCCCTCGCCGCCGCCGGCCTGGACGTCGGCGACGTCGACCACCTCATCACCCACCAGGCCAACGCCCGGCTCATCGAGGAGTGCGCCGACCGGGCCGGCATCCCGCTCGACCGCGTCCCGATGACCGTCGACCGCTACGGCAACACCGCGGCCGCCTCGGTCCCCATCACCCTCGACGAAGCACGCGCCGCGGGCACGCCGCGCCGCGGCGACGTCGTGGTGCTCGCGGCGGTCGGCGGCGGCATGACCGCCGGCGCCCTCGTCCTGCGCTGGTACTGAACCCCACCCTGGAGACCCTCACATGACCGCGCCCACCACGGCCCCCGCCGACCCGACCACCACCCCGGCCCCCGCCCCGCCCCGGACACCCTCCGGCGGGTCCGCCTTCACCGAGTTCGCCCGCACCCACATCGCCCCCCGGGCCGACACGGCCTACGAGGCCGAGGTCCTCGACCGCCTCTCCTGGCAGCGCCTGGCCGACCTGGGCCTGTGGCGCCTCGGCGTCCCCGAACACCTCGGCGGCGCCGGGGGAACCTGGCGCGACCTCGCCGAGGGCATCGCCGACATCGCCCGGGGCAGCGACGACCTGGGCTTCACCCTGTCCCTCATCGCCCACGCCGGCCTCGTGCGGGCACTGGTGGAACACGGCAACGAGCACCACCACCGGACCGTGCTGCCCCCGCTCATGAAGGGCGCGGTCGGAGCCACCGCCCTGACCGAACCGCACGGCGGATCGGACGTCGCCCGCACCCGGACCGTCGGCGAGCGGACCCCCGACGGCTGGCGCCTCACCGGCACGAAGGACCACATCACCAACGCCCCCGTCGCCGACCGGGCCCTCATCCTCGGCCGCGTGCCCGCACTGGGCCGCCGGGACATCTCCCTCTTCCTGGTCAACCTGCACAGCCCCGGCGTCCGCCGCGGCCCGGCCGAACAGCTCCTCGGCCTGCGGACCAGCCCGACCGGCGCCATCCACCTGCGCGACGTGCTGCTGCACCCGGACGCCGTCCTGGGCGAACCGGGCGACGGCCTGCGCACCCTGTACGACGTCATCAGCTTCGACCGCGCCCTGTACGGCCTCGTCATCGCGGCGTTCCTGGAACCCCAGCTCGACAGGGTCATCGACTTCGCCCGCCGCCGCGAGGCGTTCGGCGTGCCGATCCTCGACCACCAGTACGTCCAGGGCCGCGTCACCGACATCCGCGTCACCGTCGAGGTCGCCCGCGCCACCGCCCTGGCCGGCATCGACGCCCTCGTCGCCGGGGACCCCGAGGCGTCCCTGCGCTGCTCGGTGGCCAAACTGGTGGGCTCCGAGGGCCTGGTCGAGGCCGCCCAGGACCTGATGCGGCTGCACGGCCACGCCGGGTTCATGCGCGGCCCCCTGACACGCATCGTCCAGGACGCGCTGGGCACCCTGATCGCCGGGGGCACCAGCGAGATGCAGCGCAAGAACATCCTGAACCAGATGCTGGCCCACCGCACGGACTGACCCCGGTCCACCGGAACGACCCGCGCACGCACGGAACGAGGAGCCGATGACCGCGACATCAACCGATCCCGCCGTCCCCTCGCGGACATCCCTGGGGCGCCCCTTCTTCTGGTTGTGGAACGCGTGCGCGGGCTCGAACCTGGCGGACGGCGTCTACCAGGTCGCCCTGCCGGCCACCGCCGTCCACCTGGGCGGCGGTGCCGACGGCGTCGCCCTCGTGGCCGCCATGTCCCGCCTCCCGTGGCTGCTCTTCGCCCTCTTTTCCGGGCTGCTCGTCGACCGGTACGACGAACGACGGCTGATGCGCGTCGTCAACACCGGGCGCGTCCTCGTCCTCGGCGCCGTCGCCCTGCTGCTGGCCCTGGGGGAGGGGAGCGTCCCCCTGCTCGCCGCCGCCGCGTTCCTCCTCGGCATCGGCGAGACCGTCTTCGACACCGCCTTCCACACCACCACCCCCGGCCTGGTCGAGCCCTCCCAGCTCGAACGCGCCAACGCGCGCCTCCAGGCCGCCGAGATCACCACCAACCAGATGGCCGGCCCGCCGCTCGGCGGCCTGCTCCTCGGGCTGACCGCCGCGCTCGCCTTCGGCGCCACCGCCGTCCTCTACCTCGCCACCGTGCTGGCCCTCCTGGCGCTCCCGGCTCCGGACGGCCGGACCCCGCCGGCCGCGACGCCCGGCCGCACCGGCGTCCTGCGCGACATCCGCGCCGGACTCTCCTTCCTCGTCGGCCACCGCACCCTCCTCGTCTACGCCCTGGGCGTGGGCGCGCTCAACCTGGCCTGGGCCGCGGTCTACGCGGCCCTGCCGGTCCTCGCCCTGCGGCCCGGCCCCCTCGGACTGAGCCCCTCCGCCTACGGGACCCTGCTGATGATCGCCGGTGTCAGCGGGCTCGCCGTCGGACTGCTGTCCGCCAAGGCCACCGCCCGGCTCGGCACGCGCCCCTGCATGGCCCTGGGGCTGGCGGGCATGGCCGTCGGCTTCCTCCTGCCGGGGCTCGTGCTCACGACGGCCTCGCTGGGCGTCGGACTGGGCTGCACCGGCCTGCTCGTCCTGATCAACGTGGTGACCGTCTCGTACCGCCAGCGCACCGTCCCGCAGGAGATGCTCGGCCGGGTCACCTCGGCCTACCGCCTGATCGCCTTCGGCTGCCTGCCCCTGGGCTCGGCCCTCGCCGGCGTGGTCGGCAGCCACGCCGGCTCGCGACCGGTGCTCCTCGTGGCCGGCTGCCTCGTCCTCGCGGCGGCGGTCCCGATGGTCCTCGCCACGCCCCGTCCGGCTCCGGCCCCGACTGAAGTCACGGAGACAGAGTGAACGTCACGCTCACCCGCACCGGCGGAACACACGTCGACGCGGTCCTCACCCCCCGGACGCTCGACCACCCCCTGGTACGCGACTGCCCCCACCTGTACTGCGGCCCCCGCTGGCTCCGCGTCGAGGAACAGGCCCACCCCGGCGACGCGTTCTACACCTGGGCGCGCACCGGGGACTCGACCGCCTTCGCCCCCGCGTACGGCTTCGACCGCACCAGCAACCCCTGGCCCTTCGCCCGCCCCGACCTCTTCCTGGCCGACGCGACGGGAACCGGTGGGGGCCACGAGGCCCTGCTGCCCGCCTTCACCGTCGGCGGGCGCCGCCCCGGACGCAGCAAGTTCTGCACCGCGGGCTCCGTCCGGCAGCGCGCCCGGACCCTGACCCTGCTCCTGGAGGCCGCCGCCGAAGGGGCCGCCGCCCGCGGCGCCGCCTGCCTGGCCGCCCTGTACTGCCCGCCCGGGGACGCCGACCTCGTCGCCGCCTTCCGCGCCCACGGCGGCGTCAGGTTCCCCTCCCACGGCGCCAACATCCTCGGCCTGCCCGGCGACGGCCTGCCGGACTGGATGGCCTCACTGCCCCGCAAGCAGCGCGCCAAGGAGAAGGCCGACCTGCGCAAACTCGACGAGGCGGGCGTCGAGTTCACCGTCTCCCCGCTGCGGGAGCCCGACATCGACCGGATCGTCCCCCTGGAGCTGGGCCTCTACGACAAGTACGGCCACGCGTACGCCCGGGAGGAGGCCGTGGCCCTCCACCGCGCCTACCTCGACCACCTGGGGGACGACGCCCTGCTCGTACGCGCCCGCCGCGACGGCGCCGACCTCGGGTTCGTCTCCCTCGTCCGCCACGGACCCCGGCTCCACGTCCGCCAGGCCGGATTCCATCCGCAGGCCGGCGACAGCGGCCCGGTCTACTTCGGGGCCGCCCTGCACGAGCCCGTCCGATGGGCCTACGCCCACGGCGTCCGCCACCTCGACCTGTCCGTCGGCTCGGACGCCGTCAAACGGCGCCGCGGCGCGCGGACGCACCCGCGCGACGCCTGGTTCGTCCCGCTCACCGAAGCCGCCCGCCGGCACCTGCGCCACCTCACGGAACGCGCCGGCAAGGACCCCGTCCCCACCCCTGCGACAGCGAAGGCGACGACATGACCACCTCCACGACCCGCGCCACGACCGACCCGTCCTCCCTGGTGGGGACGGTCGCCCGCATCACCCACACCGTCACGGACGAGGACGCCGCCACCCGCTGGGGCAACGACCTGCCGGTGCTCGCCACCCCGGTCCTGCTGTGGCTGAGCGAGATCGCCGCCATGAAGGTCGTCGAACAGGCCGTCGGCGAGGGCGACATGACCGTGGGGCTCGCGCACGACTCGGGTCACCTCGCGCCCACGCCCGTCGGGGACGAGGTCACCGTCTCGGCCACCCTGACCCGCGTCGACGGCCGTGAACTCGTCTTCGACGTCGAGGCCCGGGACTCCGAGGCCGTCGTCCTGCGCGGCCGCCACACCCGGGCCCTCATCGACCGGAAGCGGTTCGTCGCCCGGATCGACCGCCGCCGCGGCTGACCGCCGCGCGACGGGGGCCGGGGCCGGCCGGTGTCTCCCGGACACCGGCCGGCCCCGGCCCCCGTTCCGCCCCCTCAGCGCGCGGAACGGGCCCCGCTCCGCCGCAGGATGCCCAGAGCGGCCTCCACGAGGGGCGCGTTTCCCCCGGCCGGTGAACCGTCCGGAAGGAACAGCACGTCCTCCAGGCCGATGCGGGTGTCCAGGCCCAGCTCGGCGGCGGTCTCCAGGACGGGCCACGCCGTCGCGTCGTCGCCGTGCAGCAGGATCGGCGCCGGTGTCGCCGCCGACAGGCGCCGGACCATCTCCCGGGCCGTGTCCGCCGCCCGGTCGGCGGGCGTGTCCGTGATCTCGGCCAGCACGCGCAGGACGCGGCCGGCGAACGGGGACGCGAGGAAGGCGCGCGGCCCGTCGGTACCGGAGAAGAGCCCGGCCTCGACGCCGACGCCCCGGTCCTCCAGCGTCCGCGCGACCAGACCGGCCCCCTCCTCGTGCCAGTTGACCGACGCGTGGTCGGGCAGCGTCGTCCAGGACTCGACGAGCCGGGCCCGGCGCGCGGGGTCGCTCTCGATCCACGCGCCCGTGGTCACCCCGACGCGGACCCCGGGCCCGACGGCCTCGCGAACGGCCTGGAGCACGTCGTGGACCACCACCGGGTTCAGCGTGTCCCGGCCCCGCCCGTCCCTGGGGTGCAGATGGACGTCCTCGGCCCCCGCGCCGACCGCCCGCCGAGCCTCGGCCGCCAGTTCCCCTGCGGTGGTTCCCAGCCCGGGGCCCTCGTCGGGCCGGCGCGTTCCGTTGAGACAGACTTGCAGCATGCGTGGCACTCTGGCACGCCCCGGTCCGGCGGCGGCGACGTACACGCCGAAAGCTCCACGGGCCGGGGCGCGACGGCGCCCCTCCCGCTTCCACTTCCGGCACGTCCACTTCAGGAAGCGTCCCCGCGCGCATGATCCGCGCGCCGCCGGTCAGCCGACCGGGCGCCGACAGTGGCAGCTTCAGAGAGGAACGCCATGCAGCGCGTGACGACACAGAAGGACCGGCCGCCCGTGGAAACGCCCCGCCCGGCCGCACCCACCGCGCGGCCCGGGGCGGAAGGGCCCGGAACCGCGCGGACCCCCGACCAGCGCCCGGACGGGAGCTGACGTGCTGACGGACATCGTCGTACAGAACGTCGCGTCCTTCCGGATCGACCCCGCCGTCCTGGCCCGCCCCCACCGCCGCACCGTCCTGGTCACCAGTCCGACGCAGCACCAGAAGCTCCTCAAGCGCAACCGCGCGGACGTCTTCGACCGCGTGATCGTCCACGAGGACTTCAGCCCGTCCGGCATCGCCCGCTGCGTGACGGCGGTGCGCGACGCCCTGCCCCCGGGCGACCGCGACGGCGTGCGCCTGCTGTGCCACGACGAGTACGCGCTCGGCGCCGTGGCCGAGGCGCGCCTCCTGGCCGGCGTGCCGGGCGACCGCCCGGAGCAGGTGGCCCCGTTCGTCGACAAACTGGCGATGAAGGCCGCCCTGGCGGACGCGGGCGTACGGCTGCCGAGACACCGCGAGTGGTCCGCCGCCGACTACCACCGCGACCCCGAACGGTACGCCGCCGGGCTGGGCGACGACCTCGGCTGGCCGGTGTTCGTGAAACCGCTCGACGAGTCCGGCAGCGTCGGCACCGCCGTCCTGCGCGACGCCGCCGCCCTGCACGCCTGGGCCCGGGAGGCCGGCGAACGCCGTTTCGAGCTGGACGAGTACCTCGACGGCGACCTCTTCCACGTGGACACCACCGTCCGGGACGGAGAGATCCTCCACGCGAAGGCCAACAGGTACCTGCACCCCTGCTACGACTACCTGAAGGGCCGTCTCTGCGCCTCCTGGACGCTGCCCGACGACCGGCCGGAGGCCGAGGCCCTCAAGGAGTTCAACCGGCGGGTCCTCGAAGCCTTCCGCGACAAGCCGCGCGACGGCGTCTTCCACCACGAGGTCTTCCGCCGCCCCGACGGCGAACTGGTCTTCCTGGAGATCGCGTCCCGCGCCCCGGCGGCGCTCGTGCCCTCCACCCACCGCATCGCCTGGGGGGTGGACATCGAGGAGTCCCACTTCCGGCTCCAGCGCGGGGAACGTCCCCTCGCCCCGGAGGCCACGGGGCTGCACGCGGCCTGGGCGTACTTCCCCAAGCGCGCGGGCACCGTCGTGGACCTCCGGACCGCCCGGCTGCGCAGCGACCACCACTGGCAGTGGAACGTCGAGACGGGCCGGACCACGGAGGCGCCCCGCGACATCCGGGACTTCAGCGCCGCCGTACTGCTGTGGAACTCCGACCACGACGCTCTCCTGGAGGACCTGCGCACCCTCGACGCCCACCGGGCGGTGCTCACCGCCTGACCCCCTCCGGGGCCGCCGTGCCGCTCTCCGGGCGCACCCGTCCGCGCCCGGGGAACGGCCCCGCGCCCGGGGCGGGACGGGGCGCCTCCTGACCGCCCGTCAGGAAGCGGGGCGCAGGACGTCCGCGACGGCGTCGAGCGCGGCCCGCCAGGGGTAGGCGTCCGGCTCCTCCCGCCCGGACGGACGGGGAGCGGGCGCCTCCTCGCCGTGGAGGACCCGCACCCCGGCGCCGCGCAGGGTCTCGACCGACCGCTCGAACTGCGGGTGCGCGACGTGCGCGGGGGTCACGCACGGCACCGCCGCCATGGGGACGCCCTTCCCGATGCCCTCGGCGACCACGCCCACGAGCCACTTGTCCGTGATGCCCAGGGCCCACTGGTTGACCGTGCCGAACGTGGCCGGCGCCACGAGTATCGCGTCCGGTTCCGGCCACACCTCCGGCTCGCCGGGAAGCGCGTGGTCCCAGCGCACGGGGTGACCGGTGAGCGCGGCGAGGCCGTCGAGGGAGCCGGCGAGCCAGTGCGCGGCCCTCGGCGTCAGTCCGAGGCACACGTCCCAGCCGTCGGCCTGTGCCTCTTCGACGACCCGGGCGATGTCGAAGACGGGCGGGGCGGCGCTGCTGAACAGGTACAAGGTCCGGATGTTCATGAACCCCATCCGATCACACGGGTGCGCCGCCGGTCGTCGCCCCACCCGCCCGGTGATCACGAGGACACCGCCCGCCGGACGGGCGGAGCGGCGCCCTCTCGGTCCGCCGGGCGGCGGCGGACGGGGACGGAGGGGCCGGCCGCCGCGTCGCCACGGCAGACCGACGGCGGCCGGCGGGGTGCCCGGGGCGAGGAGGGCGAGGTCCCACCAGACCTGGCCGGTTCCGCCGCCGTACGGCCGGGCCTCCGGAACGACGGGGGCGGCGAGACGGATTGAGACCGGGCGGCACGGGCACGCGCTCCCCGGAACGAGAAAGTCCCGCCTTCACGGGCGGCGAGCAACGGGAGAGAAACGGGTGAGGATGGCCGAGCGACCGACGGCGTCGAAGCGACGGACCCGGACGGCGGACCGGGGTGACGTGCGAACGCCACCGCTGCGCCCCGGCGACTACGACCCGGCCGACTACGCCCCGTCCGTGGTGCGCAGCGCCGAGGAGGCGGGGGTCTCGCCCCTGCTGGTGATGACCGTGCTCCACAACGAGGCGTACAAGCCGCACCACCCGCTCCTGGAGCGGCTGTGGCAGTGGTGGAAACCCGGGGCCTCCTTCGGGCTGGCCAACATGCACCGCGCGGCGTTCGAGCAGGTCCGCCGGGCGCACGGCCTGTCGGAGCGGTGGAAGGACCTCCGCGACGACCCGGCCCTCGCCATCCACGCGGCCGCCCTGCACCTGAAGGACCTCGACCGGAGCCTCCCGGAGCGGCACGCGCGCCGCTACACCCGCGACGAACTGCTCGCCCTCGGCTACAACACGGGCGAGCACAACATGCGGGCCTTCGCCCGGGGCGTCCCGCCCGGTCCCATGGCACGGTCGTACCTGCGCCGTTTCCGCGCGTACCGGACCAGGGCCGCCGAGGTCCTGGCGGAGCACCGGGAGCGGAACGACGCCGTGGCCGGCTGACCGGGGGAGCGGGCCCGTCCCGGCGGCGGGCGAGGCCGCCGGGATGGACCCGGAAACACCGGGCCGCACCACTGGTGGATCGCGCCGATCGGGGTACACGGGTCCGCATGGCACCGAAGACCGACGACCTCATGTCCCTGCGGGCGGCGCGGCAGCTGCGCCGGGTCCGCGCCTTCTACGCGGCGGGCGTCCTGCTGTGGGCGGCCGCCGCGGCCTGGACGGGATGGGCCCATCCCGGGACCCGGCAGATGTGGATCTCCACGCTCCTGCTGGCCGTCTTCGCCGGGCTGCTCTGCACGGTCTCCCTGTGGCTGCGCCGCCTCCGGACCGCCACCGGGAGCCCGGCCCGCCGCGCCGCACCGCGACGCGTGAGCGCTCCCCGCCACGCGAACGCCTGACCCCGGACCGCGCCCACGGGAGGACGCACCATGACCACATTCGTCATCACCGTTCCGGGAACGTTCGTCTCCGGGATCACCGGTTCCGAGCGTTCGGCTCTGGAACGGGGACTGGCCCCCCGGCACACCGACGTGAGCGAGAGCGAGGGCGTGAACCTCCTCACCGTGAACGAGGACGGCACCTTCTCGATCCGCCTGGAGGTCGAGGCCACGGACCGGTACGAGGCCGAACTGGACGCCACGAAGCTCGTCTCGGCCGCGCTGCGGGCGGCGGGAATCGCGGAATCCGGTGCTCCGCTCGGTCCGCCGGCCGTCACCGGCATCGACAACGACCTCTGATCCCGGCCTCCGGCCTCCGGGACGAGCGGCCCGGTGGCACGCCACCGGGCCGCGAACCGTTTCACGACGCAACCGATGCCCCGCCCGCCTCCCGGCGGGACGGCCCGGTCCGGCCGTCGCCGCTCACGGGCGCCGAACGGCGGCGCCGCCCCGCGTCCCCGGAGCGTCCGCCGGGGCTTCCCGTCCGCGCTCCGGGTCCGGGCCGGTGATGCCGTCCGGCGCCGCCGCGGGCCGCGTGGAGAGGACTTCGCGGGCCTGTTCGGCGGCGCGCGCGAGACTTTCGGCGACGTAGTCGAGGAAACGCGCGACGTTCTCCAGACGGACGGCCGCCGGGGTGCCGGAGCCGAGGACGGCGACGCCCTCCCGTGCCACCTCGACCTGCCGGACGAGGGAGTGGACGCTGGCCGTCATCGACTGGTACCAGAGGTCGCCGTCGACGGCGTAACGCTCGCGGCGGCCCTCGGCGCGCTCCCTGCGGACGAGGGTCTGGCCCTCCAGGAAGGCGATCGACTTGGAGACGGTTGCCGGGCTGACCCGAAGGCGTTCGGCGAGTTCGGACGCGGTCAGGCTGCCGGCGTCGGTCATCATCAGGGCGACCATCACCCGGGCCGCCATCCTGGGCAGGCCCGCCTCCACCATGACCGTGGTGAACGACTCCTCGTACGCGCGGACGGCCCCCGGGTCGCGTCCGTGCGGCTGCGGACCGGTCCGCGCGGACCGGTCCGGGGTGGGCCCGCGCCGCCGGGCGCGCTGTTCCGTGGCGCGGTGGGCCAGGTCCGCGCGGTACCCGGCCGGCCCGCCGTTGCGCATGACCTCGCGCGTGATCGTCGAGGTCGGCCGGCCGAGGCCCCTCGCGATCTCCGCGTAGGCGAGGCCGTCGGCCAGCCCCAGCGCGATCTGCTGACGGTCCTTCTGGGTGAGCCTGCCTCCCGGCATCCGGGCCTCCTTCGTCCTCCTGGAGCTCCCAGCATAGCGTTCACTCTCCTTTCATTGCAACGAGCACGCTGCCTGACGTTGCGTTAAATGGCAGCCCGATGCAACGATTCAGCGCATCTGATCTGCGGTTATGGCATTCCCCTGTAATCGATGCGTTGCCAACTGTGTGAACGCAACGTAGCTTTTCCCATGTCAGAAACGACAAGCCGCAAGGAGAACACCATGCAGACGTTCGACACCCCCGCCCCGATCGCCGTCGTCCTCGACATCCCCGCCGGGCGCGTCCAGGTCATCGCCGCCGACCGGGCCGACACCGTGGTCGAAGTCCTGCCCGCGAACCCCTCCAGGGGCCGTGACGTCAAGGCCGCGGAGCAGACCACGGTCGGGTACGCCGACGGCGTCCTGCGGATCGGGGTGCCGGTGAGGAACCAGTCCCTCGGTCCCTCCGGTTCCGTCGAGGTCACCGTCCGGCTGCCCGCCGGTTCCCGGGTCGAGGGGAAGGCGGCCGCCACCGAGTTCCGGGGCGTCGGACGCCTCGGCGACGTCGTCTTCGACGGCGCGTACCGGCGGACCAAGATCGACGAGGCGGAGAGCGTCCGCCTCACCGCCACCGACGGCGACATCGAGGTCGGCCGGCTGAACGGCCCCGCGGAGATCGGCACCCGGCGGGGCGACATCCGGATCGCCGAGGCCGTACGCGGTACGGTCACGCTCCGCACCGACCAGGGCGACATCTCGGTCGCCGCGGCCCGCGGGGTCTCGGCCTCGCTGGACGCCGGCACCGGCCACGGCCGCGTCGGCAACGACCTGAGGAACGACGGCGCCGCCACCCTGGACATCCACGCGACCACCGCCTACGGCGACGTCACCGCCCGCAGCCTCTGACGTGCCGCCGCGACACCGGGGGAGGGGCCGCGCCGGACCCGCAGGGGGAGGGCGGCGGAAGGGGAGGGGGAGGGCGGCGGAAGGGGAGGGCGGCGGAAGGGGAGGGGCGTGCCTCAGGCGTGCCGGCCGGCCGCCCCCACCGGATCGTCCAGCAGGGCCCGTACCACCAGTGCGCCGCTCCCAGCGGGGGGCCTCGCGGGCCGAGCCGGGAGACCGACACCGGGCAGGCCCGCCCGGCCGTCCGCCCATCCAGCTCCTCCCGCAGGGACGGCAGCAGCCAGGGGGCGAGAGCGGCCGGCGCGCCGCCCAGCACGACGGCCTCGGGGTCGAACAGGTTGACCGCCCCGGTGAGCGCGATGCCCAGCGCCTCGCCGGCCCCCTCCAGGGCCCGCCGCACCGCCCGGTCGCCGGCGGCGGCCCGTTCGGCGAGCAGGCCCTCGCGGGCGTCCGGTTCCCGCCGGCCGCCCGCAGCACCGCCCTCTCGCCGGCGTACTGCTCCAGGCAGCCACGACCGCCGCAGCCGCAGGCCGGCCCGTCCGGGCGGACCGGCACGTGCCCCAGCCCACCCGCGAGACCGCGGGCCCCGCGCAGCAGGTGCCCGTCCACGACCACCGCCGCGCCGATGCCGGCCCCGGCGGAGACGTGCAGGAAGGTCCTCGGCGTGTCCGTGCCCAGCCACAACTCCGCCAGACCGCCGAAGCGGGCCTCGTTGTCCACGACCAGGGGGAGGTCCCCGGGAAGCAGGGGGCCGAGGTCGGCATCGCGCCAGCCCAGGTCCGGGGCGTGGACGACGGTGCGCCCACCCGGCACCGGGCCGTCCGCCGGGGTCACGCCTCCGGATCCTCCGTCAGGGGCAGGCACTCGGCGAGCAGGCCGACGACGTCGCGCCAGGCACGCCGCGCGTGCCGGGGGTGGTGACCGACGCCGGGGACCGTGGGATGGTCGACCGGCGGGTGGTGGAAGGCGTGCAGGGCGCCCCCGTAGACCGTGAGGCGCCAGTCGACGCCCGCGGCCCGCATCTCGGCGGTGAACGCGTCCCGTTGCGCGGGCGGCATGATCGGGTCCTCCGACCCGACGCCGGCCCACACCGGGCAGCGGATGCGCGCAGCCTCGCCCGGTCGGCCCGTGGTCAGCGCGTTGACCGTCCCGATCGCGCGCAGGTCGACGCCGTCGCGCCCGAGTTCCAGCGCGACGGCGCCCCCGGTGCCGTAACCGACGGCGGCGATCCGGTCGGGGTCGGCCCGCGGTTCGGTGCGCAGCACGTCGAGTGCCGCACGGCCGATGCCCCGCATCCGGCCGGGGTCGGCGAGCAGCGGCAGGCAACGGGCCAGCATCTCCTCGGGATCGCCCAGATAGCGCCCGCCGTGAAGGTCGAAGGCCAGCGCCACGTATCCCATCCCGGCGAGGGCATCGGCCCGGCGACGCTCGACGTCGCCGAGCCCCATGCCCTCCGGTCCGAGCAGCACCGCGGGCCGGCGGCCGGCACCGGCCGGGAGGGCGAGGTGCCCGACCATCGTCAAACCGTCGGCCGGGTACTCGACCGTACGCGTCGTGATCGTCGTCATGGGACGGGACCGTAGGGAAGGTCGAGCCCGGTTCGCCCGGTGTTCCGCCACCGGCGGAACGGCGGGCGTGCCCCTCCGGCCGTCTCGCTCTCCCGTCCTGCTTTTCCGTCCCGGGGCGGCTCGCGCTCCGAGCGGGAGCGGACGTCGACGCCCGGAGGCGTTCTCGGCCGCCGTCGACGAGGCGTTCCGCGAACTCGGGCGAGAAGACGCCCGCCCTGAACTGCGGGCCCTGCGCGGCGAGGTGCTGGTCGGCTTACCGGAACATGCCGAAGCGGGTCTCCCGTTCCTCCGGGGTGAGGCGGTTCCCCTCCGCGTCGGCCGCGCCGCCGCCGGAGGCGCCACCGCGGTCACGGCCGGGGATGTCGTAGGCGACGGGCGCGGGCAGTTGTCCGGCGGCCGTGGCCTTGGTGACGCAGTCGTCGACGACGGGGAGGTGTCGCCCGCCGCCCCTGCCGGGATCGCGGTCCGGGGGACGGGCCGCCGCCGGGACGTCAGGAGTGCCGCCGGTCCCGGCGGCCGTAGCTGTCACTTGCGGTCGGCAGGTAGTTGTGTACGGCCCAGGCGTTGTAGGACGTCCGGTCCTGCTGGGCCTGGAGCCGCGCCCGCTCTTCCCGGAGGAGGCCCTCCGCCGTCTCCGTCCGGTTCCCGCCGCGGCGGAGAACCACCACGAACGACAGCGCGCCGAGACCGAAGACGACTCCGAACAGGGCCAGGAGAGCGGTCATGTGTTCCCCCTCGTCGTTTTCCGCAGGGTACTTCAAGGAGCGCGGTCGGAGCAGGGGGCAGAGGTGCCGACGCGTCACAGGTCCGCCCGCCGGGCTCCGCCCCTCCCGAAGGAAGCGACCATGACCACTACAACTCGCCGCAGTGGTTCCTGGAGAACGACAACCGCTCCTGGGGATCGGCCGGCTACGAGGTCCAGAAGCTCTTCACGAACAACACCGGCGACCGGGTCGTGCCGAGCCGCGCCTCCGGAACCCCGGCCGTCTCCGGACCGATCACGGGCGCGGTGGGCCTGTCCACCTGGGCCACCGAGGACACCCTGGTCACCGCGGGCGACGCGGGCTGGCAGGAGAGGAAGCCCAGCCGCTTCTCGCTCCCGGCCGGCTCGTCACCGTCCGGCGGAACACCGCGGGCGCCCTGCTCGCGGCGACGGGCGTGAGCGGTACGGCCACGCGCTGACCCGCCGGCCCGGGCGCGACCGGAGCGGCCTCAGGGGAGCGGCGCGCCGCGTGCCGCCGTCCACAGCTCGTACCACTCCTCGTGCCCGAGGGCGGGTGCCCGCGAGACGGCGTCGCGGCAGGCGCGGACGCGCTCGGGACGCGAGGTGCCGATCACCGGCACGATTCCGGCGGGATGGCGCTGGAGCCACCACAGCACGACGGTCTCCGAGGTGGTGCCCGCGGCCCGCGCGAGCCGGTCCACGAGCGCGGCGGCCGGGCCGGACCCCGGGTCGGAGAAGCGGCCGCCGGCGAGCGCGCCCCACGCCTGGAGTTCCATGCCCTGCTCCAGGCAGTACTCCACCGTGCCCGCGGGGAAGCCGACACCGGCGCCCGCCGGGGTGTTGACGAGCACGCCCTCCTCGACCCAGTCCCGGCGGTGCAGACTCATCTCCAGCTGGTTGACGGTCAGCGGCAGGTCCAGGAAGGACCGCAGGCGCGCGATCTGGGCGGCGTGCATGTTCGACACGCCGAAGCGGCGGACCATGCCCTGCCGGTGCAGGGAGGCGAGTGCGGCGGCCAGCTCCTCCGGATCGGCCAGCGGATCGGGCCGGTGCAGCAGCAGGACGTCGACGTGGTCCGTCCGCAGCCGGGTGAGACTCTCCTCCACCCGGCGCAGCACGCTCGGACCGCGCAGGTCGTACAGGCCGGGCCGGCCGTCCTCGGGGAGCCGGATGCCGCACTTGGTCTGGAGGGTGATCCGTTCGCGCAGTCCCGGCGCCCGGGACAGCACCTCGCCGAAGACGGCCTCCGACTTGCCGTACCGGTAGATGTCCGCGTGGTCGAACACCGTGATGCCGATGTCGAGGGCCGCCCCGACGGCCGCCTCGGCGCGGGCGACGTCCGCGGCCGCGTACGGGAGGGTGTCCCAGCCGCCGCCGAGACCCATGCATCCGTACACCAGGCGTCCTCCACCGGCGGCGGGTGGTTCCGTCATGTTCTGCCGCTCCTCGTCCTCGTCCTTGTCGTGGTTCTTGTCGTGGTTCTTGTCGTGGTCGTGGTCGTGGGCCGTGGCCCGGTGCGGCCGCTCACGCCCCGGCCTCCGCGCCGCTCCGCCGGCCGGTGAGCGCGGCGGCCTCGTCGAGGAGGGCCGCGCGGCCGATGGCCTCGCTCGCGGTGGCCGGCACGGTGCAGGCGTACGCCCCGGCGACGGCGCCGTACAGGGCGCACCGCGCGGGGGGTTCGCCGTTGAGGCGGCCGTAGAGGAAACCGGCGGCATAGGCGTCGCCCGCGCCGTTGGAGTCGACGACCGGTGCGCGGGGGGCGACCGCCGGGACGTGGTCGAACGTGCCGTCGGACGTCAGCAGGTAGGAGCCCTCGGCGCCGGCGGTGGCGACGACCACCTCGGCCCGGCCCCGTTCCAGGACGCGCCGCATGGTCCGTTCGTGGTCGGCCAGGGCGGTGGTGGAGACGAAGACCACGTCCGCGCCGAGGGCGAACGCCTCGTGGTAGGGGTTCTCGCCGTCCCAGTTGTGCAGGTCCGTGGAGACGCTGAGGCCGGCCTCGCGCAGCAGGGGCAGGGCGAAGGCGCACGGGTGGGTGATCGAGACGTGCGCGTGACGGCTGACCGAGGCCAGCCCGCGCACCAGCTCCTCGGGGAACCGGTCGGACTCCCGCGAGCGGCTGTCGTCGTAGAGGGAGAGACGGCGCCCCTCGGGGTCGACCAGGTTGACGGCCCGCTTCGTCCCGCCGGGCAGGGGCACCTCCGTGAAGCCGATGCCCCGGTCGCGGTGGAAGGCGCGGACGAGGTCCCCGGACGGGTCGTCGCCGACCATGTCGACGTGGTGGGTGCGCAACCCCAGGGAGTGCAGGCCCAGCGCCACGAAGTCCCCGGTCTGGCCCGCGCGGGTCTCGATGCCGGGCCGGATCATGTAGCTGTCGGCGTAGGGGAGCGGGAGCGCGGGAACGTACACGATCGTGTCGACGCCCGATCCGCCCAGGACGAGGACGTCGTACTCGCTGCTCATGGCTGTTCCTCTCGCGAAGGGGCCGCGACTGCCGCCGGTCACCGGCGAGTCAAGCAGTCGGCCGATCAAGTCCGCAAAGTGTTGCCGTGTGTTTCGGCAAGCCGTTGCGGCCGGGGCGTGGGATCCCCGGAGGGCGGCCGGACGTACGGAGCGGGCGGGCCGGCACGGAGCCGGGCCCGCCCGCGGTCCGGGCGTGCGGCGTCAGTCGCGCCAGGTGCCCGTGAGGGTGACGGTCCCGGAGGCCGGGACCGTCGCGGTGCGGTTGGCGCCGCTCTCCCAGGTCACGGCGCCGGACGCCTCCTTGCGGACGTACTTGTACGCGAAGGCGGTGCCGGCCGGCAGTTTCACGTCGAGTTTCCAGACCGGGTAGCCGGCGGGGTCCAGCCGGAGGGCGCTCGCGGGCGACCAGGAACCCAGGGCGGCGAGGTCGCCGACGACGTGGATGCTCTGGCCGGGCACGGTGGCGGCGGTGACGGCGAACGAGGCGCCGGTCTCCTTCCGCCCCTCGCACGGATTGCCCGTACCGGCGGTCCCGCCCCTGACGGTGACGTCACCCGTCCCGAGGGAGTAGTCGGCGGAGCCGTTGTTGTCCCAGGCGCCGGCGCCGTTGTTGAAGGCGGCCCGGAAGGTCGTGGCGGAGCCCAGGGCGACGGTCTTCCTCACCCAGCCGGCACAGGCCGGCTCCAGGGCGACGCCGGGGACCGCGGTCCAGGCGCCGCCGGCCGGGGCGTAGTGGAGGTAGTGGGCGGACCAGTTCCGGTCCGTGGCGTAGTACACGGTGGCCGTGTTGTCGCGGGACTCCCCGCCCCGGGCGCCGACGTGGAGGGCGAGCGCGTCGTCACCGGCCACGGTGGCGGTGAACCCGCCGTCGGGGCCGACGGTGTACGAGGTCCCGGTGCAGCCGCCCCCGGCGACCGGGTCGCCGTGCTGGACGTCGCAGTAGGTGCCGGCCGGCAGGGAGGTCCGGAAGGTCCGGGTGACCGGGCCGCTCTCGCGGTTGACGACGACGAAGCCCTTGTCGCCCCGGCCGAAGGCGATGGCGTTGCCGCCGTTGTCCCACCAGTCGGTGACGCCGGTGCCCTCGGTGGCGTTGCGGAAGGCGACCATGTTGGCCACCTGGCGCCAGGCGTGCTGACAGGACCAGCCGTCGCTGTAGCAGGCGCGCACGGCGTGGCCGGTCGGCGCGCCGTCGTCCTGGCTGCCGAACGCGTAACCGGAGTGGACCGACGGGCTGCCGTACGGGTGGGCGAGCATGAAGACGTGGGCGAGGGTGTAACGCGCGCCGTCACGGTAGCTCAGGCTGTTGCCGTTGCGCTCGGTGTCGTGGTTGGTCACCATGCTGCCGCTCAGGCCGGACGGCATGTAACCCCACGCCTCGCCGAAGTTCTTGAGGTACGAGAGCTTCTCGTGGGTGAAGACCCGCTTGAGGTCGGTCGTGTAGCGGAACTCCTGGACGTCGCCGCTGCCGAGGTACTCCGAGGGGGAGACCGCCTCGCCGCCGCCGAAGATGGCCTCCTGTATCCAGTAGACGTCCGGGTCGCTGAGCCTGGCGCGGACGGCGGTGAGGTCGCTCGCGGGGATGTGCTTGGCGGCGTCCACGCGGAAACCGTCGACGCCCAGGGACAGGAGGTCGTTGAGGTATTCCGCGATCCGCCCCCGCACGTGGGCGCTGCCGGTGTCCAGGTCGGAGAGCGAGGGCCGGCCCGTGTCCCCGAGTTCGCACTCCTGGATGGTGCGGCGGTCGGAGTAGTCGCTCCCGATCGGGCGGCGGCAGCCGTGGAAGTCGGCGTCGGAGTAGGTGCCGGGGTAGTCGTACTTGGTGTACCGCGTCCCGGCGGTTCCGGTGCCCGAGCCGGACGTCATGTGGTTGAGGACCGTGTCGGCGATGACCTTCACCCCGGCGCCGTGGCAGGTGTCGACCATGTTCCTGAAGGCCGTGCGGTCGCCGAGCGGCCCCTGGATCTTGTAGCTGACCGGCTGGTAGGCGGTCCACCAGGCGCTGCCCTGGATGCGTTCCTGCGGGGGTGAGACCTGGACGTACCCGTAGCCCTTGGGGCCGAGCGTCCGGGTGCACTCGCGGGCGACCGAGTCGAAGTTCCACTCGAACAGGACGGCGGTGACCTTCTTCGCCCCGTTGACGGCCGGCGCGGCCGTCGCCCGCTGCGCGGGCAGGGCGAGCGTCGTGGTGAGCCCGAGCGCCAGGCCGGCGGCGGCGAGCGCGGCACCGGTCCGGCGGGAGGCTTTTCCGAGGCGGAGTCTCATGGGGATCTCCTCGTGGGGGTGGGGTGGGGGCGCGGACACGCGGCATCGACGGAACGGGCCGGTGAACGCGAGGAGTTGCAAAGTTTTTCGGAAATTTTCCGCAAGGCCTTGAGCACGGTAGGGTTCGGCTCCCGGAGGGGTCAAGGCATCGGACACGACCGTTCTCCGTCCCCGGGAAACGACCTGCTCCGGCGGGCGGGCCGCCCCCCGCACCCGCCGGCCCGGCGGCTCCGTACGGCGCTCGCGCACGGCCGCACGGGCACATCGCCCGCCGTACCGGACCGTCGCGCCGGAAGGTCCGGACGGCCCCGGGTCGTGCCGCACCACTACGGCCCGGAGAAGCCGGTCGCCGGCAGGCTCCGCGCGCCGGGCACGGGGACGCGGTCCCTCACGAACGGCGCCGACCACCGGACGGACGGCCGGTCCGCGTTCCCCTTCTCCGCCGTGGGCGACTCCGGGCCGAGCACGTCGACCCGCTCGCGAACCCGCCGGTGCCGTGGCCACCGCCGACGTACCCGGCCGCGGCATCGCCGAACTCGAGGCCGCCGCTCCGGACGCTCCCGGGCATGAAAAGCGGACCGGGCGCCCGCGAGGTCACGGGCGCCCGGTCCGGGGAGGGGGTGCGCGAGGAGACGTCCCGCCGGCCGGCCCGGGCGGAACGGTCCGGGACGTCCGCCGGCCGACGGGACGGACCCGCCGCGCGCACCGCCGGCGTCAGTCGTCGAGGGCGTCCGTCACGGTGCCGAGGTCGACGAACTTGAAGTTGGTCGACGGACGGTCGCCGTCACCGGGGGAGTCGTGGCCGTCCTGCACGACGAGGAGGCCACGGGGGTACTTCGGTCCGAGAGGGGCGTTCAGGGCGGCGGCGCCGTCGCACTCCTCGGAGCCGTCGAGGGTGCCGCTCGCGGCGGCGACCCGGAAGCCGCCCTCGTACTCGTTGTCGTCCTCCAGCTCCCGGTCGTAGGCCGCGAAGGTGTGGTCGCCCTGGCTGGAGGCGAGGAGGTAACCGTCGCCGTCCTCCTCCTCGACCAGCGTCAGGCCCTCGACGTCGGCCGTGATCCTGGTGCCGCCGTAGCCGGGATCGGCGCCCGGCGCGCACTCCTCGGTCTCCTCGTCGTACACCCCGGGGACGCCGTACTCGCGGACCTTGTCGATCAGCTCCGGGGTGCCGGTGAGGTCGGCCTTCAGGCGCCAGATGCCGACGTCCTCCTGACCGGCGTACAGGATGCCGTTCGCGGGATCGACCACCATGCCCTCGACCTGGGGCAGTTCGCCGGGCTCGGCGCACGGCGACCACGACGTGCCGTCGGGGAGCCGGAAGGCGGAGGGCAGGTCCAGGGTGCGGACCGTGCGGTAGGTGACCCTGCCACCGGCGGCCGGCAGCAGCTCCAGGAGGGTGATGCCGGTGCGCTCGCGACGGCTGACCAGGGCGTACGCCTTCCCGGTCGCGGGGTCGGTCCAGGTCGCCAGGCCGTAGGCGGTCCGCTGGTCGTCGATCTCGGCCTGGTCCCTGGAGAACACGGGCGGCGCGGCGGGGTCGGTGACGTCGGTCAGCGGGCCGCCGGCGCGGTCGCGGTCGATGCGGTAGAAACGCAGCCGGTCGTTGCCGCGGTCGCTGGTGACGGCCAGATCGGCCTTCCCCGAGGAGAGGCGCAGACCGTGGACGAGGTCCACGTTGTTGAAGCGGCCCGGGGCGTCGTCCTCCCCGGCGGCGGGAGGCGCGGCTATCGACTGCACCGGGCGCGCGTCCAGGTCGTAGACGCGCAGGCCGCCCTCCTTGGCGGTGGCGATGACGAGACTGCGGCCGGGGGCGGCGTTGTCGCGCCAGATGGCCGGGTCGTCCGCGTCGGCGTTGCCGCCTTCGTCGTCGTCGTGCAGCGACGGCGTCTCCGCGCGAGGGGTCACGGACGGCAGCGAACCGCCGGAGAGGCGGTGGTGCCCATCGGCCCGGGCCGGCACGGCCAGGGCGGCCGCCGCGAGGGCCGTGGCCACGGCCAGCGCGGACGACCGGGCGATCGTGGAGCGGGTCACGCAGATCTCCTCCGAGAGGGGGTGGACGGTCCTGCGTGAGCGTGGACCCCCCTCGTGTCGGAACGGCGGCCACCGGGCGACCGGTGCCCCCGGCCCCGCGTGTACACCAGGTGAACGATCGCCCGGCGCGCCGCGCGGGCGGGTGAACGGCCCTCCCGTACCGCGTGGTTCACCGAATCCGTCCGGCAAGCCCTTCCGGTGGCCGGGGCGTTGGGCGAGGAGGACGGTACGGGTCCCGCGCCGGCGGCAGCGGTGGGGTCACACGTCCGGGGTCGGCGGCAGCGGTGGGGTCACACGTCCGGGGCCGGCGGGACGGGCTGGAGGGCGATGGCGACGACGTCGTCGGTGAGGGCGGGGGCCCACCGGGCGAGGTCCTGCCTGAGGAAGTCGATGACACCGAGGGGGGAGGGCTGTCGGGCACCGCCGTCGAAGTGGGCCCGCAGGCGTTCGAGGAGGGGGTAGAAGGCGCCGGTGCGGTCGCGGGCCTCGGTGACGCCGTCGGAGTAGGCGATCAGGATGTCGCCGGGACCCATCGGGCAGGTCACGGTGGGCGGTTGCCCGTCCAGGAGGTCTCCCATGCCCAGCGGCAGGCTGTGCTCGGCCCGCACGACGCTCGTGCCGCGGGGGCCGACGAGGAGCAGGGGCTGGTGACCGCGGTCCAGGGCCCGCACTTCGCCCGTGTCCGGGGAGAACTCGAGCAGGACCGCCGTGGCGAAGAGTTCGTCCGCCAGCGTCACCGGCTCTCCGGGGCCTCCCGGCGGCGCGGGCTCCGGTGCGCCGCCGATGTCCGGGAACGGCTCGGCGCCGGCGCGGTCGAGCTGCAGCGCCGTTTCGATCCGGTCGGAGAGCTGGGCGAGCGTCGGCTGGAGCAGGGCCGCCTCCCGGAAGGACGAGAGGACCGTGGCCACGGTCTGGCTGGTCTCGATGCCCTTGCCCTTGACGTCCCCGACGATCACGCGGACCCCGAAGGAGGTCCGGCGGACGCCGTAGAAATCCCCGCCGATGAGCGCCTCGTCGTCGGCGGCCCGGTAGAAACCGGCCATCCGCACCCCGTCCACCTGGGCGGGAAGCGGTCGCAGCAGGGCCAGTTGCACCGCTTCGGCGACCGCCTGCACATGGCGGAAACGTTTCTCGGTACGGACGCGCACCGCGCACAGCGCGACGGAGAGCAGGGTGACCGTGGCCAGCACGATCAGCGTCGTGACGGTCTGGGGGCCGATGTCGTCCTCGACCTGCTCGGTGACGGCCAGCAGGCCGCATGCCGCCGCACCGGTGGCGGCGACGCCGAGCGGCGGGTAGGCGAAGATGGCCAGCGCCACCGAGGCCGTCAGCAGCGAGCCGAAGAAGTAGGACGGCGGTGTCGCCTGATCGAGCACGATCGACACCACGATCAGCGCGGGCGGCAGCCAGCGTATCCACCGCGGCGGCCACGGGTGTTCTTCGGCCTGCCGCCGGTGTTCCAGAGCGGACCGTCCCGTGCCCACGCCTGCCACTTCCTTCCCGCTCGGCTCCCGGTGCGGAGCCCGTGGCGAGCATCATGCACGAGCGGACACGTCGGGGACGGCATCGACCCGCCTCCCCCGCACGTCGGTCCCCGCCGGGCGGGGGCGGATGCCGTGCCGGGGCCGGTTCGGCGGGAGAGGGGATGCGCACCGGCGGCGGAGGAAGGGCCCGCGTCGGCAGCGTCGCTCCCGCCGTCGCGCACGGTGTGCCCCTCTTCCCCGGAGTAGTTTCCCGTCGGGTTCCGGTGCAGAAAATCTGTCGTGGCGAAGGTAGACATTGGCGGGTGGTGGGGTTAGTGTTCTGTTCGTAGCCAAGGAAGTCCGAAGGGCGCGGCAGGGACGCACTGCCGCGCGAGCAGGTTCAAGCAGGTTCAGCAGGTGCGGAACGGCGGTGGGGTGGCGGAGCCGGGTGTGATGGGTTCCTCCGCCGGCCGCCGGGCCGGGTGGTCCCAGGGGCCGCGCAGCAGTGCCCGTTGGTGGAGTGAAGGAAAGAAGAGGTAAGGAGCGGACGCCATCAGGATCGCCCGGGCGTACGCGCCCGGGTACCGCAGGCCCCGGATGGGAAGGTGGTCCCCGGTCACACAGTCGCGATCCCCGCTCCTTCGCCCCGGTGGGCGCAGGGGAGCGGAAGAAGAAGGCCGGTGCGGTTCGGCCGGCACATGGTGGTGAAGGCTCGGGGCCCGGGCGCCGGTGACGGCGACCGGGCCCCCCGACGTACCCCGCCCCGCACCCCCGGCACAACCCCGAAGAAGCCCCGGAAAAGTCCCGGAAGAAGAGGTCTATGCCCCCTCGCGGTACCCGTCCCGTCGACATACTCGACGACAACGACTACCCGGCCTACACGATGGGCCGGGCCGCCGACATGCTCGGCACCACCCCCGCCTTCCTGCGCGCCCTCGGCGAACACCGCCTGATCACCCCGCTGCGCTCCGAGGGCGGCCACCGCCGCTACTCCCGCTACCAGCTGCGCATCGCCGCCCGCGCCCGCGAACTCGTCGATCAGGGCACCCCCATCGAAGCCGCCTGCCGCATCGTCATCCTGGAGGACCAGCTGGAGGAAGCCCAGCGCATCAACGCCGAGTACCGCCGTGCCGCCGAACCGGTGAATCCGCCGCCCGCCGGCTGAGAACAGGGCCGTGACAGAGGGGCTCCGCACGCACCGCCGGAGAACGCGTGGCCGTTTCCTGTGGTCACGGAGTGTGTGGACGTGTAGCGTTCCCGTCAGCTGTCGTGGTTCGGAAGTTCCCTCTGCCCATGCCTCCGGTGTGGGTGTTTTGCTGTGCTGTGCCGCAGGGACCAGGGCGATCACCTCCGTTTTCCGCAGGGTGCGGAAAGCGTTCATCGACTGGAAGGCATGTGACATGGCTACGGGAACTGTGAAGTGGTTCAACGCGGAAAAGGGCTTCGGCTTCATCGCCCAGGACGGTGGCGGCCCGGACGTCTTCGCGCACTACTCGGCGATCAACTCCTCCGGCTTCCGTGAGCTCCAGGAGGGCCAGAGCGTGACGTTCGACGTCACCCAGGGCCAGAAGGGCCCGCAGGCGGAGAACATCAGCGTCGCCTGAACCTCCTCGTGAGGATCCCGACGGCCCCGGCCCCCTCAGGGGCCGGGGCCGTCGGCCGGTCCGGCGCGTTCCTCCCCCGAACGGCTCAGGCCGCCCGGTACGCCGCCGTCAGCCGTGCGACCGCGCCCGCCAGGTCTCCCGACAGCAGCAGCCGGTCCGCCTCCGCGAACGGCTTGGCCGTCGCCGGGGTGATGTTCGGGCCGATCCTCTTCTGGACGACGTCCCTCGCCCGGGACAGCAGCTCCCGGCCCTCGGGCGACGTCCCGCGCCCGGCCGCCTGGAGCGCCCCGGCCGCGAGGCCGATCGTCCTGAGCACCAGCTCGCCCCCGGTCCGCGAGACCGGGACCGGCCGGGTCGTCAGCCCCCAGCCGAACGGGAACTGCGGGTCGTACGAGGCGTCACCGACGTTGATCGGGAGCTGAGCCTCCGACTTCGGCCAGGTGACCGGGAGCTGGCCGGTGAACGGCCGCGTCCCGTACAGCACGTCCGCCACGCCGTCGCCCTCGGTGCCGGGCAGCCAGGACGCCACCAGGGCGTCGATCGCCCCGAGCCGGTCCCCGATCAGCTGCGGCCGTCCGGAGACGACCAGGACCGCGCACGGCATCGCCGCGCAGACCTTGTCCACCGCCGCCCTGTCCGCCGCCGTCAGCTCCAGGTCGTGGCCGTTGCCCACGTCACCGACGCCCTCGGCGTACGGCGTCTCGCCGACCACCACGACCCCGACGTCGTACCCCCCGGTCGCGGCCGAGGCGTCCTTCGAGTAGGCGATCTCGGCGTCCGGGGCCGCCTTGCGCATGCCTTCGAGGATCGTCGTGCCGGTCGTGTTCCGGCCGGACGAGCCCTGCCAGCTGATGGTCCAGCCACCGGCCTGGTTGCCCAGGTCGTCGGCGTTGGAGCCGGCGACGTACACCTTCTGTGACTTCTTCAGCGGCAGCACGCCGCCGTCGTTCTTCAGCAGTACTTGTGACTTGGCGACCGCCTCCCGCGCCACGGCGCGGTGCGCGGCCGAGCCGACCGAACCGAGGTGGGTGGTGTCGGCGTACGGCTTCTCGAACAGGCCGAGCCGGAACTTCTGGGTCAGGATCCGCGCGACCGCGTCGTCCACGCGCGCCCGGGAGACCCGCCCGGCCGTGACCTCCTCCGCCAGGATCCGGGTGAAGTCCTGGTAGTTGGTCGGCACCATGATCATGTCGAGGCCGGCGTTGACCGAGGTCCGCACGTCGCTCGCGTAGTCGCCCGGGATCTGGTCGATCGCCTGCCAGTCGCTGATGACGAACCCCTCGAAGCCCATGCGGTCCTTGAGGACGCCGTTGATCATCTCGGCGTTGGCGTGCATCTTCACCGGGCCCTTGCCGTCACCGATGACGTCGAGCGAGGAGTACGAGGGCATGACCGTGCCCGCCCCGCGCCTCACCGCCTCGGCGAACGGCGCCAGGTGCACCGCCTCCAGCTCCTGCCGGGTCACCCTGGTGACGCCCTGGTCGATCGTGTACGAACCCGTCGTCGACGACCCGAACTCCGTGCCGCCGTCGCCGACGAAGTGCTTGGCGCTGGTGAGGACCTTGTCGTTGCGGTGCAGGTCCGCACCGCTGCTCGCGCCCTGCATGCCGTCGATGACCGTCTCCATGGCCTTCACCAGGGCCGGGTCCTCGCCGAACGCCTCGTACGAACGGCCCCAGCGCTCGTCCCGGGTGACGCACACGCAGGGCGCGAAGTCCCACGGGATGCCGGTGGCCCGGACCTCCTTGGCGGTGACCGCCCCGGTCCGCTCCGCGACCTTCGGGTCGCGCCCGGCGCCGATGCCGATGTTGTGCGGCATGATCGTCGCGCCGATGACGTTGTTGTGCCCGTGCACCGCGTCCACGCCGTAGAGCAGCGGAACCTGGAAGCGGGTGGCCCGCGCCCGGAGCTGGTAGGCGTCGACCATCTTCGCCCACGCCTCGGGCGTGTTGGGCGTCGGCACCGAACCGCCGCCGGAGAGCAGCGAGCCGAGCCGGTAGGAGGCGATGTCGCCCTGCGACCGCAGCGCGTTGCGCTCGGCCTGGGTCATCTGCCCGACCTTCTCCTCCAGGCTCATCCGCCCGAGGAGGTCCGCGACCCGCTTCTTCACCGGCAGCCGCTTGTCGAGGTACGGGAGGCCGTGCGCGTCCACGACGACCTGCGGCGTCTCGGCGGGCGCCTTGGCGCCGGTCACGTCGAGCGTGAGCGGTATCGTCTCGGCCTCCTCGGCCGAACCGTCCTTCTCCGTCGCCACGGTGACGGTCTGCGAGGTACCGGACGGAGTGCCGGCCGGGAAGGTCAGGACGCCGCTGACCGGCGCGTAGTCCTTGTCGGCCTCGGCGGTCCCCTCCCCGGTGGTGTACGCGACGGTGACGGGCTCGCCGATGGGGCCCGAACCGGTGGTGGCCACCGTCACCTTCACCCGCGCGCTGCCGCCCTCGGCCACCGGGTACACGGCGGCGTCGGTGATCACCTTGGTGTGCAGCGCGGGCTCCGCCCTGCCGTACAGCTCCATGCCGTCGAGGGCGAACCTGCCGGGGGAGCCGGGCGGCAGGGTCAGCGCGTACCCCCACATCTCGTTCAGGCCGAGGACCTGGTCGATGCCGCCGACGGGCTGGTAGTCGGACCGGTACCGGAACTCGGAGAACGGGATCTCGACGAGGTGCCAGCCCTCCCAGTCGTCGGTGAAGGACGTGGTCCACAGCTCGGACGCCTCGCCGTTGGCGCCGCCGTCCTTGAGCTCGAAGTTGATCCGCCGGCCCGAACCGGGTGGCAGGGGAGCGGTGTTCTGGCCGTACCACCAGAAGCGGACGCCCTTGAACGCGGTCCAGTCGTGGGCCGGCCGGTCGAAGGCGAAGTCATGGGTGAACCCGCCCCAGCCGCTGATGTCGTACGTGCCCTCCAGGACCCGGCTGCCCTCGGGGGCGTCGGCGCGCTCGGCGATCCGCAGCACCGGGTGGTCGTCGGCGTCGCTGCCCCAGGTGAAGATCCCCTCCGCCGGAGGGGTGGCGAAGGGAACCTCACCCTCGAAACGGTCGACGGCCACCGGTACCGGTTCGTCGGCGGCGGCCGCGCTCGGCAGGGCTCCGGCGAGCAGCCCGCCGAGCACGGCGGTGGCGGCGACCACCGCCGCCACGGCTCTCCCGCGGTGTCGGGCGGTTCGGTGTTCTGCGGAGGGCATGGCGGCTCCTTCTGCCTGCTGTCGCGCGAGGGGGATCGGGGAACGGGATGGCACGGGTGGTGCGCAGGGCGTACACCGGGACGACCGTCCCGGCCGGACGCGCCGCCCCACGAACGAACACTTCGTGAACACGGGCAGCGGCCCTGGAATCCGTTCCGGACCCGACGCCCGACCCCGTCCGGGACGACCCGGCCGTTCCCGGTCCCCCACGGTGACGACGAGCGCGGCGCACCACGGGGAGCTTCCGGGGAGAGGGGCGGAACAACGTTGTCGGGACTGCTTCCGGCGCGGTGCGGTGAGTCAACCGCCAGCCCGGCATGTCGTCAAGAGTTCACACCGACAACGGCCAAAACACGTACCGCTCCTGATGTGGGGTCACCTCGCCGCTCTCCTTGCGTTCACCCTCTGAAGGAAGGCGTACGGTTGCGCCGCGCACCGGCTCCGAGCCCGCTCACGTTCCGGCCGGCTCCGTGCAGCCCGGTTCGGCTCCCTCCGCGTCACCGCTCGCCGCGCAGGGCCAGGACGTACGCCGCGGTGAGCGCCACGGCACGGTCCTCGTCCCGGGACAGCTCCACGAGGGCGCGCGACGCCCGTGCCCCCGGGACGTCCGCGAGCGCCTGGGTCAGCCGCCGACGCGCGGACGCCCCGAGGGGTCGGCGGCCGAGGCGGTCGAGGAGTCCGGTGACGATCCGGTCCGCCGTCGCGGGGTCGCCCGCCGCCGCGCCCAGCGCGTCGGCCGCGTCGACGTCGTTCCTCCCCTCGACGACCATGTCGAGGAGCGTCGGGACCGCGTCGGCCGCGTCCCGCTCCGCGAGCGCCAGGGCCGCGTACCCGCGCACCACGGCGTCGGAGTGGGCGAGGGCGTCCCGGAGCGGCCCGGTCGCCCCGGCGCCCGGGAGCTCGGCGAGGGACCGGACGGCACGCTCCCGCACCTCGGCCGAGGGGGAGCGGAGCCCCTCCGCCAGGAGTGCCGGCCCGTCCCCGCCGGACCGCGCCAGCGCCCAGCGGAGGGCCCCGGCGACGTTCGGGTCCGGCTCGCTCAGCACGGCCTCGACCAGCGCTTCCACCGGTACGGGAACCTCCTCGCTCGCCACCAGGGCCGCGCGCTGCCGTGTCCCCGCGTCCTCGGACCCGAGCGACCGGAGGAGCGCGACGGTCCGCAGGACGTCCTCCCAGCCGGCGGGTTCCGCCGCGCCGATCCGGCGGAGCCGCGTGAGCAGCTCCGTCTCCGCCGCGATGCGCTCCCGCGTCCGGCGGACGAGGTCGTCGACGAGTTCCGAGGGCGCGAAGCCGGGATCGTCGAGCGCCCGCCCGACGTCGCGCAGCGACAGCCCCAGCGACCGCAGGCTCTCGATGTGGAAGACGCGCCGGATGTCCTCGTCGGAGTACTCCCGGTAGCCGGAGCCGGTACGGCCCGTCGGCCTCACCAGGCCGAGCGATTCGTAGTGCCGGAGCATGCGGGCGCTCACCCCGGACCGTCGCGCGACCTCGCCGATCAGCACGGCCCGTCACTCCTCCCGGTCGGCGTCGCCGAGGGCCACGACGCGCTTCGCCTCCTCGACCGCGTACGCGAACCCGGCCTCCGGGTCCCGCCACAGCCGTTCCGTGGCGATCGCGTGGCCGCGTACGCGGGGGTCGGGGTCCGTGGCCGCGTCGTCCAGTACCGGCGACGCCGAGGCCCCGAGGGCGATGAGCGCCCGGCTGAGGCTCAGCCGCGTCCCGTACCCGCCGCGCCCGAGCTGCGACGCCAACATGACGGCCAACTCGCGCTCCCCGCCCTCGGGTACGAGGACGACCGCCGCCCGCCAGGCGCTCCGGGCCACCTCGTCGTCGGCGTCGGACAGCAGGGCCGGTGTGATCACCGCCCACGCCCGCCGGTCCCCGATCTTGGACAGCGTGTGCAGCGCCTGGCTCCGCGCCCGCGTGCCCCCCGAGCAGACCTCGCCGAGGAGCGCCGGGACCGTCACCGACGCCGCGTGGCGCGTGAGCGCCCACGTCAGCATCTCGCGCACGTGGAAGTCGGGTTCGACCGCGCACCGCTCGACGAGTTCGCCGACGGACCCCGGGTCCGGGTCCGTGCCGGCCGCCAGCGCCGCCCGCAACCGGACCGACGCGTCGGCGCTCTCCGCTCCCCGGGGGGCGCGCGTCGTGTGCGTGTCCTCTTCCGCCATGGTCATCGGGACCACCTCCTCGGTCGCAGTGAAGACCTTGTCACCGTGTCAAGGTCAAGCGCGGCCGGACCGGTCGCCGACGGGCCCGCCTCCGCGCGTGGCGCGGGGTGCCGCCGTACCACCGGCCCCGGAACCCCCGTACTACCGACGCCGGAACCGCCGCCCTATCGTTGGCCGGTGAACACACACCGCATCGACCGCCCGGCCGACCTCGACACGGTCCGTGACTCCTACGACCGGGTGGCCGACAACTACGTCCACATGGTGCTGTCGACGGGAGTGGGGGACATCCGCCGCCACCCGTGGCTCAAGGCGTCGATCGACGCCTTCGCCGACACCGTGGACGGGCTCGGCCCCGTCCTCGACGTCGGCTGCGGGCCCGGGACGGTGACCGCCTATCTCGCCGGACGCGGACTCGACGTGTCCGGGGTCGACCTCTCTCCCCGCATGATCGAGAACGCGCGCCGTCTCCATCCGGAATGCCGTTTCGACGTCGGCTCCGCCACCGACCTGGACCTCGGCGAGGCGTCCCTCGGGGGCGTGCTCGGGTGGTGGTCGCTGTTCAACCTCCCCCGTGAGGTCCTTCCCCAGGTGCTCGCCCGGTTCGCGCGGGCACTGAAGCCGGGCGGCCACCTCATCACCGCGACGCACGTCGGCGACGAGGACCTGGTGCGCACCGAGGCGTATGGGGGCGTACCCGTCCGCTGGACGACGCACCAATGGAGGCCGGAACAGCTCGTGGACCTGATCGAGCGGGCCGGGCTGCGCCCGGTCGCCGAACTCCGGCTCCCGGCGGACGAGCAGACCGGGCCGGGCGTGGTCGTCATGGCCGAACGTCCCGTCTGAGGGGCGGCGGGGACCCGGCCCGCACGGCACGCGGAGACGGGCACGGCACCTCACCTCGCGTCGAACGCCTCCCGGGCCTGTTCGATCCGGGGCATGTACGTCCGTGCCCACTCCAGGAGGACGTCCACGGGCGGCCGCATGGTCTTCCCCGGGGGGAGTGATCCGGTACTCCACCGCGACGGGCCGGTCGTTCACGACCTCGCGCTCGACGATGCCGTTGCGTTCCAGCCTGCGCAGGGTGGAGGGGGAAGGGCCGGGCGGCTCTTCCCGTCCGGCTCCTTCGTTCGGCCCACCCGGCCGGACCGGCCCGGACGAGTGGGCCCGGACGGCGGGCCCGGCCCTCGCGGAGCCCCCGGCCCGCGCCGCGCCCGGGCGGACCGGCCGCCGGTGATCGTCCGGGTCCGGTCGTCCGCCGGTCGGCGGTGGCCCGGGTTCCGCCGTCTGCCGAATGGCGGCGGTCCGGCGGGGCACCCGATGATTCCCGTAGACACCACATCCTTGACCGTTCCTGGAGGCAGGGTCATGAGTCTTCTCCGTATCGCCGGCCGTCCGATGCTCGCCTCGATGTTCATCGCCGGTGGCATGAACTCCCTGCGCCGTCCCCAGGACGTGGTCCCGGCGGCCGAAGCCGTCGTCCGGCCCCTGAGGGACCGCGTCGCCGCGCTGCCCGACAACACCGAGCACCTCGTCCGGCTCAACGGCGCCGTGCAGGTGGTGGGCGGCGTGCTGCTCGGGCTCGGCCGCCATCCCCGGCTGTGCGCGCTGGCCCTCGCCGCGACGCTGGTCCCCACCACGCTGGCGGGGCACCGCTTCTGGGAGGCGGAGGACGCCTCCGACCGGGCGCAACAGCGCATCCACTTCCTCAAGAACGTGTCCATGCTGGGCGGTCTGCTGATCGCCGCCGACGACACCGGCAGCGCCCCCTCACTGCTGTGGCGCGGCCGCCACGCCGCGCAGGGCGTGCGGCACGACGCCCGCGTGATGCGCAGGGCGGCCCGCGTCGCGGCGCGTCCCGCCAAGGCAGCCGGTGGCGTCCGGGCCAAGCTGGGCGTCTGACCGCCGGAGCGCCGGTACGGAACGGGCGCGGCGGCGAAGGACCCGTCCCGTTCCGTACGGGACCGCGCACCCGCCGGGCCGCCCCGCCCGTCGTCCTCGTCGCGGCGCGGGGTGCCGTCCCCGGCCGTGCGCGGGCGCGCCGTCGTCCGATCGCCCGAACGGACGCTTGCCCGAACGGGCGGACCGCGCGAACTCGGCGGCGCGCGATCCGTTACGTCGTGCCCCGGAGGCCCCCTGTACTCATCGACAGGCCCTGCTCGTCCACACGGGTACGCCCGGTGGTTCCCGTCCTGTGGGGAGGGGAGCCGCCGGGCGTGCTGGTGTGCTGGTGTGTGGGGGTTATGCGTGGCGGTGGGTGT
>NZ_JBVIZC010000016.1:0-108698 GCF_055591945.1 Streptomyces sp. NPDC041191 | reverse complement strand
TCGGCCTCTCCCAAATGCAAGTCTCCCGACTCCTCACCCGCATCCTCAAAGACCTCAAAACCGCCCTCCTCACCGACACCCCCACGGACCACTGAGCCCTCCCCGCCGGCGGAACCGCCGGTCACGGCCCGCGCGCCGGTCGCGGACGCCGGCACCGGGCGCCCCCGCGGAGCACGGCGGAACGGTCCTTCGGGCGGAGACCCCGTTCCATGATCCCCATCGGGTGAACAGCGGGCGCGCGCCTCGCCCGGCGGCCGGTGGAGAGGCGACCATGGAGCGACTTCTTCCACCCCCCGAGGAAAGGCCGCTCCCGTGCGCCGTGCCCTGATCGTCGTCGATGTGCAGAAGGACTTGTGCGAGGGCGGCGTCCTCCCCGTGAGGGGCGGGGCCGACCGGGCCGCCGCCATCGCCGAGCTGATCCGGAGCACGGACGGCCGGTACGCGCACGTCGTCGCCACGCGGGACCACCACGTCGACCCGGGCGACCACTTCTCGGACGAGCCGGACTTCGAGGACTCCTTCCCCGTCCACTGCGTCGCCGGTACCGAGGGGGCCGAGTTCCACCCGGACTTCGCACCCGTCGTCGCCTCCGGCGCCGTGGAGGAGGTCTTCTTCAAGGGCGCCCACTCCGCCTCCAAGAGCGGTTTCGAGGGAGCCACCGAGAGCGGGACGCCGCTGGACGAGTGGCTGCGCGCCCGCGCGGTCGACGGCATCGACGTCGTCGGGATCGGCACGGACCACTGCGTGAAGGCCACCGCGCTCGGCGGGATCCGGGCGGGCTTCGACGTGCGCGTCCTCCTCGACCACACGGTCGGGGTCACGGAGGCCACCACCGACCGCGCGCTCGACGAGCTGCGGGCGGCGGGCGTGGAGCTCAGCGGCAAGCCGGTGGTGCTCGTCTGACCTGCCGGAAACGAGGCGGTGGGCCCCGACGGGTGTCGGGGCCCACCGCTTCGCCGTCCCGGGGCGCCGTTCCGGGACTCCGTCCGTACGGCTACGGGACCCAGTGGTTGCCCGAGGCCGTGATCATGACCTGCAGCTGGATGCTCGCCGAGAAGTAGCTGCTGGTGTCGACGGGCGTGTTCAGCATCTTGTTCCACAGGGCGTCCAGCCACGCCTGGCTGCCCGGGTCGGTCATCGCCGCCACGGCGAACGGGGCGAAGAAGGCGGCCTCGCTGCCGGAGGAGATCTGGGTGCCGTTGAGCTTGTAGCCGATGCCGATTCTGTTCGGGTCGCCGCCGGTCTTCGTCTTGATCCAGCCGTTGAGCTTCCGCGCCGCCGCGAGGGACGTGGCGTCTCCGCTGGTCACCGCGTCGTCCGCGATGCGCCACGGCGTACGGCAGGCGTTCCACCAGTAGAAGCCGTCGTTGTCGTGCTCCAGCACCTTGCCCGGGGCGGGCTTGGGCGTGGTGTCGGTGTTGACGACGAAGTCGGGCAGGAGTCCGGTGCCGGAGGCGTACGTGGACTGGAGGCGGGTGATCTGGTTCTGGTGCGCGGTGCGCACGGCGTCCCAGGTGGTGTCGCCCGTGGCCGCGCGGAAGGCGCGGAAGTGGTCGACCATCCAGTCCGAGGTGCGGGAGACGTAGTAGTACTGGTCGCCGGCGCTGCTCCAGTCGCCCAGCTTCAGGAGCCTGGTCGTCGGGTTGAGCTCGTCCTTCTTGATCGCGGCGATGTGCTTGAGCGCGAGGGCCTTGTAGTTGTACGTGCCGGTGCTCCCCCACTGCTTGTCGGCGAGGAGCAGGCCGTAGGCCACGTCCATGTCCCCGTCGGTGGCGCCGTCGCCGCCGGAGACGCTCACGCAGTCCGCGTTCTGTTCGGCCGCGAGCAGGTCCGGGTTGACGGAGGAGGGGTGGTCGATCTTCCACTTGACGAGTCCGTCGAAGATCTTCTTCGCGTCCGGGTCGGCGCCCGCCATGGTGGCGGCCACGACCATGCCGTACCCCTGGGCCTCGGCGACGTACGGGTGGTCGGCGTCGGGCGAGTAGACCTGGTACCAGCCGTTGCCGCAGTTCTGCCGGACGAAGGCGGCCTTCCACCTGTTGTAGTAGTCGACGACCTTCTGGTCGAGCACGGCCTGCGCGCCGGAGGGCTTCAGCGTCCCGGCGGCGTACGGCTTGAGGTGGCTGCCGAAGGGGACGGCCGTTCCGCCGCCGCCCCCGGAGGACGGCGCGCCGAACACCTCGAACTCCCAGAGGGAGTAGCCGTACGGGGTGCCCCGCCCGGTCCCGTACATCCGGACGTACCGGCCGCTGCCGGAGACCGTCAGGTCGTCGACCGCCCCGTCGCCGGTGGTGGTGGAGTAGACGTCGTTCCAGGTGGTCCCGTCGGCCGAGGTCTGGATGCGGTACGCCTTGCCGTACGCGGCCTCCCAGTTCAGCTTCACGCGGGAGATCGTGTGAGGGGCCCCGAGGTCGACGCGGATCCACTGCGGGTCGATCCCTTCGAGGCTCGCCCAGCGGGTGCTCGTGTCGCCGTCCACCGCGAGCCCGGCGCCGAAGGCCGAGGTCTCGACGGACGAGGCCGTCACCGGCTTTCCGGTGGACACCGGGCCGTCGGCGGCCCGCGCCTCCGGCAGGACCGTCAGGGGCAACGCCAGCAGGCCCGCGAGTCCGAGAAGCGAGACGCTTCGTCGACGCATGCCAACTCCCTTTCTCTTCAGGGATGTTGGTTAGGAATATTTCCTAACCATCGGCGGAGGGTAGAGAGGGCCGGGCTTCCGCGCAAGACCCCGCGCGCGAGGGGACGGGGAGCGGCCGGCGGTCGGGAGAGGGCGATCGCGGGCGGCCCGGCCGGGAAACGGATGTGCGACTGTCGTACCCGCGTGATAGTCACTACCCCCACGGGACGGACGATCACCGCCGCCCCGTTCGCACACGGCAAGGGGTGGGGACATGGCGTTGCTCCGTACGTGGGGGCTCGCGCTGGGGAAGAGGACGGGGCGGCCCGTCGCGCGGCTGGAGGAGGACGAGGATCCCGAAGCGGCCCGCGTCCGCGAAGCGGCCGCGGCGGCGGACTGGGCCACCGTGCGGGAGGTGCTCGAAGCGCGTCCCGAGAGCGAGGGCCGGACGGACCTCCTGTGGGCGGTCTGCGACACCGCCGGCGTGGAGGAGTGGATCACCGGGGTGATCGAAGCGGAACCGGAGGCGGCGCTGCCCCGGCTCGTGGCGGGCCTCCGCCACGTCAGCCGGGGCTGGGAGGCCCGGACCGCGGCACGCGCCAAAGACGTCTCGCGGGAGCGGTTCGAGACCTTCCACGCGCGACTGCGCACGGCCGAACGCCATCTGTACGAGGCGGCGGAGCGCGAACCGGGATGGGCCTCGCCCTGGTACTGCCTCCAGGTGAGCGGGCGCGGCCTGGAGGTCGGACCGGAGGTCGCACGGCGCCGGTTCGAGGCGACGGTGCGGCGTTCCCCGCACCACCTGGGGGCGCACCAGCAGCAGTTGCAGCAGGTCTGCGAGAAGTGGGGCGGATCGCACGAGGAGATGCACGCCTTCGCGCGCGCGTCGGCGTTCGGCGCGCCCGCCGGGACGCTCCTCGGCCAGCTCGTCGCGGTCGCGCACCTGGAGGAGTGGCTCTCCCTCGACCCGGGACCGGACGCCGCCCACATCCGCCGGCCCGACGTGGTGGCGTCCCTGCACGAGGCCGCGGACCACTCCTACCGGCACCCGGACTCCGTCCGCCGGAGCGGCCGGCTCCAGGTGCTCAACAGCTTCGCCATGGCCTTCTCGCTCGCCGGGGACCGCGAGGCCGCGCGGGAGTGCTTCCGCGCCACCGAGGGACGGGTCACCGAGTTCCCCTGGTCCTACCTGGACGGTTCCGACCCCGTCGCGGCCTACCGGGAGCGGCGTTCGTCGGCCGGCCGCTGAACCGGCGGGTCGGCCGGCGCGACCGCCGCCCCTCCTCCGCACCCTTGCCTCCGCACCCTTCCCTACTCCGCCCCTCTCCTCCCCCTTCCTCCCGCCCGTCGGCACGGGCGCGTTCACCGAAAGACTTCCCCAGGTGTCTCCTTCCGAGTCAGCGCACACCTTCCAGGTCGACCTGCGCGGTCTGGTCGACCTGCTCTCCCACCACCTCTACTCCAGTCCCCGCGTCTACCTGCGGGAGCTGCTCCAGAACGCCGTGGACGCCATCACCGCCCGGCAGGCTCTCGACCCCGCCGCACCCGGCACCATCACCGTGCGCACGGGCGACACGCTCACCGTCACGGACACCGGCGTCGGCCTGACCGAGGCGGACGTCCACCGGTTCCTCGCCACCATCGGACGCAGCTCCAAGCGGACCCCCGACGGCGCCCTGGACGGCGCCGGACTCGACGCCGCCCGCGGGGAGTTCATCGGCCAGTTCGGCATCGGTCTGCTCGCCTGCTTCGTCGTGGCCGACGAGATCACGGTGGTCAGCCGGTCCGCCGCGGACCCGTCGGCGCCCGCCGTGGAGTGGCGCGGCCACTCCGACGGCCGCTACACCATCCGGAACCTGCCCGCGTCGGAGGCGCCCGCGCCGGGCACGACCGTCCGGCTCGTGCCGCGTGCCGACAACGCCGAGTGGACGAGCCCGGGAGAGGTCGTCCGGCTGGCCCGGCACTACGGCGGGCTCCTGCGGCACGAGGTCACCGTCGTCGACTCCCGGGGCGAGGCGCACCGGATCGACGAGGCACCGCCGTGGGAGCGGAGCCACCGCTCCCCGCTGGCGCGCCGCGAGGCCCTCACCGCGTACTGCCGCGACCTCTTCGACTTCACCCCGCTCGACAGCATCGAGCTGGACCTTCCGGCGGCCGGCCTGCGCGGGGTCGCGTACGTGCTGCCGACGGCGGTGAGCCCGGCACAGCGCGCGGGGCACCGGGTCCACCTCAAGGGCATGCTCCTCACCGACAAGGCGCCCGAACTCCTCCCGGAATGGGCGTTCTTCGTGCGCTGCGTGGTCGACACGACCAGCCTGCGGCCCACCGCGTCCCGGGAGTCGCTGTACGAGGACGGCACGCTGTCCGCCGTACGGGACGCCCTGGGCGACCGGATCCGCGACTGGCTCACCGGGCTCGCCGCCAGCGACCCGGCGCTGCTCCACCGCTTCATCGACACCCACCACCTGGCGGTCAAGGCGCTCGCCCGGTACGACGACGAGCTGCTGCGCGTCGTGCTGCCGTGGCTGCCGTTCGAGACCACCGACGGCAACGTGACCCTGGAGGAGTTCGCGCGGGCGCACCCGGCGGTCCTGGTCACCCGGAGCGTCGAGGAGTTCCGCCAGGTCGCCCCCATCGCCTCGGCCGCCGGCCTGGGCGTGGTCAACGGCGGTTACACCTACGACCGCGACCTGGTGCACCGGCTGCCCGAGGTCCGTCCGGGCACGTCCGTCACGGACCTCGACCCGGCCACGGTCACCGCGCACCTGGACGCCGTGGAACCGGCCGCCGAACTGCGGGCGGCCGCCTTCCTCGCGGTCGCCCGGGAGACGATCGGCGCGCACGACTGCGACGTCGTCCTGCGCGACTTCCAGCCGGTCACCGCGCCCGCCCTCCTCCTCGACAACCGGGAGGCGCGCCACGAGCGGACGCGGGCCGGCCTGGCGGCCGACGGCGACGGCCTGTGGGCCGACATCCTCGGCTCGCTGCGCCAGGAGACCCCGCGCGCCCAGCTCGTCCTGAACCACCTCAACCCGCTGGTCCGCCAGGCGATCACGATCGGTGAGCGCGGCCTCGCCGTGACCACCGCCGAAGCGCTCTACGGCCAGGCGCTGCTGCTCAGCCGCCGCCCCCTGCGGGCGAGCGAGAGCGCGCTGCTCAACCGGGCCTTCATCGGCCTGCTGACCCATGCCATGCACCGTCCGGACGCGGCGGCGCCCGGCTCCGAGCCCCGGAAGGAACGGTAGATGCTGGACACGCCCGAGGCCGTCGTCGAGGCGCTGCGCGAGAACCACGAGCGTCCCCACGGGACGCACCGGACCGTCACCGCCGAGGAGCTGGTCGAGGCCGCCGGGGTCTTCGAGGAGCCCGACACCCTCGTCACGGCCCTCCTGGAGCTGATGACGGCGTACGAGTTCACCGGCGAGCAGCGCAAGTCCCCCGTGGTCTTCGCCCGGCTGCTCCAGCTGTGGGACACCGCGCCGGACGCCTTCAGCCCGTGGGAGGCCCACCAGGTCTTCTGGCGCTTCAAGTGGGTGACGACGTCCCTGCTCCAGGTGCCGGAGGTGCCGCTGGACACCGTGCACGGCTGGATCGACCGGATGCGGGACCGGTACGAGGAGGCCGGGCACGGCATGCAGCCGGTGGCGGCCATGCGGTACCAGGTCGCCGCCCACACCGGGACGGGCGTCCCCGACGCCTACGACCTGTGGGCCACCCGGCCCCGTACCGACCTGAGCGACTGCGAGGCGTGCGAGATCCGGCACCACGCCTCGTACCGCGTGGCGGCGGGGGACGACGCGGCGGCCCTCGATGTCTGGGGGCCGGTCCTCGACGGCTCGCGGTCCTGCAGCGAGGAACCGCAGATGAGCCAGGCGCGTGCCCTGCTGCCGCTGCTGCGCCTGGGCCGTACGGACGAGGCCCGCTCCCACCACCTCACCGGCTACCGGCGGGTCCGGGGCAACACCGGCATGCAGCACGAGGTCGGCCTGCACCTGGAGTTCTGCGCCCTCTCGCGCAACGAGGGCCGGGGCCTCGAAGTCCTCGCGGAGAACCGTCCGCTGTTCGGGGCGACCGGGGCGCCCCTGGACCGGCTGGGCTTCCTCACCGGCGTGGAGGTGCTGCTCGCCCGGCTCGTGGAGGACGGACACGAGGAGACCCCCGTCGCCGGTCCGCCCGGCCGGAACTGGACGGCGGGCGGCCTGCTCGCGCACGTCCGCGCCGAGGCGGACCGGCTCGCCGCCGCCTTCGACGCGCGCAACGGCACCACGGCCGTCGGGGACCGCCGCCGGCGGCGTCTCGGGCGGCGGCCGCTGCTCGACGAGCCGCTGCCGCTCGGACTGCGGACGGCCGCCGCCACCCGCACCCCCGCGGGCGCGGTCCCGGCGGTCGCCGTTCCCGGGGTGCCGGAGGACTTCGCCGCCCTGGTGCGCGAGGCGCGGAGCATGGCGCGCCGGGGGCACCCCGGGGCCGACAGGCTCTGGTCCCGCGTCTCCGGGAGGATCGCCGACGGCTCCGCCGCGCACGACGAACGGCTCGGCCCCGAGGACCTGCTGCGGGCCGAACTGGCGGTGTGGCGCGCGCAGACGCACGCGCGGGAGGGCCGGGACGCGGAGGGCGTCACGGAGCTGGAGGAGGCCGCCGCGCTCTACGAGCGGCTCGGGATGCCGTGGCACTCCCTCGCCGCCCGGGCCCAGGCGTGGGCGAACGCCGCCGGAGCCGCCGGCGGGGACACGGCGGAGGAGGGGGGCGGCGCGGCGGCCGAGACCGCCCGGGTCCGTCTCGACGAGGCGCTGCGCGAGGCGGAGCGCCTCGGGAAGGAGGCTCCCCCGGCCGGCGGGGAGGGCGGGGCCGGTGACGAGGCGGCGGCGGAGCGCGTCCTGAAGTACCTCACCGTGCTGTACGCCCACACCTTCGCCGCGTACCAGGAGGTGATGCGGCGGATGCCGGAGGTCCCCGCGGCCGTCCTGGAGCGGTTCGAGGAGTCCGCGCGGACGATGCGGGCCGAGGCGGAGCGCCTGTCCGTCCCCCACCAGGTGGCCAACGCGCGCCAGTTCGTCGCGGACGTGGCCGGGCGGCGGGGCGACACGGCCCTCGCCGAATCGGAGCTGCGCGCGGCCCTGGCGGACGTCGACGCCTCGGAGCGGCCCTGGCGCGGCGCGCGCCCGCGTGCCCTGCTCGCCCAGTTCGCGCTGGCCCGGCAGGAGCCCGCGGAGGCGGTGGAGCTGCTGCACCGGGCGATCGCGGACGCGGTCCGGTACGACGACGCGGACTTCCCGCTGGCTCCGACGTACGCCCTGCTCGGCCACGCGGCCTCGCACCTCGGGGACTTCACGGGCGCCGTGCGCCACCTCTCCGAGGCGGCCGCCCGGTTCGACCAGGACGGGGAGCCCGGGGAGGCCACGGACGTACGGCTCCGGCTCGCGGACGTGCTGACGCGCGCGGGGCGGCAGGCGGACGCCGTCGCCGTCCTGGAGTCGGTCCTCTCCCACGGGGCGGCCTCCTCCCTCGACGAGCGGATGGCGGCCCAGGTGCGGCTGTCCCTGGCGCGGGGTCTGCGGGACCTCGACGAGCACCTGCCCGCCGCCGAGGAGTTCCTGCGGCTCGCGGACACGGTCGCCGGGTGGGAGGAGGACGGTCCGATCCGCACCCTGGTGGCGGCGGAGACGGCGACCACGCTGGCGCTTGCCGACCGCTGGGACGCGGCGGACACCGCGTACGCGCGTGCGTTCGCCGCGCACGCCGAGGCGCCGAACCCGCCCCTGGTCGCGCTGATGGCGCGCGAGTTCGCCCGCCTCACGGTGGCGGCGCGGGGCCGGGAGGGGGTGGAGGCGGCCCTCGGCCACCTGGAGCGGGCCGACGCGGTCCTGGCCGGACTCGTGGAGGAGGCCGAGGACTTCGCCGTCTGGTACGAGCGCGGCGAGGTGCGCTACCGGCGGGCCCGCGTCCTGGTGGAGGCGGAGCGCTTCGAGGAGGCCCTGGCCGAGGCCGAGGCGGCGGTCGCCGCCCACGAGGAGGGCGGGGAGGAGGGCGAGCTGCCCAGGGCCGAGGCGGTCCGGTTCGCCGCCCTGGTCGAGGGGAACGGCCTCGGCCGGCCCGGCGACGCCGTCGTCCGGCTGACGGCGGCGGCGGCGCGCTGCCGGAAGGCGGGCCACCCCGAGGCGGCGCGCGTCCTGGACGCCCTGCGGCAGGAGTACCTGGCGCGGCCCCGGGACTGAGGCCCCGGCGGGCGGCCGGTTCCGGCCGCCCGCCCACGGGCCGCGACCGCGCGGGCGGCCCGGACTCCGTACGATTCCCTCCGTTGTCACTCGTACGTCCGAAGGAGATCCCCATGGCCCAGGTCACGCTGAAGGGCAGCCCGGTGCGGGTGGACGGCGCGCTGCCGTCCCCCGGCAGCCGGGCACCCGGTTTCACGCTCGTCGGCGCAGGGCTGACCGACACGTCGCTCGGGGACTTCGCCGGGAAGCGCAAGGTCCTCAACATCTTCCCGAGCGTCGACACCCCGACGTGCGCCTCCTCGGTCCGCGCGTTCAACAAGAGGGCGGGGGAGCTGGAGAACACGGTGGTGCTCTGCGTCTCCGCCGACCTGCCCTTCGCCCAGGCGCGCTTCTGCGGCGCCGAGGGCCTGGAGAACGTCACGACCCTCTCGACGCTGCGCGGCCGCGCGTTCCACGCCGACTACGGCGTGGACATCGCGGACGGCCCGCTGGCGGGTCTGACCGCCCGCGCGGTCGTCGTCCTGGACGAGGACGACACGGTCCTGTACGCGCGGCTCGTGGACGAGATCGCGGACGAGCCCTCCTACGACGAGGCGCTGGCCGTCCTGGGCTGACCGCCGCCGTCCCCGGAGGGGTCCGCCGCCTTCGCGGGCGACGGGCCCCTCCCGTCGTGCGCGCCCGCTCCCGCGCAGTCCGGGCACAGGCCCCGGTAGGTCACGTCGGCCTTCTCCACGGCGAAGCCGAACCGTTCCCCGGCCGGCAGCGCGGCCAGCGGGTCCCCCGTCGGGTGGACGTCCCGGATGGTCCCGCAGCCCGAGCAGACCAGGTGCTGGTGCGTCCGGTGCGCGTTCGGGTCGTAGCGCTTGGCCCGTCCGTCCGTGGGGAGTTCCACGACCTCCCCCAGGGCGACGAGTTCGCCGAGGGTGTTGTAGACCGTCGCCCGCGCGATCTCCGGCAGCCGTTCGGCCGCCCGCGCGTGCACCTCGTCCGCCGTGAGGTGCACGTGGTCGCCGGCCAGGACCTCCGCGACCACCCGCCGCTGGGACGTCATCCGCCAGCCCCGGGATCGCAGCCGTTCCAGCAGGTCGCTCATGTCGGTTCACCTCTTCGGCTTCGGCGCGGGGCCGCCGGTGCCCGGCAGGCCCTCCCCAAACAATGACGTGACATCGATCTTGACTTGGACAAGGTCCATCGTAGGATCGCTTCCGTTGATGGCCAAGGGACAGGAAGACGTCAGCGCGGCGGGGACCGGGGGCGGGACGGCTCTCCGGACCCGGCCCGACCGCTCCGCCGATCCCCCTTCCTGAGCACTGTTGTCCGCCAGGTCCGGAAGGATTCCGATGTCTGAGAACCGCGTGTCCGAGAACGAGGCCCCCGAGAACCACGACGCCATCGTCGTGGACGCGAAGCTGGACGAAGCCGGAGGCGGCTGCCCGGTCGCGCACGGCCGCGCCGCCCACCCGACCCAGGGCGGCGGCAACAACCAGTGGTGGCCGAACCGGCTGAACCTGAAGATCCTGGCCAAGAACCCCGCCGTGGCCAACCCGCTGGGCGAGGACTTCGACTACGCCGAGGCGTTCGGGAGCCTCGACCTCCCGGCCGTCAAGCGGGACATAGCCGAGGTGCTCACGACCTCGCAGGACTGGTGGCCCGCCGACTTCGGCCACTACGGCCCCCTCATGGTCCGGATGGCCTGGCACAGCGCGGGAACGTACCGCATCACCGACGGCCGCGGCGGCGCCGGCGCCGGCCAGCAGCGCTTCGCCCCCCTCAACAGCTGGCCCGACAACGTCAATCTGGACAAGGCCCGCCGGCTGCTGTGGCCGGTCAAGAAGAAGTACGGCCGGAACCTCTCCTGGGCCGACCTCCTGATCCTCGCCGGCAACGTCGCCCTGGAGTCGATGGGCCTCAGGACGTTCGGCTTCGCCGGCGGCCGCGAGGACGTGTGGGAGCCCGACGAGGACGTGTACTGGGGCCCCGAGACCGCCTGGCTCGACGACGAGCGCTACACCGGCGACCGCGAGCTGGAGGAACCGCTCGGCGCGGTGCAGATGGGCCTCATCTACGTCAACCCCGAAGGCCCGAACGGCAATCCGGACCCGGTCGCGGCGGCCCGCGACATCCGGGAGACCTTCCGCCGGATGGCGATGAACGACGAGGAGACGGTCGCGCTCGTCGCGGGCGGGCACACCTTCGGCAAGGCCCACGGCGCCGGTCCCTCGGAGAGCGTCGGCGACGACCCCGAGGCCGCGCCGATCGAGGCCATGGGCTTCGGCTGGGCGAACTCCCACGGCACCGGCAAGGGCGGCGACACCATCACCAGCGGCCTGGAGGTGACCTGGACGAACACGCCGACCACCTGGGACAACAGCTTCTTCGACATCCTCTTCGGTTACGAGTGGGAGCTGTTCAGGAGCCCCGCCGGCGCCCACCAGTGGCGGCCGAAGGACGGCGCGGGCGCGGGCACGGTCCCGGACGCCCACGACCCGTCGAAGACCCACGCCCCGACCATGCTGACCACCGACCTGTCGCTGCGCTTCGACCCGGCGTACGAGCGGATCTCCCGGCGCTTCCACGAGAACCCCGAGGAGTTCGCGGACGCCTTCGCGCGGGCCTGGTTCAAACTGACGCACCGCGACATGGGCCCGGTCTCCCGCTACCTGGGTCCCGAGGTGCCGTCCGAGGTGCTGCTCTGGCAGGACCCGCTGCCCGAGGTGGACCACGAGCTCGTGGACGCCGAGGACGTCGCCGCCCTCAAGAGGAGCGTCCTCGCCACGGACCTGACGGTCTCCCAGCTGGTTTCCACCGCCTGGGCGTCGGCCTCCTCCTTCCGGGGCAGCGACAAGCGCGGCGGGGCCAACGGCGCGCGCGTCCGCCTCCAGCCGCAGATCGGCTGGGAGGTCAACGACCCCGAGCGGCTGTCGGCGGTACTGCGCGTCCTGGAGGGCGTCCGCGACTCGTTCAACGGCTCCCGGACCGACGGCCGGCGGATCTCGCTGGCCGACCTGATCGTGCTGGCCGGGGCCGCGGGCGTCGAGCAGGCCGCCAGGAACGCCGGCGTCGAGGTCGAGGTCCCCTTCCGGCCCGGCCGCGTGGACGCCTCGCAGGAGCAGACCGACGTGGAGTCCTTCGCCGCCCTGGAGCCGAAGGCGGACGGCTTCCGCAACCACCTCGGCAAGGGCAACCGCCTCCCGGCCGAGTTCCTGCTGGTCGACCGGGCCAACCTGCTGAACCTGAGCGCCCCCGAGATGACGGTCCTCGTCGGTGGTCTGCGCGTCCTGGACGCGAACCACCAGCAGTCGCGGCACGGCGTCCTGACCACGACCCCGGGCTCCCTGACGAACGACTTCTTCGTCAACCTGCTCGACATGGGCACGGTCTGGAAGCCGGTGGCCGGGGACCCGAACCTCTTCGAGGCCCACGACACCGCGACCGGCACGGTCCGGTGGACGGGCACCCGCGCCGACCTCGTCTTCGGCTCCAACAGCGAACTGCGCGCGGTGGCCGAGGTCTACGCGAGCGACGACGCGAAGGAGAAGTTCGTGCGGGACTTCGTCTCCGCGTGGGACAAGGTGATGAACCTGGACCGGTTCGACCTCGCCTGATCCCCTTCCGGGCCGGACGGCTCCCCCGCCGTCCGGCCCGGGGCCCGGGACCGGGAGGGAAGCCCGTCCGGTCCCGGGCCCCGGAGGCTCAGGGCCTCATCTCGTACGCGCCCGACAGCGCCTCGACGCGCCGCCAGACGCGCTCCGAGCGCGCCTCGTCCGCGACGGGGCGCCGGACGGCGCCGATCGCCCAGAGCTGCTGCGGCTCGGTCGCGGAGTCCTTGCCGTGCAGCTCGACCGCGTGCGCGGAGAAGTCGCGGACGAGGACGGCGAACAGCTCGTCGAGCACGTCCTCGTCGAGACCGGTCAGGGCGGCCCGCTCCAGGACCAGCTGCCCGTGGACGACCAGCGCGAAGAGCCGGCCGACGGCGAGGAGGAGGTCGAGGTCACGGCTCTGCTCCTCGTCGGGAGCGGCCTCGAGGACGAACGCGCAGAGCGCGTCGGCCTGTTCGCGGAACCGGGCGACGTTGGCCAGGTGGGCGTACACATCGTAGGCGGGGCGCCAGTCGTGGAAGCGGACCGAGCCGAGTCCCCGGGCGGGCCCCTGCCGGAAGAGGAACGCGTCGTCGGCCGCGTCCAGGCGGGTCGGGACGGGCTCGTACGCGACCGGGTCGAGGAGGTGGTTGCGCATGAACTTGAGGATCAGCGCCAGGTTGACGTGGACGGTGCCCTCCAGCTTCGGCAGGCCCCGGATCTCCACGGCCGCCTCGGCGAAGTAGGTGTCCTTCTCGAAGCCCTTGGCGGCGATGACGTCCCACATCAGGTCGATGACCTTCTCGCCCTCCGTGGTCACCTTCATCTTCGTCATGGGGTTGAAGAGGAGGTAGCGGCGGTCGTCGGGGCCGGCCGTGCGGAAGTAGTCGACGGCCCGGTCGCTGAACAGCTTCATGCCGACGAGCCGGACGTACGCGTCGGTCAGCTCGCGCCGCACGTGCGGGAAGGCGGTGACGGGCCGGCCGTACAGGACGCGGTTCCGCGCGTGGGTGACGGCCTCGTACATCGCGTGCTCGCAGATGCCGATGGAGGCGGTGCACAGGTTGAACTTGCCGACGTTGACCGTGTTGAGGGCGGCGTCGAAGGCGGCGCGGCCGGTGTGCAGGACGTCCTCGGCGGTGACCGGGTAGTCCTCCAGGCGGAACTCGCTGACGTACTTCGAGGAGTCGACGACGTTCTTGACCAGGTGGTACGCGTCGTGGCGGCTGTCGGCGGCGAAGAAGACGTAGCCGTCGGGGCCCTCGACGTCGGTGCGGCGGCCGAAGACGGAGACGAGCCCGGCGGCGTTGCCGTTGCCGATGTAGTACTTGGAACCGGTGGCGCGGAAGCCGCCCTCGCCGTCGGGCGTGAGCAGCATGTCCGTGGAGTAGATGTCGGCGCCGTGGGTCTTCTCCGAGAGGCCGAAGGCGAACACCTCGCCCCGCGAGAGGAGTTCGGCGGCGCGGGCGCGGGCGGCGGCGTTGTCGCTCTGCCACACCGGGCCCAGGCCGAGGACGGTGACCTGCCAGGCGTACCAGTAGTCGAGCCCGTAGAAGCCGAGGATCTCGTTGAGGGCGGCGATGCGGGCGGTGTCCCAGCGCTTGTCGCCCTCGCCCTCGCCCGCGGCGGAGGACGGGGTGAGGAAGGTGGCGAAGAGGCCCTCCTCCGCGGCGAAGGCGAGGAAGTCGCCGAGCCAGGCCCGGGTGCGGTAGTCCTCGATGACGCGGCGCTTGCCGCGCGCCTCGAACCAGTCGACGGTGGCGCGCAGGAGCCGGCGGGTCTCCGGGTCGAAGTGCGCGGGGTCGTAGGTGTGCGGGTTGAACAGCAGCGGGTCGGCCATGAGGTCCGCCTTTCCGGCTCGGGGTGGGGGTGGGGTGGGGTGCCGCGGTGCGGGGCGGGGCGTCAGCGCCCGGCCTCGAAGCGGGCGAGCGTGACGAGGACGTCGTCCAGCCAGGCGATCATCATCCGCTCGTACGCGATGCCGCCGCGCAGCACGGCGTGCTGGAGCTCCCGCTCGGCGTCGGGCGGACCGTGGTCGCCGGACGCCGGGAAGTCGCGCGCCTCGCCCGCGAGGTAGTGCTCCAGGCGGTCGGTGTGCGCCCGCCGGTGCCGTTCGACCTCGCCGATGAGCGCGGCCGGGTCGTCGAAGGCGGCGCCCCGGATCTTCACCGCGAGGTCGTGCCGCACGCTCTCGGGTTCGATCGGCGCGTGCAGCCACGCGGAGAGCGCGTCCCGTCCGGGCGCGGCGACGGAGTACTCCTTCTTGTCCGGGCGCCCCTGCTGCGGCACGTCCCGGACATCGATCCAGCCGTCGCTCTCCATGCGCTTGAGCACGCGGTAGATCTGCTGGTGGGTGGCGGTCCAGAAGTATCCGATGGACCGTTCGAAGCGCCTGGCCAGCTCGTAGCCGGACCCGGGCTTCTCGAGCAGGGACACGAGGATCGCGTGGTCGAGCGCCATGCGCCCGATCTTGCTATGCAACGAGTTGCATAGCAAGATCGGGCGGGTGTGATGAGACGCGGCTCACCTCGCCGGCCGCCGCCCGGAGGGGCGCGGGGCGGCCGGGCATGTGCGGCGGGCAGGTTTGGGGAGCTTCAGGACGGGCATCGTCCGGATTTCGGCAGTGGGGGTCTCACACGCGGAAGCACGGGCGGCGCGCCATGCCGCTCCGGCACGCCGTCCGGAAGCGTGTCCGTCCTCCCCGCGGTGGGGCGGGGACGACCGGGCGGACCGCCTCCCCGCGGCCGGGCCGCCCGCACGGTGCGGCCCGAGGAGAGAAAGAGGTCGGTCCATGACAGTGCGCGCCGTCGAACTCCCCCGGCTGTGGATGCCCCATCCCCTGCGGGTGAACCCGCACCTGCCGGACCTGCGCGGGGAGAGCGAGACCTGGGCCCGCGAGATGGGCATGCTGGACGGCCACGGGGACGGGCCGGAACGGCGCGGGGTGTGGGGCCCGTCCGCCTTCCACGCCATGACCGTCGACCAGTTGACCGCCTGGACCCTCCCCGACGCCCCGTTCGCCGCCCTCCGGCTGAACCACCGGTTCAACATCTGGACGCTGGCCTGGGACGACCACTTCGCCGCCGCCTTCAAGCAGACCGGCGACCTCCCCGGGGCACGGGCCTTCACCGCCCGGCTGCACGCGTTCCTGCGCCCCGAGCCGGACGTCCGGCTGCCGGAACCGGTGAACGCCGTCGAGCGGGGGATCGTCGATCTCCGGCGGCACCTCTTCCCGCCGGAACTGGCGCACTGGCGCCACGATTTCCTCCGCGCGCTGGTCCGGTACGTCGACGCGGGGGTCGAGGAACTGGCCAACAGCCTCAGCGGCCGCGTTCCCCATCTGATCGACTACGCCCCGTTCCGGCGCGAGAGCTTCGCCGCCTACACCGCCCCCTACTCCGTCGAACTGGCCACGGGGGCGCGGATACCCGAGCGGATCCGGCACGACCGGACGGTCCGGGCCCTGCTGGACGCCTTCATGGACTTCATGGGGCTGGCGAACGACCTCGCCTCCTACGAGAGGGAGGTCCACGAGGAGAACGACGTCAACAACCTGGTCCTGGTCGTCGGGACGTCCCTGGGCATCCCCCTCCACGAGGCCGTGCCCGCCGCCTTCCACCTGGTGAACGCCCGGCTGCGGGAGTTCGAGCACCTCCGGCGGAACGAACTCCCGCCGCTCGTACGGCGGTCCGGCCTCGACCCCGACGAGCGGGCCGAGCTGGAGACGTGGCTCCGGGGCGCCTGCGGCTTCCTCTCCGGGATCCACGCCTGGTACACGGGGGCGCCCCGCTACGTTTCCGGGAACGGGGCGTTCCCGGAAACGTAGCGGGGCGGGTCCCGCCCCGTCGCCCTACCGCCTCCGCAGGAGGCTCCTGACGCGCGCCCACCAGGAGGCGCGGGGCGCGGGGCGGGGCACGGCCGCGGGCCACGGCGGCGCCGAGGGCTCCCCGCTGTTCCGGGCGGGCGGGGCCGGGAGGGGGGCCGGGTCGTCGTGGGTCCGGGGGGAGCGCGGGGAGAAGGTCACGGGCAGCGCCGTGAGGTGCCGGGCCCAGGTGGAGGAGCGCCAGTCGAGGCTCTCCTCCGGGACGGCCAGGGCCACGTCCGGGAGCCGGGTGAGCAGGATGTCGATGCCCGCGTCGGCGATGATGCGGCCGATGTCCTGGCCGGGACACTCGTGCGTGCCGGCGCTGAAGGACAGGTGGGCCCGGTTGTGGTGCACCGGGGCCGCGGGGTCGGGGCGGATCGTCCGGTCCATGTTCCCGGCGGCCAGGCCGAGGAGGAGCATGTCCCCCGCCCTGATCCGCTGTCCGCCGAGGGTGGTGTCGCTGTTGGCCCAGCGGCCCGGACACACCATCAGCGGCGGCTCGTCCCAGAGGACCTGCTCCACCGCTTCGGGCAGGGTCATCTGGCCGCCGGCCAGCGAGCCGCGGAACCGGGGGTCGGTGACGACCATGCGCAGGACGTTGGACATGAGGTTGGCGGTCGTCTCGTAACCGGCGAGCAGGATGAGGCGCAGGTGGTGCTGGACCTCCTCGTCCGTGAGGCCCGCGGGGTGGGCCATCAGCGCGGAGGCGATGTCGTGCCCCGGGCGGGCCCGTTTGGCGACGACGAGCCGTTCGAGGCTCTCCAGGACGTAGGCGTTGCTGGCGAGCGACGTCTCGGTGGCCTTGAAGAGGTCACGGGCGGCGGGGACGAGTTCGGGACTCTCCTCGTCGGACATCCCGAGCAGGTGGATGAGGGTGAGCATGGGCAGGTGCTCGGTGAACTGCCCCACCAGCTCGGCCTCGCCGTCCTCGCAGAACCCGTCGATCAGCTGGTGGGCGAAGCGGGTGATGCGGCGGCGGATCCCCCGGTGGTCGAACTGGCCGAGGGCGGCGGTGACCGCGCCGCGCAGACGCTGGTGCTCCTCCCCGTCCGCGCAGACGCAGTCCGGGCGCCAGCCGATCATCGGCATGAGCGGCGAGGTGGCGGGGTCGATCTCCCCGCTCCTCCAGCCGTGCCAGACCCGGGGGTCGCGGGAGAACTGCGTCGGGCGGCTGGCCACGTCCCGGTTCTCCGGATACCCCAGGACGAGCCAGGCGCGTACGTCGCCGTCGAGCAGGACGGGTGCCACCGGGCCGTGGACGGCCCGCAGTTCCTCGTACAGGCCCATGGGGTCCGTGGCCGCCGCCGTGCCGTAGAGCCGGACCGCTCCGTCGGTTCCGGCGGAGGCGTGGGCCGGGCAGCCCGGGGGCGGGACCTGGCCGGCGTGCGCGGTGGTGTGTCCGGCGGGTGGGAAGTTCATGCGGTCTCCTGGGCGGCGACGAGGGTGCACAGGTAGTCCATCAGCGAGAGCAGGGCGTCACGGCAGGACGCCCGGTCCCGTGCGTCACAGGTGACGATGGGCACGGATTCGCCGAGGGCCAGAGCGGTGCGGAGGTCCGGCAGGGGGTACTGCGGGGCCTCCGGGAAGGTGTTGACGGCCACGACGAAGGGGACGCGGCGGTCTTCGAGACGGGTGATGACCTCGAAGCAGACTTCGATCCTGCGGGTGTCGACGAGGACCACGGCACCGAGCGCGCCCTCGAAGATGCCGTTCCACAGGAACCAGAAGCGCTCCTGTCCGGGGGTCCCGAACAGGTAGAGGATCAGTTCGCGGTTGATGCTGATCCGTCCGAAGTCCATCGCGACGGTCGTGGTGTTCTTGCCCTTGGCGCCGGGGTTGTGGTCGATCCCGACGCCCGCCTGCGTCATGGTCTCCTCGGTGGTCAGGGGCGGGATCTCGCTCACCGTCCCGACCAGGGTGGTCTTGCCGACGCCGAAGCCGCCGACGATCACGACCTTGACCCCCCTGGAGCCGTGGGGCAGCACGTCGGTGCCGCGCGGGCCGGCGACGGGGGCGTCAGAGCTTGCGTAGTCCATGGATCACCGCCTCCAGTAGGCCGCGTTCGGGGTATGCCGCCACGGGGACGGGTGCGATGGCCTCGACCCGTTCCTCCTCGACGAGCTGGGACAGCAGGACGGTGACGACGCTGAACGGAAGGCTGAGGTACGCCGACAGTTCGGCCACCGAGAGCGGGTACTCGCACAGGGAGAGGATGGCCGCCTGTTCGGGCTGCGTCGCGGGGTCGGGCACGGCCCTCGCCGCGATGAGGGTGACCAGGTCGAAGCCCTTGGCCGAGGGTCCGGAACCGCCGGTGATGACGTAGAGCGGAACGGGGGTGCCTTCGTCCCAGGGATTCTGGTTCTCCGATGTCACATCGCCTGCCCGACGTCCTGCCGGGGCGGGCTGGTCATGTGCTGGCCGATCCGGAGCACCAGTGTCCGCATGCGGTCGCCGAGCAGTCCGGCGTCCACCTCCTGGTCGGCGAGGACCGCGAGGTAGGCGCCGGGGCCGGCCGCCATCAGGGAGAAGTACCCGCCGTCGGCCTCCACCCCGACCATGCGCGTCGAGCCGTCCCCGTGCGGGAACATCTGGGCGATGGCCTTCGCCAGGCTCTGGATGCCGGAGCAGGCGGCGGCGATGGCGTCGGCGGTGTCGGGCGCCGTGTTCGCCTGCCCGATGCACAGGCCGTCGGCCGAGAGGACGACCACGTGTCGCACGTACGGAACGCTGCTCACGAGCTCCGTGAGCATCCAGTCCATGTTGGGCAGTGGCTGCATGTTACTCGTCCTCATCTGACGGCTCGCTGGGGGAAGGGAGGGGTTCGGCGCCCGATCTCTTGTCTCCGTTGAACGCCTCCCACATCAGGCCCGGCTGGGGGGCCGTTCCGGAGGTGCTCCGGGAGGGGGGCGGCGTGGAGGACGTCACCACGACCGGTGGCGGGACGGGTGTTTCCCTTCGTCGCTGCGGAAGTCCGTTGACGGTCTTCCCGGTCCCGCCGGAATCCGCGGCGGTGACGGCGCGCACCTGCGCGGGCGCGGGTCCGGTCCGCACCGGGGCGGGCCGGGTCGGCGCGGGCGCGGTTCCGGCCTGCGCCGGGGCGTTCCCGGCCGGCGCCGGCGCGCTGCCGATCGGCGCCGGCGCGGTCCTGGCCGGCATCGGCGCGGTCCTGGCCGGGCCGGGCACACGCCTGCGGGCGAGCCCGCCCGTCCTGATGGTGGGCTGGGGCATCGTGGTGATGAGACGCCGGGGGACGAGCACGACGGCCCGAACGCCCCCGTAGGCGGAGGTCCGCAGGTGGACCTCGCAGCCGTGCTCGCGGGCCAGCCGGCTGACGACGGGCAGGCCGAGCTGCGTCACCTCGCCGAGGCTGGCGAGCTGGATGGTCTCGCGCGACTGCTCCATGACGCGTTCGACGCGCTGCCGGACCTCCTCGGTGAGGCCGACCCCGCGGTCCTCGATCTCGATCGCCACGCCGGAGGGCACCTCGTTCGCGGTCACCTCCACCGGTGTGTGCGGGGGCGAGAACGACGTGGCGTTGTCGAGCAGTTCGGCGAGCAGGTGGATCAGCGGTTCGGCGCCCGGACCGACCACGGCCACCTCCGCCACCGCCTGGAGCTTGACGCGGGGGTAGTCCACGATGCGCGACATGGCGCCGCGCAGGACGTCGTAGAGCGGGATCGCCTTCGACCACTGGCGGCCGGGCCGGGCGTCGCCCAGGACCGCGATGCTGGCGGCGAGGCGGCCGATCAGGGCGTTGCGGTGGTCGACGTCCTGGAGGCCGCGGGAGACCACGATGTCGTTGCCGTGCAGGATCTGCATGGCGTGGAGGTCCTTGGCGAGCTGGTGCACGATCGCCTGGACCCGGCGCGCGACCGCCACGAGGGCCCGCTGGGAGGCGTCCCGCGTGTGCTCCTCGCCCTCCACCGCTTCGAGCACCGTCCGCAGGGCTCCCTTGAGCGCTTCGGCGAACTCGTCGTCGATGTGCTTCCCGAAGTCGACGGCGTGCAGGATGTCCGAGGCGGCCTCGCCCCTCTGCAGGCGGGTGACGGCCGCGGGAAGCAGCTCCTCGGCGAGCCACGCGGTGGTGGTCAGCTGGTCGGCCAGGCGCCCGAGCAGGGTGGCCTCGCGCTGTTCGTAGTACTTCTCCGCCTCGGCCCTCGCCCGCGTGTGGCGGGCCGCTTCCGCCGAACGCAGCCGGCGCGCGGTCCAGGCGGAGACGACGGCCGTCAGGACGACCGCGACGAGGCCGCACCAGGCGACCGCCGGCCGTATCTGCGCGGGGGAAAGGAGCAGCCCCGCCACGGTGGCTCCGGCCAGGAATCCCGAAGGGAGGAGCCACGTCCGGTCAACCGCGGTTGGCCGGGTTCTGGAATTCGAACCTGCATGAACCATCAAGGGGTCCCTAAACAGTCTGGAATGAGCGGACCGAGGTGACGCGATGCGCCGGGAGGAACGGGGGCGGACTCCGTTCGGGCAGGTGGATGTGCTCCGACGAGGTCCCCGCGGGTCACTCCGGAATCGCGATTTTGTTCGCTTCCCTTTGCAGCCGCACTCCGTTCGCCGCCCCACGGCGTCCATGACTCGCCGTGAGCGCGGCGCAACACATCGGGGAGCATAGTCAGTTCGTGTTCCCCGCGTGACTTTGCGGAAAGTACAACCCCCACCGGTCATTCCGAACCCATAAAACGACCGATCGCCCTATCGGAAATGCAATGAACCGATCATTTTCTGACGCGCGGCCCTCAGGGCCGCGACCGTCGCGGGAGGCCGGGCGCGGAGCGCGCGGAAACGGGCGAAGGACTCCCCCGCCCCCGCGCCCCTTGGCATCCTGGGGCCACGACGGCCCCGGACCCGCGGGCCGGTGACCGGTATTCACCGGGACGAGGAGGTGGTGCGGTGAGCGAGGGCGCACAGCACCGGGGAGAGTCCGCCGCGGCGGTGTTCGACGAGGTCGGCGCACGGTACGAGGAGGTGTTCGCCGGCGTCCCCGGCCAGCTCGCGGCCCTGGACTGGCTCACGGGGCGCCTGGCCCCCGGCGCCCGTGTCCTGGACGTGGGCAGCGGCACCGGACGTCCGGCGGCGGAGGCGCTGACCCGGGCGGGCTTCGGGGTCACCGGGATCGACGTGTCGGGCGAGATGGTCCGCCTGGCCCGGCGACAGGTGCCCGCCGCCCGCTTCGAACAGGCCGACGTGCGCACCTACCGGCCCCCCGCCGGGGGGTACGACGCGGTGTGCGCCTTCTTCCCCCTGCTGGTGATGGACCAGCCCGAGGTCGCGGACTCCCTGGCCAGGATGGCCTCCTGGGTCGCCCCCGGCGGGTCGTTCGCGATGGCCACCGTGCCGGGGGACGTCCGGCTCCTCGACATCGTGTGGATGGGGCACGAGGTCCGCGTGAGCAGCCTCGCGACCGAGGACCAGCTGCGCGTCCTGGAGGAGGCCGGGCTGGAGGTGGTCCACCACTCCACCGCTCTGTACCGGCCGCACGGCCCGGAGGCGGAACCCGAGCCGCACCTCTACGTGCACGCCGTCCGCCCGCCCGCGTAGTCCGGGAGGCCCCGCGCGGACCCCCGGCACGCGACGGGAAGCGTAGTGGAATTTTCAACTACCCCGGCCCGTTGATCCGGACGACCGCCTCTCGGGAGGCGGTACCGGAACTCCGGAAGGGAAGAGCGGATGAGCGAGACGTACTACGAGTTCGGCACGGCCGGGGAGCGCTGGGACCGGGCGCAGCTGTTCTTCGGGGCGAAGGAGTACGGGACCGCCGTCCGCATCCTGCGCGGCCTCGTCGCCGAGCACCCGGACCAGACGGCCCAGCGGCTCCTCCTCGCCCGTGCGTACTACCACTCCGCGCAGCTCTCCCGCGCCGAGACGGAGCTGCGGACGATCCTGGAGCGCGACCCGGTCGAACACTACGCCCGGCTGATGCTCGGGCGCACGCTGGAGCGCCTGGGCCGTCCGGAGGAGGCCGCGCCGCACCTGCGCATGGCCGCCGCTATGACGGGCGAGACGGTGTCCTGACGCGCTTCTGATACCCCCTCGCGGTATATTCGCGGCCAGGAGGTTCTGGCTGTGCGGACATACCGGGTGGGGCGGAAACGACGAGCGGGAGGCGCCTCGGCGCACCTCCTGCTCGTCGTCGTGCTCGCGCTCGGCGTGTTCCTGATGCACACCGTGGGCCACCCCGAGGGCTCCCGCGGCGGCACGCACACGGCCGCTGCGGCGGCCTCACCCGGACACGACGGCGGGGACTCCGGCGCCCGGCACGACGGCGGAGACTCCGGCGCCCGGCACGACCCCGGCGCCGGGACGGACATGAGCACCCTGTGCGTGGCCGTCCTCGGCGTCTGGCTGCTGGCGCGGCTCGTCCTGGCCGCGCTGGGACGCGGCCCCGGACGGCTCGTCCCCTTCCTGGCGCGCCTCGCGCACGTGCGGGCCCCGCACGCTCCGCCCCGCCGTCCCCCCGACCTCGCCCGGCTGTCCGTCCTGCGGATATAGGCCGGCCCTCTCCCACGGACGCCCCGCGCTGTCCGTGGGCACCTCCGGCCTGCCCTTTTCCCCGTACGGAACCGCACGGGTCCGTACGATCCGCACGAACAGCACACGAGGTACCACCCATGCACATGCGTGTCTTCACGAACCGCGCCCTCCGGACGTCCGCCCTCGTCGGCGCCGCCGCCGCGACCGGGCTCCTGCTCACCGCCTGCGGCGCGGACGGCACCGCCCCGTCGGCGTCCGCCTCCTCGTCCGCCGCCTCCTCGTCCGCCACCGCCGCCGCGCCCGGGGCCGCCGCCTCCCCGGCACCCGCTCCGGGGCCCTTCAACGACGCGGACGTCATGTTCGCGCAGATGATGATCCCCCACCACGAGCAGGCACTGGAGATGGCGCGGCTCGCCGACGGGCGGGCCGAGGACGCCGGCGTCAGGAAGCTGGTCGCCGCGATCGAGCGGGCCCAGGACCCGGAGATCCGGAAGATGCGGGCCTGGCTCAAGGGCTGGAACAGGCCCGAGTCCGCCGGCCACGGGGGTGGTCACGGCTCCGGCCACGGCATGGCCGGGATGATGTCCGAGCAGGACATGAAGAAGCTGGCGGCCGCCACGGGCAAGGAGTTCGACCGCACCTTCGCCGAGCTGATGATCGCCCACCACGAGGGTGCGGTGGCCATGGCCGAGGACGAGCGGCGGAACGGCCTCAACGCCACGGCCGGGAAGCTGGCCGACGACGTCGTGCGGACCCAGTCCGCCGAGGTCGCCGAGCTGCGGAAGATCCTCGGCCGGCTCTGATGTCCCGCCGTTCCCGGGCCGGTCGCGCCGGCCCGGGGACGGATTCACCGGCCCGGCCGGCTCACGGGTGCGTGCCGCGGGCCGGCCGGGCCTGCTTCCGCGGGGCACCTGCCGCCCCCGCGGGAGGGAAGGCCCCGTGGGCCGGTCGGGTCATTCCCCCGCACGGCGCTCCACGACCACCTCGCCGCCCACCACGACCGTCTCCGCGACGGTGCCGGGGATGTCCTCGGGAGCGACGCGGAGGATGTCGCGGGAGAGGACGACGAAGTCGGCCAGCTTGCCCACCGTGAGGGACCCGCGTTCGTGCTCCAGGAAGTTGGCGTACGCCGAACCCATCGTGTACCCCTCGACGGCGGTGGCCACGTCGATCGTCTCCCCGGCCGTCCACGCCTCGCCCCCGCCGGGCGGGCGGCGGGTGACGGCGGCGTGGATGCCGACCATGGGGTCCATCTCGGCGACGTTCCAGTCGCTGGAGAGGGCGAGGACCGCGCCGGCGGCGTGCAGGCTGCGCAGCGGCCATGCCTTGTGCCAGCGGTCGGGCCCCACGTTCTCGGCCCAGTCCCGGCCCGGTCCCGCGATGTCCGGGGCGGCGTGCCGGGGCTGCATGCAGGCGACGACGCCGAGCTCGGCGAAGCGCGGGGTGTCGGCCGGGTCGAGGCACTCGACGTGCACGACCTGGTGGCGCGCGTCGCGCGGCCCGTTGGCGGCGCGGGCGCGTTCGACGGCGTCGAGGACGGTGCGGATGCCCCGGTCGCCGGTGGCGTGGACGAAGCACTGGAAGCCGCGGGCGTCGAGCCGGGTGAGGAGCTCGGCGAACTCCTCCGGCGGGTAGAAGGTGTCGCCCCGGTGGTGGGAGCAGCCCGCGTACGGCTCCAGGAGGGCGGCGGTGCGGGGTTCGACGACGTCGTCGATGTACAGCTTGAGCGGGCCGACCCGCAGCCGGTCGTCGGCGTGCGCGGCGGCTGCCGCCTCGAAGACGTCGAGCTCGGCCTCGGTGGTGCCGCGCGGGTGGAAGAGCGCGGCGACGATCCGGGAGCGCAGCCGGCCCTCGGCACGGGCACGCCGGAAGAGGGCGAGGTCGTCCAGGGAGTTCTGCGGTTCCACGACGGTGGTGATGCCGTAGCCGATGGCGTCGTCCAGGCTCTTGACGAGCCGTCCGTACTGCCGGTCCGGCGACGCCCAGGGGAGGCCGAGGTCGCGCAGGGCGCGGTGTCCCTCGCGGGAGAGGCCCTTGATCGCGAAGTCCTTGACGAATCCGGTGGGTTCGCCGGTCGCCGGGTCGGTGACGGCCCGTCCGAAGGGAAGGTCGGTGTGGTCGCGGTCGACGCCGAGGCGTTCCAGGGCGGCGGTGTTCAGCCAGGCGGTGTGCACGTCGTAGCTGAGGACGAGGGCGGGCGTGTCGCCGGTGACCGGGTCGAGGTCGGCGGCGGTGGGCATGCGGCCGCCGGGCACGGCCGAGTAGTCGAACGCCTCGGCCTCGATCCACTCGGCGGCCGGGTGGGCGGCGCGCCAGGTGCGGATCCGCTCGTGGACCGCGTCGAGGGTACGGGCGCCCGCGAGCTGCACGCAGGCGTCGTCGGAACCGAGGCGGACGTGGTTGTGGGCGTCGACGAAGCCGGGCAGGACGAGGCGGCCGCCGGCGTCGAGGACCCGGGTGCCGGGCCCGGTCCGGGCTGCGGCGCCCTCGTCGGAGCCGATCCAGACGATCCGGCCGGCGCGGACCGCGAGGGCCCGGGCCTCCGGGAGCGCCGGATCGACGGTGTGGATGCGGGCGCCGGTCAGGACGAGGTCGGCGGGGGCGGTGCTGTTCACGCGGGGTGGCTCCAGGACGTACGGGAGGGACGGGGGTGCGGTGGTGGTCAGGGGCGGTGCGGGGTGACGCTCCCGCGGGCGAGGAGCACGTACACCAGGGCGGAGACACCCGCTCCGAGCACGGTGAGGTCCGCGCCGCCGAGCGGGGCGACGAGGGGGCCGGTCCACAGCTCGGAGTCGCAGGTGAGCACGGAGAAGACGAGGCCCGCGAGGAGCGCGGCGAGCCCGGCCGGGTGCCAGCCCGCGCGGTAGCCGTAGGCGCCGCCGGTGTCCGCGTGCAGGCCCGCGGAGTCGTAGGAGCAGCGGCGCAGGACCATGTCGGCGAGGAAGACCCCGCCCCAGGGGGCGAAGACGACGATCAGGAGGGAGAGGAAGGAGAGGAGCGAGGTGGTGAAGTCGGCCAGGAAGAGGGCGCCGAGCGAACCGGCGGCGGTGACGGCGGCGCTGACGACGATGGCGCGGGACCGGCTCCAGGGGATGCCGAGGACCTGGAGGTTCAGGCTGGACGAGTAGAGCGTGATGATCGAGTTGGTGACGGAGCCGCCGAGGACCAGCGCGAGGAAGAGGGGCTGGAACCAGCCGGGGAGCAGGCTCTCGGTGCCCGCGACGGCGTCGGTCATGTCGGCCTGGGTCGCGGCGGCGGCGCCGGCGACGCCCAGGGCGACGGAGGAGAGGAAGCCGCCCAGGGCCCCGCTCGCGGTGACGGCGCCGAGGGTGGTCGTACGGGGCAGGTAGCGGGTGTAGTCGGCGGGCATCGGGAGGTACGAGAAGGGGCCCGCCAGCATGACGACGAAGGCGAGGCTCCAGCCGGAGACGCCCGGCGGGGCGGCGGGGGCGGAGGTGTCGGCGCCGGGCAGTACGAGGACGAGCAGGACGGCGAAGCCGGCGGCGAGGACGTACGCCATCCAGCGCTCCGCGAACTGGACGGTGGCGTGGCCCCAGAGCGCGACGGCGAAGGTCAGCGCGAGGGTGACGGCGAGGGCCAGGGCCCGGGAGGCGGGTCCGCCGTGCCCGCCGAGGTCCGCGAGGAAGGCTTCGAGGGCGAGGGTGCCCACCACCGTGTTCACCACGGTGTAGCCGATGCCGACGATCCAGTTGAGGAGGCCGACGGGCCAGTTCCCGCGACGGCCGAAGGCCGCGCGGGAGAGGACGAGCGTGGCGGTGCCGGTGCGCACGCCGCCGAGTCCGGCCGCGCCGATGGCGAGGAAGGCGAGGCCGCCGATCACGACGACGGCGGTGGCCTGCCAGAAGGAGAGTCCGAAGGCGACGGCGAGGGCGCCGTTGATGACGTAGGTGAAGGTGAGGTTCGAGCCGAACCAGAGCCAGAAGACGTCCTTGACGCTGCCGTGCCGTTCGGCGTCGGGTATGGGGTCGATCCCGTGTTCCTCGACCCGGAACACCTCGTCGCGGCCCGTGGTCACGGCCGTCGTCTCGTGTTCGAGCACATCGCACTCCCCTCTTGAACGCCGTTCTAAGTTTTAGAACGGTGTTCAAGATGGGCGAAGGATTCGAGCCACGTCAAGACCTCTGCGGGTTCCGGTTAGGGTCGTTCCCGTACACGACGGCCCCGCACGGGACGGGGCGGGCGGCGACGGCGGAAACAGCGGAACGGGGACGGCAGTGGCGGCACGACGGCGGGACGGGCACGTCACCCGGGAACGGATGCTGGAGGAGGCGATGGCGGCGATCGCCGAGGACGGTCTCGCGTCCCTCACCATGTCGGCGCTCGCGGAGCGGCTGGGCACGAGCGGCGGCCACATCCTGTACTACTTCGGCAGCAAGGACCTGCTGCTGCTCGCGGCCCTCCGGTGGAGCGAGGAGGCGCTCGCGGAGGAGCGCCGCGCGCTGCTCGGCCGGCGGACCGCGGCCGAGCGCAAGCTGGACCTCTTCCTGAGGCTCTACCTGCCGCGCGGGCCCCGCGATCCGCGCTGGACGCTGTGGATCGAGCTCTGGGCCCGCTCGGCCGGCAACGAGGCCCTCCGGGAGGCGCAGGTGGAGCTGGACCGGAGCTGGCAGGAGGACCTGGAGACCCTGCTCGCGGCGGGCGTCCGGCGGGGACGCTTCGCCCCGCTGGACGCCCGCGCCCGCGCGTCCGAACTCCTCGCCCTGCTCGACGGGTTGAGCACCCGGGTGGTCCTGGGCCAGGAGGCGGGCCCCGCTCTGGAGGCCGCCCGCTCGGTGGCGCGCGCCCTGGTCCCCCGGCTCGTTCCCGCCGGGCGGTGAGGGGGGCCGTCAGCCCCGGTACGCCTCCAGGAGGCGCAGCCACGCCTCGCTCAGGGTCGGGTACGACGGGACGGCGTGCCACAGACGGGCGATCGGGACCTCGCCGACGACGGCGACCGTCGCCGAGTGGAGGAGTTCGCCGACGGCCGGACCGACGAAGGAGGCGCCGACGACGACCTCCCGGTCCAGGTCCACGACCATCCGCGCGTGCCCCCGGTAGCCCTGGGCGTAGAGACCGGCCCCGGCGACCCCGCCCAGGTCCAGGTCCACGGCCCGGACCCGCAGCCCCGCCCGTTCCGCCCCGGCCAGCGTGAGGCCGACGGCGGCCGCCTCGGGGTCGGTGAACACCACCTGCGGCACGGCGGCGTGGTCGGCCGTGGCGGCGTACGCGCCCCAGTTCCCGGCGTCCGGGAGGGCGTCCCCCCGCGCGCGGGCGGCGATCGCGGCGCCGGCGATCCGGGCCTGGTACTTGCCCTGGTGGGTCAGGAGCGCGCGGCGGTTGACGTCCCCGACGGCGTAGAGCCAGTCGCTGCCGCGGACCCGGAGGCTGTCGTCCACGTCCAGCCAGGACCCCGGCTCCAGGCCGACCGTCTCCAGGCCGATGTCCTCGGTGCGCGGGGCCCGGCCGGTCGCGAAGAGCACCTCGTCGCCCTCGACGCGGTCGCCGCCCTCCAGGACCGCGGTGACCGGGCCGGTGCCCCCGTCCCGCACCACCGCGGTCACCGACGCGTCGCGGATGTCCGCGCCGCGCTCGGCGAGGGCGGCGGCCACGTGCTCGCCGACGAACGGTTCCATGCGGGGCAGCAGCCTTCCGCCCCGCGCCAGCACCGTCACCCGGGAGCCGAGGGCCTGCCAGGCGGTGGCCATCTCGGCCCCCACCACTCCCCCGCCCACCACGACGAGGCGCTCCGGCACGTGCGAGGAGGCGGTCGCCTCGCGGCTGGTCCAGGGCCGCGCGCCGGGGAGGCCGGGCAGCTCGGGCAGGAGGGCCCGGCTGCCGGTGCAGACGGCGACGGCGTGCCGGGCGGTGAGGACGTGGCGCTCGCCCTCGGGGCTCAGGACCTCGACCCGGCGCGGTCCGAGGAGGCGGCCGTGGCCCCGGAAGACCCGGGTGCCGGTCGAGTCGAGCCAGTCCAGCTGGGCGTCGTCCTTCCAGTCCCCGACCACCTCGTTCCGGTGGGCCAGGACCTCCGGCGCGTCCAGGGGCCCCCGGACCGCCTCCCGCAGTCCCGCGACCGCCCGCGCGTCGGAACGGGCGATCGCGGGGCGCAGCAGCGCCTTGCTGGGCATGCAGGCCCAGTACGAGCACTCGCCGCCGATCAGTTCGCTCTCGACGATCGCGGCACTGAGACCGGCCGCCCGCACCCGGTCGACGACGTTCTCGCCGACCGGCCCCGCGCCCAGCACCACCACGTCGTAGACCTGCTCGTTCTCCACCGTATGTGTCATGGTCCCAGTCTGCGGGCAGGGAGCGGAACAGCGCGGCGCGATACGCCGTCGCGCCGGGCGAGTCTCCGGGGGACCGCGAGGACACGCGCCGTTCTCCCCCGACGACGGCGGCACCACCTCCGGGCGCGGTGCCGGGACCGGCCCGGCCGCTCCCCGCCGGCCCGGCCCGCGACACCCCCTGTACGACCGGATGCCGGTCCCGCACGGGCCGCGCCCGTCGGCACATCCTCCGGTACTCTCCTTCCCGCCCTCCGCCGGGCTCTTCGCGCGTGGTCCGGACACCCGTCCTCCCACGCGCCGCCGCACGACCAGCCGGTCACCGATCGTCCCTCCACCACGCGCACACGACGAGGATGCCCGCCATGTCCGTACCCGCCGACCCCACCGTGCTCCACCCGATGCCCGGCCAGCCGAGGGTCGTACAGCTCAAGCCGCTGGTGACCTCGCCGCTGATCGAGGTGGGGGAGTACTCGTACTACGACGACCCGGACGACGCCACCGCGTTCGAGACCCGCAACGTCCTCCACCACTACGGACCGGAGAAGCTGGTCATCGGCAAGTTCTGCGCGCTCGGCACGGGCGTGCGCTTCCTGATGAACGGTGCCAACCACCGGATGGACGGCCCCTCCACCTTCCCGTTCCCGACCATGGGCGGCTCCTGGGCCGATCACTTCGACCTGCTCGCGGGCCTGCCGAACCGGGGCGACACCGTCGTCGGCAACGACGTCTGGTTCGGTCACGGGGCGACCGTGCTGCCCGGGGTGCGCATCGGGCACGGCGCGATCATCGGCAGCGGCTCCGTGGTCACCAAGGACGTGCCGGACTACGGCGTCGTCGGCGGCAACCCGGCCCGCCTCCTGCGCACCCGCTACGAGGAGGAGGACATCGCCCGTCTCCTCGCGGTGGCCTGGTGGGACTGGCCCGCGGAACACATCACCGCCCACATCCGCACCCTCATGTCCGGGACGGTCGACGACCTCGAAGCCGCCGCCCCCTCCCCGCCGCGCGCCTGATCCGCCGACCGCCTCCGGAAGAGGACCGCCGACGTGACCACCGCCAGGTCGTGGCCGACCCCGAGGGCAGCGAGTTCGACGCCGTACGCACGCCTGCTCTCCGAGTTCCGTCCGACTCCGGCGTGCGGTCAGGAGCATCACCAGAACTACTTCGTGGAAGAGCCGACGTTCGCCGGCGCGGACGCGCTCCTCTCGATGCTGCGGGAGCCCTGCCCGAACCCGGTCGACGGCCGGCTCCCGGTCCGGGTCCGCAACCTCGCCCATCGGCTTGTCCCGTTGCGGCGGCCCGACGGCCGGCTCTCCTGAGGGAGGCCGCGCGGAGCCCGTGGCTGCACGGTCCGGACCGGGACGACATCGTGGCGGAACCCACGAAGAGGGCCGAAGAGCTGGAAGCCCGCTGACGGAACCCGTTCGTCGAGGCCCGAGCCACGGGCGGATCGAGGCCGAGGTCACGGTGCCCGTGGAGACGCGCTCGTCGTGACGCTGCGGCCCCGGCCCTCGAGCGCGTTCGCGTACCACGGCCGGGTGCGCGGTCGCCCGCGCACCCGGCCCCCGGGCACGTGCGGTCAGCTCAGCCGGGCATCGGCGTACACGGTCATCGCATCGCGCTGGTAGACGGCGAGACCTTCGGCGATCCTGTCGAAGTTGGCCCGCATCCGCGGGTCGTCGACATAGGTCTGGCCCACTCCCTTGTACGCCGCAGCGATCGGGGTCCAGAACCGGCAGATCTGCCGGTGGTTGGCGTCCACCTCGGCCTGTACGGCGGGATCGGAGACCGGCGTGCCGGCCACCATGAACTCCGCCATACGGATCATCTGCGCCGTCACCTCACGTTGCCGGCGCTCCGTTTCCTCGGGGGTCATCGCCTCGACTGCCTGCCGGGACCGCTCCCACGCCTGCGGCCACCGCTCCCGCACCTCGGCCTCGGCCTCGGCCTCGGCCTCGGAGGGGTCCTGGAACCCCTCGAACAGGTTCTCCGGCTTGTTGATCTTCGTCATCCTCCCGTCGTCCCCACCTTCTTCCAGTTCGGCGATGGTGCGGCCGACCGTACGGGCCGGCGTCTCCAGCCGGTCCCGTTCCGCGAGCAGCCGTCGGTGGTGCTCGCGGAGCACGGCCACCCGGTCGAGCCGGCCGTCCAGGACCGCCCGGATCTCGCTCAGCCCCAGGCCCAGCTCCCGCATCAGCATGATCCGCTGCAACCGCGGCAGACCGGCCTCCTCGTAGTAGCGGTGCCCGTTGCTCCCGATCCGTGCGGGCGGCAACAGGCCGATCTCGTCGTAGTGCCGCAGCGTCCGTGACGTCACCCCGGACATCCGCGCCACCTCCGCGATCGACCAGGCCATGCCGCTGCCTCCTTCGCCGGGCCGGTCCCTCCGGCCACACACATGACCGTAGAAGTTGCCGCAACGGAAAGCGCGAGTCCGGAAACCCGCCGGACAAGAAGGTCTCCGTCCGCCACGCACCGCCCGTGCGTCACGTCACCCGGTGACCGGTCACGATGCCGTCTTTGTTCGCACACGGGTTTAGGCTCGCCATGAGGCCCTCGTGTTCCCAAGGTGTTCCCAAGCGTCTCGGGAACTGGCCAAAACCCCACCATCTATGCAGGTCAGAGGCGGTAAGCATGAGCACCGTAGAACTCACCAAGGACAACTTCGACGAGATCGTGAGCGACAACGAGTTCGTCCTGATCGATTTCTGGGCTGCCTGGTGCGGCCCCTGCCGTCAGTTCGGTCCGGTCTTCGAGGCCGCCTCCGAGCGCCATCAGGACCTCGTCTTCGCCAAGGTGGACACCGAGGCCCAGCAGGAGCTGGCGGCGGCGTTCGAGATCCAGTCGATCCCGACCCTGATGATCGTGCGCGACAAGGTGGCCGTGTTCGCACAGCCGGGGGCGCTGCCGGAGGCCGCCCTGGAGGACCTGATCGGCCAGGCGCGCAAGCTGGACATGGACGAGGTGCGCAAGTCCGTCGCGGAGGCGCAGAACGCCCGGGGCGGGCAGGACGACCGGGGTGGGCAGGACGCCTAGTACCGCAATCGCGTCTGGAGGATCCGGCCTCGGCGCTTGTCGTGGGATCGGCGAACTCGGGCCTGGTCTCGTCGTCGGAAGCGTGACCGGCGCAGATGGTGTTCGTGGTCCGGTGTCGGGGCCCGACGGCCAGGTTCTTCAGCCGGGTGCCGACAGGGTCGTGGCAGACGTAGTGGCGATCTCGCTCGGGTCGCCGACGGAGCGGCGTGCGAGGACCCGGTGTCCGAAGCCGTTCTCCCACACGGGCTGGATCGCTGCTCGGGCCCAGTCGTGAATCCGCTCGCCGTGGGAGCCCCGGCCTCCGGAGATGCGCTTGCGGGCTTGCCGCGGCAGTGTCGCGGTCGGCTCGTCCACTCGGGCCTCGGTCCGGCCCGCGGTGATCACGGTGTCGTCGACCTTGGTGGCGGGCGCGTGCGCGATGCGGCGTTCCTCCGGCCAGTACCCGAGGTGCTCGACCCGGCCGTACGCCTCGTCCCAGGTCACCCAGGAGAACGGGACGCGGGCGTCGACCGCGCGCCGTGACATCCATGTGAAGTGCTCGTTCTCCGTCGCGAACGGCACCTCGTCCCCGATGCCGGCGGTTCGGCAGCGTTCCCGGTCAGCGGTCCGGGACACGGGCAGACAGAACTCGCGGTCGATGTCCGATCGTGGGGCTCCGACCTGACAAAACGATGCGCGAAGCGGGCATGGAACCCGGCTGTCCCCTCGAACCGCGACTCGACCTGCTCGACCTGCTCGACTGTCAGCTCATCGGCGCACGGATACACCAACGAGCTCCCACCACATCCCTCACGCGGACGCGGTTGCGGGATTAGGCTGACCGGATGACAGCTGATCGCACAGCAGCCAGATACCGCCGCGTCCTCGCCCTGGCCGGCGCGGCCGGGATCGCCCTTGTCGGGAGCGCCTGTTCCTCGTCCGGGAGTTCCGGCGGGGCCGCCTCGGGCGGTGCGAGGCTGTCCTACGACCGGGTCGCCTCGACGGCGAAGCAGCTGACGAGTACGTCGGCCTGCCCGTTCGGCCTCGATCCGGCGGCGGCGCTGAAAGCGGCCGGTGCCGAACGGACCGTCACCCCGGCGGCGTCCGGCGGCGACCCCGCGGTTTAGGGGACCGTCGACCCGGGCCGCCCGGCCCAGGCCTGGCCCAGCGGGCAGCCCACGCCGTCCGGACTCCCCTCCGTCCCCGCCGTCCCGCCGAACGCGTCCATCGTCTGCACCTTCACGGCTTCGGAAGCACCGATGGAGATCGGCCTCGTGGCCGTGTCCGAGGATGAGGTGGCGGTGAACCTGGTGCTGCCGCAGATCGCTGCCTTCGGCAACCTCAGCGCCGACGAGGTGATGACGTTCTCCAAGGACGAGCCCGGGATCGGCCGGACCAGGGTCACCCCGGGCCGGGGCACGGCCGCCGTCGCACGGGTGGCGGTGGCGGGCAAGGGCGACTTGGCGCTCGTGGTCTCCCAAGGATCGACCGTCACCAAGGCGGACCCGGCCCTGGCCGGCGAGTCGCTCAGGAAGGTCACCGAGGCACTCGCGGCCCAGCTGCGGCCGTAGGCGGCGCCGGCAGACGACCCCGCCGCGCACCGCTCGCCGCCCGACCGGAGCGAGCCAGTGCGGTACCCGGGAGGGCCGAACCGGAGGTCGCCAGGGCCGGGGCCGCCCCGGAGGCCCGGGTGGCTCCGAACGAGTACCGCGACTCGGCCTGCTCAGCCGTCGGCTCATCGGCACCCAGATACACCGACGAGCCCCCACCACATCCGCCGTGCAGATGCGGTTGCGGTACTAGGACGGGCAGAACGCCCGGGGCGACGGCGAAAAGGGGGGTACGGAGGGGCTTCCCGTCCCCCTTTTCGCGTGGTCTCAGCGCTCCAGGACCAGTGCGAGGCCCTGGCCGACGCCGATGCAGAGCGCCGCGAGGCCCGTGCCCGATCCGGCCGCCGCGAGCTGGTGGGCCACCGCCCCGGCCAGACGGGCGCCGGACGCGCCCAGCGGGTGGCCGATCGCGACGGCCCCGCCGCGCGGGTTGACGGTCTCCGGGTCGAGGTCCGGCCACTCGGCGAGGCAGCCGAGCGCCTGGGCCGCGAACGCCTCGTTGAGCTCGAAGGTCCTCAGGTCGGCGAAGGAGCGTCCGGCCTTCTCCAGGGCCCGGCGGACCGCCTCGACCGGACCGAGGCCGAAGAGCTGGGGCTCGATGCCGGTGACGGCGGAGGCGCGGATGCGGGCGAGCGGCTCGCGGCCGGTCTCGCGCAGCCCCTCCTCGTCCACGAGGAGCAGGGCCGCCGCGCCGTCGTTGAGCGGCGAGGAGTTGCCCGCCGTGACGGTGCCGCCCTCGGTCCGGAAGGAGGGCTTGAGCCGGGCGAGGGCCTCCGTGGAGGTGTTGTCCCGGATCGACTCGTCGCGGGTCAGGTCCGCGCCCGGGTACGGCACGACCTCGTCGTCGTAGAGGCCCTTGGCCCACGCCTCGGCGGCCTTGCGGTGGCTGGCGAGGGCGAAGGCGTCCTGCCGCTCGCGGGTGAGGCCGTGCTTGTCGGCGATCAGCTCGGCGCCCTCGCCCAGGGAGACCGTCCACGCGGCGGGCATCCGCGGATTGGTCATGCGCCAGCCGAGCGTCGTGGAGTGGAGCTGCTGGTGGCCGGCGGGGAAGGCCCGCTCGGGCTTCTGGAGGACCCAGGGGGCGCGGGACATCGACTCGACGCCGCCGGCGATCGCCACGGAGGCGTCCCCGAGGGCTATCGCGCGGGCCGCCTGGATCACGGCCTCCAGGCCGGAGCCGCAGAGGCGGTTGACGGTGACGCCGGGGACGGTGACGGGCAGCCCCGCGAGCAGGACGGCCATCCGCGCCACGTCGCGGTTGTCCTCGCCCGCGCCGTTGGCGTCGCCGAAGTAGACGTCGTCCACGCGGGCCGGGTCGAGCGCGGGCGAGCGGTCCACGAGCGCCCGTACGACATGGGCCGCGAGGTCGTCGGGGCGCACGGGGGCGAGGGCGCCGCCGAACTTCCCGATCGGGGTGCGGACGGCGTCGACGATGTAGACGTCGCGGATGCTCATCGGTTCTCTCCCACGTGGCCTTCGGAACGGCTCTGTTCACCCGGTGGGACCCTCTTCGCCCCACCGGGCGCGCAGAGTCTCCGCCCGGCGGCCCGCCCTGTCAACGGGCCGCTTCCGGAGGGGGCCCGTCGACAGGGCCGCGCGCCGGTCCGGGACCGTGTGCCGGGAGGGCGGGATCAGGTCCGTCCGACCGGGCGGGCCAGGGGGACGAGGCCGTAGTCGAGTTCCCGGCCGTCGACGAGCAGCGCCTCGACCGCGCCCGTCTCGGGGTCGATGTCGGCCCTGACGCCGTGGCCCTCGTAGACCGGGTAGCCGGAGGCGCCCCGGCGTCCGGTGGCCTCCACGACGGCCGTGCGGACGGCGCTGTCCGCGACGGAGGCGCCGCGCCGGTCCTCGACGTGTCCGGGCACCAGCAGGATCTCGAACCGCTTCGGAACTGTGCTCATGAACCGACGCTAAGCGTTCGCGCGGGCCCGCGCCGCACGACCGGCGCCGACGGCCGCGGGTGGGAACGTGCGGCGGCCGGCCCGGCCGGGGCCGTAGGGTCGGACCCCGGCCCGCGGGCCCGCCCCGCGGGCGCCGGACACCGGCACACCGGCACACCGACGGAGAACGGCGGAGAGAGGGAGGGGCGGCACCGTGCGTCTGCACACCACCACCTGGGGGACCGGGGACCGGACGGCCCTGCTCGTCCACGGCCTCATGGCGGACCACCGCACCTGGCGCCGGTTCGGGCCCGCGCTCGCGGAGCGCGGTTACCGGGTGGTGGCGGTGGACCTGCGGGGGCACGGGGCCAGCGGACGGGGCGCGGGCCCCGGGGAGTACCGGCCGGAGGACTACGCCGACGACCTCGTGGAGTCCGTACCGGCCGGTTGCGAACTGGCCGTCGGGCACTCGCTCGGCGCGCTCGTGCTCGCGCGGGCGGTGGAACGGCTCGGGTCCCGCCGGGCGGTGTACTCCGACCCGGCCTGGCACCTGGGGGCCGGGCCCGCCGCCTACCGGGCCGAACTCTTCGTGCGGGGCAAGCGGCTGACCCGGGAGATGATCCGCCGTCTCCATCCGGACTGGACGGAGGAGGACGTCGACGTCGAGGCGGACGCGGTGCGGATGTGGGACGAGCGGACGGCGTACGCCCTGGAGGAGCTGACGGGCACCGACCTGTGGCCGGTCCGGCCGGTCGTCCCCTCGCTGGTCGTCCTCGCCGATCCGAGCCTGCCGGTCTCGCCCGGGAACGCCCGGATGCTGGCGGAGCGCGGGTTCGGGGTCCGTACGGTGACGGGGGCCGGGCACACCGTCCACCGCGACGACTTCGACGGCTTCGTGTCCGCCCTGGACGGCTGGATCTGACGCACGCGTACCGGAGGCGGGCCGCGGCCGGACCGCTCTCGCCGGCGACCTCCAGGACGGTTGTGCGGCCGGTGTCGGGGGTGTCGGGTCCGGGCCCGTGGAGGCGGGTTCCGGCCAGGTCGTCGGCGAGGGAGACGGTCCGGCCGTCCGGGGCGCGGTGGTGGCCGGCGGCGACGATCTCCTCGGTCCGCCACGCGATCTCGCGCGGTCGTGTCTCATGCGCTCATGCGCGTCGGCGTGATCGTTCCGTCCGGCTCGGAACAACGGGTTTCCGACAGGTTTCCGGGGCGGCGGGGAATTCGCGGCGGACGCGGGTACAGAGGGCGCGTAGGGACCGCCGGGGTGCTCTTGCACGCCGGTCGGTGGTGGCTTTAGGTGGAACCAGTGGCGTTCCGGGACCCGTGTGCCCGGGAGCCGCGCCCCGGCGTCCCCGGTGGCGCGGCTCCGGGGACGGACCGTTCCGGGGCCCGCCCCCGAGGACCAGGAGGTGCACGGATGTCACCGAGCGGCACGCGGCGCGACGATCCCCCGCTCACCGAGGAGGAGGCGGAGGAGCTGTTGCGGTGCATCTGTTTCAAGACCGGCCCGCCCCGCACCGTGGGGGTGGAACTGGAGTGGCTGGTGCACGACCTGCGGGACCCCCGGCTCCCCGTACGGCCGCCGAGACTGGCGGCGGCGTTCGGCGCCCTGCGGGCCCTGCCCCTGGTGTCGTGCCTGACGTTCGAACCCGGCGGTCAGGTGGAGCTCAGCTCCCGTCCGGCCGGGACGCTCATGGAGTGCCTGGACACCCTCGCCTCCGACCTGCGGGCGGTGCGGGGCGCGCTCGGACCGCTCGGCCTCGCCCTCGGCGGGTACGGGGTGGACCCGTGGCACGCGCCGCGCGACCGGGTGCTCCACGAGCCGCGGTACGACGCGATGGAGACCGCGCTCGACCGGACCGGGCCGGCCGGGCGGGCGATGATGTGCGAGTCGGCCTCCGTGCAGGTCTGCCTCGACGCGGGGCTCGACGGGCCGGGCCCGCTGGGCCACCGGAGGCGGTGGCGGACGGCCCACCTCCTGGGCGCGGTGCTCGTGGCCGCCTTCGCCAATTCGCCCGTGCACGGCGGGCGCCGGACCGGGTGGCGCTCGACGCGGCAGGCCCTGTGGGCCGACCTCGATCCGCTGCGGACGCTCGCTCCCCGGCCGGCCGGGGAGCCGCGCGAGGAGTGGGCGGCGCACGTGCTCGACGCCCCGGTGCTGTGCGTGCGGTCGGACGAGGGGCCGTGGGCCGTGCCGGAGGGGCTGACCTTCCGGGAGTGGCTGCGCACGGGCCTTCCCCGTCCGGCGGGCGCCGACGACCTGCGCTACCACCTGACGACGCTCTTCCCGCCGGTACGTCCGCGCGGCCACCTGGAGCTGCGGATGATCGACGCGCAGCCGGGGCCGGACGGCTGGATGGTGCCGGCGGCGGTGACGACGGCGGTCTTCGACGACCCGGAGGCGGCGGAGGCCGTGCACCGGGCGGTCGAGCCGCTCGCGGAACGGGCCGGTGACGGGCCCGCGCCGCGCAATCCGCTCTGGGTGGCGGCCGCCCGTGACGGCCTGGCCGATCCCGGGCTGCACGCCGCCGCCCGGACGGTCTTCTCCGCCGCCCTGGAGGCGCTGCCCCGGATCGGGGCGGGCGAGGAGGTGCGGCGGCTGGTCGCCGCCTTCCACGAGCGGTACGTGGTGCCCGGCGGCTCCCCGGCCGACGACCTCCGGGCGGTGGCCTCGTGACCGCGCGCGCGAACGGGAAGGCGGTCGGGTCCGGGGACGCCTCCGGTGCGACGCGCGGGCGCGCCCTGGACGCGCTCGTCGCCGCGCGGGACCGCACCCTCCTGCTCACCTCCTGCGTGGGGGACGACGACCTGACGGCGCAGCACTCGCCCCTGATGTCGCCGCTGGTCTGGGACCTGGCGCACATCGGCAACCAGGAGGAGCTGTGGCTGTGGCGGGGCGTCGCGGGGGGCGAGGCGCTGCTGCCCGGGATCGATCCGCTGTACGACGCCTTCGAGCACCCGCGTGCCACCCGGCCGTCGCTGCCCCTGCTCCCGCCGGGCGAGGCCCGCGCCTACGCGGCGGACGTGCGGCTGCGGGTCATCGACCTCCTGGAGCGGGCGCCGCTGGAGGGACGGCCACTGCTCGACGGGGGGTTCGTCTTCGGCATGGTCGCCCAGCACGAACAGCAGCACGACGAGACGATGCTGGTCACCCATCAGCTCCGGCGGGGGCCGGCCGTCCTGACCGCTCCCCCGCCGCCGGACCACCGGGACGGCCCGCTGCCGGCCGAGGTCCTGGTGCCCGGCGGGCCGTTCACCATGGGGACCTCGGACGAGCCGTGGGCCCTCGACAACGAGCGGCCCGCGCACCGCCGGGACGTGCCCGCCTTCCACATCGACACCACGCCGGTCACGAACGGCGCCTACCTGGCCTTCGTCGCCGACGGCGGCTACACGGACCGGCGCTGGTGGCGGCCCGAGGGGTGGGCGCAGATCCGGGAGCACGGCATCGGGGCGCCCCTGTTCTGGCGCCGCGACGGCGGGCAGTGGCTGCGCCGCCGGTTCGGGGTGACCGAACCCGTACCGGAGGAGGAGCCGGTCCTGCACGTGAGCTGGTACGAGGCGGACGCCTACGCGCGCTGGGCGGGGCGCAGGCTCCCGACGGAGGCCGAGTGGGAGAAGGCGGCCCGGTTCGACCCGGCCTCCGGCCGTTCCCGCCGCTACCCGTGGGGCGACGCCGACCCCGGCCCGGAGCACGCGAACCTCGGGCAGCGGCACCTGCGTCCCGCGGCGGCGGGCGGCTATCCGGCGGGCGCCTCGCCGCTGGGCGTGCGGCAGCTGATCGGGGACGTGTGGGAGTGGACGGCGAGCGACTTCCTGCCGTACCCGGGGTTCAGGTCCTTCCCGTACAAGGAGTACTCGGAGGTGTTCTTCGGCCCGGGGCACAAGGTGCTGCGGGGCGGGTCGTTCGCGGTGGACCCGGTCGCCTGCCGGGGCACCTTCCGCAACTGGGACCTGCCGGTGCGGCGCCAGATCTTCGCCGGTTTCCGCACGGCGCGCTCCGCGGAGCTGGGCTGATGTGCCGTCACCTCGCCTACGTGGGCGATCCGGTGGCGCTCGGCGAGCTGATCGTCCGGCCCGAGCACGGGCTGCTGCGCCAGTCCTGGGAGCCCCGCACGCAGTCCAGCGGGGTGGTGAACGCCGACGGATTCGGCGTGGGCTGGTACGCCGAGGGCGACCCGGTGCCCGCCCGCTACCGGCGTTCCGGCCCGATCTGGGGCGACCTCTCCTTCGCCGACCTGGCGCGGGTGGTCCGTTCCGGAGCGCTGCTCGCGGCGGTCCGGGGGGCCACGCTGCCCGGGGCCGACGGGGAGGCGGCGGCGACGCCGTTCGCCTCCGGGCCCTGGCTGTTCAGCCACAACGGCATGGTCGTGGGGTGGCCGGACTCCCTGGTCCCGCTCGGCGCGACGCTGTCCGCCGGGGAGCTGCTGCGCCTGGAGGCCCGCACCGACTCGGCGCTCGTGTGGGCGCTCGTCCTGCACCGGCTGCGGGCCGGGGACGGGCCGGGCGACGCGCTCGCCGGCGCCGTGCGGGAGGTCGCGGAGGCGGCACCCGGCTCCCGGCTGAACCTGCTGCTCACCGACGGCGTCCGGATCGCCGCGACCGCCTGGGGGAACAGCCTCTGGTACCTGACGGGCCCCGGCCGGACGGTCGTGGCCTCCGAACCGTACGACGACGACCCGCGCTGGCGGGAGGTGCCCGAGCGGACGCTCGTGACCACCGACCGTGCCGATGTCACCCTCACCCCGCTCAAGGAGCCGTCCGCGTGAGCCCGTTCCAGCTGACCCGTACCCTCGACCCGGAGGCCGCCGGCGCCGACCTGCGCGCCGACGTCGTCCACGGCCTGACCCGCTCCCCCAAGGAGCTGCCGCCCAAGTGGTTCTACGACGCCCGGGGCAGCGAGCTGTTCGAGGAGATCACCCGGCTGCCCGAGTACTACCCGACGCGGGCGGAGCGGGAGATCCTGGCCGCGCGGGCGCCGGAGATCGCCGCCGCGACCGGGGCCAGGACGCTGGTGGAGCTGGGCTCCGGCTCCTCCGAGAAGACGCGGTTCCTGATCGACGCGCTGCTGCCCGGTCTGGACAGCTACGTGCCCGTGGACGTGAGCGAGTCCGCGCTGACCGGGGCGGCCGGGTCGCTGCTCGCCGAGCGGCCGGAGCTGCGGGTGCACGCCCTCGTCGCGGACTTCACCCGGGGGCTGGCGCTGCCCGGCGCCCCGGGGCCGCGCCTGGTGGCCTTCCTCGGCGGGACCATCGGCAATCTGCTGCCCGGCGAACGGCGGACCTTCCTGCGCTCGGTCCGTTCGATGCTCGCGCCGGGCGACTCCCTGCTGCTCGGCACGGACCTGGTGAAGGACGAGGCGACGCTGGTGGCCGCCTACGACGACGCGGCCGGGGTGACCGGGGCGTTCAACCGGAACGTGCTGTCCGTGATCGACCGGGAGCTGGGCGCGGACGCCGATCCGGAGGACTTCGAGCACGTGGCGGTGTGGGACGCCGAGCGGGAGTGGATCGAGATGCGGCTGCGTGCCCGCCGCGCGCTCACCGTGAAGATCCCCGAACTGGACCTCGTGGTGCCGTTCGCGGCGGGCGAGGAGATGCGGACGGAGGTGTCGGCCAAGTTCCGTCAGGAGGGCGTGCGGGAGGAGCTGGCGGCGGCGGGCCTCGGCATGGCCCGCTGGTGGACGGACGGCGGGGAGAGGTTCGCGCTGTCGCTCGCGACGGCGCGCTGAGCGGTGGCGGGCCGGAGTGCTGCGGGCCGGGCGACGGCGCGCTGAGCGGCGGCGGCCAGGGCGCGGCGGTCCGGGTACCGGCCGCCCGGCAGCGGGTCCGCCGCGTGGACCTCGGCGGTGAGCCGCCGGGTGGTGACGACCCGCCACAGGGAGGCGCCGAGCGGGTCGTCACCGACGTACGCGGCGCCCTCGGTGGGCCGGTAGGCGATCCGTACCGGCTGTACGGCGCACCCGGCGTCCAGGGCGGCCTGGAAGACGGCCGGCCGGAAGCGCCCCCCGGCCCGGCCGCACCACGTGGAGCCCTCGGGGAAGACGACCACCCGGCCGCCGTCCGCGAGCGCTCCGGTCACGGCGCGCACGGTGCCGGGGAGGGCCCTGAGCCGGTCCCGTTCGACGAAGAGGGTGCCGCCGAGGGCGGCGAGCGTGCCGAGGACCGGCCAGTGGCGGACCTCGGCCTTGGCGACCGCCCGGCCGGGCAGGACGGCCGCGAGGAGCGGGACGTCCAGCCAGGAGACGTGGGGGGCGACGACGAGGAGCGGGCCGGCGGGCGCCGGGTTCCCCGTGTACCGGGCGCGTACGCCGAAGGCGCGGACCACCGCCCGCGCCCAGACGCGGACCAGGGCGAGCCGGGTGGCGGACGGGAGGAGGGCGGTGCCCGGGGCGAGCAGGACGCCGAGGAGGACGGTGCCGGTGCCGGCGGCGAGGCGGGCCAGGGCCCGCAGGAGGCCGGCCGTCGCCGTGCCGGGGCGGCGGCCGGCGCGGTCCCCCGCGCGGTGGTCCGTGCCGGGGTGGGCGGTGCAGCGGCCCGGGGTGCAGGGTGCCGTGGGGAACCACGGCGGGATCGCCGCGGGCCCGTTCACGCGGCCGGGGCGAGCGACAGGAAGTGCTGGAGGTAGCGCGGGTGGGTGCGCCGCAGCGAGAGGAGGACGTAGAAGTCGGCGACGCCGAAGCCGGGGTCGTGCGCGGGGGCCCCGCAGACCCGGGCGCCGAGCCGGAGGTAGCCGCGCAGCAGCGGGGGCAGTGCGGTGCGGCCCTCGGGACGGGTGACGCCCTCGGAGTTCCAGGGCCGGTGCGGGGTGACCCGGTACTCCTCCGGGGCGAGGTGCTTGGCCCGGACGGTGTCCCAGGTGGCGGCGGCGAGGGCGCCGCCGTCGGCGAGCGGGACCGAGCAGCATCCGGCGAGCCAGTTGTGACCCGTCGCCGCCATGTAGCGGGCGAGTCCGGCCCAGATGAGGGCGATGACGGCGCCGTCGCGGTGGTCGGGGTGGACGCAGGAGCGGCCGACCTCCACCAGGTCGTGCCGGACGGGGGCGAGGCGGGTGAGGTCGAACTCGCCCTCGGAGTAGAGGCGTCCGGCGGCGGCGGCCCGCTCGGGCGGCAGGAGCCGGTAGGTGCCGACGACCTCGCCGGTGGTCTCCTCCCGTACGAGGAGGTGGTCGCAGTGGGCGTCGAAGGCGTCGCCGTCGAGGCCGGGTTCGGGGCCGTCGAGGCGGGCTCCCAGTTCTCCGGCGAAGACCCGGTGGCGCAGCCGCTGGGCGGCGCGCACGTCCTCCTGGTCGCGGGCGAGGCCGACGGCGTACCGGGGCGCGGGCCGCCCGGTGCGGGCCCGGGACGGCGCGGGGACGGCGGGCGTGTGCGTCGGTGCGGACATGGCGGGCTCCTCCGGCGGACGGAAGGGGACGGGACGGGGCCGGGCCGCCTGCGCGGTGGCCCTGCCCCCTACTTCTTCCGCGACCGGCTGGATTCGGCGTGACCGTCCGGGGGTTCCCGGGTGTGGGAACGCTGAATGCTATTCGGCGAGGGTCTCGGTGATCTCCGCCGAGGCCCTCCGGGCCGCCTCGGCCGGGTCCTCGCCCCGCAGGACGGCCGTCATGTAGGGCTTGATCGGGTTGTCCGCCTCGACGTCGGCCCACTGGGGGGAGTTGGGGGTGGCCCGGCCGCGCGCGGCCCCCTCGGCCATGACGGCGGTGGCCTCCTGGCCGGCGACGGCGGGGGCGAGGCCCTTCTTGTTGGGCACGTAGCCCATGGCGCGGGCGAGTTCGGTCTGCCACTTCTCGCCGGCCAGCGCCTTGACCACGTCGAGGGCGGCGGCGCGGCGGGGCGCGTTCTCCGGGATGATGAGGTCGGAGCCGCCGGTGAAGACGGCGCAGGGCCGGCCGGCCACGGCGCCGGGTATCGGGAAGTAGCCGAGCTTGTCCTTGAGCCCCGGGTTGGCCTTGAGGATCGCGGCGACGGCGCTGGGGGCGGCGACGAGCTGGGCCACGTCGCCCTTGGCGAAGACGTCGGCCTGCGGCGGGTTCTGTTCGTCGGCGTCCTTGGGGCCGGAGCCGAGGGACTGGAGCTCCTTGTAGAAGGCCATGCCGCGCCGGGCCGCCGGGCTGTCGAGGGCGCCCGTCCACTCGCCGCCCTTCTCGACGGCCAGTTCGCCGCCCTCGTCCCAGATGAAGCCGGAGAGGGTGTACCAGTCCTGTCCGGCGAGGTAGATGCCCTGGGAACCGTTCCTGTTGAGCTTCTCGGTGTCCGCGAGCCATGCGGCGCGGGTGGCCGGCGGCTTGTCGATCCCGGCCGTCCGGAACAGGTCCTTGTGGTAGATGACGATCCGGTTGGCCGCGTACCAGGGAATGCCGTACTGGGTTCCGCCGATGCGCCCGGGTTCGGCGAGGCCGGGCAGCCAGTCCTCGCTGCCGAGGTCGCGCACCGACTCCAGGGTGAGGTCGTACAGCTTGCCGGTGTCGGCGTACTGGGCGACCTGGGTGTTGCCGACCTCGATGACGTCGGGGCCGCCGGGTCCCTTGATCGCCTCGGTGACCTTCTTGCCGATGCCGGTCCACTCCTGGATGGTCACCTCCAGCCGGACGCCGTCGTGCTCGTCCTCGTACGCCTTCGTGAAGCGGTCCAGGAATTCCTGGCTGGCGCTGTCCCGCATCAGCCAGATGCGCACGGTCTGCGTCCCGCCGCCGCCCGGCAGCATCCCGCAGCCCGCGAGGGCGAGCGCGGTGACGACTGCCAGGGGACAGGCGAGGTGGCGGTTCTTCACGTGGGTCACCTTCTGCGGTTCAGCACGGGGTCGTGCGTGGGGGAGCCGACCCGGCATGGGGGGACCGAACGGGGCGTTCGCGCGGGTATGTGGCCTGGATTCTGGTCTGGACCAACGAGATGGTCAAGTCCTTGACCATCTCTTCCGTCCCCCCCGGCGGACGGCCCGCTCCCCCGTCCCGGCGGTTCCCCGGGGCGTGGGGAGGCCGTCGTGTCGCGCCCCGGCGCGGCCTGGGGCACGGTGGAGGAAAGGCACCGAGAGGAGTCCGTCCCCCATGACGAACCACACCTACCGCGTCACCGAGATCGTCGGCACCTCCACCGAGGGCGTCGACGAGGCCATTCGCAACGGCATCGAGCGTGCCTCGCAGACCCTGAGGGGCCTCGACTGGTTCGAGGTGACCCAGGTAAGGGGCCACCTCGTCGACGGCGCGATCGAGCACTACCAGGTCGGCCTGAAGGTCGGCTTCCGCCTGGAGGACGAGAACTGACTCGCCGTGACGGTCGGCTCCCCGCGGGGCCGGGTGCGGTCCTCCTCCTCCGCCCGGTCCTCCACGGGGCCGGGTACGGGCCTTCCCTCCCGTCCGGTCCCCCCGTCACCCGCCGCCCCGCGCGGGTGTCCGGCGGTCAGGTGCGGCCCTCCTTCTCTTGGGCCTCCCTCAGCACCGCCGACGGGGCCGCCCAGTGGGCCCGTACGACGGTGAAGCCGGCCGCCTCCGCCGCGTCGCACACCGCCGGGTCGTCGTCGACCAGCATCCTGACCCGGCGGTCGACGGCGAGTTCCCGCAGCACCTCCAGCTTGGTCACCCGGGCCGGCCGGAAGTCGCGGTGGCGGCGCATGTGGAGCGGGCCCTCCGGAAGCCCCTGCTCCGCAAGCCAGTCCACGGTCGCGCGGCGGCAGCGCTCCGGCCGGCCGGTGAGGTAGACGACCTCGCACTCCACGGCCGCCTCGCGGCACAGCGCGACGCCCTCCTCCAGCGGCGGATCACCGGGCGCCGCCGCGAAGAACGTGTCCCAGTCCTTGGGCCTCCGCTCCAGGAAGCGCCGGCGGTGCGCGGTCGCGGCGAGGGTGTTGTCAAGGTCGAAGACGGCCAGGGGCCTGTTGTCCGGTGTCACGGTGCCAGGGTAGGAGGCGGGAATCCCCGCCGGAGGGCGGGTCGGGCCTCCCTCCGGCGGGACGGAACCGGGTGACGCGTACGGCGTACGCCCCCCGCCGAGCCGGACGCGCCGCGTACGGGAACGGGGACGCGGTCCGCGGCGGTCCGGCCCCGGACGGGGACGCGGGACCCCGTCAGGTCTCCCGGCGTCCCCGCAGTTCCTCCACGGCGACCCTGGCCGCCGCGCCGATCACGGCGTCGGCGCGCGGGAGCTTGCTGTCGGACCGGGCGGCCTGGGTGAAGACGACGGCGGTGTAGGCGCTGCCGTCGGCGAGTTCGACGACGCCCGCCTCGTGGCGCAGCGCGCCGAAGGTGCCGGTCTTGCCGTAGACGGTGACGTCGTCGTAGGGGAAGCCCGAGCCGAGGCGGTGCGTCCACGGCTGTCGGCGCATCACCTCGCGCATGAAGGCGCAGCGGTCTTCGGAGGCGGCCCGTCCGGTCCAGATCGCCCGCAGCAGCCTCGCGATGTCCGCCGGGGTGCTGGACGCCTTGTACGCCGGGTCGTACACGCCCGGTGGGACGACGGTGTCGTTGTCCGTCACGTGCGCCAGGGCGGCGTCCAGGGAATCGGCTCCCGTGTCGGCCAGCAGACGGCTGAACGTGTTGACGACGCCCCCGCGGACGTGGGTGTCGGGCATGCCCAGGTCGCGGCAGACGGCGTCGACCGCGTCCGGGCCGACCGTCCGGAGGACGGCGTCGGCCGAGGTGTTGTCGGAGATGGTCATCATCATCACCACCAGGTCGCGCAGCGACATGGTGACGGCGTCGTGCAGGATCGAGACGCCGGTCGGGCCGGGGACGCGCTCCTCCGGTTCCAGCGTCAGCCGGCGGCGCGGGTCGACGAGTCCCGCGTCGGCCAGGCGGCAGAAGGCGACCATCACCGGCACCTTGTAGATCGAGCCCATGGGCAGCCGTTCGTCGGGATCGATCGTCACCCGGGCCGACGGCCGGTCGAGTTCCGCCACGTGCAGCCAGCCGCGCACGCCCGCGTCGTCGAACATGGTCCGGATCGTCCGCTCCACGCCGCCCCCGCGCCGCGCTCCGCTCACGACGCCCCCTCCCCGGCCAGCGCGTCCTCCAGCAGCCGCGCCGTCCTGGCGGTCTCCTCGGCGCCCGGACGGCGCGGGTCCCAGGCCACCCGCAGCCGCAGGGGAAGCGGTGGGTCCGTCGCCGCCCGCCGCTCGACGCCGGAGGCCGCGAGCCCGCCGTCCGCCGTGACCATCACCGCCTGTCCCGCCGCGACGAGCGCGAGGCCGGCCCGCTCGTCGGAGACCACCACGGTCTCCACCCGGCGGCCGCGACTGGCCAGGGTGTCGAGGAACAAGTCGTGGGCCGCCGGGGCTCCGGCGCGGGGGCGTACGGCGACGGGCAGGCGCGCGACCGACGCGTCCCCGCGCCCGGCCGGGGCGAGGAGCCAGGTCGGGAGGAGGACGACGCGTCCCGCGGCCAGGCCGTGCAGCACGGAGGGGTGCCGGATCACGGCGATGTCCAGCCGCCCGGCGGCGACGTCGCCGAGCAGTGCGACGGTCGGGGCCGTGACCATGCCGATCCGTGCCCGCTCACCCGCCCGGACCGGCGCGGCCGCCACACCGGCCGCGAGGGCCGTCGGCACCTCGGGGGCCAGGCCGAGCCGCAGCCGCCGGCCGTCCGCGCGCTCGCGCGCCCCGGTCTCGCGGAGTTCCGCGAGCGCGGCCAGCGCCCTGCGGGCGTGCGGGAGCAGGAGCGCCCCCTCCTCCGTGAGGGAGACTCCCCTGCCACGGTCGAACAGACGGACGCCGAGCAGGGTCTCCAGGCGGCGCAGCCCCTGCGACAGCGGCGGCTGGGTGATGCCCACCCGCTGCGCCGCGTCTCCGAAATGTTCCTCCTCCGCCAGCGCGACGAAGATTTCCAGATGTCGTTCCGTCAGCACTCTGACCCTCTTGACGTGCGTCGATACGTGTTGCGAATTGCTCGGACCCCGAGAGCGTATTCGACATGCGGCGCGGGGGCGGGTTTGACTCCCGACGAGGGGGCCCGGCGCCTCCGGCGGCTCCCGCCGGCCGCCGGGCCCCGTCGGCGCCGGGACCGCGTCCGGCGGCGCCGACGCGGGGCCGGTCGCCACGCGGTTCCCGACCGCCCTGGCCCGCCGAGCCGGGAAGCGGACGAACACGAACGACCACCGACGAAAGGAACACCCGCTCACCATGCGCGCCCGAACGCCCGTCTCCCGTCGTACCGTCCTCGCCGCGCTGGCCGGGGTCACGGCCCTGCCCCTCTCCGGATGCGCCGCCGGCCCGGACACCGCCTCCCCGGCGGCCACCGGCGGGACCCCACCCGCCTCGAAGCCCTCCCCGCCGGCGCCCGCCCCCCGCGCGTTCGGCGAACTGGAGCGGAGGTTCGGCGCCCGGCTGGGGGTCTACGCGCTCGACACCGGCAGCGGCCGGACCGTGACCCACCGGCCCGACGAACGCTTCGCCTACGCCTCCACCTGCAAGGCGCTGCTCGCCGGCGCCGTACTGGACAGGAACTCCCTCCGGGGGCTCGACCGGCTCGTGCGCTACGGCCGTGGCGAGATCATCAGCAACTCGCCGGTCACCGAGCGGCACGTCACCACCGGCCTGACCCTGCGCGAGCTGTGCGACGCCGCGGTCCGCTACAGCGACAACGCGGCGGCCAACCTGCTCTTCCGCGAGATCGGCGGCCCTCGCGGCCTCCAGGACGCCCTGCGCGCGCTCGGTGACGACGTCACCCGCTGCGACCGGTACGAGGTCGCGCTCAGCGACGCCGTCCCCGGCGACCCCCGCGACACCAGCACGCCCCGCGCCCTCGCGGGCGACCTGCGCGCGTACGCCCTCGGCACCGCCCTCCCGGCCGACAAGCGGGCCCTGCTCACCGACTGGCTCAAGCGCAACACGACCGGTGACCGCACCATCCGCGCCGGTACCCCCAAGGGCTGGCAGGTCGGGGACAAGACCGGAGCGGGCGGCTACGGCACCCGCAACGACATCGCCGTCATCTGGCCGCCCGGCGCCGCTCCCCTCGTCCTGGCCGTCCTCTCCCGGCGCGACGTCAAGGGCGCCGCGCACGACGACGCCCTCGTCGCCCGCGCCACCGAGGTCGCCCTCGCGGCCCTCGCGTAGACGGCCGTCGCGCACCGGCCGCCGGACGCCGGAGGAACCCCGCCGCCCGAAGAAGAAGAAACCCGAAGAAGAAGAAAAAGGTACGTATCGGAGCGGTTCGGGCGGGTAGGGGACACCACGTACGACGCACGAGCACACACGCAGGGAGGAACCCCATGGGCAAGCTGGGCGACATGGCCAAGAAGGCCAAGGACATGGCGAAGGGCCACCCGGACCAGGCCGACCGGGGCGTGGAGCGCGCGGAACGCATGGTGGACGAGCGCACCGGCAACAAGTACGACGCGCAGACGGACAAGGCCGCCGACGCGGCCCGCCGCTCCTACGGCGGCGGTCAGGAACCCGGGCAGCGGTAACGGCGCGGCCCGCCGCGCGGCTCCCGTCCCTCCGGGGACGGGGGCCGCCGCGCTTCCCCCCGGGACTCCGCACCCCTCGACGGCGGAGCGCGCCTCTCATCCGGAGCAATAGACGGATAGTGGCTAAAATCAGGTCATGCACGACAGCCCGCACGACCCCTACGTCCGCGTCCGAGGCGCCCGCGAGCACAACCTCGCCGGGGTCGACGTCGACATCCCCCGTGACGCGCTGGTCGTCTTCACCGGCGTCTCCGGGTCCGGCAAGTCGTCCCTCGCCTTCGGCACCCTCTACGCCGAGGCCCAGCGGCGCTACTTCGAGTCGGTCGCCCCGTACGCGCGACGGCTGATCCACCAGGTGGGGGCGCCGGCCGTCGGCGAGATCACCGGGCTTCCCCCTGCGGTCTCCCTGGAGCAGCGCCGGTCGTCGCCGAACGCCCGCTCCTCCGTCGGCACCGTGACCACCCTCTCCAACTCGCTGCGGATGCTGTTCTCGCGCGCGGGCCGCTACCCGGAGGGAGCGGAACGGCTCGACTCCGACGCCTTCTCCCCCAACACGGCGGCGGGTGCGTGCCCCTCCTGCCACGGCCTGGGGCTGATCCACGAGACCAGTGAGGAACTCCTCGTGCCCGACCCGGACCTGTCGATCCGCGAGGGCGCGATCGCGGCCTGGCCGGGTGCCTGGCAGGGGAAGAACCTGCGGGACGTCCTGGCGGCGCTCGGCCACGACGTCGACCGGCCGTGGCGGGAGCTGGACGCCGAGGACCGGAAGTGGATCCTCTTCACGGACGAACAGCCGGTCGTGACCGTGCACCCGGTGCGGGAGGCGGGGCGCGTCCAGCGCCCGTACCAGGGCACGTACACGAGCGCCCGGCGGTACGTCCTGCGCACCTTCTCCGACTCGAAGAGCCCCTCCCTGCGCGCGAAGGCCGAGCGCTTCCTCACGGCCGCGCCGTGCCCGGTGTGCGGCGGCGGGCGGCTGCGGCCCGAGGCGCTGGCGGTGACCTTCGCGGGCCGGACCGTCGCCGAACTCGCCGCGCTGCCCCTGACGGCCCTGGCCGGTCTCCTCGCGACGGCGGCCACGGCGGCGGACGCCACGGAGACCTCGCGGGTGCTCACCGAGGACCTGGTCGCCCGGATCGGCACCGTGAGCGAACTGGGCCTCGGCTACCTGAGCCTGGACCGCGCCACCCCCACCCTCTCCAACGGCGAGCTGCAGCGGCTGCGGCTCGCCACCCAGCTGCGGTCGGGCCTGTTCGGCGTGGTGTACGTCCTCGACGAGCCGTCGGCGGGGCTGCACCCGGCCGACACCGAGGCCCTGCTCGTGGTCCTCGACCGGCTCAAGGCGGCGGGGAACTCGGTCTTCGTCGTGGAGCACCACCTCGACGTGGTCCGGCACGCCGACTGGCTGGTGGACGTGGGGCCGGGCGCCGGGGTGCACGGCGGGCGGGTGCTGCACAGCGGGCCGCCCGGCGAACTCGCCGGCGTCGAGGAGTCCGCGACGCGGCGGTTCCTCTTCGGCCGGGAGGCCGCTCCGGCGCGGGCGGTGCGCGAACCGGCGGGCTGGCTGCGGACGGGACCGGTCACCCGGCACAACCTGCGGGACGTGGAGGCGGCCTTCCCCCTCGGCGTGCTCACCGCCGTCACGGGCGTCTCCGGCTCGGGCAAGTCCACCCTCGTGGACGCGCTGACCGGTGAACTCGCCGAAGGAACCCGCCTGGTGACGGTTGATCAGCGCCCCATCGGCCGGACCCCGCGTTCCAACCTCGCCACGTACACGGGCCTCTTCGACGTCGTGCGCAAGCTGTTCGCGGAGACGGAGGAGGCGGTGGCGCGCGGGTACGGGGCGGGACGCTTCTCCTTCAACGTGCCCGGCGGGCGCTGCGAGACCTGCCGGGGCGAGGGGTTCGTCTCGGTCGAACTGCTCTTCCTGCCGAGTACGTACGCGCCCTGCCCCGACTGCCACGGGGCCCGCTACAACCCCGAGACCCTCCGGGTGCGGCTGCGCGGCCTCACCGTCGCCGAGGTCCTCGACCTGACCGTGGAGTCGGCCGCCGCCTTCTTCGAGGAGACCCCCGCCGCCGCGCGGAGCCTGCGCGCCCTCCTCGACGTGGGCCTCGGCTACCTGCGGCTCGGCCAGCCCGCCACGGAGCTCTCCGGCGGCGAGGCCCAGCGCGTCAAGCTCGCCTCCGAACTCCAGCGACCGCACCGCTCCCCCACCCTGTACGTGCTCGACGAGCCGACGACCGGACTGCACCCGGCCGACGTCGAGGTCCTGATGCGCCAGCTCCACGGCCTCGTGGACGCCGGGCACTCGGTGGTCGTCGTCGAGCACGACATGGACGTGGTCGCCACCGCCGACTGGGTGATCGACCTCGGTCCGGGCGGCGGGGACCGGGGCGGGCGGATCGTGGCGGCGGGCCCTCCGGACCGGGTGGCGGGCGCGGCGGACAGCCGCACCGCCCCTTATCTGGCCCGCGCCCTCTCCGGGCGGTCCTGAGGAACCGTCCGGAGAGGTGGAGGCGCGTGGCCTTCCGCACCCCGTGACGGTGGCGCGCCCGTGCCTCCCCCCGGGGACGTACGAGTCCGCCGCGCGCGTCGGCGTCCCCGACCGCTCGATCGCGCGGCGGTGACCGCTCGGCCGTGCGTCCGTGACCGCGCGGCCGTGCATCCGTACGGCATCGGCCCTGCTGGGGGGCCGCGTCCTGTCCGCTCCCCCGGACCACCGGCCCGCACGGTCCTCCGTCCGGCAGGGCATGATGGAGGACCGCGGTGCCGTCCCGCACCGCGCCGCCCCGCCCCGCACCTCACCCGATGGACGCACATGCCTGACCCCGCCCCCGTGACGATCCTGCTCGTCGAAGACGACGAGGTGATCCGCCGGTCCGTCGCGATGGCCCTGGAACGCTACGGCTACGACGTGGTCGTGGCGGGCGACGGGCTGAGCGGCCTCGAACTGTTCCGGGAGGGCCGCTTCGACCTGCTGCTGCTCGACGTGATGCTGCCGGGCCTGGACGGCATCGGGCTGTGCCGCCGGATCAGGGAGACCGGCACGGACCCGATCCTGATGATGTCCGCGCGCGGCGACTCCCTCGACGTGGTCTCCGGCCTGGAGGCCGGCGCCGACGACTACGTGGTCAAGCCCGTCGACACCTCGGTCCTGGTGGCCCGGATACGCTCGCTGCTGCGCCGGGCCACCTTCGTGCCGCCGGCGCGGGAGGAGCCGGCCTCGGAACCCGGGCCGGCCGACCGGCTGGTCTTCGGCGACCTGACCGTCCTCCCGGCGGCCCTGGAGGTGTACCGGGGCGGCGAGGAGATCGCGCTGGCCCCGACCGAACTGCGGCTGCTGCTCGAGTTCGCCGCGCACCCCGGGATCGTGCTGAACCGCCAGACCCTGCTGCGCAACGTGTGGGACTACGGCTGGGACGGCGACTCCCGGGTCGTCGACCTGTGCGTCCAGCGCCTGCGCAAGAAGGTGGGCGCCGACCGCATCGAGACGGTCCGCGGCTTCGGCTACAAGCTGCGTCGCTGACCCGGAGACCCGAGATGCCGATCACGCGCGCCCTTCTGAACCCCCGCTCGATGCGCTGGAAGACCGTCTTCCTGGTGACCCTGGCCTGCGCCGCGATGGCGCTCACCGTCGGTGTCCTGGTGCACGAGTCGACCCTGCGGCGATCGATGCACGAGGGCGCGGGGAAAGCCGTCAGCACACTGGACGCGGCGATCCAGGACGCCCGGGACGCCCGGCGGGAACCGCCCCTCGTGACGGAGGGCGAGCTTCCGGAGCCCCTCCTGCGCCAGGTCGAGCTCCACGGCCTGGGCACCTTCTACGAGGAGGGGCCCCCCGCCCCCGCCTTCTGGGCCGCGAAGAAGGAGGGCGGGCAGGTGTACGCGGTCGAGGTCGACATGACCTCCGACCTGCTCACCCGGCGCGCCCTGGACCGGCACATGTGGAAGTACTCCCTGGTCACCCTGGCCTTCGTGGTGCCGATCACGGTCCTCGCGACCGAACTGCCGGCGCGGCGGCTGCGCCGGGTGGCCGGTACGGCGCGGCGCATCACGGCGGGCGACCTGGACGCGCGTACGGGGATGGGGAGCCGCGGGGGCGACGAGATCACCGAGATCTCGGCCACGGTCGACTCGATGGCCGACAGCCTGCGCGAACGCATCGCGAGCGAGCAGCGCTTCACCGCCGACGTCGCGCACGAACTGCGCACCCCGCTGATGGGGCTGGTCACCTCGGCCGGCCTCCTGCCCGAGGGGGAGGCCACCGACCTGGTGCGGGACCGGACCCGGGTGCTGCGCGACCTGATCGAGGACCTGCTCGAGATCTCCCGTCTCGACGCGGGCGCCGAGCGGTCGTGGTCGCGCGCGGTGGACCTGGCCGAACTCGTCGGGGAGTCGGTGGCGAGGACCGGTCTCACGGCGCGGGTGACGGCGGTCGGCGCCCCGGTCGCCGACACGGACCCGCGCCGCCTGGACCGCATCGTCGCCAACCTCGTCGTCAACGCCCACCGGCACGGTGCCGGTCCCGTGGAGGTCACCGTCACGGACCGGACGGTCACGGTCCGGGACCACGGGCCCGGTTTTCCCGCCGATCTCCTGGCGCACGGACCCCAGCGCTTCCGCACGGGCGCGGCCGAGCGGGGGCGCGGTCACGGTCTGGGCCTCACGATCGCGCGCGGGCAGGCCAGGGTGATCGGGGCGTCGCTGGACTTCGCCAACCACCCCGGGGACGGCGGGGCGGTGGCGGTGCTGCGCCTGCCGGAGGGCGTCCCGGACGCGGACGGGTCCGCCGCCCGGCCGTAGGGCGTGGGCCGGAAGCGGCGCCGTCCGCCCGGCGGCGGGCCCCGTCCGATACACGACCGATGGGTTCCCGAGCCCCCGTGGCGCTCCGCCCTCCACGGTCCCGACGAACCGCTCCCGGAGTCTTCTCGGCGTACGGATCACACGCGTCAGAGCCCGGAGTTGGTTGCCGTGTCCCTTTCCCCCGCCCGTCTTCCCCGCACCCGCCGCGGCCGCCTCGTGGGCGGTGTGTCCGCCCTGGTCCTCCTGACCGCGCTGGGTGTCGCCGCCACCGCGGCGCCGGACGGTTCCCCCTCCCCGTCCGCCACCGCCGCCGGCGCCTCCTCCGCCGAGCCGCACGGCGGCCGGGCGGGAAGCGTCGACGACGGCACGGTCCCGTGGCCGTCGGACGGCCAGACCGCGGTCGAACTGGAGGGCGGGGGCTCCCTCGGCACGCGGGGCGAGCAGCGGCCGGTGCCGATCGCGAGCCTGGCGAAGGTGATGACGGCCCACGTCGTCCTCCGGGAACACCCGCTGCGGCCGGGCGAACCCGGCCCGCTGATCGAGGTGGACCGGGAGGCGGCGCACGAGGTGGGCGTCGGGGGCGAGTCGACCGTTCCGGTCGCGGCCGGCCAGAAGTACTCCCAGCGTCAGCTCCTGGAGCTGCTGCTGATCCCCTCCGGGAACAACATCGCCCGGCTGCTGGCCCGCTGGGACTCCGGCAGCCAGGAGGCGTTCGTGAGGAAGATGCGGCGGGCGGCGGACGAGCTGGGCATGGACCGCTCGGTCTACACGGGGGCCAGCGGGATCGAGGTCACCACCACGAGCACGGCGGTCGACCAGCTGAAGCTGGCCCGGGAGGTGATGAAGAACCCCGTCTTCCGCGAGATCGTGGCGAGCCGGTCCGTCACCGTCCCCGGTACGGGTCCCGTCTCCAACACCAACTCCCTGCTCGGCGACTCGGGCGTCGTCGGCCTGAAGACGGGCTCCAGCACCCCGGCGGGCGGCAATCTCCTCTGGGCCTCCGAGGTCCGCACCGACGGCGGGACCCGCCTGCTCCTGGGCGCGGTCCTGCACCAGCGGGCGGGCACCACGGCCGGTGAGGGGCTCCGGGCAGCCCTGGACAACAGCCGTGCGCTGATCGACGGGCTCCGCGGCCGCCTGGCCTCCTCGCGGTCGGGGAGCTGAGCGGGGATGACGACGACACCGGTGGAGAACGGCGTGACGGTTCCGGACGCGCGGCGGGAGCCGCCGCCGGGCACGACGGCCGGGAGCCCGGCACCGCCCCCGCGCCCTCCGTTCCGTTCCTTCCGCCCCTTCCGCTCCTTCCGTTCCTTCCGCCTCTTGCGGCCGTCCCGGACACTCCGGCGGGGAAGGGCGACGGCCGTCCTCTCCGCGCTCCTCACCCTGGTCCTCCTCGGCCACGGAGCGATCCCCGACGACCCGGCCCACCTGGGCAGCCTGATCGAGACCCTGCTCCCCTGGACGGGCCTCGCGGTCGTGGCGCTCCTGGTCGTGGCGCTCCTGCGCCGGTCACCCGTGGCGGCGGTGACCCTGGCGCTGCCGGCCGCCGCCTGGCTGGCGGTCTTCGGCGGCGCGTTCGTCGACGACCCGCGGCCCGGCGGGGACCTCACCCTCGTCAGCCACAACGTCAACCAGGACAACCCCGATCCGGGGGGCACGGCCCGGAGCCTGCTCGCGTCCGGGGCGGACGTCCTCGCCCTGGAGGAGCTGAGCCCCGCCACGGCGCCCGCGTACGAACGGATCCTGGCGCCCTCGTACCCGTACCACTTCTACCAGGGCACGGTGGGCATCTGGAGCGTCTTCCCGCTGCGCGACGCCCGCGCCCTGCCGATCATGCCGTGGACCCGGGCCCTGCGTGCCACGGTGGAGACCCCCTCGGGCCCGCTGGACGTCCACGTGGCGCACCTCGCGTCCGTCCGTGTCGGCCCGTCCGGTTTCACCACGCGCGCACGCGACGAGGCGCTCGGCCTTCTCGCCGCGTCCGTACGGGCCGAGAACGCCCCGCGTGCCGTCGTGATGGGGGACTTCAACGGTTCCACCGACGACCGCGCGCTGCGGCCGCTCACCTCCCGCATGGTCCCGGCCCACTCCTCGGCGGGCACGGGCCTCGGCTTCACCTGGCCCGCGCGCTTCCCGGTGGTCCGGATCGACCAGATCCTCGTCCGGGGCGTACGGGCCACCTCGTCGTGGGAGCTGCCCGCGACGTCGAGCGACCACCTCCCGGTGGCGGCCCGGATCGCCCTCGGCCCGGACGCGGCCGCCGGCGCGGACCGGTGACGGCACGTCCGGCACGTCCGGGGCCCGCGTCAGCCGCGGCGCCCCTTCCGGTGCGCCCGCAGCCACTCCTTGTTCATCGCCGCGATCGACGGCAGCGGGATGCCCTTGGGGCAGGCCGTCGCGCACTCCCCCGCCAGGGTGCAGCCGCCGAAGCCCTCCGCGTCCATCTGCGCGACCATGTCGAGGACCCGGGTCTCGCGTTCGGGCGAGCCCTGCGGCAGGACGTTGAGGTGGTTGACCTTGGCGGAGGTGAAGAGCATGGCCGAGCCGTTCGGGCAGGCCGCCACACAGGCGCCGCAGCCGATGCACTCGGCGTGCTCGAAGGCGGAGTCCGCGTCGGCCTTGGGGACGGGGGTGGCGTGCGCCTCGGGGGCCGCGCCGGTGGGAACGGTGATGTAGCCGCCGGCCTGGATGATCCGGTCGAGGGCGGAGCGGTCGACGACCAGGTCCCTGACGACGGGGAAGGCCGCCGCGCGCCAGGGTTCGACGTCGATCGTGTCGCCGTCGCGGAAGGAGCGCATGTGGAGCTGGCAGGTCGTGGTGGGTTCGGGGCCGTGGGCGTCGCTGTCGATGACGAGGCTGCACGCGCCGCAGATGCCCTCGCGGCAGTCGTGGTCGAAGGCCACGGGGTCCTCGCCGCGCAGGACGAGTTCCTCGTTGAGGGTGTCGAGCATCTCCAGGAACGACATGTCCGGGGAGACGCCGTCCACCTCGTAGGTGACCATGGCGCCGTCCGCGCCGGCGTTCCGCTGGCGCCAGACGCGCAGGTTGAGCCTCATGCGTAGCTCCGCTGGGTGGGGTGGACGTACTCGAAGGTCAGTTCCTCCTTGTGGAGGACGGGGGCGGCGCCGGTGAACTCCCAGGCCGCCACGTAGGCGAACGCGTCGTCGCGGCGGGCCGCCTCGCCGTCGGGCGTCCGCGACTCCTCGCGGAAGTGGCCGCCGCAGGACTCGGCGCGGTGGAGCGCGTCGAGGCACATCAGTTCGGCCAGTTCCAGGTAGTCGACGATCCGGTTGGCCTTCTCCAGGGTCTGGTTGAACTCCTCACCGCTGCCGGGGACCCTGACCCGGCGCCAGAACTCCTCGCGGATCCCGGGGATGCGGGCGAGGGCCGTGCGCAGGCCCTCTTCGGTGCGGGCCATTCCGCAGTGCTCCCAGAGGAGTTCGCCGAGTTCGCGGTGGAAGGAGTCGGGGGTGCGGTCGCCGCCGACGGAGAGCAGCAGGTTCAGCCGGTCCTCGGTCTCCGCGAGGACGTTCCGGACCACCGGGTGGTCGTCGTCGACCGGCTCGGCGTGCGGATGGCGGGCGAGGTAGTCGTTGAGGGTGGCGGGCAGGACGAAGTAGCCGTCGGCGAGGCCCTGCATGAGGGCGGAGGCGCCGAGCCGGTTGGCCCCGTGGTCGGAGAAGTTGGCCTCCCCGATCGCGAAGAGGCCGGGGACGGTGGTCCGGAGGTCGTAGTCGACCCAGAGGCCGCCCATCGTGTAGTGCACGGCGGGGTAGATCCGCATGGGGACCTCGTACGGATCCTCGGCGGTGATCCGCTGGTACATGTCGAAGAGGTTGCCGTACTTCTCCTCGACGGCCCCGCGGCCCGTCCGCCGGATCGCGTCCGCGAAGTCCAGGTAGACGCCCTGGCCGCCGGGGCCGACGCCGCGCCCCTCGTCGCAGACGTTCTTGGCGGCGCGGGAGGCGATGTCGCGGGGGACGAGGTTGCCGAAGGAGGGGTAGAGGCGCTCCAGGTAGTAGTCGCGCTCGTCCTCGGGGATCTCGGCGGCGGGGCGGGTGTCGCCCTGGGCCTTCGGGACCCAGATGCGTCCGTCGTTGCGCAGCGACTCGCTCATCAGGGTCAGCTTCGACTGGTGGTCGCCGGTGCGCGGGATGCAGGTGGGGTGGATCTGGGTGAAGCAGGGGTTGGCGAAGTACGCGCCGCGCCGGTGGGCCCGCCAGACGGCGGTGGCGTTGGAGTTCATCGCGTTCGTCGACAGGTGGAAGACGTTCCCGTAGCCGCCGGTGGCCAGGACGACGGCGTCGGCGTAGTGGGTGGAGACCGCGCCGGTGACCAGGTCGCGGGCGACGATGCCCCGGGCCCGTCCGCCGACCACGATCAGGTCGAGCATCTCGGTGCGGGCGTGCATCTCGACGCGCCCGGCGGCGATCTGCCGGGACAGCGCCTGGTACGCGCCGAGGAGGAGCTGCTGGCCGGTCTGGCCGCGGGCGTAGAAGGTGCGGGAGACCTGGACGCCGCCGAAGGACCGGGTGTCGAGGAGGCCGCCGTACTCGCGGGCGAAGGGGACGCCCTGGGCGACGCACTGGTCGATGATCTCGACGGAGATCTGGGCGAGGCGGTGGACGTTGGACTCGCGGGCCCGGAAGTCGCCGCCCTTGACGGTGTCGTAGAAGAGGCGGTGCACCGAGTCGCCGTCGTTGCGGTAGTTCTTGGCGGCGTTGATGCCGCCCTGGGCGGCGATGGAGTGGGCGCGGCGCGGGGAGTCCTGGAAGCAGAACTGGACGACCTGGTAGCCCTGTTCGGCGAGCGTGGCGCCGGCGGAGCCGCCGGCCAGGCCGGTGCCGACGACGATGATCCGGTGCTTGCGGCGGTTGGCCGGGTTGACCAGCCTCGCCTCGAAGCGGCGGGTGTCCCAGCGTTCGGCGACGGGTCCGGCGGGGGCCCTGGTGTCGGTGATCGGCTCACCGGTGGCGTAATCGACGAAGCTCATGGTCAGCTCACCACTCCGGTCATGACGGCGACGGGGACGGAGACGAAGCCCGCGGTCAGGACGAGCGCGAGGCCGTTGGCGAGGCCCCGGAGGAGGCGCTCGCGACGGGCGGTGCCGACGCCCAGGGTCTGGGCGGCGCTCCAGAAGCCGTGGCGGACGTGGAGGCCGACGGCGAGCATGGCGACGATGTAGACGGCGTTGCCGTACCAGGTGGAGAAGGTGTCCACGACGTTCTGGTAGGGCCTGCCCTGCTCGAAGCCGCCGGTGTGGACGGTGCCGGTGGTCAGGTCGAGGACGTGCCAGACGACGAAGAGGGCGAGGACGATCCCGCCCCAGCGCATGGTGCGGGTGGCGTACGAGGCCCGCCCGCGGCGGTGGACGTAGGCGACGGGGCGCGCCCGGATGTCGCGCCGGCTGAGCTGGTACGCGGAGACGGCGTGGGCGACGACGGCGGCGAGCAGCACGGCCCGGACGATCCAGAGGGCCCATTCGTGGTGCAGGAGCGGGGCGCCCATGACGCGCAGCCAGTGGGCGTACCCGTTGAACTCGTCGGGGCCGAAGAAGACCTTGAGGTTCCCGGCGACGTGGGCGACGAGGTAGCCGAGCATGATCAGCCCGCTGACGGCCATGACCGTCTTCCTGCCGAGCGTCGAGGAGAGGAATCCGCGTGACGGTGCGGGGGACGGCGGTCGGCCCGTCGTCCGGTCCCCCGTGGGTGCCAGTGCCATGCCTCCGACGCTAGGACCGGAGACCCCGAGAGGTCCAAGACATGGTTCGGCTGATCTCGATAGGCTGGACCTATTCACATCGCCTACGCTGGGACCATGCAGTTCCAGCAGCTCCTCTACTTCGTCGCGGTGGCCGAGACGCGGCACTTCACCCGGGCCGCCGAGCGCGTCCACGTCTCGCAGCCCTCGCTCTCCCAGCAGATCAAGGCCCTCGAACAGGAGCTGGGCGCGGAACTGTTCAGCCGGGCACGGGGGAACATCGCGCTCACCGACGCCGGGGAGGCCCTGCTGCCGCTCGCGCGCCGCATCCTCGCCGACACCGAGACGGCCCGGCTGGAGGTGCAGGAGCTGGTCCGGCTCAAGCGGGGCCGGGTGCGGCTCGGCGCGACCCCGAGCCTGTGCACGGGACTCCTCCCGGACGTGCTGCGGACCTTTCACGACCTGCACCCGGGGATCGAGCTGCTGATCCAGGAGAGCGGTTCGCACGACCTCGTGCGGGAGCTGGCGCGCGGGGCGCTCGACCTGGCCCTCGTGGTACTGCCGCTGCCGACCCCGTCACCCGCGCTGACGACGGTCGAACTGCTCCGGGAGGACCTGGTGGTCGTCTCCGCCGCCTCGGCCCCGGGGCCCCGCCGCCCGGTGCGGATCGCGGACCTGCGCGACCAGCCGCTCGTGATGTTCCGGCACGGCTACGACCTGCGGGAGCTGACGGTGGCGGCCTGCCGGGCGGAGGGGTTCGAGCCCTCGTTCACCGTCGAGGGCGGGGAGCTGGACGCGGTGCTCGGTTTCGTACGGGCCGGGCTGGGGCTCGCGGTCGTCCCGGCCATGGTCGCCGCCCGGGCCGGCCGCGACCTGCGGGTGACGCCCCTCGCCCCGCCGGGCCTGCGCCGCACCATCGCGCTGGCCCACCGCAGCGACGTGGCGCCGCCGAGGGCCGCGCGGGAACTGCAGGGGATGCTGCTCCGGTACGGCTGACGTCCCGTTCCCGGGCGGGTGCCGCGCCCGCCCGGGAACGGGACGTCACACCGCGTCCGCCAGGAGCAGGGAGTGGATGCGGTCCGGGGCGCCGGGGCGGGCGTAGTACCAGCCCTGGGCCGTGTCGCAGCCGAGGTCGCGGAGCCGGCGCGCCTGGGCCCCCGTCTCCACCCCCTCGACGGTGACCGCCAGCTCCAGGCTGTGCGCGAGCGCGACGATCCCCTCCACGATCTTCAGGTCCACGGGGTCCACCGGATGCTGCTGCATGCCCCGGGTGAAGGAGCGGTCGAGCTTGAGGACGCTCACCGGCAGCCGGCGCAGGTTGGCCAGGTTCGAGTAGCCGGTGCCGAAGTCGTCCAGCGCGATGTCGACGCCCATCTCGGCGAGCTGCCGCAGCGGCTTCAGCACGCCCTCGTCGGCGCCGATCAGGGCGGACTCGGTCACCTCCAGGCAGAGCGCGCCCGGTTCGAGGCCGGACCGCTCCAGGACGTCGACGGTGTCGGCCACCAGGCGCGGGTGGTGGAGCTGCGTCGGGGAGAGGTTGACGTTGATGCGGAGCGGGCCGCCGTCGGTGTGCCGGTTCCGCCAGAAGCGGGCCTGGCGCACGGCCTCCTGGAGCACCCAGCGGCCGAGCGGCACGATGAGGCCGGTGTCCTCGGCGAGCGGGATGAAGTGGTCGGGGCCGAGCACCCCGTGCTGCGGGTGGCACCAGCGGACGAGCGCCTCCGCGCCGTGCACGCTGCCGTCGCCGAGGTGGACGAGGGGCTGGTACTCGATGAAGAACTCGCCGCGTTCCAGGGCGGCCGGCAGGGCCGTGGTGAGCCCGTGCCGGGTGATGGCGCGGGCGTCGGCCTCGGGGTCGGACAGCTCGAAGCGGTTGCCGCCCGCCGCCTTGGCCCGGTACATGGTGATGTCGGCGCTCCGCAGCACCTCGGCCGGGGTCCGCTCCCCCGCCGGGCCCTCGACCACGCCGAGGCTGCCGCGCACGGTGAGTTCGCGGCCGTCGACGCCGATCGGGGCGGCGAGGGCGCCGAGGATGCGGTCGGCGAGGTCGGTGGCGTCCCGCTCGCCGCCGGAGCCGGTGGTGAGGGCGACGAACTCGTCCCCGCCGAGCCGGGCGACCATCTCGTTGGTCCCGGTGACACAGCTCTGGAGCCGGTCCGCGACTTCCACCAGCAGCCGGTCCCCGGTGGAGTGGCCGAGGCTGTCGTTGATGGCCTTGAATCCGTCGAGGTCGAGGTAGCAGAGGCCGAAGCGGGCGTTGTCTCCGGGGGCGAGCGCCTTCTCCAGGCGCTCGAAGAACAGGGTCCGGTTGGGCAGTCCGGTGAGGGCGTCGTGGGTGGCCTCGTACCGCAGGCGCAGATGGAGCAGGCGCCGTTCGGTGGTGTCCTCCAGGAGGGCCAGCTGGTACTGGGGACGGCCCTCGGCGTCCCGGAGGAGCGAGACGGTGAGGTTGGTCCACAGGACCGTCCCGTCGCCCCGGTAGTACGGCTTCTCCACCCGGTAGTGCTCCCGCTCGCCGCGGACCAGCTCCTCGTACAGCCTCCAGACGTGCGGCCCGTCCTCCGGGTGGACCCACTCGCTGACCTTCCGGCTGCGCAGCCGGCCCTCCATCCCGCCGAACATGCGGGTGAGGGTCTCGTTGACCTCCAGGAGGTTGCCGTCGAGGTCGGCGATGCCGATGCCGATCGCCGCCCCGTCGAAGACCGCGCGGAAGCGACTCTCGGTGGCGTGCAGGGCGATCTCGGCGGCGGTGCGGGCGGCGAGCGCGGAGCGGGCGATGGCCTCCTGCTCCGCGAGGGTCCGCTCGCGGAGGGCCTGAGCGTAGCCGGTGGCGACGGCGTGCTGGAGCCGGGCGCAGCGGGCCCGGAGTTCCTCGGCGGGCAGGTCCGACTCCGTGCCGCAGTAGAGCACCAGGTACGAGTCGACGACGCCGAGGCTGCGGCCGAGGGCGTCCGGGTCGGTGCAGTGGGCGGCGACGAGGGCCGCGCCGGCGCGCTGGGCGGGGGCCGTGTCGAAGGGCCGGGCGAGCAGGGCGTCGCACAGGGCGCGGGCCGGCGGCAGCAGGTGCCCCTCGAACTCGGCGCGGGTGAGCGACGTGGCGGTCACCGGGAAGATCGCGCGGCTCCAGATGGTGACGAACCGCCTGAGCCTGTCCTCCGGGCCGCCGGCCTCGGCGTCGGCGTCGGCCGGCTGGGACGGGACCTTCACGCCTTGCGCCCCACCCCTGCGAAGCCGGAGAAGGCGGAGGGGTCCTCCTCCTCGACCGGGCTCTCCGGCCGCCAGCGCGGCATCGGGACGAGCCCGGGTTCCACGAGTTCGGTGCCCTCGAAGAAGCGGGCGATCTCGTCGCCCGAGCGCATCACCAGGGGATTGTGGATGGTCCGGTAGACGCCGACGGCGCCGCCGATCCGCTCCTGTTCGAGCGGGACGCCCTCGTACGAGGCGTGGGTGAGGACCAGCAGGCTGCCGGGCGCGAGGGCGCCGACCAGTTCGGCGACGGCCTCGTACGGGCGGTCGTGGTCCTCCAGGAAGTGGAGGACGGCGACGAGGAGGAGGGCCACCGGCCGTTCCGGGTCGAGGAGCCGGGCCGTCTCGGGGCTGTGCAGGATGTCGGCCGGTTTCCGCAGGTCGGCGGAGACGACGGCGGCGGCGTCGTCGCCCTCCAGGACGGCGCGGCTGTGGGCGACGGCGACCGGGTCGTGGTCGACGTAGACGACCCGCGCGGCCGGGTCGGCGGCGCGGGCGACCTCGTGCACGTTGCCGAAGGTGGGGATGCCGGACCCGATGTCCAGGAACTGGGTGACGCCGTGGTCGACGGCGTACCGCACGGCGCGCCGCATGAAGGCGCGGTTGGCCTGCATGACCTTGGGCAGTCCGGGCATGAACTCCATGGCCCTGCGGGCGGCTTCCCGGTCGACTTCGAAGTTGTGCGAGCCGCCCAGGTAGAAGTCATACATACGGGACACGCTCGGCACCGAAATGTCGATACCCGGCGGAGCCCAGGCGGGACGCTCCATCAATGTCTCCAACAAGTCGCCGTGGGATACGGCCATGTGTTCGCGGCCGGTGTTCGAGGTGAGGCTACTGATCGCCCGCCAAGAGAGCGAGCAGAAACGGAAATTCGCGGTCCGTTCTTGGTCACACGCCAAAGGCACGTGCTCCCGGAACGCCGACTTCGCGCCTTCGGCCCGTGCACATTCACGTGCATATGAGCGTGCGCCGGTTTGCGAACCGGTCCTGAAAGGGTCCGGAAGAGGCGCGAACACCGCTGCGGCCTGCGGCGTTGACGCGGCGGGGCATGGACCACCGGCCCGGGAAGCGCCTCGACCGTACCGTTCGACACGGCGACAACCGGACAGTTCTTCTCCCGAAGGCCGGAACTGTTCGTCTCGGCCGTCCACCGGCTCCGTCCGGTCACCCGGGCGGAATCGCGGAAGGCCGCGGTGACGGAACATAACGCCCCGCGTACGCGCTGAGAGGAAGCGTCAAGTCCGCGCATCCGGAGATCCCTCGTCCGGCGCATTCACCGGCATTCCGCCCCACCGCGCGAAGACAGTGATCAAGCTCGACAGGTGTCTCCGTACGGATCTCCCCTCGCGCGACCGCTGGCGGCCCTCGCACTGGTGTGGCTGGTCGCCTCCCCCGCCACCGCCACCGCCGACGCCTGCGCCGTCGCCACGTCCGGTTCCGCCGGGCCGGCCGCGGCGGTGGCGTTCGCCGGGGCGGGCCGGTGCCCGCGCCCGCACACTCCTCCTCCGCCGCACACCCCGCCGCCGCACACGCCACCCCCCTCGTGCCCGTCGCCCACGCCCACGCCCACGCCGTCCCCGTCCCCCACGCCCGCTCCCACGACCCCCGCGCCGCCCCGGCCCACGCCGTCGCCCACACCCGTACCGACGACGCGGCCCCCCGTACCGACGACACCGCCCCCGCCTCCCGTACGGACGGCACCGCCGCCCCCCGCGCGGACGACACCGCCGCCCGTCCCCACCGCCTCGCCGCCCGCCACGCCGGAGCCGGAGCGCACGCCCCCGCCCGAGTCGTCGTCAGCCGCCGCTCCCCCGCCCTCCGCGCGCCCCGCGCCGCCGGCCCCCGCGCCCGTCGCGCTCCCCCACTACCGCCCCGTCACGCGGCCCAGGCCGGAGGGCGGCACGTCCGTCGTCACCATGACGCTGGTGATCATCGCCCCCGCGGTCCTCGCGACCGCGATCCTGCGCCCCCGCTCCCGCTGATCCCGCCGGAGGAATCCGTGTCCGAATGGCTTGTCCTGTCCCTCGCGATGGCCGCCGCCTGCGCCGTCGTGCTCACCATCGTCGTCATCAACAACCGCCGGATCCCCGAGGACGACGACCCCAGCGAGACGCCGGACGTCATCGAGTACATGACGATGATGATCGGCGTGATCTACGCCATCGTGCTCGGTCTGGCCATCGCCGGCGTCTGGGAGGCCCGGGGAGCCGCCCAGGAGACGGTGCGCCAGGAGGCCCAGGCGCTGCACGAGATCTCGGCCCGCGCCGAGGTCTACCCGCAGGAGGTCCGCGCCCGCATCCGCGCCGACGTCGACGCGTACGTCTCCTACGTGGTCCACGACGAGTGGAAGCACATGTCCGGGACGGGCGAACTGAGCGACGAGGGCACCGCGCTCCTGGAACGGGTGCGGCGGAGCGTCACCGACTACCGCCCGGCGAACGACTTCGAGGGCCAGGCGTACCAGCCGCTGGTGGACCAGGTGGCCGTCGCCGACGACGCCCGGAACGCCCGGGGGCAGAACGCGGGCGCCACCATGCCCGGGGTGGTGTGGTTCGGCCTGATCATCGGCGCCCTGGTGACGGTCGGCCTGATCTTCACGCTGCAGATCCGCAGGACCGGGCGCGAACTGCTGCTCGCCGGGCTCTTCAGCGTGCTGATCGCCTTCCTGCTCTTCCTGATCTGGGACTTCGACGCGCCGTTCGGGCGGGGCATGTCGGCCACGGCCACGCCGTTCACCGACCTGTTCCCGGGGCTCGACCGGTGAGCCCCGGGCGCTCCTGAGCGTTCCGGCGGGCTCCGGCGGGCCGCGGCGGATTCCGGGCGGGTCCCGGCGGATTCCGCCACCGGGGCGGGCCGCGCGGGGGACACGCGTGACCCGTTCGCACCTCTGGGATCGCGGCCGCGGTGACGCGCTCCTAGCGTTTCGGACATCGAGGTGCACGCAGGCCCTTCGCGGGAACCCCCTTCCGCGGCTGCCCCTCGGGACCCGGAGGATTCACATGCGCGCGATACGTGTCGCGTCCACCGCCCTGTCGGGGGTGGTCGCCATCGCCCTGGCCGCCCCCGTCGCCGTCGCGGCGGGTGCCCCGGCACCCCACCCGCGGGCACGGGGCGCCCAGGCCCAGGCCGATTTCGTCGTGTCGCCCTCGGTCGTCACCCCGGGCGGCCGTGTGACGCTGAGCGCTCCCGGCTGCGCCAGTACGGCGACGGCCGCGGCCGGCGTCTTCGACACCGCCGTCATCGCACCGGGCTCGACGGCGACCGCCGTCGTGGACCTGGACGTGAAGCCCGGTGCCGTCTACACGGTGGCGTTCAACTGCACGGGCGGCGTCCAGGGCACCGTGGACCTCACGATCGGCGGCACCGCGGCCCCCGCCCCCGCCACGGCCGTCCCGACCATCCGCTCCACCGTCCTCACGCCCTCGCGCGGCGTCCGGGGCGGTCTGGGCGGTGCGGCGGACGACGGTGCCGGACCGCTCGAACTGGCCGCGGGCGGGGCACTCGTCCTGGCCGCCGCGGGGGGCGTCCTCCTCGTGGTGCGCCGCCGTTCGGGCGCGACCCGGCGCCACTGAACCGGGGGCGTGACGGGAGGCGGTCCGGCCCCTCCCGGGCAGCCGTCGCCCCCGGGTCCCGACGGGACCCGGGGGCGACGGACACGGGGGCCGGCCGGGAGGTTCGGCCGGTCAGGCTCCCGCACCGGCCGCACGGCGGCGGCGGAGGACGACGAGGCCGCCGCCCAGCGCGGCGGCGGCGACGAGAGCGCCGCCGACGGCCGTCTCGGCGGAGCTGGGGGCCAGCGAGCCACCGAGACCGCCCTGCGCGCCGCGACCCGGGAGGACGCGGAACGACTGCGTGACCACGGAGGAGTTGCCGTTGCACCGGACGGCCAGGTTGTAGTTGCCCGGGGTGGCGTCGTTGTAGATCCGGGCGACGGCGCTGGAGAAGCCGTTGGAGTTCCCCGCGAGGCCGGTCTCGGGGAAGGCGTTGGACGTGACCGTGCCGCCGCGGGCGCAGCCCCTGACGGTGATCGTGAGCGTCGATCCCGGGTGGACGTCGAAGGGGTTGACGGTGACGTTGCTCGGGCCGTTGTTGTTCGAGCCGCCGCCGTTGCCGCCGCCGTTCCCGCCGCCGTTGCCGCCCCCGTTCGGGCCGCCGTGGGAACCACCGTTGGAACCGTTGTTCGGACCACCGTTGGAGCCGCCGTGCAGGATGGTGCCCGGACCGTTGGTGGCGGCGGCGAGGGGGGCCGCGAGCCCGACCGCCGCGATCGCGGTGGCTGCCACCGCCAGAGTGCGTGCAGCACGCATGGTTGAACCTCCAGTGGAAGACGCCCCGAAGCGGTGCTCCGGGAGTTTCGACGAGTACGCCCTCCACGACGAACCATCACCATTCGTGACGCACCACGCATATCGGCGCTGGGCCACCCCGGTGAGGCGACACGCCGGGGCCGGGGCACCGTACGCGGCAGAACCGCAGCTCAGGGCCGCCCGAAAGGTTTATCCGACGATTACTCGGATGGGTCAGCCCGCCGTCACCCGCCCGTCGCGCCCCGTCACCCGCCCGGCTCCCGCCCGGATCCGGCCCCCGTACGTCCTCCGGCGGGGTCCGGCACCCGACCGGGGGCGGTCCCCACCCGTTCGGGCCGCCCGGCGCGACGGACCGTCCGGTCACCCTTACCGTTCTGACGACGCCACGAAGGGAGAACCATGCCCCCGAAGGACTTCCGCGTCCCCGAGCGCAGAAGACGCCACCCCTGGGGCGTCCTGGCCCTCGCCATGCTGTCCGGGCTCGCGATGATGCGCAACGGGGTGGACACCCCCTCCGGCCCTCCGCAGCCCGCCGCGGCGGCCCGGCCGGCGGCGCGCCCGGTCGCCCCTCCGGCGCCCTCCGCGGCCACCGGCCTGGAGCCGCTGCCCTTCGCCCCGGCCTCCCGGATCAAGATCCCGGCGATCCGGGTCGCGGCCCCGATCATGGACGTGGGCCTGGACGCGGACGGCTGGGTCGCGGCGCCCCCGCCCCAGGACGCCAACCTCGCCGGCTGGTACCAGAACGGCATCTCTCCCGGCCAGCGGGGCACCTCGGTCATCGTCGGCCACGTCGACAACACGCGGGGCCCGGCGGTCTTCTACGGGCTCGGCTCCCTGGAGAAGGGCCGGCACATCGAGGTCGAGCGCTACGACGGACGGGTGGCGGTCTTCGAGGTCTACGGCGTCGAGGTGTACGCGAAGGACGACTTCCCCGGCGTGCGGGTCTACGCCGACACCGGGCAGCCGGAACTCCGGGTGATCACCTGCGGCGGCGGGTACACGCGCGCGCGGGGGTACGACGGGAACGTGGTCGTCTTCGCCCGTATGGTCGGCTCCCGCTGAGCGGACGCGCGGAAGGGCCCCGCCTCCCGGAGCGGCGGGGCCCTTCCTCCGTACCGGCCGTCAGCGCCGGGGGACGGTGAGGTGGTAGCCGGCGCCGAGGAGTTCGGGCAGGTAGCGGCGGAGCGCGGCCACGCTCTGGGAGCGGTCGCCGCCCGCGTCGTGGTTGAGGACGACGACGCCGGGGGCCGCGCCGTCGAGGACGCGGCGGACGACGGTGTCGGTGCCGGGCTCCGTCCAGTCCAGGCTGTCGACGGTCCAGGCGAACGGTTCCATGCCGAGTTCGGCGCCGATCTCGAAGGAGTGCCGGTTCCAGGCCCCGTAGGGCGCGCGGTACCAGAGCGGGGCCGTGCCGAGGGCGCGTTCGACGACCTCGCTGGTGGTGCCCAGTTCGTCGCGGATGCGGGAGGGGCGCAGCCGGGTCATCAGGGGGTGGGACCACGAGTGGTTGCCGACGACGTGCCCCTCCGCGGCCATCCGCCGCAGCAGGTCCCGGTTCTCGACGGCCATCTCGCCGCAGACGAAGAACATCGCCCGGCAGTCGTGGCGGCGCAGGGTGTCCAGGATGCCGGGGGTGTAGCGGGGGTCGGGTCCGTCGTCGAAGGTCAGCACCATCGTGCGGCCGGCCCCGGACACGCTGAGGAAGGGGCGTTGCCGCACGGGCGGCGACGCGCGCCGGTACGCCGGGGGCGCGTAGGCGGTCATCGGCCGGAGGCGGTACGCGTTCGGGGCCGGCCGGGCGGTCCGCGCCCCCGGGCCGGCGGCCGGGGCGGGTCCCGTTCCCGGGGCGTGCCGGGGCGTGGAGGCGTCGGCCGCCCGGTCGGCCCCGGCGAGCCGGTCCGCCGTGAGGACTCCGACGGTGGCGGTGGCACCGAGCGCGGCGGCGAGCCGCAGGACCGCCCGGCGCCCGTGGGGCATCTGATCCTTTTTCATGACCAATGGTTCGTACGGGCGAGGGGCCGCGCGGCTCACCGACACCGCGTGCCCGTACGAAAGCACCCGTTGGGCGGACAGCCCGGCGGCGGGTTCCCGCGCGCTACCGGCCCATCACGAGGCCGTCCTCGCCTGCGCCCCGGCCGAGCACGACCCGCCGGATCGTGTCGCGGATCGCGGCCCGGCGCGGGTCTCCGGCGTCGGCACCGAGGTTGACCACCCTGCCGCGCGCGGTGTCGAACCACTGGGGGACGAACTCCGCCCTGGTCACCTCCCAGCGTCCGCCGGGGGCCCTGGGCGGCGCGAAGGTGAAGCGGCCGATGCTGCTCTGGTTGCCGCGCGGGTCGACGACCCCCCGGTGGTCGACCATGTCGCCGGCGATCTGGTCGCCCATTCCGTAGATCACCCAGGTCCCGTTGACCTTCTCGTACGCCTGGGGGACGTGGGCGTGGGTGCCGATGATGAGATCCACGTCCGGGCGGCCGCCGGTCCGCGAGGCGGTCAGCGTCCGGGCGAGGGAGAGCTGCCGCTCGTCCGGCTCGGTCTGCCACTCGGTGCCCCAGTGGAGGCTGACGACGACCACGTCGGCCCCGGCGGCGCGGGCCGCGCGGGCGTCGGCGATCACCTGCCGCTCGTCCAGCAGGCGGACCGCCCAGGGCCTTCCCTCCGGCATCGGGCGGCCGTTGGTGTCGTAGGTGTAGGCGAGCTGGGCGACGGTGGCACCGCCCGCCTCCATCAGGGCGGGCCGGGCCGCCTCCTCGGCGGTGCGGGCCGATCCGGCGTGGCGGACACCGGCCCGGTCGAGGGCGTCGAGGGTCCGGCCGAGGCCCGCCGCTCCGTCGTCCAGGGTGTGGTTGGAGGCGGTGGAGCAGGAGTCGTATCCGGTGGCCCCGAGCGCGGCGGCGACCTCGGGCGGCGACTTGAAGGCGGGGTATCCGGTGTAGGGGCCGCCCTTCTCCCCGTACACGGTCTCCATGTGGCAGACGGCCAGGTCGGCGCCGGAGACGACGGGCTTCGCGCCGGAGAGCATGGGCCGGAAGTCGTAACCGTGCCCGCCCGCGTCCTCGGCCGCCCTGCGGATGACGGAGTCGTGCGGAAGGACGTCCCCGGAGGCCACCAGGGTGAACCCGGCGGGCGCGGACGCCCCGCCGGGCGCGCCGGAAGGGACGGCGGACCGTCCGGGGGCGGTTCCCGGCGGGGTGGCCCCCGGCACGGCGGCGCCGCCGGACGCGCCGCCCCCGACCGCGCAGCCGGTCGCCGCCGCGAGCAGGACGGAGACGAGCAGAGCCGTCTCCACGGATCTGGTGCGTGAGGGCATGGACGACGCTCCACCCGAATCATGTGATGAACACCTGTTCTGATGAATTGATCCCCGGAGGAAAGGCGCAGTCAAGGGTCAAGGCCGCGTAAAGGAAAGAACCGCACCGAAACGGACGCATCGCTTTCTCCTGACCGCTCGCCGTGCCATTCGCCGCTCGGTGCGACCGTTCGCCGCAGACCCCTGTCCGTTCCCTGTCCCTCGTCGCCCGGATGCGTTCGTATGCGCTCGTACGCGCCAGGACGACGAGCCGCGGGAGAGGTGGGCAGCATGACGACGGCGACGACCGACGAACGGACCCTGGAGGAGCTGCAGCGGGACCACGGCCCCGCGCTGCTCTCCTTCCTGCTCGGTCTCACCCACGGGGACCGGCAGCGGGCCGAGGACCTCGCCCAGGAGACCCTCGTACGGGCCTGGCTGCACCCCGAGGCGTTCGGCACCCCCTACGACTCCATGCGTCCCTGGCTCTTCACCGTGGCCCGCCGCCTCGCCATCGACGCCCGCCGCTCACGCCTCGCCCGGCCCGCCGAGATCGGCGACGGCGCCCTCGCCGTGACGCCCGACCCCTCCGACGCCACCGCCTCCGCCGAGGCCGCGCTCGACGTGCGGGCGGCGGTCCGGGAGCTGAGCCCCGAGCACCGCGCGGTACTCGTCCGGCTCTACTTCCACGGCCTCACCGTCAACGAGGCCGCCGTCGAACTCGGCATCCCCGCCGGAACCGTCAAGTCCCGGTCCCACTACGCCCTGCGGCAGCTCGGCCGGTCGCTGCCCGGCTACCGGCCGCGCCGCGCGGGCACCGCGGGGTCCCGCGCCGGGGCCGCGCGGTGAGACCGGAACACCGCCCGCCGTCGCCGCCCCCGTCCCACGTGACACCCGTGGCACCGGCGGTCCCGGGCGCATCGATCCGGCCGGAGGACGTGTCCGAAACCGCCGGGACGAGTTGAGCAGAGCGGGACCCGCGGGCGCCCCTCACGGAGGAGGCTCTTCCCGGGGCCCCGCGCGTCCGGGCCCCGCGTGCCCGGACGCCCCGTGTCCGGGTTCCCCGTGTCCGGTCACGCCCGGGAGAAGGTGGGAGCGTTGCTGTCCGAGAGCACGAACGGCGCCGGTGGCACGAGCGGGGGCGGCCTGGCCGTCCCCATGGCCTGGCTGTGCGCCGAGTACGTGGCCGACGAGGTGCTGCGGGCCGCCGCGCTCGTGGCGCCCGGTTCGCTGGAGTACCGGGCCGGTCTCCGGGCCCTGGCCCTCACCGTCCACCTGACGGAGGACCCGGACCGGCCCCCCGGCGGCCGGACCGACGAGTGGCTGCGCCACACGGCGTACGACCGCCCCTGGCCGCCTTGGGTCGAGGAACGGCTCGCCGCGCGGCGGGCGGCCGGCGGCGACGGACCCGACCTGGCGCTCGCGCACACCGCCTGGCGCCGGCTGCGGGAGACCTGGATCCGGGCCGCCGACCTCGACGGCGGGACGGACGCCGGTCCCGGGTGCGCGCCCGACGAGGACGAACAGGTCTGGCTGCCCGCCTGGAAGCTGGGCCTGCCGCTCGCCCACCTCTCGCTGTACCTGCGCTGACCGGGCCCGCGCGGCCCTCCGGCGCGCCCGCGCCGACCGGGCGCGCCGGACCGCCCCAAGGCGCCCACCGGGCTCCGCGGTGTGCTCACGGAGCCGAACGGTGCACCCCCGGCCGGTACTTGGGGATGCGCACCGTCACCTTCATGCCCGCTCCCACACCCGTCTCGATGACGAGCCCGTACTCCGGCCCGTACACCTGGCGCAGCCGCTCGTCCACGTTGGAGAGGCCGATGCCGGAGTCCACCGGATGCTCTCCGCGCAGGACGGCGCGCAGCAGCTCCGGGTCCATGCCGATGCCGTCGTCCTCGACGGTCACCACGGCCTCGGCGCCCGCGTCCCGGGCGGCGATGGTGACCCGGCAGCCCTTCTCCCGGTCCTGGAGGCCGTGCTTGACCGCGTTCTCCACCAGCGGCTGGAGGCAGAGGAACGGCAGGGTCACCGGCAGGACCTCGGGGGCGATCTGGAGGGTCACCTCCAGCCGGTCCCCGAAGCGCGCCCCGGCGAGCGCCAGGTACTGCTCGATGGAACGCAGTTCGTCGGCGAGCTGGGCGAACTCGCCGTGCCTGCGGAAGGAGTAGCGGGTGAAGTCGGCGAACTCCAGCAGGAGTTCCCTGGCCCGCTCGGGGTCGGTGCGGACGAACGAGGCGATGGCGGCGAGGGAGTTGAAGATGAAGTGCGGGGAGATCTGGGCGCGCAGGGCCTTGATCTCGGCCTCCACCATCCGGGTGCGGGACCGGTCGAGTTCGGCCAGCTCCAGCTGGACGGAGACCCAGCGGGCGACCTCGGTGGCGGCCCGCACCAGGACGGCCGACTCCCGCGAACCATAGGCGACGAGCGCGCCGAGGACCCCGTCCTCGCCGGTGAGCGGGGCGATCACCGCCCAGCGCAGCGGGCACGCGGGGTCGGCGCATCCGGAGTCGGCGGAGCGGCTGCGGCCGGTCTCCAGGGTCTCGGCGGCCTGTGCCGGGACGTGCGCGCGGTGGTGCTCCTCGCCCGGTCCGTCCCAGGCGAGGACCGTGCCCCGGTCGGTGAGGCAGAGCGCTTCGGTGCCCAGCAGGGAGCGGAGGGTGCGGGCGGCCTTGCGGGCCGTCTCCCCGGTGAGTCCGGCGCGCAGCGGCGGGGCGGCGAGCGAGGCGGTGTGCAGGGTGTGGAAGGTGGCCCGCTCGACGGGGGTGCCGAGGTCGGGGTCGGTGGCGCGGTCCCCGCGCCGGGCGGCGAACCGGCCCAGGACGAAGCCCGCGGCGAGCAGGACGGCTCCGGCGGCGGCCGCCGCGGCGAGGGCGAGTCCGCTCACCGGTGGGCTCCCGGCCGGCTTCCGGGACGGGCTTCCGGACGGTCCTCCCGGGTGGGGGCGGCCCCGGTGATCTCCTCCGGGAGGTGGAGCCGGGCGAGGAGCGCCGGGGTGCCGGGCGGGACCCGGCGGGGAGTGGCGAGGGAGACGAGGACCATGGTGAGGAAGCCGAGCGGGACCGACCAGACCGCGGGCCAGGCCATCAGGGTGTGCGGCCAGCCCCCGGGGGCGAGCCCGGCCCTGGTGGCCATGACGGCCGCGAGGGCGGAACCGCCGCCGAGCAGGAGCCCGGCCGTCGCGCCGGGCGGGGTGAGCCTCCGCCACCAGATGCCGAGGACGAGCAGCGGGCAGAAGGAGGAGGCGGAGACCGCGAAGGCGAGCCCGACGGCGTCCGCGACCGGCACCTTGGAGGCGACCACTCCGGCGCCGAGCGGGACGGCGGTGGCGAGCAGGGTCGCCAGGCGGAAGTGCCGGACGCCCCGGGAGGGCAGCACGTCCTGGGTGAGGACCCCGGCGACGGACATGGTGAGCCCGGAGGCGGTGGAGAGGAAGGCGGCGAAGGCCCCGCCCGCGAGGAGCGCGCCGAGCAGGTCGCCGGGGAGCCCGCCGAGGATCCGGTCGGGCAGGACGAGGACGGCCGCGTCGGCGGAGCCGGTGAGGGCGAGTTCGGGGGCGTAGATCCGGCCGAGGGCGCCGTAGAGCGGCGGCAGCAGGTAGAAGGCGCCGACGAGACCGAGGACGACGAGGGTGGTGCGGCGGGCGGCGCGGCCGTGCGGGCTGGTGTAGAAGCGGACGGCCACGTGCGGCAGGCCCATGGTGCCGAGGAAGGTGGCCAGGATCAGGCCGTACGTGGCGTACAGCTGGTGTCCGTCGCGGCCGCCGGCCAGCGGCTGGGACCAGCCGAGGGGGTCCGCTCCCCCGGCCGCCCTGCCGGGCAGCGGCGTGTCCGGCGCGAAGGCCAGCGTGGTGCCGCCGAGGACGTGGTGGGTGCCGGGAGCGAGGGTGACGGGCCGTCCGGTGTACGGGACGGAGTCGACGGTGCCGGTGACGGTGACGGTCAGCGGGGCGTCGATCCCGATCCGCACCGTGTCGGCGACCCGGACGGCGGTGTGGCCGCGCAGCACGGCGGGGGCGTCGAAGCGGGCGCGGGGCGCCCCGTCCCCGTACCAGGCGGCGAGCAGGAAGAGCGCGGGGACGAGCAGGGCGGTGAGCTTCAGCCAGTACTGGAACGCCTGGACGAAGGTGATGCTGCGCATGCCGCCCGCCGCGACGGTGCCGGTGACGACGACGGCGACGAGCAGGCCGCCGACCCAGCCGGGGGCGCCGGTGAGGATCTCCAGGGTGAGCCCGGCGCCCTGGAGCTGCGGCAGCAGGTACAGCCAGCCGATGCCGACGACGAGGAGGCTGGCGAGCCGCCGGACCCGCCGGGACTCGAGGCGGGCCTCGGCGAAGTCGGAGAGGGTGTACGCGCCGGAGCGGCGCAGCGGGGCGGCGACGAGGACCAGCAGGACGAGGTGTCCGGCGGTGTAGCCGACCGGGTACCAGAGCATGGCGGGGCCCTGGACCAGGACGAGTCCGGCGATGCCGAGGAAGGAGGCGGCGGAGAGGTACTCGCCGCTGATGGCGGCGGCGTTGAGGCCCGGCCGGACGGTTCGCGAGGCGACGTAGAAGTCGGAGGTGGTGCGGGAGATCCGCAGGCCCAGGGCGCCGATGAGGACGGTGGCGAGGACGACGGCGGTGACGGCGACGACCGCGTGGGTCCGGTTCATGCGGGGCGGCCCATCGTTCTCAGCGTTCGACGAGGCCGGTGAAGTCGCGCTCGTTGCGCTCGGCGCGGCGGACGTACCAGAGGGCGATGCCCCAGACGACGGGGTAGACGCCGACGCCGAGGGCGAGCCAGACCAGGGCCTCGGGGGCGGGCAGCGCGAGGACGAGCGGGAGGGTGCCGACGAGCAGGGCGAGCGCGCCGAGGGCGGTGAGGGCGGCGCGGAGCTGACTGCGCATCAGGGAGCGGACGTAGGTGTGCCCGAGGGTGGTCTGCTCGTCGATCTCGGAGCGGGCCGGGGGGTGGGCGGGGCGCCGTCCGGCGGGGGCCGGGACTCCCGCGGCACCGTGGGCGGAGGCGTAGGTGACGGTCTCGCGCCGGGGTCCGCGCGGCGGGTGGTGCTCGGACATCGGCGTCCGCTCCGGCATCTCTCGGCTTCGGGTGGTGCGGGCGGTGCGGCCCGGGACGCGTGGAGTCTACGCAGCGGGGTCGCGGGGCGGTAGGCGTACGGGGTCAGCCGCCGGCCCGGCGCATCAGGAGGTCCCGCAGCTGGCGGGCGTGCCGGCGGCTGACGGCGAGGTCGGTCTCGCCGACGCGCACCGAGGTGGCGCCGCCGTCGAGCCGGAGTTCGTCGATCCGGGCGAGGGCCACGAGGTGGCTGCGGTGGATGCGGACGAAGCCCCGGTCCGCCCAGCGTTCCTCGAGGGTGGAGAGGGGGATGCGGACGAGGTGGCTGCCCCGGTCGGTGTGGAGGCGGGCGTAGTCGCCGTGGGCCTCGACGTAGGCGATGTCGTCGACGGGGACGAAGCGGGTGACGCCGCCGAGTTCGACGGGGATCTGCTCGGGGGCCGCCGGGGCGGGTGCGGCGGTGGTGGTGTGGACCAGCTCGTGGACGCGGCGGACGGCTTCGGCGAGGCGTTCGCGGCGCACCGGCTTGAGGACGTAGTCGACGGCCTTCAGGTCGAACGCCTGGAGGGCGAAGCCCTCGTGGGCGGTGACGAAGACGACGAGCGGGGGGCGGGCGAACCCGGCGAGCAGCCGGGCCACGTCGAGTCCGGTGAGGCCGGGCATGTGGATGTCGAGGAAGACGACGTCGACGGCGTCCTCGCCGTCGGGCCCCGCCTCCAGGGCGCGGCCGATCCTGCGCAGCGCCGCCGTCGCGTCACCGGCGCCCTCGGCGGTGCGGACGCGCGGGTCGGCGCGCAGCAGGTAGAGCAGTTCCCCGAGGGCGGGTTCCTCGTCGTCCACGGCCAGTACGCGCAGCATGCGGCGGAGTCTAGAACGTGTCGCGGAAGGCTCCGGCGGTCGGGAACCGTGCGGCGGAGGGCTGCGGCGGGCCGGGAGCCGCGTGCCGAAGGGGCTCCGGCGGGCCGTCACCCCCCGGGGGTGCCGCCCTCCCCCGGGTCGAGGAGGGCGAGTTCGGCGGTGAGGGCGGCGGCGAGGACGTCGGGGTCGGGGACGGCCTCGCCGTCGGCGACGAGGCCGATGTGGACCTGCCCGCCGTACGGGCACATGGCGACGGCGAGGGACTGGCCCCGGGCCAGCGGGGCCATGGGGAAGAGCGCGCGCAGCGGGGCGCCGCCGAGGGAGAGCGCGGAGCGGGGCAGGGGCACCTGGGTGACCAGGAGGTCGAAGAGGAGGCGGGCCGCGCCGGAGGCGAGGGGGGCGCCGAAGCGGTGGGCGAGCGGGGGGAGCCGGTCGGCGAGGAGGGCGACGGCTCCGGCGCCCCGGGAGGGGCCCGCCGCCTTGTTGCGTTCCATGGCGCGCCGGACGGCGGCGAGCCGGGCGGCCGGGTCGGGTTCGGTGACGGGCAGGTCGAGGAGGTAGCCGGAGAGGCTGTTGCCCGGGCCGGACGGGACACCGGGGCGGCGGCGGGAGACGGGGACGAGGGCCCGGGGGTCGGCCCCGGGCAGCGGCAGGCCGCGCTCCTCGAACCAGCGGCGCAGGGCCCCGGCGACGACGGCGAGGAGGACGTCGTTCGCGGTGCCGCCGGTGGTGCGGCGGACCCGGTGGACGCGGTCCAGGGACAGGGTCGCGGTCGCGATCCGGCGGGTCCCGCTGGGGTGGGCGGCGAGGGCGGCGGTGGGGCGCCCGTCGAGGCGGCTGGCGCGGACGACGGAGGCACCGACCCCGACGGCCCGGCCGAGGTCGCCGAGGCGGTCCCGGGCGATGCCGAGGAGGTGGCCGGGGCCGGGGAGCCAGGAGCGCGGGGGTACGGGCCGGGGGTGGCGCGCGGGGTGCGGGGAGGCGGCGATCCCGTCGAGGACGCCGGCGCCGATGGCGACGGCCCGCATGCCGTCGGCGAGGGCGTGGTGGAGCTTGACCAGGACGGCGAAGGAGCCGTCGGGCGCCCCGCGGAGCAGGTACATCTCCCAGGGCGGCAGCCCCCGTTCGACGGGGCGTTCCATGAGTTCGGCGGCGAGCCGGTTGGCCTCGGCGGGGAAGTCGGCGCCGGGGAGGGCGACCTCGCGGACGTGGCGGCGCACGTCGAAGTCCGGGTCGGGGCTCCAGGCCGCGCCGCCGACGGGGAGCAGGACGTCGCGGACGCGCATCCGGAGCCGGGGGACGGCGGCGGCGCGGCGGGCGAGCAGCCCCAGGACGTCGGCCGGTCCGTCGCCGGGGGCGGCGGGTGCGGGGCCGAAGTGGGCGAGGGCGCCGAGGTGCAGGGGGTGGGCGGCGGATTCCAGGTGCCAGAAGGCCAGGTCCAGCGGGGCCAGTAGCTCGGTGGTCACGGGTCGGGTGTCCTCACGTCCTGCGTGCGCGGAGGGGCGGGAGATCGCAGTCAACCGCTACCGTCGGTCACGGTCAAGCATGGTCGGTCGACGCTGCGTGAGCGGTCTCAGCGCTCCGCGCCGGTGCTCCCGGCGCCGGGGTCCTCCACGACGAATTCGCACCACACGCACTTGCCGCCGCCCCGCGGTTCCACGCCCCACGCGTCGGAGAGCTGGTCGACCAGGAGCAGTCCCCGCCCGGACACGCCCGCCTCGCCGGCGTCGCGCCGCCGGGGCAGGGCGCTGGACCGGTCCTCGACCTCCACCCGCAGCCGCCGTACGGGCCCGGGGAGGACCCGCAGGGTCACGATCGTCCCTCCGTCGGTGTGCATGAGCGCGTTGGTCATCAGCTCGTCGGCGGCCAGCTCGATCTCGTCCGCGCGCTCCCCCGCCCCCCAGGCCCGGACGGCGGCCCTGATCATGTGCCGGGCCGAGCTGAGCGCCTCCGGATCGCTCTGGGCCACGTGCTGCTGGAACCGTCCGGCGCCGGGGGCCTGCGTGGCGTGCCGGCGCAGCAGCAGGATCGCGACGTCGTCCTCGCCGCCGCGTTCCGCGACCACGTCGCACAGGTGGTCGGCCAGTTCCTGGAGGTCGGCGGGGCCGCGCCGGACGAGGGAGGAGAGCCACTGGAGGCCCTCGTCGAGGTCGGCGCCCGGTTTCTCCACGAGTCCGTCGGTGTAGAGCATCAGGGTCTGTCCGGGGTCCAGTTCCAGGGCGGTCACCGGGTAGTCGAGGCGGCCGAACTCGGCCGAGAGCCCGAGTGGCAGTCCGCCCTCCACCGGCAGCCTGCGGCACCTGCCGTCGGCCTCCCTGAGCAGGGGATCGACATGGCCGGCGCGGACGAGCTGGACGACGCCGGTGCCGAGGTCGACCTCCGCGTACGTGCAGGTGGCGAAGCGTTCGGTGTCGAGTTCGTGCAGGAAGACGGAGGCCCGCGCCATCACCGTGGCCGGGGGGTGGCCCTCGGCGGCGTAGGCGCGCAGCACGATCCGCAGCTGGCCCATGACGGCCGCCGCGTGGGTGTCGTGGCCCTGGACGTCGCCGATGACGGCGCCGACCCGCCCGCCGGGCAGCGCGATGACGTCGTACCAGTCGCCGCCGATGTCCCGGCCGAGCCGGGCGGAGCGGTAGCGGACGGCCGTCCGGGCGCCGGGCACCTCGGGGATCCGGCGCGGCAGCATGGCCTGCTGGAGCCCTTCGGCGAGGTCGTGCTCCTGTTCGTACAGCATGGCCCGCTGGAGGCTCTGGGCGATGCCGCTGCCGAGGGCGACGAGCAGGGTCCGTTCGTCCTCGCTGAAACCGGCCCTGTCGCTGTAGAGGAGTCCGAGCGCGCCGATCGGCCGGGCCTGGGCGATGAGCGGCAGGTAGGCGGCGGCGGTGATGCCGAGTCCGCTGATGTGCGGCCAGAGCACCGGGAAGGACGCGGAGAAGTCGCGGGCCGAGTCGATGAACCGGGGGCGCAGGGTGCGGATCACCTCGCTCATCGGGTACGGCTCGTCCACCCGGGTGAAGCGGGTGCCCGGCACGAAGGCCCCTTCGGGGCCCTCGGCGACCAGGTGGATGCGGCCCGCCTCCAGGAGGCCCATGACGAGACTGGCCGCGCCGAAGTGTTCGAGGGCCTGGGAGTCGTTGAGGAGGTCGATGACGTCCTGCACGGTCCGGGCGTGGGCGAGGGCGGCGGTGGTGCCCTCCACGACGTCGGCCCGTTTGCGGCGTCCCTCGTCCAGGCCGAGCCGGGCGGCGGGTTCGGTGAGTTCGTGGGTGGCGTCGCGCAGGACGCCGATGATGCGCACGGGGCGGCCGGCGTCGTCGCGCAGGACGATCCCCTGGGTGTGGGTCCACTGGTGGCCGCCGTCGCGGCGGCGGATGCGGAAGTACGCGCCGTACTGGTCGCTGCCGTCCTTGAGCGCCTGCGTCACCAGGGCGTCGAGACGGGCGCCCTCGTCCGGCAGGACCCGCGGGGCCAGGGACTCGGGGCGCCCGTCGTACTCCTCGCGGTCCATGTCGAAGACGGCGAGGGCCGCGTCGTCCATGACCATCGTCCCGGCGGCCAGGTCCCAGTCGAAGCCGCCCATCCGGAAGGCGGAGCCGTACGCGGAGAGGATCGCGGCCCCTTCCGGCGGGCGGTGGCCGGGGCCTCCCGCCGTCCGGCCCCGGTCGTCCGCGCTCATGGGGCCACGCCGGGCGCGGTCCCGTTCGTACGCACCATGGAGATCCGCTTCATCCCTCGAAGGTCTCGGGCTGGTCCGGCACCGGTCCGGGCGGGAGGACCTCCCCGGGCGGCAGCTCTCCGTCCGGCGGGGCGGAGGGGTCGGCGAACGGGTCGGGGAAGGGCTCGGCGGGGGGTTCGGGGTACGCGTCCGGGTCGGGGGCCGGAGAGGCGTCCCCGGGCACGGACGGGTCGGGGTCCGGGGCGGACTCCGTCGGGGTGCCGGGGTCCGACGGGTCCGGGGGCGTGGGGGCGGAGTCCGGCGGGGTGCGGCCGGGGGCGCTGGGGTCGGGGGTGGCCGGTCCGGTCCGGACGCACGTGTCCGGGTCGCAGGCCGGTTCCACGTCGGGCCTGCGGTCCTCCGCGCCGTCGCTGCCCGTCCGCCGTTCGATCCAGGTGCGGTCGGTGGCGTTCACGATGACCAGGCCGGGGACGGGGGCGGGGGCCGGACGGACGGTGATCACGCGGTCGGGGTCGAAGCCGTCCCAGGGGTCGCCCCGGTGGACGCCGCCCCTGTCCGCGGCCGGGGTGCCGAGCGGGTTGCCGCAGGCGCAGCGGACGCGCGGGGCGCCGTACCGGTCGACGAGGACCGCCGTACCGCTCTGCAGGACCGACTGGAAGGCGTGGGCCCGGCCGTCGCGGTAGCCGTGGCCGGTGACGCGGACGTCCTCGCGCAGGGCGACGGGGGTCAGGCCGCGCAGCCAGTCGGCGACACCGGCCCCGGGGACGCCGACGGCCCCGGCGAACGCCTTCGTCTTCTTCCCGTCCCCGGCGAGGAGGGCGATCTGCCGTTCGACGTCGCAGCTCCCGATCGCGCGGGTGCCGCCGTAGAGGCCGGGGGTGGAGCCGGTGACCTCGCGGGTCCCTCCGGTGCCGCCCGCGTCCCGGTCCCCGGCGGGGGCCGACGGCCGGACGGTGTTCCGGACGGTGGAGGCGGTGAAGGGGTCGGGCCCCGGGGTGGCGGACGCCTGGAGCAGGACGTCCTGGGCGGGGGCCGCGGCGGCCCGTGCCGCTCCCCCGGCGCCGGTCTCCCCGGAGGAGCAGCCGGTGAGCAGCAGGGCCGAGGCGAGTGCCGCGGCGGCGAGGCGGGCCCCCTCGCGGGGAGCGGTGACGGTTCGCCGCGTCCGGCGGAGGGGTGGAGGCACCTGGATTCTCCCGACGTTCTCTCCTGCGGGCCCGGGGCCCGGTTCCGGCCAGTTCTTCATGTCTGTCGTACGGTGCGGGCGCCCGCAAGCGGAGGAGGGCCGACCGGGGCATTCGCCGGGCACCGGCACTTGAACACGTTCAGGGGAAGTCCTCCGCTCATCCTGTGGCTTGAACACGTTCAAGCAGAGCGCGGGGTCCGTGCCGCCGGGTCCCGTGGAGAGCGACCGCGACGGCCGGCGCGGTCCGGGCGGCCCCGGCGGTCCCGGGCCCTCCCGGTCCGGACGGCCGCGGCCCGCGCCCCGGTGACGCCCGGTGGCGCCCCGGATTTCGCCGTCCGCGCCCCGGAGGCCCGGTGACGGCGGCACACTGACGGCACCGGTTCGGCCCGCCCGTCCCCGCACCCGTCCCCCTCGTCCCCTTCGCCCCCGCCCCCGCCCCCGCGTCCCCCTCGCGAACGGAGTCCCCGGCATGACCCGCCTCCTGAAGGACCTCTCCCGGCCCGCCCGCCCGGACCTCACCTACCGCGAGACCGGCGCCACCCGCACCCCGGAGGCCCTTCCCGACGCCTACCACCACCTGCGGTGCAGCACGGTCGTCGGCCACGGCCGGGCCGCCTTCGAGACGGCGGGCGCCGCCGTCACCACCTGGCGGGCGCACCGCCGCTCCGGCGCGGTCGTCGTCGCGGACGCCGACCGCGCGGAGCCCGGCGTCCGCGTGGAGGTCTCGCTGGGCGTCGGCCCCCTCCGGATCAGCGCCCCCTGCTCGGTGGTCTGGACGGCGTACGAGGAGAACCGCACCGGGTTCGCCTACGGCACCCTCACCGGGCACCCCGAACGCGGTGAGGAGTCCTTCGTCGTGGAGCTCGAACCCGACGGCACCGTCCGGTTCACCGTCACCGCCTTCAGCCGCCCCGCCGTCTGGTACACCCGGCTCGCCGGCCCCCTGGTCCCCCCGCTCCAGCGCGCGTACGCCCGCCGCCTCGGCCGGACCCTCCGGCGGCTCGTCAGGACCTGACCCCTGGCCGATACTGGGGACGGTGGAATGGTTCACGGCACCCGATCTCTGGCCGGCCCGGATCGCCTTCCAGCGTGGTCTGGCCGCCCTGTACTGCGTGGCGTTCCTGTCGGCCGCCCTCCAGTTCCGGGCGCTGATCGGGGAGCACGGCCTGCTCCCGGTGCCGGAGTACCTGCGCCGGACCCGGCCGCGCGACACCCCCTCCCTCTTCCGCCTGCGCTACTCCGACCGCCTGTTCGCCGCCGTCTCCCGGACCGGGGCCGCGCTGGCCCTGGCGGTGACGGCGGGCGCGGCGGACGCCGTGCCGCTGCCGGTCTCGATGCTCCTGTGGCTGGTGCTGTGGGCGCTGTACCTGTCGATCGTGAACGTCGGCCAGACCTGGTACGCCTTCGGCTGGGAGTCGCTGCTCCTGGAGGCCGGGTTCCTGGCCGTCTTCCTCGGCAACGACGACACCGGCCCGCCCGTCCTGGTGCTGTTCCTGCTGCGCTGGCTGCTCTTCCGGGTCGAGTTCGGCGCCGGGCTCATCAAGATCCGCGGCGACCGCTGCTGGCGGGACCTGACCTGCCTCTGCCACCACCACGAGACCCAGCCGATGCCCGGCCCGCTGAGCTGGTTCTTCCACCACCTCCCCCGGCCGCTGCACAAGGCGGAGGCGGCCGCCAACCACGTCGTCCAGCTCGTCGTGCCGTTCTTCCTCTTCGCCCCGCAACCGGTCGCCACGGTCGCGGCCGGGCTGATGGTGGTGACCCAGCTGTGGCTGGTCCTCTCGGGGAACTTCGCCTGGCTGAACTGGCTCACCGTCGTGCTCGCCCTCTCCGCCGTGGACGCCTCCCCCCTCACCGGCGACCACCCGCGGCCCGACCCGCCGCTCTGGTACGTGGTCCTGGTCGTCGCGGTGACCGCCCTCGTCCTGGTCCGCAGCCACCGCCCGGTGCGCAACCTGCTCTCCCGGAACCAGGCGATGAACCGCTCCTACGACCCGTTCCACCTGGTCAACAGCTACGGCGCGTTCGGTACGGTCGGGCGGGTCCGGGACGAGATCGTGATCGAGGGCACCGACGACCCCGCGCCGCACCCGGACAGCGTCTGGCGGGAGTACGGCTTCAAGGGCAAGCCGGGCGATCCGCGCCGGCTGCCGCGCCAGTTCGCCCCGTACCACCTGCGGCTCGACTGGCTGATGTGGTTCGCGGCGCTCTCCCCGGGGTACGCGCGCGCGTGGTTCGGCCCCTTCGTGGAGCGGCTGCTCGACGGCGACCGGGACACCCTGCGGCTGCTCGCCCACAATCCGTTCCCGGACGCGCCGCCGGTCCACGTGCGGGCCCGGCTGTACCGGTACCGCTACACGACCTGGGGGGAGCTGCGCGCCACCGGGTCCTGGTGGCACCGGACGCTCCTGCGGGAGTACCTGCCGCCGACCCGGCTGCGAAGACCGGCGGCGTCCTGAGGCCCTGCGGCCCGCCGGAGGCCCCGGCCCCGCGCCGGGCACGCCGGTGCCCCCGGCCGGGGGTCCGGCCGGGGGCACCGGGAGGCGCGTCGGGTCGCCGGCTCAGTCGATGCCGGGCAGGATGTGGGGCTCCGCGAGGTCTTCCTCGTAGCCCGCGAGCCGGATCGGGGCCGAGCGGGCCCAGACCTCCAGGCTCCCCAGCTCGCCCTTCCGGCGCGGCCGGTCGGTGGGTTCGGTCGGTCGCGGTTCCTGCTTGGTCAGTTCGGGTGTCACCGCGCACTCCTTCGTGTCGCGTACCTGTGAGGACAAGTGCCGTGCGGTCGCGGTGGCGCCGTTCGTCGGGCGGGTCCGCGGCCTTGGTGGCAGGCCGGTCCCGGGAAGGCCGTGAGGAAGGTGTGTCTCCTCGGTGGCCGACCGTGAACATCAGAGTAACCAAATGAGCGCGCACGCGCTCTGCCGGGCTCACCTGTGTGACGCGATCGGGTGAAGCACGCCGGAAGGGCGCCCCACCCGACCGGTGGGGCGCCCTTGACGGAAAGGGGGGTACGGGTTACCAGTTGGCCGGGGCGTAGTCCTTGAGGAACACCCCGTACAGGTCCTCGCCCGCCTCGCCGCGCACGACCGGGTCATAGACCCGGGCCGCGCCGTCGACCAGGTCGAGGGGGGCGTGGAAACCGGCCTCGGCCAGGCGCAGCTTGTCGAAGTGCGGACGCTCGTCGGTGATCCAGCCGGTGTCGACCGAGGTCATGAGGATGCCGTCGGTCTCGAACATCTCCTGGCCGCTGGTCCGCGTCACCATGTTCATCGCGGCCTTCGCCGCGTTGGTGTTCGGGTGTCCGGCGCCCTTGTAGCCGCGGCTGAAGACGCCCTCCATGGCGGAGACGTTCACGACGTAGGCGCGTCCGCTGGACGCCTTGCGCGCGGCCTCGGCCATCACCGGGCGCAGCTTGCTGATCAGGATGAACGGCGCCGTGTAGTTGCACAGCTGCGTCTCCAGCAGCTCCACCGGGGAGATCTGCTCGATGCTCTGCACCCACGTGTTGCTCTCGACGACGTCCGGCAGGAGGCCGCCCGCGTCGATGGCGGTGCCGTCGAGGTGCCGGGCGATGCTGGCGTTGCCCGCGACCAGGGCCAGGTCCGCGACCTTCTGCGCCTCCAGGCCGCTCGTGCCGGCGGGCAGCGCGGCGAGGCCGTCCACCGCGCCCGAGTTGAAGGCGCCGATGACGTGGTGGGCGGGGAGTTCACCGGCGGGCAGCGGCGCGCTCTCGCCCTCGACCAGGGCGGCGTACGCGGAGGGGAGGCGGCGCACGGTCTGCGTCGCGTTGTTGATGAGGATGTCCAGCGGCCCGGCCTCGGCCGTCCGGTCGGCGAGGGACACGACCTGGGCCGGGTCCCGCAGGTCGATGCCGACGACCTCCAGGCGGTGCATCCAGTCCGCGGAGTCCTCCATCGCCTTGAAGCGGCGGATGGCGTCCTTGGGGAAGCGGGTGGTGACGGTGGTGTGGGCGCCGTCGCGCAGCAGCCGCAGCGCGATGTACATGCCGATCTTGGCCCGGCCGCCGGTGAGCAGCGCGCGCTTGCCGGTGAGGTCGGCGCGGGCGTCCCGCTTGGCCCGGTTCTCGGCGGCGCACTTCTGGCAGAGCTGGTGGTAGAAGTAGTCGACCTCGACGAACCGCGTCTTGCAGACGTAGCAGGAGCGGGGGCGCTGGAGTATCCCCGCGATCCTGCCCTCCTCGGTGGCGGGCGTGGGCAGGAGGCCCTCGGTCTCGTCGTCGATGCGCTGGGCCGAGCCGGTGGCCGTGGCCTCGGTGACCGCCCTGTCGTTGGCGGTCTTGGCGGCCCGGCGCTCCTGGCGGCGGCGCTGCTTCACCGTCCGGTAGATCCCGGCGGTGGCCCGGCGGACGAGGATCGCGTCCGGGTGGTCGACCTCCAGCTTGTCGAGTTCTTCGAGGACGCCGAGGCAGACGGCCAGGCGCTCGGGGTCGATGCCCGGCCCGTAGTCCTGGGTTTCTTCGGTCACCGTCATGGCCTTCGGGTTCCTCGTTCGCTCGTACGTCGCCGCTGGCGGGCTTCGGAAAGGGCAACTTTACGGAGCGGGGGGCCGCCCCTCCAAACCCGTGCGGGGAGCGTGGTCGAAGACACAGTCCCCGCAGAGCCCGCCGCCGGGGCAGCGGTAGTGGAGACAGCAACTGGCGCGGCGCAGCCGGGGGCCCCGGACCGTGCCGGCGAGGTCGGGGTGGTCCAGGAGCCCGGCGACCAGGGCGGCGGCCCGGTCGGCGGCGTCCGGCCGGTCGTGGGCGCGGGCCCAGCGGGTCAGCTCGCGCAGGGCTCCGGCGAGGGCGGAGCCGGCGTTGCCCCAGAGGAGCCGGGGCGATATCCGGCCGTCGCGGCGCAGGGCCGCGTGGAGCGGGACGAGGTGGGCCTCCTGCACGGCCGCGCGGAGGTCGGCCACGGTGGCCGGACGGGTCGCGGAACCGGCCCACCACAGGTCGTCGGGCGAGGTCAGCGCGCCGTCCCAGGACAGGGCCGCGGGGTCGAGGTCCGGGAAACGGCCGTAGAGGGCGGCGGGGCCGAGGGCGGTGGACCAGAGGCGGGCGGCGAGCCCCAGGTGGGCGACGGAGGCGCCGACGCGCCGTTCGGGAGCGCCGAGCCGGGCGGCGACCCGGTCCACGCGCGCCGCGAGGGGGCCGTCCTCCCCCGCGTACAGCCGGGCGAGCGGGCGGTGCGCCCCGCCGCCCTCCGGCGGTGCGGTCCGCAGGACGAAGAACCCGCCCACCGACCCGCTTTCTACGAGATCCATCCGGCCCCCCACGGTCCTGTCGTGCCCTCCTCCGCCCCGGGGCCCCGACCCCGCCCGGAACGGGCCCGGAACCGGGCCGGCGCCCACGGTAGCGCCCCGGACGGACGCGCCGGGGTCCCCTCCGCATCGTCCCCGGCCCGGACGGGCGGGCTTCCCGGCGGCGCCCGGGCCGGGCGGTCGTGGCGGGGCGCCCGTGAGGGGGCCACGAAGGGACCCGTGCGAGGGCCCGTGAGGGGGCCCGGTACGACGCGTGGCGGGCCGGTCGGAGGGATGGTGGAAGACATGAGTCCCCTCGCCCTGTCCGTGGTCCTGGCCCTGGCCTCCGCGGTCGCCTACGCGGCCGCGGCGGTCGTGCAGGAGCGGGTCGCGGCCTGCGCGGTCCCGCCGCCGCGCCGCCCGGCCTGGTGGGGTTCCGTCCTGCTCAACGGCCTCGGGGCGGCCCTGCACGTCGCCGCCCTCGCGTACGGGCCGCTCAGTCTGGTCCAGCCGCTGGGCGCCCTCACGATCGTGTGCGCGCTGCCCATGGCGGCCCTCTTCGCCGGCCGCCGGGCCGGCCGCCGGGCCTGGCGGGGTGCCCTCACGACCACGGCGGGCCTCGCCGGTCTGCTGAGCCTCACGACCGGCGCCGGGGCGCGGTCCCCCGGGGACGGGCAGCGGTGGCTGCTCACGGGGGCCGCCCTCGGCGCGGTGGGCGTCCTCCTCGCGGTCGCGCGCCCGACGGGACGGCCGGTGCCGCGCGGCGTCGCCCTGGCCGCGGCGGCGGGCGTCTCCTTCGGCGCGGCGTCGGTCCTCACCAAGACGGTGGCCGGGGCGTGGACGCCGCGGGCGCCGTTCGCCGAATGGACGTCGCTGCTCGCGCTCTCGGCGTTCGCCGTGGGCGGGCTGCTGCTCTCCCAGGCGTCGTACCGGGGCGCGGGCCTCGCCGCCCCGCTCGCCACGCTCACGGTGGTCGATCCGGTGGTCGCCGCGGCGGCGGGCGTGGCCCTGTTCGGCGAGGGCTTCCGCCACGGTACGGCGGGCGCCTCGGGCGCGCTGGTCTGCGGCGCGATCACCGCGTACGGGCTCGTCCTGCTCACCCTCGACCGCGCGGCGCCCGCCCCGGGGGCGGAACCGGGGCGGGCGCCGGCGGCGGGGACGGCCGCCGGGGCCGGGGACGGACCCGACGGCCGGGCCGGGGCCGGCGGGGACGGACCCGGCGGCGGGGTCAGAGGGAGACGCCGCGCGCCCTGAGGTAGGCCAGGGGGTCGATGTCGGAGCCGTACCCCGGGCCCGTCCGGATCTCGAAGTGCAGATGCGGTCCCGAACTGTTGCCGGTCGATCCCGAGCGGGCGATGCGCTGGCCGGCGCGCACCCGCTGGCCCTCGCGGACGGAGAGGGCGGAGAGGTGCGCGTACTGGCTGTACCGGCCGTCGTCGTGACGGAGGACGACCTGGTAGCCGTACGCTCCGCCCCATCCGGCGGAGACGACCCGGCCGCTGGCCACCGCCCTGACCGAGGTGCCGGTGGGGACGGGGAAGTCGACGCCGGTGTGGTAGCCGCTGGACCAGGAGGAGCCGGGCTTGCCGTAGCGGGTGCCGGTGCCGGCCGAGACGGGGGCCGAGTAGGCGGCCTCCGGTGCGGCGGCGGGGCGCGGCTTGGCGGCGGGCCGGGGGGCCGGTGCGGCGGCCGACGGGGAAGCGGGCTTGGCGGCGGGCCGGACGGGGGGCCGCGCGGTCGGTCCGGCGACCGGTTTCGCGGCCGGTCTGGTCACGGGGTGCGCGGGGGCGGGCCGGGGGGCGGGGGCCCTGGGGGGTGTCGCCCGGGGCGGGGCCGTCTTCGCGGACGGCGCGGCCCCGGGGGCCCTCGCCGGGGCCCCGGCCTTCCCGGCCTGCCCGGTCCCCCCGGCCTTTCCGGCCTCCTCGGTCTTCCTCGGCGCGGTGATGCGCAGGGTGAGGCGCTGGCCGGGGTGGATGAGGTCGGGGTCGTCGCCGACGACGGAGCGGTTCGTCTCGTACAGGCTCTTCCAGCCGCCCCGGACGTGCTCCTCGCCGGCGATCTTCGACAGGGAGTCGCCGGGCGTCACCGTGTACATCTCGCGCACGGCGGGGACGGCGGTGGGGCCGGTGTTGCGCGCCGGCCGCTCCGGCAGGGCGCGCTGCCCCGGCAGGGAGGCCGTGCTCATCCGGTTCCCGCCGGACGGCTTCCCGGCCGTGGTGGACCGGGGGGAGACGTCGGGCGACGCGCCGCCCCGGGCGAGACCCGCGCGGGAGCCGCAGGACGGCCACGCGCCGGGACCCTGCTTCTTCAGGACGCGCTCGGCGATCACGATCTGCTGGTCCCTGGAGGCGAGGTCGGCACGCGGCGCGTAGTGCGTGCCGCCGTACTCCTCCCAGGTGGACTGGCTGAACTGGAGGCCGCCGAAGTAGCCGTTCCCGGTGTTGACGTGCCAGCTGGAGGAGGACTCGCAGGACGCGACCTTCTCCCAGACGTCGAGCGAGGCCGCCTGCACCGTGCCCGCGCCGATCAGCGGCAGCGCCACGCCGGCGCCTCCCGCCGTGACGGTGAGCGAGGCGCGGTTGATGCGGCTCGGCTGGTGGCGGCGGTGACGTCCGCGTACGGCCATGGGCCCCCCTTGAACACAGCAACGGCCATTCAAGTTAGGGGCGGCGCACGCTCCGTGACAAGGGTTTCACGCAACCCGGAACTTCTTCCGTCAGGTCCGCGTTGACATCCGGCCCCCGCGGGCCGGTCCCGGCTGGGGCTGGGGCTCCGGTTCGGGCACGGGGCCGCCGGGCTGCGGGACGGGGGCGGGAGAGGGCTCCGGCGGGACCGGGACCGGGCTGGGGTCCGGCGGGGGCACGGGGTTCGGTACGGGGGGCGGGATGGGCGACGGGGGCACGGGGTCGGGATACGGCTGGGTCATCACGGGCCTCTCGCTCGTCGGGTTCGTCGCCCTTCCAGGGTGACGCGACGGGGCCTCCGGCGCCTGTCGGAACGGGCCCCGGGGCCGGCTTCCGGACCGGTGGCGAACCGGCCGGGCGCGGCCCCGCCGCCCGCCCGTGATCAGCGCGCTGGGGCGGGCGGCGGGGCCGGACTCCCCGCGGGGACGCCGCCCTCGCCCCCCCCCAGAAGCCCGTTCGCCCGGTCGCCACGGATCCGCGACCCGGCTGCCGTGCGGCTCTCCCCCGGGCGGTCCCGTACGGGCGGGCCCCCGCGGGTCAGCTCCGGGCGGGCACGGCGTGCGGGGGACGGACCGCGCCGCCGCCGGGGACGGGCGCGGACGCGTCGGACCCCAACTCCACGATGCGGTTCCCGGCGTCGACGTGCACGACGCGCGGCACGAACGTCCGCGCCTCCGCGTCCTCGACCTGCGCGTAGCTGATGAGGATCACGAGGTCGCCGGGGTGCACGAGGTGCGCGGCGGCGCCGTTGATGCCGATGACGCCCGAGCCGCGCTCGCCCTCGATGACGTAGGTCTCCAGACGGGCGCCGTTGTCGATGTCGACGATGTGCACCAGCTCCCCGGGGAGCAGGTCGGCGGCCTCCATCAGGTCCGCGTCGACGGTGACCGACCCGACGTAGTGCAGGTCCGCCTGGGTGACGGTGGCGCGGTGGATCTTGGACTTGAATATCGTTCGTATCATCGAGGTACTCCTGGAACTAGGCTCCCTGCCTGCGTTTTTGCAGGTCAAGGGCGGTTTCCCTACCTTACAACGAGTCGCACGTCCAGTCAGCTTTCACCAGGTTCTTGAGGACTGATGCTGACCAATTGCCGACTTTCCTGACACACCGTCAGGCAGGCTTGAGGGGCCCAGCCGGCTCACCCACTCCCCCACCACGACGACGACGCCAGCCTACGCAACGACCGTCCGCGGCCGTCCGGGAGCACCCTCACCGCGAGCGGATGCCCGGAGGTGGGCGGCCGCCGGTACGGGTCGACACTTGCAGCCGGACCGACCCGCCGGGCTGCGGCACTGCTCCGACACGCTTGGCTGCGCCGCTCGCGACGAGCAACGGCACCCTCTTGGCGGGCGCGGCGACACAGCCGCAAAAACCCGGTCAGCCAAACCGGGGATTCTCGCGACCACTGATGCTGTCCGCGCGACAGCGCCTGGCGGTGCCATTCAGCGGACACACACATTCCTGCCAGACTGGTGAGGGCCGCGTGACGGGGAGGGTTCGCCGGCGCCGGTGAGGCCGGTGATGGCGTCGCGGATGAGAGGGCGGTTCCAGGCCGACGCGGCCGGGCTCCACAACCACGGGTGCGGACGCCCCGGCGAGGCCGCAACCGCTGGGGTACGGCAGGTGCCCTCTCCGGGCTGACGACCCGGAGGCGGAAGACGCACACCCTGGAGGGCATGAACCCACCCCACCACGCTCCGACCCGCCCGGCCGAGCCGCTCGCCCGGCGTCTGCACTGGCCGATGGTCGTCGGCCTCGCCCTCTTCGCACTGATCCGGCCCGTCTTCTCCATCGCCGGATGGAGCGAGGCGCTGGGCAAGCCGGCGACCCCGCTGATCCTCACCGCTGTGATCTCGGTGGTGTGGATCGCGGTCGCCGGATTCAGCCGGGTCCGTGAGCCGCTGCTGCAGTCGGTGGCGGCGGGGATCTGCTACGCGGTCGCGTCGACCGTCCTGGCGGCGGTCCTGTCCCCCATGCTGGAGGGCGAGTTGCAGGGACCGATCACCCATCCGATCGCCCTGGTCATGGTCTGCCTGACGAACGCGGTCTGGGGCGGTCTGTGCGGCGTCTGCGCCACGGGCGTGCAGCGGTGGCGCGGTGCCCGTACCTGACCGGCGCGGTGGCGCGGCGCCGCGTGGCCCCGTCACGGACGATGCCCCGGACGCCCGCACGCGACCCCGAGGAGCCCCCGCTTACGCTGGGCACATGCCATCGTGGATGCCCCAGGGTCGTGCCACCGACGCCGCCGTCGCCGGTGCTGTCGCCGCGGTGGTGGCCGTCGGCAGCGTGCGCTCGTTGCTCCCGCGGGACCGGACGGAGTCCTGGGGAGCCACCGCCGCGTGCTGGGCGCTGATCGGCGTGGCCTGCGGGGCCCTGTACTTCTGGCGGCGGTGGCCGGTGCCGGTCGCCGCGGTCTGCATCGCGGCCACCGGCGCGTACTACCTCGTCAGCCGCTACGACGGCCCGCTGATGATCGCCCCGATCGTCGCACTGTACGGGGTCGCCGTCGCGGGCCGGCTCCACGCGGCCACGGCCCTCGCCGCGCTGGTCGTGATCGGTGTCGGGGCGGGCACCGTGGCGGGCAACGAGCAGATCAACGGCGTCGCGATCTTCATGCTCACCGGCTGGCTCGTCGGCATGGTCGCCCTCGGCGCCATGCAGCACGGCCGTCGCGCGTACGCCGAGGAGGAGGCACGGCTGCGCGCGACCGAGGAGCGGCTGCGGATCGCCCGCGAAGTGCATGACGTCGTCGGCCACAACATCTCGATGATCAACGTGCAGGCGGGCGCCGCCCTGCACCGGCTGAAGAAGACGGCGCCGCCGGACGACCTCGCCGTGACGGCGCTGGAGGAGATCAAGGCGGGCAGCAAGGAGACGCTGCGCGAACTGCGCGCCACTCTCGGCACGCTGCGCCATGTGGACGAGACGTCACCGCCCGCCCCGCCGCCGGGAGTCGACCGCCTCGGCGACCTCACTGACGCCGCCCGGCGCGCCGGTCTCCACGTCCGCCTCACCACGCGCGGCACGCCACGGCCGCTGCACGCCGAGACGGACCTGGCCGCGTACCGCATCGTGCAGGAGTCGCTCACCAACATCACCCGGCACGCCCGGGGCGCCCACGAGGTGGAAGTGCGACTCGCCTACGGGCAACGTGAGCTGACGCTCTCGGTGACCGACGACGGCCGCGGTGGCGCAGGCGGCTCGGCCGAGGGCGCCGGCAGCGGGCTCAGTGGACTGTACGAGCGGACCCGGCTGCTGGGCGGCCGGTTCACCGCGGGCGGGCGCGCGGAGCGCGGTTTCACCGTCGAGGCCGTGCTGCCGTACGAGCACCGGGGGAGCAGGTAGCGTGGGCGGGATGATCAGAGTCCTGCTGGCGGACGACCAGCGCCTGGTACGAGCCGGATTCCGCTCGATGCTGGAGGACGAGCCCGACATCGAGGTCGTCGGCGAGGCGGGCGACGGCGACGCGGCCGTGGCGGGCTGCCGCGCCCTGCGTCCCGACGTGGTGCTGATGGACATCCGCATGCCGGAGACCGACGGTCTCGACGCGGCCCGGCAGATCGCCGCCGACGCACGCCTGGCGGACGTGAAGGTGGTCATCCTGACCACCTTCGACCTCGACGACCACGTGTACGGGGCGCTGCGCGCCGGCGCCACCGGCTTCCTGGTGAAGGACACCGAGCCCGAGGAGCTCATCCACGCCGTACGCGTGGCCGCCCGTGGCGACGCGCTGATCAGCCCGTCGGTCACCCGTCGGCTCATCGCGGAGTTCGCGGGCCGGATCCGGGCGCCGCAGCCCTCGCCGCGACTCAACGCGCTGACCGGGCGCGAGCGGGAAGTGATGGAGCTGGTCGCGGGCGGCCTGTCGAACGACGAGATCGCCCGGCGCCTCGTGCTCAGCCCCGCGACGGCGAAGACCCATGTCAGCCGGATCATGACGAAGCTCGACGTACGCGATCGCAGCCAACTGGTGGTGCTCGCCTATGAGTCGGGCATGGTCAGGCCGGGCTGGCTGATGCCCTAGGCGGCAGGTACCGGCGACTGCCGGGGTACGCGCCGTCCTCCGGCCGCACCTGACGGGGTAGGCCGGGTCACTCCCGCAGGCCGATGCGCCGGTCGGCTCCCGCGGTGCAGCCTCGTGGGCATGAGCGCACACATCCACTCCGCGAAGGCCGCGGGCGGGTTGTTCGGTTCCCTCGTCGGCGGGGCTGGAGGCTTCCTGCTGATGGAGGCCGTCGGCCACCTCCTCGTCCTCGCACTCGGCCTCGACCGCACGCCGGCCGTCGACGGCCCCCCGCCCATGCCCGTCGCCTTCGTCGTCGTACCGGTCCTCGTGGCCCTCGCCGGTGCCGTGATCGGCGCGCGCCGGGCAGGGCGAGGCCGATGACCCGGCGCACCGGCTCCCGCACGGCTCCCGGCCGGAGACGGTCCGGTAGAGCGTCATGCGGGACTTCGGACGGTCCAGGCTGTAGCTCGTCCGCCCGGACCAGACGATGCGGAGCGGCAGGTCCACGTTGCCCTCGACGGGGCCGGCCGGCTCCTGCAAGCGCTCGGGCAGTCGGCTGCGACAGCGGTCCCGCAGCACCTCGGCGCGGGGCGCGGTGGTACGTACGTCGGGCAGGCGCCCGCCCTTCCCCCGGACACCTCACCCAGTGGGCGCCTAGCGCGTACGGCCTACCCGTGCAGCCCCCGGTGGCGCGACGACGGACCGCCCAGCCGTCCCGAGAACCGGCGCACTCGCGGGCGCGTGTGATCATCACACAGCAGGTCGCGGGCCCGGGCGGCTGTCCCCAGGTTTTCAGGCCTTGCGCCGACCGCTTGCCGACTTTCCTGGCACGTGATCGGGCAGTGCCGAAGGGCTTCGCCGCGCGCCCCGTCCCCACCGCGACAACCCCACAAGCGTACGCGGCGTTCCTCCGGAAGCCCTCGTGGCCACCGTCACCTCGGCGGTGTGACGGTGGCCCTGATCCTGACGCGCACGGAGACCCCGGCACCACAAGCCCCTCGAAGCGGCGCGGCAGCCCAGTACTCCGGCCGCAGGTCGTGACGGGGTCCCTGGTCGTTCGTCAGGCGCCTGACGGGCCTCGTCGACCCTGCCCACCGGCTCATCCGGTCCGAACGGCGCCGTCGCCGCCAGGCACGATCACGCACCGGTCACGACCAGCAGCGCCTCGCATCCCGGACATGAGGGTCACGATCTGCAACTGGAGCATCGAGGCCCCGGTTCGGACGACTTGAGGAAGGATCACCTTGGGGCGATGACTTTGCTCCAGCAGGAGAGTCTGTTCTTCGAACAGCCTGCCGGGCGACCACGTGTTCCGGTCCAGGTGCAAGGCAGAGCACGACGCGTGACAGGAGACTCGTCCGTATGACTGGTTCGGAACCGGCAGCAGATCGCGGCCCGACGACCGGGGTCTGGCCACTGATCCGTACCGAGCGAGCGGCACTGGTGGCCGATCTTGCGGCTTTGTCCGACGACCAGTGGGCGACACCGTCGCTGTGCACCGGGTTGACGGTGCGTGAGGTGCTGGCACACCTCACCGCGGGGGCGAGCCTCAATGCCGTGCGCTGGCTGGCGGGCGTGATCCGCTGCCGATTCGACTTCGACAAACAGGTGGCCATGCGGCTGGCCGAACAGCTCGGTGCGACCCCGGCCGAAACGCTCGAGCGGTTCCGGCGGGTCGTCCCCAGCAGAACCAAGCCTCCCCTCCCCGCCGTGGCGATGCTCGGCGAGACGGTCGTACATGCGGAGGACATCCGGCGTCCGCTGGGCATTCGTCGCGACTACCCGACTGGAACAGTCACGAGGGTGGCCGAGTACTACCAAGGGTCGGATCAGGTGGTCCTTGCCAAGGGACGCATCGGCGACCTGCGACTCGTCGCGGACGACGGCCCGTTCACGACCGGATCCGGGGCACTCGTGTCCGGCAGCACCTTGGCCCTGACGATGGCCATGACCGGTCGCGCCGCGCATCTCGACGACTTGGAAGGCGACGGTGTCGAGCTCCTCCGCGAGCGCTGCGGAAGGGCGTGACGGTGAAGGCGGCGGGCCGTCGGTCCGCAGGGCGGTGGCCGGGCCCACGATGACGTGTTCGTGGACGTGGTGGCGGTTCAACAACAGGACCCCGACCCGTGCCCGGGTGCCGTCCCGCGCGCCGTGAACCTCGCGGGCCCGGGGCCCGCCAGGCGTCGTCGACCGGGGTCAAGGCCCGTGCACCTGCGGAAGAACGAGACGTCTTCGCAGCTCGGAGCGGACTTCGGGATATCCCGGGCCACCACCTGGCGGTACGTCGACGAGACCTGGTCCGGGCCGCTTCTGTCACCGGTTTTCGATCTCGCTCCGGAAGGGGGCGCTTCCGGGAGTGCCCGCCCGTGCGGGGCGCGCCGGAACTCGTCAGGAGCGGCCGTGGCGTCGCGCCAAAATCCAGCGCATGTCTGTTCGGTATCCATCCCCTCTGCGTCCCGGTGACCGCGTCGGCATCACCTCTCCTTCGAGCGGCGTCACGAAGGAGCTGCGCGCGCGCCTCGACGTGGCCATCGGCGATGTCGAGGCCCGGGGATACGAGGTAGTTGTCGGCCACTGCATGGACGGTTCCGGCCATGTCAGTGCCCCTGCGGCCGACCGCGCCGGCGAATTGATGTCCATGCTGACGGATCCCGGCATCAGGGCGGTCGTGCCGCCCTGGGGTGGGGAGACGGCGATCGACCTGCTTCCCCTGCTCGACTGGGACCGGCTGCGCGACGCCGAGCCGACCTGGCTTGTCGGCTTCTCCGACATGTCGACCATCATCACGCCGCTCACCCTCCTCACAGGAACAGCGACCGTGCACGGCAACAACCTCATGGACACGCCCTACCGGGTGCCCGAGGGACTCTTGTCATGGTTCGACATCGCCGCCGCTCCACAGGGGCACCGATTCACCCAGATCCCGCCCAACCGCTACCGAGCCACGGGCTGGGACGACTACCGGACCCGACCCGAGGTGCGCGAGTACACGCTCGACGCTCCCGGCGGCTGGACCAGGCTGGACACCGATGGGGACGTGGAGGTCGAAGGACGCCTGATCGGGGGCTGCATCGAGACCCTTTGCAACCTCACGGGAACGCCTTACCTCGACGTTTCGGCCTTCGCACGCGCCGAGTCCCCGGAAGGACTCCTCGTCTGTGTCGAAGCAGCCGGCGACGACGCCTTCAGCATCTGCAGAAACCTGCACGGGATGCGGCCGGCCGGCTTCTTCGACACGGCGAACGCGATCCTCGTCGGCCGGACCTCGGCACCCGACGCCACCTCACTCACCCAGCACCAGGCCGTTCTCGACGCACTCGGCCCCTTGAACGTCCCGATCATCGCCGATGTCGAGTGCGGGCATGTTCCCCCGTACCTGCCCGTCGTCAACGGAGCACACGGCCGAGTGGTGCACACCTCGACGCGCAGCGAACTGGTCCAGACACTGGACTGACGCCCCGAGCCAGACGCCGCCCCCGCCCCCCGCCGACCGTGGATGCCGAGTCGGCCGTCCGGTTCTCGTCGCCCGAGCCGTTGGGGTCTCCCCTGCCCCGCAGGAGACAAGGCCCGGGGCCGGCGAGGGACACTCAGCCGAAGCACTCCGGCTCTCCGCTCGTCGGCAGCAGGCAGACCCGCGCGTTCTGGGCGCCGGGGCCTTCGACGGCGGCCATCGGCGTGGCGATGTACGTCTCCACGCCCTGCCGGCCGGTCGCGGCGAGGCGCTGCGTCCGGCCGTCCGGCATCCGCATCTCCACGCGGTCGCCCGGCCTGAGGCCCGTGGCGCGAACCCACATCGCCCGGCAGAACTCACCCTGCCGCAGTTCCAAGCGCTGTCCGGCCCTGCCGGTGCGCGCCGCGACGGTGGAGGCCATCCCTGTGCCGCCGCACCCCATCGTCTTCGGGTCCTTGCCCTCGCACGTCACGCCCGTGCAACCGGGATTGCGGATGGCCGGCTCGCCGGCACCCGCGGGCGAGCCGTCACCCCGGGGCACCAGGACCAGCCCGCCCAGACCAAGCAGCACCACCGCGCCGACGGTGGCGCCCGCAGCCCACCGCCGTCGGCGCCGTACTGGTCCCGCGCTCGCGCGCGCCGGGTGCCGGGCCGGCGGCGGGCCGCTGTCGCGGGAGGTGGGCATCCCCAGGGCGGGCCCGGGCGGTGCGGACCGGCCGCTCCAGACCGCGTCGGCCAGTTCCCACAGCACCAGGAGCCGGCCGGGCGGTTCCCCCGCCATCGCGCACAGCGCCTCGACGGCCTGGCGCGGCACCGGCTTCTTCCCGTTGAGGTAACGCTCCCAGGACGACTTGCTGTACGGCGTGCGCGCGGCGAGCGCGGCCAGGCTCAGCCCGGTGGACTCCCTCAGCTCGCGCAGCGCGGCGGCGAGCCGGCCGCACTCGGTCGCCGCGTCGGCCACCGCACTCACCGCCGCAGTTCCCGCCAGGTGTTGGGCCCGACGATGCCGTCGACGACGAGGCGGCGCTCCTTCTGGAAGCGCTTGACCGCCTCCTTCGTGCGCTCGCTGTACAGCCCGTCGGCCGCTCCCGGGTCAATGCCGTGCTCCCGGAGCAGGCACTGGGTCTCGACCACGTCGAAGCCGGTGCTGTTGATGTCCAGCAGCATCTCCCGCGTGGGGCTGTGTCCCGCGCGCAGCTCGCCGTCTTCCCGGCGCACCTCACAGGCGTACGTCTGCCCCCGCCGGTACCCCGTCGCGGAGGGGTCGGTCGCGCCGGAGCCTTCGTTCCGCCACGCACCGGCGACGAGCAGGCCGGCGACGAAGGCAACGGCGACGGCGAGCGCGGCCGGCACGAGCACGCGCCCCAGCGGCACGGGCCGTCTCGTCCACCGGCCGCCCGGTCCGCCGCCGGGCGCCCCGTCCGGCGGCATCCCCTCCCCTGCCGCTTCCCTCTCCGGCTCCACCGCCGCGACGCTGTCGAGACCGGTCGGAGCGGTTTCCCCCGCGGGGTCGCTGCCGGAACCGGGGTTCCCGGCCACAGCGCCGGGGTCCGAAGAGCCGGCCGGTCCGGCGCCCGCTGCGTCCGGGGCAGCGCCGTCCGGAATCCCCGGCTTCCTCCGCGGGCCGGTCGGCGCCGGTGCCCCCACCCGATTCCCCACCGCCACCTCGTGAAGCACGACCAGCCGCGTCGCGTCGGTCCCGCACACCCGGGCGAGCTCCTCCACCGCCCGGCGCGGCACCGGCTGCTTGCCGTTGAGGTAGCGCTCCCAGGAAGAGCGGCTGTAGCCGGTGCGCCCCGCGAGCGCGGCCAGGCTCAGCCCGCTGTGGTCCTTCAGCCGACGGAGCTGTACGAGCAGTTGCCGTTCCCGCTCCCCGAGCCCGGTCGGCAATTCCTTCCATCGGGCCATGTCCCGTCCCCCTTCGTCCACTGCGGGGACTCCGGACGCGAGGCGGAGGTTCCCGCCGGGAACGTCCCACGGCGTAATCCGGACAGGCCGGCCGTCCCACCGTCACCGCATGGGACGCGACGTCCCAGCAGGTCAGACCGGAGGACGTCCCACCCTGCCCCATCCCGGGAGCCGCGTCTGGACCCGCCGAACCTGTCGCGGGAAAGTCGTTGCCACGGAAGCCGGGCGCCACCGCCCCGGCCCGCCAACGGAGGGAACACGACCATGAACCTGCGCAGGAGCCTCGCGCTCTCCACCGCGACCGTGATGCTCGGCGGCGGTCTCGCCCTGGGCGCCGCCCCCGTCGTCTCCGCCGCTCCCGCGGCCCCGGCTCCGGCCGCCGCCCAGGCGAGCTGGACCAACGTCTGGAACGCCAACATCAGCGCGGACTACCTCAGGAGCCACGGCAGGAAGTGGGTCTCGCAGGGCTACAAGCTGCCCCGCGGCACCAACATGGCGCGCGGCGTCTTCACCTGCTGGGGCGGCGGCAACGCCACGCTCAGGGTGCTGATCCTGGACACCGGCAAGTCCGTCACCAAGCAGCACCGGTGCAACGGCCAGAAGCACTACGCGACCGTCGCGTACAGGCGCGGCCAGACCGTCAAGCTCATCCTCAACGGCTCGAAGAACACCCGCCTGGAGGCATGGGCCGGCCGCTGACCCGACTGAGGTGCGGTAGTCAGCAGTCACACGGGGGTGGCCCGTTCCCGGCCCACGTACGGGAACGGGCCACAGGTGTCACACGCGGGGATCCCGCACGGCTGGGGGCCGGCTGTCGCGTGGCGCGCGGACCGTCCGGTCCCGCGCCTGCTGTTCGCCGCGACGCGTCACACCGAGACCGCGAAGCCGACGGTCACGGCCGTCGTCACGGCACTGCGCACGGCGGCGCGCCAGGGTTCCCGGAGGTTCAGGACAGGGCGTCGAGCGGCCGGAGGAAGCGGCGCTCGTACCGCTTGATGCAGCGGGTGTCACGCGCCAGCCGGAACGCCTCCTGGCACTCGGGGTCGGACATGCTGTCCGTGCGGTACCGCTCGTACGCGGCCAGGCTGGGAAACGAGAAGAGGGCGTAGGCGATGTCGCTGTCGCCCTCGCTCGGCAGGAAGTAGCCGTGGTGCGTCCCGCCGAAACGGTTGACGAGCCGGACCCAGCGCCGGCCGTACTCCTCGAAATCCTCGAGCTTGTCGGCGTCGATCTCGTACTTCAGATGAATGGTGACCATGCCCGCATGATGCCGTGTGACGCCGGTCCCAGGTCGACGGTGCTGCCCGGAGCGGCCGGTCCATGGCGATCTGCCCCCGTGGGCCGCCCGGTGTTCCTCCCGCCGGACGCCGGGAGGGACGGCGGCCGGGCCCCGCGCCCGGAGCGGCCGCGACCCGCGGCGTGGGGTCAGTCCTCGGCCCGGCTTCCGTCCCGGACGGCCCCCCGGTCCCGCGCCGAGGCCACGTGTCCGGCAGCCGCCACCACGGCCGCGACGAGCGGTTCCGTGCGGTTCTCCCTCAGCCAGGCGAGGCCCGCCGTCGACGGGGGCAGGTCCGTGACCTCGACGTAGCGGATGCCGGGGCGCGGGAAGAAGTCGCGCGCGGCGGCCGGTAGGAAACACATGCCCCTGCCCTGGGCCACGAGGTGCAGAAGGCCCTCCAGGTCCGAGGCGACGGGTCCGTAGCGGACCGGGGTGCCGTCGGGTCGCGGGTCGGCGGCCCAGAAGTCCCACCAGAGCCGTGGCACCTGCGGCGGGACGTCGATCACCGGGTGGCGGGCCAGCTCGGCGAGGGTGATCCGGTCGCGGTCCACGAGCGGGTCGCTCGCGGGGAGACAGGCCAACCGCGGTTCCGTGGCCAGGTGTCGCACCTCGACGCCGGGCGGGACCGGTGGACGGAGGAAGGCGACATCGACGTCATGGCGGAACAGGGCGTCGAAGTGGTCGGCGAAGTGGAGGCTGCGCACGTCGACCTGGACCAGCGGGTGCCGTTCGTGGAGCAGGCGCAGCACGGCGTGCGTATAGGGCATCGCCGCTTCCGCGCCGATGGTGCCGACGACGAGCCGTCCGGAGAGCCTGCGTGCCTGGGTCGAGGCGCTGCGGCTCAGCCGGTCCATGGCCGCCACCACGCCGCGCGCGTCCGCCACCAGCACCCGGCCCTGCGGGGTGAGCGTCACAGCTCGGCTCGAACGCTCGAACAGCCTTACCCCGAGGCGCCTTTCCAGGTCCCTGATCTGCTGGCTCAGCGCCGACTGCGTGATGAACAACCGGGCGGCGGCGCGCGAGAAGTGGAGCTCCTCCGCGAGGGCGACGAACAGCCGGAGTTGATGGGCGCTCGGCGTCCGCGGGTCGGGACCCGTGGGCGCCGCGCCCCCAGCGGCCGTTTCGCCAGGAACCATGATGAATCCCTTATCGATCGTCTTTCATGTCGCATGGCCACAAGCGATGACATGAACAGAGTGCGGGTGGAAGGCTCGGCTCTCAAGCGACGCCCCGAACGACTCCTCGGTTCCGCAGGGCCGTCCGACCGTTCCTTTCTCGACGACGGGGGCGAAACATGTCCGTGAGACGAGCGATGGCGATGCTCGCCGCCCTCCGCCGGAAGCCGTTCGCCCGGCCCGCTCCGGTGGAGCCCCTCGCGTCCCGCCGGGGACTCCGCGCCGCCGTCCCGTCGCCCTCGTCCGCCCGCCTTCTCCGAGACCCGGGCAGCCCGCTCCCCCACCAAGCGAGGACCTCTCACGCCATGTTCCGCACCGCCAGGAACTCCCGCACCATCGTTCGCCGTACGCCTCGACGCCTGCTCGCCGCGACCGCGGCCTTCCTCTCCCTCTCCTTCACCGGCGCGGCGCTCCCGCACTCCGTCGCGGCCGCGACGGAACCGGCGGGCGTCCCCGTGCCGGTCACGCCCGCGGGCCCCCAGGTGCCCGCGGGGGTCACGGCGGGCGTGGCCGTGTTCGACCGGCAGACCGGAACGTTCACCGAACAGCTCGCCCCGGCCGCCACGTTCCGGTCCGCGTCGGTCGTCAAACTCCTGATCGCCCTCGACTTCCTGTGGAACCGCGACCCCGACACCCTCCCGGTCGCCGACCGTACGCGGCTGGACGCCATGCTCCGCAGCAGTCAGGACGCCGCCGCCGACCACTACTGGTCGGCCTACGGCGGGCCGGCGATCGTCGAACGCATGGTCACGCGGCTCGGGCTCACCGACACCGCTCCCCCACCGGCGGCCTACGAGGGGTACTGGGGCTACACGGCCATGTCGGCCCGCGACGTCGTGAGGACCTACCGGCACATCCTGGAGTCCGCTCCCGCGCCGGTCCGGGACTTCGTCATGGAGCGTCTGCGCCGGTCGACCCGGTGCGCGTCGGACTCCTTCGACCAGCATTTCGGCATCGCCGCCGCGTTCGACCGCCCGTGGGCCGTGAAGCAGGGCTGGTCGGGGAGGTACGCGAACGGGAGCTGCGGCTCCGTGAGCGCCCCCGCGGCTCGTGGCACCGGCGCCTCGGGCCCCGCGCCCGCCGGCGCGGGTGGGGCGAGCGTCGACCTGGACCGGCCGGCGCTGCACACGACCGGCACCGTCGGGGCGGGTGACCGTTCGATCGTGGCCGTCCTCACCCTGCACCCGGACGGCACGTCGTACGGGAAGGCGTACACCGACCTCGGCCGGCTGACCCGTTCCCTGAACGTTCCCGGCGGAACGGCGCCGAAGGGGAAGTGGTACGGGACGTGGGGACAGGACGTCGCCGTCCGGAGGGAACCGGCCGTCGGGGACAACCTGCTGACCCGGCTCCCGGCCGGCGTGGAGGTGCTGGTGGGCTGCCAGAAGAAGGGACAGCTCGTCTCCGTCCCGCCGTACACCAACGACTGGTGGGCGTATCTGCCGCAGTACGGGGGCTACGTCACCAACATCTACATCAGCCATCCGGACGACCAGTTGCCGGACGTACCGCTGTGCACGGGTCAGAAGTGAACCCGGGGATCCCCGGGGAAGGAGTGACGATGTCGCGTACCTGGCGTTCCACCCTCGGTGTGGCCGGTGCCCTCCTGTGGGTGCTGGTGTCCGCCTTCGCGGCGGGCCCGGCCCGGGCGGCGGCCTCGGACGGGCCTCGCGAGGGCGGCGGCCACACCGTGGTCGTGCCACCGGCGCCCCGGGGCGAGGGACCGTCCTCGCGTGCCGTGGCGGCCGTGTCACCGACGGTCTCGCCCTGGGCGGACTACGTGCACACGACGTCGGGCAGCCCCGTCACGTGCGCGCCGGGGAATCTCTGCACCGGGGTCTGGGACCCGGTGGTGGGCACGTACAAGGTCTTCTTCCTCTACCGGTGCCAGCAGTACTCCCTGTCCCACTGGAACGGCGTGGGCCAGGTGGTGAACAACCAGGTCGGCGCCGCCGCGTTCTTCTACGGCCAGAACGGCCAGGTGCTGGACGTCGTCCTGCCGGAGCCCACGCCGTTCACGTACGACTGGACGCCCGTGTGGTCCATCCGGAACTGCTGAGCGGCGCGCGTCGACACCGTCCGGCCACCGGGCGCTCCGCCCGGTGGCCGGGGCAGCCTGCGCGACCACCCGGGGCGGCCCGGCTCCGGCGCGCACACGGCGTGCGTGGAGGGGTTCGAACGGAAGGGAGTGGGGACCGCGTCCCGCACGCGTCCAGCGCTGCCGGGCCCGCGCGACCCCGGGCCGAGCGTCGTCCGGCACTCGTGATCGCGGGCGTCGCGGAACTGAAGACCTGAAAACCTGAAAACCTGAGGAGCGGACGGCGCGCGGACGGTCTCGACCTCTACGGGCAGCATGAAGAACCGGCAAGCACGCGCAACGCCCCGCCCGCGCCCGGCTGACCGCACCGCACACCATGAAGAACACCGGCGCCACTTGCCCCGGCATCGCCGACGCCCCGCAGGTCGGCCTCTCGGACCCGCACGACGTCCTGACCCTCCTTCACCGGGCGCGGGCGGCCCGCACGCTTGAGCAACACCGGGCCCGGTGGCACCGGCGAGCCGCCGATCGGGCATGGGGATCACGATCCGCGACTGGAGCGTCGCCCCATCGGTGAGCCGTTCTCCACCCCACGCGTCAGCACGGGGTGGAGAACGGCTCGCTGATTACGCCCGAACGATGGGTTTGCCGACAAGATCCCCGGCGCGACGGCACGGAACGACAGCGACATATGCAAGCCTCGTGCCGAGGCCCTTCCCATGATCCCCGGTGGACCGGCGAGCGGCGTCGGATGCGGTCCACCGCACAGCCGAGGACGGTCCTCGTACACGACGTACGCGAACGATCCGGCAGCGCGGCGAGCGGCCGCGGTCGGCGCCGGGACCCGCCGGGGACGACGGGAAGCCTCAGCGGTTCATCGGTGGGCGCCGTGATGCCCGCTCGCCTCGGTTCTCCGGCTCGACATCGGGTTCCGAGCCGGTTCTCCCTCGCCGGCGGCAGCGGCCGACCTCCGACAGCCATGCGATCACCATCCGTCCTGACGGCTGGTGGGATCCGTCACCGGGCTGTTCTGCCCGTCATCGGGGTGAGGCCACCCCCAGACGCGACAAGGGGCATCAATGACGTCTTACGACGATACGGAAGCGGTGATCTTCCCGGCCGGGGCCGCGACGCGGACCAGCGCCGCGGAGGCCGCGAGAGAGGAGTGGGACGCCGTTGTCGTCGGTGGCGGCATGGCGGGTTCCATCGTCGCCGAGCAGCTGAGCCAGGCGGGCTACAAGGTGCTGATCCTCGAAGCCGGCCCCGGCAAGGACCTGGACCTCGCCGAGTACGAGTCGTACCTGTCGCGGTTCTACGGCGCGATCGTCAAGGACAACCAGTCTCCGTACCCGTTCAACCCGAACGCCCGGATGCCCAGGAGCACCGACACCATGCCGGTGGGTCCGGAGACGCCCCCGGACGCCTTCTACCTCGTGCAGGAGGACAAGTACTGCACGGACACCACCTTCACCCGGGTCCTCGGCGGCACCTCCATGCACTGGGAGGGGAAGGCGCTGCGCATGCTTCCCGAGGACTTCGACCTGCGGACCAGGTACGGCCAGGGCCTGAACTGGCCGCTCGGCTACGACGACCTGGAGCCCTACTACCGGCAGGCCGAGGCCGAACTGGGCGTGGCCGCCGAAGTCGAGGACCAGGCGTACCTGGGAATGCGCTTCCCCGAGGGATACGTGTTCCCGATGCACCGCATGCCGCCGTCCTATCTCGACCAGGTGGTCGCCCGGGGCGTGGACGGCATGCGGGTCAACCTGGCGGACAACGACTACACCCTCCGGGTACGGAGCTTTCCGCAGGCCCGTAACGGCGTGCCGAACGCCGCGTACGACGGCGGCAAGGGCTTCGTCCCGGTCGGCGCGGTGAGCACGAGCCAGGTGGAGGAGGGCGAGCGCTGCCAGGGCAACACCAACTGCGTCCCGATCTGCCCCGTGCAGGCCAAGTACCACGCGGGAAAGACGCTGGCCAAGGCGCTCCGCAAGGGGAACGTCAAGATCGTGACGCAGGCCGTCGCGTCCAAGGTCGAGATCGACGAGCAGAACCGACGGGTGACCGGGATCACCGTCAAGAACTACCGGTCGCTCGACTCCGACGGCTACGACACGTACACGGTGAAGGGCACCGTCTACGTCCTCTGCGCGCACGCCATCGAGAACGCCCGGCTCATGCTGGCCTCCGGCATGCAGCGCATGAGCCGCAGCCAGCTGATCGGCCGCAACCTGATGGACCACGCGTACCTGCTGTCCTGGGGTCTGCTGCCCGAGCCGGCCGGCACCATGCGGGGCACGTCCTGCACGAGCGGGATCACCGACCTGCGCGGCGGGCGGTTCCGCAGGACCCAGGCCGGATTCGGCGTGGACATCCACAACGACGGCTGGGGGTGGGCGACCGGCTCGCCCTACACGGACCTGGTCGAACTCGTCGACAAGCAGGGCCTGCGCGGGTTGGAGTTGCGCAGGACGCTCGGGAACCGGATCTCCCGGCAGCTCCTGCTGGCCTTCATGATCGACCTGCTGCCCGACAGGAACAACGCGGTCACCGTGGACGACCGGTACAAGGACGCCCTCGGCAACGTGAAACCGGTCGTGTCGCTCACGATCCCGCCCTACACCATGCGGGGCGCCGCGTTCGCCCGCGAACTCGCGAAGGACATCTTCGAGAAGCTCGGCGCCGAGGACTGGACCACGTACGACAAGGACCGCCACAGCGCCGTCGAGCACGAGGGCCAGTGGTACAACATCGTGGGCGGCAACCACCTCGCGGGCACCCACATCATGGGAACCGACCCGGCGAACTCGGTGGTCGACCACACCCAGCGGTCGTGGGACCACGACAACCTCTACCTGGTCGGGCCCGGCAGCCTGCCCTCGATCGGGACGTCCAACATCAGCCTGACCATGGCGGCGCTCGCCTTCCGCAGTTCGGCCCACATCGTCAAGCAGCTGCGTGCCGCGAAGGCGCCGGCCGTCGTCCGCGGCTGAACGGCTCGCGGACCGGCGGGCCGGACGCGACACCGTCCACCGCCACAGTCACCGCCACCGCCACCGCCACCGCCCACGATTGGGGGAACATGTCCGTTTCAGAATCAGCGCCGCCCCGGGGCTCCCGGATCCAGACCATCGAGGAGCTGCACGAGTACCTGTACAAGGGGCTCCAGTTGGAGCATGCGACGCTCCCGCCCTACCTGACCGCGCTCTACTCGCTGCATCCGGGGAAGAACTCGGACGCCTGGCACGTCATCAGGGTCGTGGCCGTCGAGGAGATGCTGCACCTCACCCTGGTCGCGAACGTCATGAACGCCGTGGGCGGGACGCCGGACCTCACCAGGCCGAACTTCGTGCCGAACTATCCGACGCGCCTGCCGTGCGGTCCCGACTACTTCGAGGTGCACCTCCGGCCGTTCTCGCGCGAGGCCCTCGACACGTTCCTGAAGATCGAGAAGCCCGCACAGGCGGACACCGAGGAAGACAGGTTCGTACCGATGGACTGGGCGGCCCTCGGGCTGGCGCCCCACGGCGCGGCGCCGCCTCCGGAGGAACTGGCGGAACTCGAGGAGTCCGGGACGATCCTCGGCCTCGTCCCCGGAGACCCCTCCCAGCGTTTCTCGAGCATCGGCGAGTTCTACGAGGAGATCGTCCGGGGCATCAACCACCTGGAGGACCAGGCCCGTACGGCGGGAAGGACGATCTTCACCGGCGATCCCGCTCGCCAGGTGACTCCCGAGTACTTCTACTCCGGTGGCGGCGACGTGATCGAGGTGACCGGCCGCGACACCGCGGTCGCTGCGCTCACCCTCGTCGCGGAGCAGGGAGAAGGGCTGTACGGCGGCATCTTCGACAGCCAGGACGAAATCGCCCACTACTACAGGTTCCAGCAACTGGACAAGGGAAGGTACTACCAGAAGGGCGACAGCCCGGGCGAGCCCTCCGGCCCGGATCTGAACGTCGACTGGGATGCCGTCTATCCGGTGAAGCCGGACATCAAGCTGGCGGACCTCGCGGGAGACCCGCAGGTCCTGGCGGCGGCCGAGGAATTCAACCGGTTCTACGCCTCCTTCCTGACCACCGTCAATCTGGCCTACAACGGCAAGCCCGACCTTCTGCTGAAGGCGGTTTGGGAGATGTTCCGCATGCGCGACGGCATGAACCGGCTCATCCGCAACCCGCTCACCGGACATCCGGGGAAGAACGCCGGACCGACATTCGAGATCTAGACCGTCACCGTCGAAGGAGGAGGCATCGTGACGCAAGGAACAACCACAGAAGAGAAGCTGCGCGAATTCGTGAAGTTCTCTGCCACCGTGACCGGGTTCAGCGAATTCGACCTGTGGGGAACCGGTCAGGCAGAGGCGTACTACGAGACGGTCGTGAGTCAAGAAGGGGCGGATGTGCTCCAGAAGGCGATGACTTCCGATCCCTGCGCCCTTCCCGCCGATCCGGTCGTGAAGAGCATCATCAAACTCTGGTACGTCGGCGTCTGGTACGGCCCGGAACTGACGGGACGCATGGACGTGGCGGCCTGGACGGCGCCCGGGCGGAGCGGAGCGAAGCCCGCCGTCCCGGATGACAGCATGCCCGAGGGAAGCCGGTCCTGGCAGACCGCGCCCGGACGACAGCGGGCCGGGGAGGACCGCGCGCACGGCGAAGACGGAGGCGAACCCCCGTTCGTCGTCTCCCCCGACGCCTACACCGAGGGGCTGTTGTGGCGGGCGATCGGCGCGCACCCGTCCGGCGCGAAGGCGCCGGGCTACGGGTCGTGGGCCCATCCGCCCGTGTTCGAGGACTCCCACGAGCAAGAGGAGAACGCGTGATGACCGGCACCGTCCCGAACCTGGGTCGCGACAAGGTGTCCCTCGGCGTCACGCCGACACTGTGGTGGAACGACGACTTTCCGCTGATCGACATCGGGATCCCGTTCGAGCAGTGCGTGAGCGAGATGGCGCTCGCGGGATTCCAGGGCTGCAGCATCGGTCACAAGTACCCGACCGACCCCGCCGTGCTCAAGAAGGCGCTCGACCTGCGCGGCCTGAAGGTGTCCGAGCCCTGGGTGAGCACCTACTTCACGGTCGGGGAGAAAGAGCGGACCGTCGAGAATTTCAAGAGGCAGCTGGATTTCCTGGAGAAAGTGGGCGGCCGGGACATCGTGGTCGCCGAATTCGGGCGGTCGTCGCACCTGCAGCCCATCCCGGTCTTCAAGCACCGCCCCGAGTTCACCCACCACGAATGGAAGCTGCTCACCGGCGGGCTCAACGAGATCGGCGAACTGGCCGCCGCCAAGGGGATGCGACTCTGCTACCACCATCACATGGGAACCGGCGTGCAGACGGCCGAGGACATCGACAGGCTGATGGCGGACACCGACCCCGAGCGCGTGCATCTGCTGTTCGACACCGGGCATCTCCGGTTCGCGGGCGGCGACCCGCTCAAGACCGTGGAAAAACACCAGCGGCGGATCAAGCACGTCCACCTCAAGAACGTCCGCCAGGCCGTGGCCGAAAAGGTGAAGAGCGACCACCTGTCCTTCCAGGAGGGGATCCTGCAGGGCGTCTTCACCGTGCCCGGAGACCCGGAGGGTTCGATCGAATTCGAGCCCGTCCTCTCGGTACTGGGGAGAGCCGGCTACGAGGGATGGCTGGTCGTCGAGGCCGAACAGGACCCGGCGACGGCATGCCCGCTGAAGTACGCCACGATGGCCCACGATTACCTCACCGGGGTCCTGGGCTGGTGACGACGGGGACACGCGGCATGCGCCCCGGCCCCCTCATGTCCGCCGTCGGCCAAAGCCCGGGGCCCGTTCCTTCGCCACAGTTCTTCGATCGCCGCGTGCGGGTGACGAAGCCTGTCCCCC
>NZ_JBVIZC010000015.1:129960-141457 GCF_055591945.1 Streptomyces sp. NPDC041191 | reverse complement strand
ACACCTCCCTCAACGTCGTAGGAGCCCTGTGCGTTGCGGTCCTCATGCTGACTCGGCCTGCGTCACTCGATCAGTGGCCACTCTGAAAGAGCTCAGTGTCCGCGCGGAACGCTCCGGTGGTCGCGCGTCAGCCGGCCGCGGTCGCCTCCCGGAGGGCCGGGGCGACGGCGAACAGGGCGAACACGGAGGCGCGGACCCGGTCGGCGACCACCTCGGGGGTGGTGGTGTCGAGCTTGCCGTCGAGGTGCAGGAAGGCCAGGCCGTGGACGAGGGCCCACACGGTGGTCGCCAGGGCGTCGGTGTCGTCGACGCCGGGGAAGGCGTCGCGGACGATGCCGTGGACGTACTCGGAGATGGCGGCGGTCGCGGCGACCCGCTCCTCGCTGGTGGGGTCGCAGGGCTCGGCGAACATCGCGCGGAACAGGGCCGGGTGCTCCAGGGCGAACCGGACGTAGGCCACGGCCACGGCGGCCAGGTCCTCCGGCGTCGACGGGGCGGGATGGGCTGCCGCCAGGTGCGCGGCCACGACGGGCACGGCTTCCCGAAAGGGGTGACCGGGACCGACGTCTCGATCGGCTGACCCGTCTGCGACGTCGCCCCGCGACGCAGGGGCCGCACGCCGCACCGCGGGCGGGGTGAGGAGAACACATGACACGCCGAAGCGCGATCAGCGTCACCACCGAAGCGGCACCGGAACACGCCCACGCCCGCCCGTGCGACCTGCGAAGGTACGGTCACCGGCTGCCCCGGTCCGCGAGCTGCCGGGGAACGACCCCGGGACGGACGACACCGGGGAGGCGATCGGCGACACGTACGTCGACCCCACCCCCTGGGAAACGTCCGCGGGCCGGAACCGTCAACGTCAACGAGGTCTGCGCCGCCGCGTGGGGCTCGGTCGACGCGCCCATGGGCGGCATGAAGGCATCCGGCCCGGGCCGCCGCCACGGCGAGCACGGCATCCTGAAGTACACCGAGTCCCAGACCGTCGCCGTCGAGCGGCTGATCCCGGTCGGAGCACCCGACGGGATCGACTCCGCACGCTGCGCCCGCCTCGTTTCCGCGGGCCTGAAGATCCTCAAACGCCTTCCTGGCGTCAAGTAGACAAGAAAGAGTGACACATCCCATGCATACGGTTCTGGGCGCCAACGGGCCGATCGGCGAAGAGCTCACCCGCGAGCTGTACCGCGGCTTCACGCGCGACATCCGGCTGGTCAGCCGCAACCCCGAGAAGATCCACGACACCGACCAACTCGTCAAGGCCGACCTGACCGACCCCGAGGCGACGGACCGGGCCGTCCGGGGCAGCGAGGTCGCCTACCTCACCGTGGGCCTGCCCATGGACTCGGAGCTGTGGGAACGACAGTTCCCCGCCATGATGCGCAACGTCATCGACGCCTGCGCGAAGTACGACACCAAACTCGTCTTCTTCGACAACACCTACATGTACCCGGGCACGACCGCCCCGCAGACCGAGTCGACCCGCTTCAAGCCGAACGGCCGCAAGGGCCGGGTGCGCGCGCAGATCGCGACGATGCTGCTGGACGCGATGAACGCGGGGAAGGTCGACGCCGTCATCTGCCGGGCGCCGGAGTTCTACGGCCCGGGAAAGACCAAGAGCCTGACCAACTCGCTCGTCTTCGACCGGATCAAGGCGGGCAAGCGGCCGTTCGTCCCCGTCAGCGCCAAGACCGTCCGGTCCCTCATCTGGACACCGGACGCCAGCCGCGCCATGGCCCTGATCGGCAACACCCCCGACGCCTACGGCCAGACCTGGCACCTGCCCATCGACCCCCACCGCCTCACCTACGCCCACATGGTCCACGTGGCCGAGGAGATCACCGGCCGCCGGATCCGCTACACCGTGCTCCCCCTGGCCGTCTTCACCCTCGGCGGCCGCTTCGTCGGACCGCTCGGAGAGGTCAAGGAGCTGCTGCCGCGCTACCGCGGTGACAACGTCTTCGACGCCTCGAAGTTCACGGCGCGCTTTCCCGACTTCACCGTCACCTCGTACCGCGAGGGCATGAGTGAAATCCTTGGCCGGGCGACGTCCTAGAACGCGCTGACCTGCCTGTTCGGCCGCCCGGGAAGTCTCGGACGACCGTCCGGGCGGTGAGGTCGCGGGCGATGGACATCGCCCGGTGCTGGGCCGGCAAGGCGTATCGAGGTGCCGGTGGTTCCGTCCGGGTGCCCTTCCGCGGCCACCGCCTGGAGCGGTGGCCGCGTCGGCACAACAGCGCACACGCGCCCTTCCTCACGCCTCGGCGTGAGGTTGGAGAAGGCTCGCTATCGGGCTCGTCCGCGCCCGGTACCGGGCCCGTCGGGTCGGCGGTGGTGCGGCTGCTGCCGGGAGCCGGGGTCCTGGACGGAGCCGCGCTCCGGTCCGTCCGGCTTCCGGACGGTGGTGCTGCGGGAGCGGGCGGCCGCGGCCGATATGCGCGAGGTGCCGGGCCCCGGTGCCGTCAGGAGCGGAGCTGCCAGTCGGTCGATGCGGTCGAGCTGCGGTCCGAAGTCGGCCGGCAGGCCCTCGCGCAGCTTCCGCTGGACGGTGAGGAAGTCGTGGGACTCCTCCGGGGTCCAGAGCCGGTTGCGTTCCCGCTCCACGGCCTGCCGCAGCGCCAGGGGCTCACGGGCGAGTTCGGCCGCGTCGGCCGCGAACCGGGGGTGGGAATCGCCGCGACGGTAGACGGCCGCGAAGTCGGCGAGCCCCTCGCGTGCGACGACCTCGCAGGAGTCCACGATGCCGGTGTAGGAAGCCCGCGCCTTCTCCGGGACGGTGAGACGCCCCTGCCCTCGGTCGAGGACCTGTTCGTGGTAGCGGTTGAGGATGCCCTGCTCGCTCAGGGCCTGGGGGACGGCCAGCACGAAGGTGTCGACACGGGTGCCCACGGCCCGGTATTTCCGCATGGTCTCGGCCAGGAACCGAGGGTCCATGGCGATCTCCTGGACCAGGGCGTTGATCTTCTGCCCGCCGGAGAGCGGGTCCTCGCCCCTGACGAACTGCTGGGCCTGGCGCATCCAGGCCCGCCCGTCGTTTCCGGTGTAGAGCGTCATGAGCCGGTCGTCCTCGGCCATGAGGCGGGCGTACATCGGGTGGTACGGCTTGTAGAGGTCGCTGTCGATGTCCGCGAACCCGCCCCGGGCGTCGAGCTGTTCGGCGATGAGCTGGGCCACCCGTGTCTTTCCCGCACCGGGCTGGCCGAGCAGGAAGACGGCGGTTGCCGGGTCCTGTGGAGCAGGACCGGTCAGGTGGTCCGGCACGATGTCGGCAGCGAAGATCCGCCGGTTCTCCTCGGCCGAAAGCTGGTGGCGGGCGGCGTCATGGTCCTGGCTCACGCGCCGGTCTCCGTCAACTCGCGGAGCCGGGCCGCGTAGTCGGCGCGGACGCGGGCGACGTTCTGGGCGTCCTCGGCCCGCAGCGCCCTGCGCTCCTGCTGGCACTCGGCGCGCAGCCGCTTGTACTCGGTGATCTCGGCTTCCGCGCCGGGGCGCTTCTCGGCCTCGGCGATGAGGGCGCTGTACGCGCCGACCACGCCGTTGATCGCCTCGATCGCCGCCTCGTAGGCGACGGACTGCTCGGAGTTCCAGGTGTGCGCACGCAGACTGCCGATCACGGGGTCGGTCATGTCGTTCCTTTCTGCTTGCTCTTGAACGGAGCTTGAGGTACTCAGGGCTGTCCGTGCCCATTGTTTTCGTCGCGGGCCGTGGACCTGCCGGAGACCGTGCGGGCGAGGGCCTCCGCTCGGGTGGACCGGTGCGTCCGACCCCGGACGACGGAGGTTTTCTCCGTGGGACGAGCCGCGGCCGACCCGGGGCGGCCGGCCCGTACCCGGGCGGCGGGGAGGCTGCCGAGAACCGCTGAGACCGTCTTGTCCGGCGTCTGCTCCGACGTGTCCAGCCGGAGCCCGATGCGCGGCGTCTCCTTGCGCAGGGCGCGGTCGAGGGCGTCGACCGTCCAGGCGGCGGCGTATCCGGTCTTCGGACGCTCTGCTTCTCTGCTCCGCACGGCTGCCGCGGAGGGAGCCGGCACGACGCCGTACAAGGGCCGTGTACGCACCCTGGCGACGTACCGGCCCAGGTCTTCTCCCAGGACGACGTCTTGGACGACCGCGGTCCAGCCGTGACGCGCGTACTCGTCGGCCACCAGTGCGGACAGCCGGTGGCGCAGCTCCAGTGGGGCCCTGGCCTCGGCGGTCTCCTCGAGCAGCGGTTCCTCCCGGCCGGACACCACCGTCCGCCGGAAGACGTCACCGCGCACGGGGGCGGTTCGGGGCAGCCGCCCGGCCGGCAGTCCGGCCACGGTGGACTTCCCCGCCGCCATCACGCCGGTGATCAGGACGACTGCGGAACCCGGTTCGGTGTCCACGTGGACCTCCCGTGTGCGGACGGCATGCCGGATGCGCGAGCCTCCTTCGGGAGCAGGCGTGAAGCCCCTGGCAGGACAGGTCCCACCACAAGATCACGCCCACAACCGCTGGAGGCTCCACGTCGGTCACCCATGGTGCCACGCTCGACGTTCCGCACCACGTGGTGCGGCACCTCGTCCGTCTCCCGGCCGCCCACCGCCGCCGGACCGGCACGCCGAGGGGCCCCCGGGCGCCGGAACCGCTCCGCCGGGCGGTGCTGGTACTGCGCCGGTTCCGCGCCCGTGGCCGCGTGCACCGCCCGGCCGGGAGGCCGGGATCTCCCGGGCCACCGCCCACCGCACCCCGCCGGACACCGGCACGGCGGAGAACCCGGGCCGGCGGCTGGAGAAGCCGGGAAGCCCGGACCGCAGCACCTCCACCGGCAGCGACGGCACCCGCCGCCCGGCCACCACGCGAGCCCCGTCCGATCGGAAGATGAGAAAATACGTGTCCGAGCACCGCATCGGAACCGTCATGTCGATCACGGGAGGGTCGCTGTCCCTGGCCGGCGCCGCCCCGTGCGTCCCGCTCGGCCCTGGCCTCCCCGCTTCGGTCACCGGGTTCACCGTGCCGACCACCGGACTCGTCATGGCCGCTGCTGAACCGCTGTCCCCGCACAGGAAGGCCACGATGTCCGTGATCCGGCACCGGAGCGGCCCCACCGCCTGCTCTCTCGCTCCGCTCCCCGCCGCGCCGGCCCTGATCACCGGCCGGACACCGCGACGCCTGTGCTCCCGGCTCGCTCCGGCCCGCCCGCTCGGGCGGCCCCCGCTGACCCGCTGCACGACCGCGCCGCTCGACGGCGTCCCGCAGCCGGCCGACGGCTCACCCGGCCCGGCCGTGGCCGCGACCGCTGCCGTCGGCGTCCTGCCCGCCGTCGACGGCGTGGTCGCGGCTCCGGCGGCGCACCAGGCCGTGAGGGCCGCCGCGTGAGGGGGGTGGCACGGCGGGGGCGCGAGACCGTCTCGATCCTGTTGTGGTGGGCCGGGCTCACCCTGGTGATGTGGCTGCTGGGCCGGGCCCTGGAACAGCCTGTGGGCCTCGCGCGGTGCGCGGCCTCCGCTGCGCTGCTGGTCGCGGTGGGCGAGGCCGGCGACCGGCTGCGTCGCCGGTGGCGTGCCCGTCGGCGGAACCGCGCGGCGGCGCCGACACCCGAGTGAAACAGGCGGAGCTTCGGCAAGATCCCCCGCTCGTGGCCCTCCCGCCCCGTCTTCCGCTTACCGGTCCGACGGGTCAGGAACCCGTCGGCATCGTGACGGGGGCGCTTTTCCGGCGCGGCCCGCCCACGCCCTGGTCATGACACGGCTTCCCGCTCCGCTTCTGATGCCCCGGTGCGCTGCCGGGCAGCACGCGTTTCCGCGAGTGCCACGATGACGACTGCGGCGTTCAGGGGAAAAGCCGCGTCGTCGGTCATTTCGGCCACGTCGGCCACTTTAGGCACGTCGAAAGCGCGAAGTGCGCCGGCGACGTTGAAAGCGAAGAAGCGGCGGAGTCCCGTCGCTCCGGGGGAAAACGCTGCCGGAAGTGGGGACTTGGGCCGCGTATCCGCAGCGCCGGGGCATCCGGCACGCGATCCCGGAGAAGGCCGACAGCGGGCCGCCCGCCTGCGCAGAGGGTCACGCGGCGGACGGCCACCGGGCTTCGGCGGCGTCATCGCGGCCGTCGGTGCGCGGCCCGACACGTGACGGCGTGCCTGACCGCGCACCGGGTGGGCCGGCGATCCCATGGGCGGCGGGTCGTCGTGATGCGGCTGTGGAGGCTTCTTCGGGGGACTATTCGGGGGACTAACGGGTCGTGAAGCGGCGGTACAGGTTCCGGGCCACGTACACTCCCGGGCCGCCGAAGCCGACGATGTCGAGTCTGCCGTCGCCGGTGACGTCGGCGAGGAAGCGGGGGTGGCGGCCGACCCGCCAGGCGCCGGCGGAGTCGTCGTATCCGAAGCCCCGGCAGACCAGTCGGGCCTGGTCGAACGTGCCGTCGCCGAGGTTGTGGGAGACCCAGACCCCTTCGTCGCCGAAGCCGACGATGTCGGGGGTTCCGTCGCCGGTGACGTCGGCGAGGATCCTGAGGTGTTTCTCGGCGCTCCATCCCTGGGCGGTGCCGAAGTCGTTCAGAAGGAGTTTCGAGGGCTCGAAGGTGCCGTCGCCGAGGCCGCGTGCGACGACGACGCCGTGGGGGCCGAAGCCGACGATGTCCGCCGTCCCCTCGCCAGTGGTTCCGACCAGGAACCGGGGGTGTTCGTCGGCCGAGGCCCATCCCTGCTCGGTGCCGAAGTCGTCGAGGACGTACAGGGGTTCGGCGAAGGTGCCGTCCTCGTCCTGGAGGGAGATCCAGACGCCGTCGTCGTGGCAGCCGACGATGTCGAGTCTGCCGTCGCCGGTGGTGTCCGCGAGGAAGCGGGGGTGCTTGTCCGCGAGCCAGCCGCCGGCCTCTTCTCCGTGGCCGAATGCCTTGAGGGTGGGTTCGTCGGCGAGCGGGGCGAACGTTCCCTCTTCGTCCTGGAGGGAGATCCAGACGCCGTCGTCGTGACAGCCGACGATGTCGAGTCTGCCGTCGCCGGTGGTGTCCGCGAGGAAGCGGGGGTGCTCGTTTGCGAGCCAGCCGCCGGCCTGCTCGCCGTGGCCGAACGCCCGGAGAGCCGGCTCGCCGGACGCGGGTGCGAACGTTCCGTCCTCGCTGCGGAGAGAGAGCCGGACGCCGTCGGTGGCGAGTACGACAACGGCGGGCTCGCCGCCACCCGTCACGTCCGCGAGGGTCCACAGGTCCAAGTGGCTGGAGGAGGAAGAGGGTTGGTGCAGGACGCGTTCCTCGTCCTCGAACGTGCCGTCGCCCCGGCCGGCCGATGTCACGGCGCCCTTGGCGGGTTTGAGCCCGATGATTTCGGCCCGTCCCCCGCCGGTGGTGTCGGTCAGGAACCGCGCGCCGAGGCCGGCCCACCGACCCGGCCGGCCGTCGGGGGAGGGGGCGGCTCCTTCGTTCTTCCACCCGCCGGCTTCGGGAGCACTCCCGAAGCGTTCGAGGACGAGCAGCATGTCGCTGAAGGAGGGCGTCGCCCCGGGTACGGGCCGCAGTGCGGCCGAGCGGTTCAGCCGCCAGGACCGGCGTCCGTTCCAGTGGCTCAGCGGTGCCCAGTGCAGGGCGAGGTCCGCGACGCGCTCGGGCTCGGCGGGGACGAGCCGCCACCGTTGACCCTCCGCGTCCTCGTCGTACGCGCGCAGGACGACCGGGGTGGCGTCCTCGCCGGGTTCGCCCAGGTCGAGGGCGGTGTCGTCGGTCACGCTCTCGATGAAGCAGAGGCCGGCTTCGCCCTCGACGGGGACGACGCGCCACTGCTGGCTCTTCCTGCCGTCGGCGGCGTCTTCCTGGCGGACGCCGCCGTTCGCGACGGCGGGCTTGTCGAGGACCTTGCCGCTGACCGCGTTGCGGATCACGTACGCCTGCTCGTCCTGCGCGGACCGCACGGGGACGATCTGCCACCGTTCCGGGGCCGGGCCGTCCTCGGGGAGTTCACGGACGACGAGCGTCCCGCCCTGCCCCGGTACGGCCTCGGCGCCGAGGGCCTTCCCCGTGGCGGCGTTGACGATCTCCAGCTTCAGTTCTTCCGTGGGTACGGGCATCGTGGTGCCTCTTCCAGGCGGTGCGGACGTCGGTTCGGGACGGACGGGGGGGTGGCTCCGGGTCACGTGAAGACGTGGTGGTAGGGGACGTTCCACTCGTTGGGCAGGCGCGGGTAGAAGGTGTTGATGACCGTCCCGGTGAAGTCCCCGCCCCAGTTGGGGGTGAGGCGCACCTCGCTGTCGGCCGTCACCGCGTGGTCCTTGAACCCGAGGATGGCGTCGGGGTGGGTGATGGGCACGAAGGTAATCCCGCCCCACGGCGTGACCGTGACGACCCAGAGCTGGGTGTCCTCGGGCGCGCCGTTCTTCCCGCGCCACTTGTCGCCGACCTTGTCGGGGAGGCCGACCTGGACGGTGTCGGCCGTGCTCCGAGGGGCGTCCTGGTGGACGGTGACGCGCCTGCGCCGCGGCTTGGGGACGCCGTCGTCGCCGCGCCCGGCGTCGGCTTCGCCTGCGGCGGCGGGTTGGGGCGTCACCTGGCCCGCGGCGCTCTCGATGACGTAGAGCGGCCGCTGCCCGAAGAAGCCGGCGGGAGTGAGGTACCAGAGGTGGCCCTTCGCCTCCTTGGTGGCCGGGTCGAGGGCGGTGGCCAGGTGGACGCCCTTGTCGTGGCTCTCCTCGCCCAGCTCGGCGGGCCGCAGATAACCGCCGTTGAAGGCATGGACGAGCATCACCGGCCGGTTCTCGACCAGTGCCGCCACGATCGCGTTGTCGTAGCTGTTCACCGCCACCGGGCCGCCGACCACCAGGTTCGACATCGCCGTGCGCTCTTGGGTGTACATCGCGAAAACCTCACCTGTCCTGAAGGGGGAGAAGAATCTTTCGGGCACTCGACCCACTGGCCCGTGACGCCGTGTTACTGCGAAACGGATCACCTTTGCCGAAGGTGTTTCCGAAATCGGGTAAATGGCTGAAGGGGAAATCTCCTGTGGCAATGCCCGAGGTCAAAGTACCCGTGGGTGAGGATGCCGAAAAGTCATCGATCGAGTGACGGGTGGTGGAGAAAGGTCACTTCACCGGCGTTTCGGAAGCGATTTCCGAAAACCGATCACTCGATTGAGGGTGACGTGGGGGTGCGTCTTCCCGAGTCAAGGAGGGCGCGGTAATTTTGCCTGCCGGAACGTATGCAGATTTCTGTTTACATTTCACCGAGCGCGGTTCGGCCAAAATTAGTCGAGGACGGGTAGATGCCTTCCACCGCATACAGCCTGACTGACGCCAGGCGTCAGCCGCTGACGAAGAAGAACCTGCGGGAACTCAACATCGAACAGACCTGGCGGTCCATCCTGGACCACCCCAACCTGATCTACGTCGACCCCTCCGGCGTGAAGCACAAGCCCGTCGGTTTCTCCGTGAACAAGTCGAGCTTCGGCAGCTTCCCCGGAACCGCGTTCCAGCTGGGCTGGCTCGCCTACATGAACCTCGGGGAGCCGCTGATCGAGGTGCGCGGCGACATCGGCCAGCCCCCGCCCGACACCTTCTCCTCCCGTGCCTACGTCAATCGCAGCCAGTCCGAGATGACCTTCACCGACTCGGTCGACTTCACCGTGTCGAACGGGGTCACGTGGTCGCTCCACGGAGACGCCAAGCTCACCTTCGGCGGCAGCGTCGGCGCGTCGCTGCAGCTTCAACTGCAGAACCAGCTCCGTCTGGACCTGCAGTCGCAGCTCGCGGCGTCGTGCCAGAACGGGACGGCGAACAAGAACGCGAACACGGTGACCAACAAGAACAGCAAGGACAGCGTCGGGGTCGACAACGCCAACACCACCGAGACGTCCGCGAGCAGTTCCGCGACGAACTCCTCGTCGAACACGATGACCAACTCGGTGGGTTTCACGACCTCGGGCAGCGCCACCGGAAACGCGTCGCTCAACGCCCAGCTGGCCCTGGGCATCGCGGCCACCGTCGGCGGCTCGCTGAACACCAGCTGGGCCTCGAAGTCGCAGATCTCCGGCAAGGTCCCGCCGAACTCCCGCGTGCAGACCCTCGTCACGCAGCGGCGCACCCGCAGGCAGTACACCTACGAGATCCCGGTGACCTTCTCCGGGCTGATCGCGGTGCAGTACGCCGTGCCGGTGGCGGTCCTCTCGCCCCCGCAGCCCGGGGCCTACCCCGGCCTCGGCCGGATGGTCGCCCGCGACATCGGCGACATCGACCTGGCGCCCGGCGGCTTCCGCATGAAGGGACTGGCCGAGGTGGTCTCCGCCCTGGACGTCCACCACACGATGCTCGACGTCGAGAGCCTGACCATCAGCCCGCAGACGCTCTACAAGCAGCCCTGACCGGGCGACACCGCCACCAGGACGACCAGAGGAGACGACCATGGTGTTCGACAACATCTTCAACTCCGCCGGCAAGGGCGCGGGGCTCTTCTCCGTGACCACCGGAGGCACGAAGCCCCGGCCCGGCGAGGGCATCGACTTCGAGGACTCCGACGACGACGCGTACGACGACACGAGCACCAGCCTGTTCGACAGCGCGATCCACGGAGCCACCTCCCGCGCGAAGACCGTGCAGGAGACCTCGCCCGAAGCACGGGCCGTCCTGGGCTTCCTCGGCTCCTTCGTCCGGGCCACCCAGGAAGCCGCCGGCACACAGGCGCGGTACGCCCAGGACCCCGGATCGGTGACCGAGGCGGCCTCCGCCGGCATGCGGGACGCGAGCGCGACAGTGTCGGAGCGCGGAGACCTCCAGAAGGACGAGGACCTGGAAAGCAGGCCGAAGAAGAGCGACTACGCCAAGCCCCCCAAGACCCCGGAAGCCCCCAAGGCCCCGGAAGCACCCCAAGCGCCCAAGGCGACCGCGGAGAAGCCCTCCGGTTCCCGGTGAGAACCCGACTCCCGGGATGTGCGAGGGGGCAGGGGCGAAACCGCCCCCGCCCCCTCCGCGCTACGCGGGAAGCAACTGCCACCGGCGGCCCCGGTGGTCGTCCTCCGCCCCGTCCTGCTTGACGGCCGTGCGGGCGTTGGTGTCGACCCGCAGCAGCAGGCCGTTGTCGCGGTTCGCGATCTCGAACACCCGCGGAGTGTCGGTCGCCGGTCCCACCGGGATCAGCCTCCAATGCTGATGATGGGCGTCGTCCCCCTCGTAGGCGCGTTGCGCGATCACCGCTCCGGCCGTCCCCCGCGCTTCGGCCACCTCCAGGGCCTTGCCGCTGCGCACGTTCTCGATCCGGTACAGGACGTCACCGCCGTCCCGGCCCACCTCGATCAACCGCCACCGCTGGTGGTCCCGGGGCGAGGCGAGGGACTGATGGACCTCGGCCCCGTCCTTGAGGGACTCCCGGTGGATCCCCATCCGCAGCCTGCTGCGGACGTTGGCCCAGGAGGCGACCGTGCCCGAGTCGGGCAGGCCGGCCGCCCTCGCGGCCGCGACCTTCCGGAGCCGGTGGTTGACGTGGTCGGCGACGTGGAGAGCGCCGGTGCGGTCCATGGCGAGCCCCACCGGGTTGTTCAGCGGAGCCTCGGTCGCCGGGCC
>NZ_JBVIZC010000015.1:0-129861 GCF_055591945.1 Streptomyces sp. NPDC041191 | reverse complement strand
CGCCGTCACCGCCGAAGTCCGCCGTACCCGTGCCGGCGACCGTGCTGATCGTCCCGTCCGCCGCGACCTTCCGGATCCGGTGGTTGTTGCTGTCGGCGATGTAGAGGGTGCCGGTGCTGTCCACCGTGATTCCCAGGGGCGAGTTCAGCCGGGCCTCGGTCGCCGGGCCGCCGTCACCGCCGAAGTCCGCCGTACCCGTGCCGGCGACCGTGCTGATCGTCCCGTCCGCCGCGACCTTCCGGATCCGGTGGTTGTTGCTGTCGCCGATGTAGAGGTTGCCCGCACCGTCCAGCGCCAGGGCCTGGGGGCGGTTCAGCTGGGCCGACACCGCCGGTCCGCCGTCTCCCCCGGCTCCCGGGGTCCCGGTCCCCGCGACCGTGCCGATCTTTCCGTCGGCCGTGATCCTCCGGACCCGATGGCTGTTGTACTCGGCGATGTAGAGGACGCCGGAATCGTCCACCGCCAGTCCGAACGGAACGTTCAACTGGGCGGCGGTGGCAGGGCCGCCGTCACCGCCGAAACCCGCTCTGCCCGTGCCGGCGACCGTGCTGATCGTCCCGTCCGTCGCGACCTTCCGGATCCGGTTGTTGCTGCTGTCGGCGATGTAGAGGTTGCCCGCGCCGTCCACCGCCACGCCTCGCGGCCAGTTCAGCTCCGCCGAGGCGGCAGGGCCGTTGTCGCCCCGTGGACCCGCGGTCCCGGTCCCGGCCACCGTACTGATCGTCCCGTCGGCCGTGATCCTCCGGATCCGGTGGTTGCCGTGGTCGGAGAAGTAGAGGGCACCGGTGCCGTCCGGCGCGATCCCGTACGGGTAGTGCAACCGGGCCGAGGCGGCGGGCCCTTCGTCCCCGCCGAATCCGCCGGTCCCGGTCCCGGCGACCGTGCTGATCGGAGGAGCGGAGCTCCCCCCGGTCGTGGGCTCCGCGTGGGTGGTGCTCATCGTCGTCCCTTCGTCCGCCCCGTCACAGGGGGCTTCGTTCCGTCTTCGGAAATGCGCGGGAGGACCGGCGGGGGAGGACCGGACGGCAACTCCCGGCGTGCCGGGTCACCGGCCAGGGGTGCGGGTCTCCGGTCAGAGGTTGTACCGGTCGATCTTCAGGACCCAGTTCTGGAAGCCCGCCGTCGCTCCGGTCGATCCCTTCACCTTCACGCGGGCGGTGACATCGCGCTTGGGGAAGGCCGGCTGGAACTCCGCGACGCGGATCAGGGTGTGGGAGGACCACTCCGGGTTGCCCCGGGCCGTGACGAACCGGTGGTTGGTGCTGACCGGGGCGGCCTGGTCGTTGCCGAAGAACACGGTGGCGCTGACGACCGCGTTGTGGTCGGGGTGGGAGGCGATGGCCTCGGCGCTGAACGTCGCCACGAAGATCGCCCCGTACGAGGCGGCGCCCTGCCCGATCTCCAGGTCGATGGTGGCGCCGGGCAGGTCGGTCCAGGTGCCGACCATGGCCTCCCAGCGGGCCTCGTCCCAGACGAGAAGGGTGTCGTCCGGCGCCCGGTTGGTGACCAGGGGGGTGCGGGCGGGAGTGGGCGTGCTCATGGGGGCGGTTCCTCTGTATCGGTGGCAAGGAGCGATGTCTCGTGCGAAGAACTCCCCACCTGGCAGAGCCGCGATTCCTCCCGCCGGAACGCGAAGCGCTCGAACGCAACCATTCGGACAGGGAAAGGGCGGTGAAGCCATTCGGCGCCCCGGCAAAATGGATCAAAAAATGCCGCGCTTCATCTCGATCGGTTACCCGGCGATCAAAGAATCGATTCGGCTTCCGCCTTCAAGGACGACGCCAAGGGCGGCCTCCCGTTTCCACGGCCTACGGATTCTGGCTCGATCTCCGCCACCCGAACGGTGAGAGCACCACTCCACCCATGAGCAGAACCGTCACTTCGCAAGAAGACGCCCTGCTTCCACCCACCGGCTGCCGGACCAACGGAAATCACGACACCTCCGCCCTCCACGCCCCGGCTCGGGCTGTCGGTGTCGTCGGCGCGGTGGCCGACCTCGGCGACCGCGTCGTCGGCGTTGCTCGTTCCGACCGGGATCGCGTGACGTCAGACGCGGGTGGCGGCGAAGAGTTCCAGGTGGGAGCAGTGGGGGCAGCGGTACGCGTCGATCTGCCAGGTGGGTCTGCCCAGGCGCTTGGCGCCGCCGAAGGGGCCCCTTTCGAGGGCCCCCTGTATCCAGCGCGCGTAGCCGCGGGAACTCTGACCGGCGTCCTCGACGAAGCCGGGTTCCAGGCCGACGGTGCCGCAGTGGGTGCAGCGGAAGGTGTTGGTCACCGGACGAAGTCTAGGCATCCGGCCGACACCGTCGGCGGGTGGCTCCCGGTGCGGCGGTCGCCTCGCGCCGGAAGCACCGGGCGACGCACTTCCCGGTGCGCCGTGCGTGACGGGCCCGGGTACGGGCCCCGTGCCGTCCGGTCAGCGTGCCGCTCCTTCCCGCGTCGTTCCTTCGGTGGCCGGGGCGGCCTTCCCCGTGGCCGCCCAGGAGGCGAGGAGGCGCAGCCCCTCCTCGGAGGGGGAGCCGGGCTCGGCGGTGTAGACGGTGAGGGTGAGGCCGGGTTCGGCGGCCATCTCCAGGCCCTCGAAGGCGAGGGTGAGGTCACCGACGGCCGCGTGGTGGAAACGCTTGGTGCCGGTGCCGTGGTGGCGGACGTTGTGGGCGCCCCAGCGGGTGCGGAACTCGTCGCTGCGGGTGGACAGTTCACCGACCAGGTCGTGCAGGTCCCTGTCGTGCGGGTTGCGTCCGGCCTCGGTGCGCAGGATGGCCACGGAGACGTCGGCGAAGAGGTCCCACTCGGGGTAGAAGCGCCGGGAGGCGGGATCGAGGAAGGTGAAGCGGGCCAGGTTCGCCCGGTTGCCGGGCGTGGCGTAGACGTCGTGGTAGAAGGCGCGGGCGAGCCCGTTGACGGCCAGGATGTCCATGCGGCCGTTGCGCACGAACGCGGGCCCTCCCGTGATCGCGTCCAGGGTCCACCGCAGGCTGCGGTGCGGCTTCCACCGGTCCCCGGTGCGCCGGCGGCGGGGCCGGGCCAGGGCGTCGGTGCCGTCGGCGGCCTGGGCCAGGTGGAGCAGGTGGGCGCGTTCGGCGTCGTCGAGCCGCAGGGCGCGGGCGACGGACTCCAGAACGGCCGGTGAGACGCCGGCGAGGTTGCCGCGCTCCAGCTTGGCGTAGTACTCGACGCTGACGTCGGCCAGCGCCGCGACCTCGCTCCTGCGCAGACCGGGGACGCGTCGGCGGGGACCGGCGGGCAGCCCGGCCCGTTCCGGGGTGATCTTCGCGCGCCGCGAGGTGAGGAACTCGCGGACCTCTTCATGGTTGTCCACCCCCCGACCGTACGTCCGGCGCGCCGCGGGAGGGGTGTACTGCCGGTACACCTCTCGGCGGTGACTGGCAGCCCGCGTCCGGGGGCGGTTACCTGGACGTCGTGGCACTCGTCCCGCCGCCGGGACGGCGGAGGAACGGGTGCCCGGGGCGGCGGTGCCCCCCGTACCCGGCAGACCGCACGCGGTGCCCGTCGGCACCGCACCCCCGGCACATAAGGAACCCCCATGCGCGGAGCAGTGATCCACGCCCCCGGTGACGTCCGTTTCGAGACCGTGGACGACGCGAAGATCGTCGAACCGACCGACGCGGTCATCCGCACGGCCGTGACCCGCGTGCGCGGCTCGGACCTGTGGCCCTACCGCGGCGCGGAACCGATCGGTGACCCGCACCCCATGGGCCACGAGTACGTCGGCTTCGTGGAGGAGGTCGGGAGCGAGGTCACCTCGCTGCGGCCGGGCCAGTTCGTCGTCGGCTCCTTCGCCACCTCGGACACCACCTGCGCGAACTGCCGCAACGGCTTCCCGTCGAACTGCCTGAACCGCGAGTTCATGTCCACCTGCCAGGCCGAGTACGTCCGCGTCCCCCACGCCGGCTCGCGGGAAGCTGTCCCGGTCTCCACGTCCTTCGCCCCCGCCTCCCCGGGCCGGCAGGAAACGACGATCCCCGCCGCGCCGGCCACCGCCCCGTCCGTCCCCGAGGGGAGCACTCCCATGGACATCCGTGTCCCCCTCGACGGCCGCCCCGTCGAGGCCGCCTTGAACGACAGCCCCGCCGCCCGCGACTTCACCGAGCTGCTGGCGCTCACCCTGGGCCTGGAGGACTTCCACGGCACGGAGCGGGTCGCCGGCCTGCCGCGCAAGCTGGACACCTCCGGCGCCCCCGCACCGGTCGCGGCCAAGGCCGGCGACATCGCCCACTACGCCCCCTGGGGCAATCTGGCCCTCTTCTGCCAGGACGGGCCCGCCCCCTCGGCCGACCTGCTCGTCCTCGGCCACCTCGACGTCCAGGCCGAGCAGCTCGGCCGGGCCACCCGCATCACCGTCGAAGCCGCCTCCTGACCCCCTTGAGGAAGAGAAGTACCCCTATGCCTTCCGCAGCCAGCACCCCAGCGGGCAAGCTGCCCCTCGTCGTGTGGGTGCTCGCCGTCGGCACGTTCCTGATGGGCACCACCGAGTTCGTCATCGCCGGACTGCTCCCGCAGATCGCCGGTGACCTCGACGTGAGCGTCTCCCACGCCGGCCTGCTGATCACCGCCTTCGCGATCGGCATGATCGTCGGCGGACCGGCCATGGCCCTGGCCACCCTGCGCCTGCCCCGCCGCCTGACCCTCGTTGCGGCCCTGGCGGTCTTCGCCCTCGGGCACGTCGTCGCCGCGCTCAGCTCCTCCTTCACCGTCGTCCTGGCCGCCCGGGTGATCACGGCGCTGGCCACCGGCGCGTTCTGGGCCGTCGGCTTCGTCATCGTCACCGCCGCCGCGGGTCCCGCCCGGGCGACCCGGGCCGTGGGCGTCATGATGGGCGGCCTGACCCTGGCCAACGTGATCGGCGTGCCGATCGGCTCCTTCGTCGGCCGGTACACCGGCTGGCGCGGCCCCTTCTGGGCCCTGGCCGTCCTCGCGGGTCTCGCGGCGGTGTCCGTCGGCCGGTTCGTCCCCCGGACGGAGCGGCGGACCGAGGTCTCCGTACGCGCCGAGACCGGGGCCCTGCGGCAGGGCCGGCTGTGGCTGGCGCTGACCGCCGCCGTTCTGATCATGGGCGGGGTCCTGGCCGTGTACACCTACATCAGCCCGCTGCTGACCGACCGCGCCGGCGTTCCGGCCGGGGCCGTCCCGCTGGTCCTGATCGTCTTCGGGCTCGGCGCCCTGGGCGGCACCGCGATCGGCGGACGGCTCGGCGACCGCCGCCTCATGGCCACCACCCTCACCGCCGCCGCCGTCACCGCCCTGGCCCTGTTCCTGCTGATCCCGCTGTCGACCGGGCCCGTCACCGCCGTCGCCCTGGTCTTCCTCATGGCGCTGGCCGGGTTCACCGTCAACCCCGTCGTCACCTCCCTCGCCGTCCGTTTCGCGGGGGACGCCCCCACCCTCACCTCGGCGCTGACCACCTCCGCCTACAACACCGGCATCGCCACCGGCTCCGCCCTCGCCGGGACGGCTCTGAACACCTCCCTCGGCCCGGCCGGACCGGTCCTCGTCGGCGGCGTCTCCGCCGCCCTCACCCTCCTGCCGCTCGTCGCCCTCGCCTCCACCGGCACCCGGCCCCAGGCCCGGGTCGTCGCCCGGCGCACCACATCGGTCCCCGTACGCGGCGACACCACCGCCCCGGGGCCCTCACGTCACTGACCCCCTCCCGGACCGTCCCCCGACGGCCCGCCGGCGGTGACCACGCCCCGATCAGCGCGGTCGGGCGGGGCGCCAGTCGGGCCGGCGTCCGCTGAGGCCGATCACGCGGTCCAGGAGGGGAGCGCCCTCGGGCACCGCGACGACCGGACCGAAGAACCCCTCGCCGGACGCGTCGTCGGCCGGGGTCAGCAGGGCCTCGGAGACCCGCAGCTCCTCCTCGCTCACCTCGTACGTCCGGCCGCTCGCCCGCGCCAGGTCCCAGCCGTGGACCAGCAGCTCGTCGAGGGCGATCCGGCCCATGACGGCGGCCGGCAGTTCGATTCCGCCCGCCCTCGTGCTCCCCTCCCAGGCGCCCGGCTCCCGCCAGGCGGTGACCAGCTCGTCCAGCGCCCCGGGAAGCGCCGTCCGCCAGTCGTCGGACAGGACCGGGAGGGACGAACCGGGCGGCGTGTCGGTCGTCGGCCCGAACCGTTTGCGGGCCGCGTCGCGGAAGGCGGTACTGAGCCCGGCGACATGGGCGAGCAGTTCCCGTACCGCGTACTCGGGGCAGGGCGTCGGATCACCGAGCCGCTCGTCGGCGATGCCCTCCGCGAGCCGGGCGACGCGCTCGGCCGCCGCCCCCAGGTCGATCGGTTCCATGCGTGCGGTGTTCTCCATACGGGGTGGACCGCCGGCCCGCCCGGAACTCATCGCTCGGGACCGCGCCCACCTCGTCGCACGGGGCGACGGCGGTCTCCCCGGCCTCCAGGCGACCGCACCGGCCGTCCCACGGCCCCGTGCGCGGTCCGGTCGGCCTCAGGGCGACGGAGAGCGCTGTTCCGCGTACCGGACGAGGTCGTGTGAGGTGTCGATCAGTTCCTTCCGCTCCTCCCGCGAGCCGACCATCGGCCGGGAGCCGTCCAGGGGGAGCCGGGCGCTCTCCGGCAGGAAGGCGACGGTCACCAGACCGATCGCGCCGGCCACCATGAGGTAGTACGCGGGGACCATGTCGTCGCCCGTGGCGTTCACGAGCGCTTCGGTCACGAGCGGGGTGGTACCGCCGAAGGCCGCCACGGAGAAGTTGAAGCCGATGCCCATCGCGGCGTAGCGCACGGCGGTCGGGAAGAGGGCGGGGAGGGTGGCCGCGCTCGGCGCGGCGAAGGCGGCGAGCAGGGTGGACAGGATCAGCACGCCGAGGACCGGGAGCCAGGTGCCCCCCGCCTTGATGAGCAGGAAGGCGGGAATCGCGAGGACGATCATCGCCGCGGCCCCGACCGCGTACAGGGGGCGCCGGCCGACCCGGTCGCTGAGGCGGCCGAGGAAGGTGATGAGGACGGCGATCCACACCATGCCGATCAGCACCAGCACGTCCGCCGACGTACTGGACCGGTCCAGCGTCTCCGTCTGGTACGTGGGCAGGTAGCCGGTGACCATGTAGTTGGTGACGTTGTAGAGCAGGACCAGCCCCGCGCACAGCAGCAGCGACCGCCAGTGGGCGCGCACGATGGTCTTGAACTCGCTGCCGGCCGACTTCTGGGCCAGGCTCTTCTCGTGCTCGTCCAGCTGCTGCTGGAACGCCGGGGACTCCTCCAGCTTCAGCCGCATGTAGAGGCCGATCACGCCCAGCGGCCCCGCGATCAGGAACGGGAGGCGCCAGCCCCAGGCCAGCATCTGCTCGTCCGACAGGGCCAGGTTCAGCAGGGTGACCAGCGCGGACCCCATGGCGTAGCCGACGAAGGTGCCGAAGTCGAGCCAGCTGGACAGGAAGCCCCGCCGGCGGTCCGGCGAGTACTCGGCCACGAAGGTGGTGGCACCGCCGTACTCGCCCCCGGTGGAGAAGCCCTGGACCATCCGGGCGATCAGCAGCAGGATGGGGGCGGCGATGCCGATCGTGGCGTAGCTGGGGATCAGGCCGATCGCGAAGGTGCCCGCCGCCATCATGATCATGGTCGTGGCGAGGACCTTCTGCCGGCCGATGCGGTCGCCGAGGGGTCCGAAGACGAGACCGCCGAGCGGTCGCACCACGAACGCGGCGGCGAACGTCGCGAAGGACGAGATCAGCTGCGCTCCCGGCGAGGCACCGGGGAAGAAGACCTTGCCGATGGTCGCGGCGAGGTAGCTGTAGACGCCGAAGTCGAACCACTCCATGCAGTTCCCGAGCGCCGAGGCCCCGACCGCGCGTTTGAGCAGGGGTTTCTCGACGACCTGGACGTCCTCTTCCCGGTAGGCCCCCTTGACGCGGCGCAGCCGCCGCGCGAACTCCTCGCGGATGTATCCGGGCATGTGCGCGATCGACGCGGGCACGCCCGGGAGTCCCCGGGAGCCGTCCGGGCCGTCTGAAGGTACGTGGGCCACGTGCCGATGCCTCTTTCCTCGCAGCGTGTGATGACTCGCCTCGGCAATCGTCCGTCATGTCGATCACCGGGCGCATGTCGGAACCGCTTCCCCGAACCCGCCGCGGCACACCACGGCCTCCCGGGCGGGTACGACCGGATCCGCCTCGAAGTCCCTGGTCCCGGGCTTCCGGAGGGCCGCGTTCCCGCCCCGGTCGCGACCGCGCCGCACCGCCGCACCGGCCGTCCGCCTCTTCGTCCCCGTCTCGCTCGTCCACCGGAAGGGAAGCGCGCTCCTGCTCCGAACGGGGGACGGCGGCCGAACGGACGGCCGTGCGGCGGCCCGTTCCCGCGGTCCGCCCGCCGGAACGCGGTGGCGGTGGCGGCGACCGCCACCGGCGCGTCGCAGGCCATCCGTATGATGAAAAGATCGTTTTCCGGAACCGAACCGAACCGAACAGGGACCGGACAGGACCGGACCGGCCGGGACGGTGGCGGTGGCAAGGGCCCGCGGAACCCGCCCGGCCGCCTCCCCGGGGGCCCGTCCCCGTCCGCTCTCGCCCCTCCCGCCCGAAAGGCACTTCCGTGACCCAGCAGTCCTCTCCTCCCGACGTCCGCCGGGTGGACGCCCGGCACCGCTACGAGATCCTCGTCGACGGCGAGCGCGCCGGTCTGACGGCCTACCGCGACCGCGACGACCGGCGGGTCTTCTTCCACACCGAGATCGACGACGCCTACGCGGGCCGGGGCCTGGCCGGGATCCTCGTCGAGCAGGCCCTCACCGACGTGCGCGCCTCCGGGATGCGGATCGTCCCGGTCTGCCCCTACGTGGCGAAGTTCCTGGAGAAGCACGGAGAGTTCGCCGACCTCACCGACCCGGTGACCCCCGAGGTGCTCCAGTGGCTGGACGCCCGGCTGGGGCGCTGACCCGCCCGACACGTGTGCGAACGGCTCGAAGACCTGCGTTCGGGCGGGTAAACCCTGTTCGGATCAAGATCACTGCATGGAGGTAAAGGTCCCGTTCTCACGGGATGGGGCGGGTGCGCCGCCGTTACTGTTCCCCGGGATCCGGGCGAACCTCCGGATCCGCGCACCCCGTTTCTCCTTGCGGCGGTGTGACGCGCCCGGGCGCGTCACACCGCCTTCGTGGAAGAGAGCCCGCCCGATGACCGTTGACGACCGCCCGGAAGTGCGGCTCGCGCCGCCCAGGCAGTCCAGTCTGAGCACCGCGGCCGCCCGCAGGCTCGCCCACACGGCCAAGTCCGCCCCGCAGACGCAGGAGATCACCTCCCGCTGGCTGCTGCGGATGCTTCCCTGGGTGGAGACCAGGGGCGGCGCCTACCGGGTGAACCGCCGGCTGAGCCACACCGTCGGCGACGGGCGCGTCGAGTTCGTCCAGGACGGCGCCCGGGTCCGGGTCATCCCGCGAGAACTCGGCGAGCTGGCCCTCCTCCGCGGCTTCGACGACGAGCAGGTGCTGACCGCGCTCGCCGCCCGGTGCGTCCAGCGCGACTTCCGCGCCGGTGAGGTGCTGACCCGGCGCGGCGACCCCGCCGGGGCCGTCCACCTGATCGCCCACGGCCGGATCGTCCAGACCTCCGCCGGCAAGTACGGCGGCGAGGACACCGTCGCCGTTCTCGCCGGCGGCAACCACTTCGGTGAGAAGACCCTCCTCGACGCCGACGCCGGCTGGGACCGCACCGCCACCGCCGAGACCGCCGGCACCCTGCTCACCCTCTCCCGCGCCGACTTCGCCGCCGTCCTGGCCACGGCGCCCGCCCTCCGGTCCCACGTACGGGAGTTCGGCTCCCGGGCGGGCCGGCCGCGGAACAAGTACGGCGAGGCCGCGATCCCGATGCTGTCCGGCCACACCGGCGAGGTCGCGCTGCCGGGCGCCTTCGTCGACTACGAGCCCGCGCCGCGCGAGTACGAACTCTCCGTCGCCCAGGCCGTCCTCAAGGTCCACACCCGCGTCGCGGACCTCTACAACGGCCCGATGAACCAGACCGAGGAACAGCTCAGGCTCACCGTCGAGGCGCTGCGCGAGCGGCAGGAGCACGAGCTGGTCAACAACCGGGAGTTCGGCCTGCTCCACAACGCCGACTTCAAGCAGCGGATCCAGCCGCACTCCGGTCCGCCCACCCCGGACGACCTCGACGAACTGCTCACCCGCCGCCGGGGCACCAAGTTCTTCCTCGCCCACCCCCGCACGATCGCGGCGATCGGACGCGAGCTCAACGCCCGCGGGATCCACCCCGAGCAGATCGACCTCGACGGCCGGAGCGTCCGGTCCTGGCGCGGGGTCCCGATCCTGCCCTGCGACAAGATCCCCATCAGCGCGGAGAACACCAGCTCGATCCTGGCGCTGCGCACCGGCGAGGACAACCAGGGCGTCATCGGCCTGCGGCAGACCGGTCTGGCGGAGGAGTACGAACCGGGCCTCTCGGTCCGTTTCATGGGCATCGACGAGAAGTCGATCATCTCCTACCTGGTCACCACCTACTACTCCGCCGCCGTCCTGGTGCCCAACGCGCTCGGCGTCCTGGAGAACGTGGAGATCGCCCGCAGGCGCTGAGGCCCCGCCGCCCCGCCGCCCCGTCCGCACTCGCCCGTCCAGCGCTGCCCGGAGCCCCCGGGCCGGGCGAGCACGCCCGGAACCGGGCGGCCCCGCCCACCCCTCCAAGGAGTCACGGATGCCCGATCTCGGGCCCTCCCCCCTGCGGTCGAGCCTGCCCACCGCCGCGTTCCACACCCTCACCCCGCCGACCGCCCCCGTCCCCGCCCCCGCTCCCGCTCCCGTCTCCCCCTCCGTCCCCGTCCCCGGAGGCGTCCCGGCCGCCCCGCCCCTCCGCGAAGGCGTCCCGACCGCCCCGGCCGCCCCGCCCCTCCGCGAAGGCGTCCCCGGGCCCCCGACCCCGTCCGCCCTCGAACGGGTCCTGCGCGGTCCCAGCGGTCTGGGCACGGCGGGCCTCTCCCTGGTCCCGCGCGCGGAGCCCCCCGCGCCGGAAGGAACGGCGGCGACGGCGGACCCGGCGGAAGGCCGGCCGATCCCCGGTCTCTACTTCCACCCGGTGCCGGAGCCCGACCCCGCGCGCGTGGCGGAGGTCAGCCGCCGCATCAAGGAGTGGGCGGTCGACGAGGTGGACCTGTTCCCCGACGACTGGGAAGGGGAGTTCGACGGCTTTCTGGTCGGCCGCTACATGGTCGCCTGCCACCCTGACGCCCCGACCGTCGACCACCTGATGATCGCCACCCGGCTGATGGTCGCCGAGAACGCGGTCGACGACTGCTACTGCGAGGACCACGGAGGTTCCCCCGTCGGACTCGGCGGCCGCCTCCTCCTCGCCCACACCGCCCTCGACCCGCTGCACACGACCTCGGCCTACCAGCCGCAGTGGGCGGAGTCGCTCCACGCGGACGCCCCCCGGCGCGCGTACCGATCCGCCATGGAGTACTTCGTGCGGCAGGCGACCCCCTACCAGGCCGACCGGTACCGGCACGACATGGCCCGGCTGCACCTGGGCTACCTCGCCGAGGCCGCCTGGGCCGAGACGGACCACCTGCCCGAGGTGTGGGAGTACCTCGCCATGCGGCAGTTCAACAACTTCCGCCCCTGCCCCACCATCACCGACACCGTCGGCGGCTACGAACTCCCCGCCGACCTGCACGCCCGGCCTGCCATGCAGCGCGTCCTCGCCCTCGCCGGCAACGCCAGCACCATCGTCAACGACCTGTACTCGTACACCAAGGAACTCGACAGTCCAGGGCGTCACCTGAACCTGCCCGTGGTGCTCGCCGAACGCGAGTCGCTCTCCGAGAAGGACGCCTACCTGAAGGCGATCGAGGTCCACAACGACCTCATGCGCGACTTCGAGGCCGAGGCCGCCGCCCTGGCCGCCGCCTGCCCCGTCCCGAGCGTGCTGCGCTTCCTGCGGGGCGTGGCCGTGTGGGTCGACGGCAACCACCACTGGCACCGGACCAACACCTACCGCTACAGCCTGCCCGACTTCTGGTAAGAAACGGAAACCCCAGTGACCAGCACCGACACCACCGCCGCCGCGTTCGTCCCCGCCCCCGTGACCCCCTACCAGGGCGACATCGCGCGCTACTGGAACGCCGAGGCCCGGCCCGTGAACCTGCGCCTCGGCGACGTCGACGGGCTCTACCACCACCACTACGGCGTCGGCGAGGTCGACCACGCCGCCCTCGGGGACCCGGAGGACGGCGCGTACGAGAAGAGGCTCATCGCCGAGCTGCACCGCCTGGAGTCGGCGCAGACCGACGTCCTCCTCGACCACCTCGGGGACGTCGGACGCGAGGACACCCTCGTGGACGCCGGCTGCGGCCGGGGCGGTTCGAGCGTCATGGCCCACCAGCGCTTCGGCTGCAGGGTCGAGGGCGTCACCCTCTCCTCCGCGCAGGCCGAGTTCGGCAACCGGCGCGCGAAGGAGCTGGGCATCGAGGAGCACGTCCGCGCCCGCGTCTGCAACATGCTCGACACCCCGTTCGAGAAGGGCAGCGTCGCCGCTTCCTGGAACAACGAGTCGAGCATGTACGTCGACCTGGACGACCTCTTCGCCGAGCACGCCCGGTTCCTGAGGATCGGCGGCCGGTACGTCACCATCACCGGCTGCTGGAACCCGAAGTACGGCCAGCCGTCGAAGTGGGTCTCACAGATCAACGCGCACTTCGAGTGCAACATCCACTCCCGCCGGGAGTACCTGCGCGCGATGGCCGACAACCGGCTCGTTCCGCAGGCCGTCGTGGACCTGACCCCGGCGACCCTGCCCTACTGGGAGCTGCGGGCCACGTCGTCCCTGGTCACCGGCATCGAGGAGGCGTTCATCGAGTCGTACAAGGACGGCTCCTTCCAGTACGTCCTGATCGCGGCCGACCGGGTCTGACCGGGCCCGGCCGATCCCGGCCGAGTTCGCCCGATCCCGGCCGTACGGACCTGCCGGGGGTGGCGGGACCCGCTTCCCGCGGTCCCGCCGCCCCCGGCGCCCGGCCGTGCGCGGCGCGGCCTTCAGCCGTCGCGCTCCCCGAACGCCCTCAGCACGCGCTCGGCGGCCAGCGTCGCCGTCAGCCCCCCGTCCCGGACCTGCCGCTCCAGGGCGGGCGCGAGCTCCTGGACCGCCGGGTTCGTGCGCAGCCGGTCGAGGAGTTCCTCGCGGACCATGGTCCAGATCCAGTCGACCTGCTGGTCCTGCCGCTTGGCCGTGAGACGGCCGGTCGAGTCGAGCAGGGCGCGGTGCTGCTCCAGCCGCCTCCACACCTCGTCGAGACCGGACGACTCCCGGGCGCTGCAACTGAGCACCGGCGGCGTCCAGAAAGCGTCGGCGCCGTGCATCAGCCGCAGCGCGCCCGCCAGTTCGCGCGCGGCGGCCCGCGCGTCGCGCTCGTGCGGGCCGTCCGCCTTGTTGACGGCGACCACGTCGGCCAGCTCCAGGACGCCCTTCTTGATGCCCTGGAGCTGGTCGCCCGTGCGGGCCAGGGTGAGCAGCAGGAAGGAGTCGACCATGTGGGCGACGGCCGTCTCCGACTGCCCGACGCCCACCGTCTCCACCAGGACCACGTCGTACCCCGCCGCCTCCATGACGACGATCGACTCCCGGGTCGCCTTCGCGACCCCGCCGAGCGTGCCGGCGGTGGGGGAGGGGCGGACGAAGGCCGCCGGATCGACGGCGAGGCGTTCCATCCGCGTCTTGTCGCCGAGGATCGAACCGCCCGTACGGCTCGACGACGGGTCCACGGCGAGGACCGCCACCCGGTGGCCGAGTCCGGTCAGCATCGTTCCGAACGCGTCGATGAAGGTCGACTTGCCGACCCCGGGCACCCCGCTGATCCCGATCCGCACCGACCGGCCGCTGTGCGGCAGCAGCTCGGTCAGCAACTCCTGGGCGAGGGCCCGGTGCCGGGGCCGGGTGGACTCGACGAGGGTGATCGCCCGGGCGATCAGCGCGCGCTTCCCGTCGAGCACCCCCTTCACGTACGTGTCGAGTCCGATCACAGGTCGTGCCCGAGGCCGGCGGCGAGGCGCGTCACCAGGTCGTGGGCCGCGTCCGGGACGACGGTGCCGGGCGGGAACACGGCCGCCGCGCCCATCTCCAGGAGCGTCGCCACGTCCTGCGGGGGAATCACCCCGCCGACCACGATCATGATGTCCTCGCGGCCCTCCGCCGCCAGCTCCTCCCGGAGCGCCGGCACGAGCGTGAGGTGACCGGCGGCGAGCGAGGAGACCCCGACGATGTGCACGTCCGCCTCGACGGCCTGGCGGGCCACCTCGGCCGGGGTCTGGAACAGCGGGCCGACGTCCACGTCGAAGCCCAGGTCGGCGAAGGCCGTGGCGATCACCTTCTGGCCGCGGTCGTGGCCGTCCTGGCCCATCTTGGCGACCAGGATGCGCGGACGGCGCCCCTCGGCCTCGCCGAAGGCGTCCACCAGGGCCCGGGTCCGCTCCACGGAGGGGGACCCGCCTGCTTCGTTGCGGTACACACCGGAGATGGTACGGATCTGGCCCGCGTGGCGCCCGTACACCTTCTCCAGGGCGTCCGAGATCTCGCCGACGGTCGCCTTCGCGCGGGCCGCGTCCACGGCCAGTTCGAGGAGGTTGCCGTCGCCGCCCGCCGCGCGGGTGAGCGCGTCGAGCGCGTCCCGGCAGGCGGTCTCGTCCCGCTCCTCGCGCAGCCGCCGCAGCTTGGCGATCTGCTGGGCGCGCACCGAGGAGTTGTCGACCTTGAGCACGTCGATGTGCTCGTCGGTCTCCACCCGGTACTTGTTGACGCCGATCACCGGCTGCCGGCCGGAGTCGATCCGGGCCTGGGTGCGGGCCGCGGCCTCCTCCACGCGCAGCTTGGGGATGCCGGCGTCGATCGCCTTCGCCATGCCGCCGGCCGCCTCGACCTCCTGGATGTGCCGCCAGGCGCGGCGCGCGAGGTCGTAGGTCAGCCGCTCCACGTACGCGCTGCCGCCCCACGGGTCGATGGTCCGGCAGGTGCCCGACTCCTGCTGGAGGAGGAGCTGGGTGTTGCGGGCGATGCGCGCCGAGAAGTCGGTCGGCAGGGCGAGGGCCTCGTCGAGCGCGTTGGTGTGCAGCGACTGGGTGTGGCCCTGGGTCGCCGCCATCGCCTCCACACAGGTGCGGGTGACGTTGTTGAACACGTCCTGCGCGGTCAGCGACCAGCCCGAGGTCTGCGAATGGGTGCGCAGGGAGAGGGACTTGTCGTTCTTCGGGTCGAACTGCCGGACCAGCTTGGCCCACAGGAGGCGGGCCGCGCGCAGTTTCGCGACCTCCATGAAGAAGTTCATGCCGATCGCCCAGAAGAACGACAGGCGCGGCGCGAACGCGTCCACGTCGAGCCCGGCCTCGCGGCCCGCGCGGATGTACTCGACGCCGTCCGCGAGCGTGTACGCCAGCTCCAGGTCGGCCGTCGCGCCCGCCTCCTGGATGTGGTAGCCCGAGATGGAGATCGAGTTGTAGCGCGGCATCCGCCGGGAGGTGTAGGCGAAGATGTCGGAGATGATCCGCATCGAGGGGCCCGGCGGATAGATGTACGTGTTGCGGACCATGAACTCCTTGAGGATGTCGTTCTGGATGGTCCCGGCCAGCTTCTCGGGCGGTACGCCCTGCTCCTCGGCGGCCACGATGTAGAGCGCGAGGACCGGCAGGACGGCGCCGTTCATCGTCATCGACACCGTCATGCGGTCCAGCGGGATGCCGTCGAAGAGCTGCCGCATGTCGTAGATCGAGTCGATGGCGACGCCCGCCATGCCGACGTCGCCGGTGACGCGCGGGTGGTCGCTGTCGTAGCCGCGGTGGGTCGGCAGGTCGAAGGCGACCGACAGGCCCTTCTGCCCGGCCGCCAGGTTGCGCCGGTAGAAGGCGTTCGACTCCTCGGCGGTGGAGAAGCCCGCGTACTGGCGGATCGTCCAGGGCTGGTTGACGTACATCGTCGGGTACGGGCCGCGCAGGTACGGCGCCGTGCCCGGGTAGGTGTCCAGGAAGTCCAGGCCCTCCAGGTCCCGCCCGGTGTAGAGCGGCTTGACGCCGATGCCCTCCGGGGTCTCCCAGAGCGGGTCGTCGCCGGTCGCCTTCCTGACGGCCGCGTGCCACTCGTCGGGGCCGCCGGCGACGGTGGGCGCCCCGAGTTCGATCCCGGAGAAGTCGGGGACGGTCATCGGGACACTCCCATGCGGTCGAGGGCGGTGGAGAGGAGGGCGACGGCGTCGCAGCCCGCGAAGACGTACGAGTCGACACCGGGGTAGCGGGCGGGGCGGCCGGCGAGGAGGACGTGCTCCGCCCCCGCCGCGCGCAGCTCGGCCGCGGTCTCCGCGGCCCGCTCCTCGTACAGGGCGTCGCTGGAGCAGAGGCACGCCTCGCGGGCACCGCTCTCCTCGAACGTGCCCTCGGTGACGGGCTCGATGCCGCCGGCCCGGAAGAGGTTGGCGGCGAACGCCAGCCGGGCCGAGTGCGCGGCGGCCGGGCCGAGCGCCGCCAGGTAGACCCGGGGCCGGGCGCCGGTCGCCGCGAGGTGGGCGTCGGAGCGGGCGCGCAGTTCCTCGTACGCCTCGTCGCGCCGGACGCGGGGCAGGCCGCCGGAGGGCGGTTCGGGCGCGGGGACGCGCTCGACCGGCTTCTCCGCGAGGTGCGGGAACTCGCTGACCCCGGTGATCGGTTCGCGGCGGGTGGCGAGCCCGGCGCTGCGGGCGGCCCAGGTCTCCGCGAGGCGCTCGCCGACGAAACCGGAGCGCAGCGCGGCCTCCTGGCCGCCCTCCCGCTCGATCGTCCGGAAGAACTCCCAGGCGACGTGGGCCAGTTCGTCGGTGAGGCGTTCCACGTACCAGGAGCCGCCGGCCGGGTCGACGACCCGGGCGAGGTGGGACTCCTCGATGAGGACGGAGGAGGTGTTGCGGGCGATGCGGCGGGAGAACGCGTCCGGCAGGCCGAGCGCGTCGTCGAAGGGGAGCACGGTGACGCTGTCCGCGCCGCCGACCCCGGCGGCGAGCGTGGCGATCGTGGTGCGCAGCATGTTCACCCACGGGTCGCGGCGCGTCATCATCACCGGCGAGGTCACCACGTGCTGGCGCTGCGCGCCCGCCTCCGGGGCGCCGGACGCCTCGGCCACCCGGGCCCAGAGCCGGCGCGCCGCGCGGAGCTTGGCGATCGTCAGGAACTGGTCGGCGGTGGCCGCGTAGCGGAACTCGATCTGCCCGAGGGCCTCCGTGACGCTCAGGCCCGCTCCGGTGAGCCCGCGCAGGTAGGCCACGCCCGTCGCGAGCGAGCAGCCCAGCTCCTGCGCGGCCGAGCCACCGGCCCCGTGGTACGGCAGGGCGTCCGCGGTCAGGGCCCGCAGGCCCGGGTACCCGTCGGCGCAGCGGCGCGCGAGACCGGCGACGGACTCCAGGTCGTGGGCGGACCGGCCGGTACGGGCCTCGTGGCCCAGCGGGTCCGCGCCCAGGTTGCCCCGCGCCTCCCCGGGGGCGACGCCCCGCTCCTCGTACAGCCGGAAGAGGCGTTCGGCGGCGGCCGTCGTCTCCTCGCCCGCGTCGAGGACGACGGGCGCGAGGTCCAGGTAGACGCCTTCGAGGGTCTTGTCCAGGGAGTCGACCGGGATGCCGGTGCCGCCGACGCCCAGCCACAGGGAGGTGGCGCCGTTCTCCAGGTCGGTGAGGACGGCCTCGTTGTCGGCCGTGAGGTGGCGCTGGCGCACGTCCCAGCCGCCGACGGTGTTGCCCTCGGCCCGGCCGCCGCGCACGAAGGGCGCGAAGCCGGGGAGGCCGGGGTCGGGAGCGGTGTCGCGCGCGGTGTACAGCGGGCGGGTGGCGAGGCCGTCCTCCAGCAGGGTGGACAGGGAGTCCTCGGCGGCGGGGCCGGAGAGCTCCTTGCCCGATTTGCGCAGGACGCCCGCCACGAGGTTTTGCCACTGCTCGTGTGGCGCTTCTGGGAATTCGGACGCCAGGGGAAGCCCGTCGTCAGGCAGGACCGTCATGTTCGGATGCTAGGGGAGATCGACAAGAGAGCAGGAGGGCACGCGACTGTGACCTTCTTCTCTTCACCCGTGTCGACTTAGGTTAGGCTTGCCTAAGTTCCAGGTTCCGGCCTTCCGTCCCCCTTCCGGGAGAACCCGCATGCGTCCCTTCAGCACCCGCGCCACCCGTCCCGCCCCCGCCGAACGCGTGCTCTCGATCCTCGCCGCGGCCCACTCCATGACCGTCGTCACCGACGGCCGCGAGGAGGAGGTGCACCGCCTCGACGGCGCGGGCCCCACGGGCCACATCCATCTGCACGACCCGTCCGAGCGCTGCCCCGCCGGACCGGCCGGACGCGTCCCCGTACGCCTCGAACTCACCGACATCGCCCCCACCCCCGTCCGCGAACGCCTCCGGGCCCGCGTCACCCTGACGGGCATCCTCGACGCCCCCTACGAGCCCGGGGCGACCCGGAGCGCCTGCATGGAGCTCGGCCAGGTCCTCCTGGAGGACGCCGACGGGCGCGCGTTCGTCCCGCTCGGCGAACTCCGGGCGGCCGAACCCGACCCGATGGCCGTCCGCGAGGCGGCCGTGCTCACCCACCTGGTCGACGACCACGCCGAACTCGTCCCCCTGCTCCTCCGCCTCGTCCGGCCGCGCCCCGACCGGGACATGGTCCGCGCCCTCCCCGTCGCCCTGGACCGCCACGGCATCACCCTGCGCCTCGAACACCCCGCCTCCCACCAGGACGTCCGGCTGTCCTTCCCCACCCCCGTCACCGACGCCGGCCAGTTCGGCTCCCGCGTCCACGCCCTCCTCTCCGCGGCCCGCCGCTCCTCCCACACCCACCACCTCCTCACCTGAACGGCCCGGCGGCGGACGGACCGCGTACCTTGTCCCCCGAGGTGCCGGCGTCCGCCCGGACGGCGGGGCGCACCGTGAGAACGCGCGCCGACGCGCGGGAAGGGACGCGAGACATGATCCTCCCCAAGATCCGGGACCCCCGCTTCACGACGATCCGCCGCGGCGGGACCCTCACCGACGAGGACCACCGGCTCCTCGCCCTGTGGGCCGCCTCGTGCGCCGAGCACGTCCTCCCCCTCTTCGAGTCGGTCCGGCCCGAGGACCCCCGGCCGCGCCGGGCGGTCGAGCACGCGCGGGCCTGGACGCGCGGCGAGGTCAGGATGATGGAGGCCCGCGCGGCGGGCGGCCACGCGATGGGGGCGGCCAGGGACCTGCGCGGGGCGGCCCGGCACGCCGCGTACGCCGCCGGCCAGGCCGCGGTGGTCGCCCACGTCGCCGCGCACGAACTGGGCGCGGCCGCCTACGCGATCAAGGCGGCCCGCGCGGCGGCGCCGAAAGACCGGGAGGAGGCCGCCGGACGGGCCGAGTGCCGGTGGCAGCGCGACCGGCTCCCGGAGGCGATCCGCGCACTCGTGCTCGACGACCAGAGGCTGCGCAACGACATCTGCTGGTCGGTGTTCGACTGCTGAGACCGGCCCGCGCCGGGCGCGCGCACGCGGGGCGGCCGGACCGGACGGCCCGGCCCCGGAGACGGGCGGGACCTCCGAGGAGGTGTGACCCGGGTCACGGGAACCCGTCCCGGTGGCCGGACAGATCAGAGACGTGACCAACGACACGCGCGCACGCATCCGGGACGGAGACCCGCCGGCCTTCGCCGAACTCTTCGACGCCTACGCCCGGAGCGTCTACAACCACGCCTTCCGGCTGACCGGTGACTGGTCGGTCGCCGAGGACGTCATGGCGGCGACCTTCCTGGAGGCGTGGCGGCTCCGGCGGAAGGTGGACCCCGAGGGGGGATCGCTCCGGCCCTGGCTCCTCGGCGTCGCCACCAACGTGGCCCGCAACCACTGCCGGGGCAACCGCCGTTACCGGGCGGCCGCCGCCGCGTACGCCACGGCCGTCCCCGAGCCGTCCGTGCCCGACCACGCGCCCGAGGTCGCCGGCCGGCTCGACGACCGGCGCCGCATCGCCGCCACCCTGCGGGCGCTCGGCGCGCTCCGCAGGACCGAACGCGAAGTCCTCGTCCTCTGTCTCTGGGAGGGCCTCGCCTACACCGAGGTGGCCCGGGCCCTGCGCGTCCCCGTCGGCACCGTCCGCTCCCGCCTCTCGCGCGCCCGCGCCAAACTCCGCGACGGGGCCGAGGAGGAACTCGCCCGGGAGGCGGAGGAATCCGGGCGCCGGAAACGGGAACCCGCCGCCCGCCCCCGACAGACATCAGGTGACCGCGTCAACGCGGTCCGGCCCGCACAGGAAGGAATCCGATGAACCCCGACGCGAACGCCCCCCGTACGGCGCACCGGAACGGGACCGGGGACCTCCCGGTACCCCTCCCCGCGATCGGGGAACGGGACCTTCCCCCGGGCCGCCACCGGTTCCACAAGGAGCGCCTGATGAACCAGATCCACGACGACCGCCGCGCCGCCCCGCGCAACCCCTTCCTGCGGAAGGCGGTCCTCCTGCCGACCGTCACCGCGCTCGCCGGAGCCCTCGTCGTCGGCGCCCTCGCCCTCACCCCGGACGGCGCCCCGGCCGAGGACCGCGCCGTCGCCCCCGTCCCCGCCACCGGTCCCGCCCTCACCACCACCATCGGCACCGCCGACGCCCACGGCGCCCCCCGCCTCCTCGACCGCATCTCGCTCGCCGCCGCCGGGGCGGACGCCCCGCGCGGACGTGCGGGCCAGTACGTCTACATCGAGTCGCGGTCCGCGAACACGCACGTGAGGACCGTCAACAACGTCAGCCGCCTCGTCAGCGTGCCCCTGCACACCCGGCAGTCCTGGCGGTCTCCCGACGGCCGTAAGGGGTGGCTGATCGAGCCCGGCACCACGAGCCCCGAGGGCATGACCCTCGGCGGCACCGACGAGCGGGGGAACGAGCCGCAGCCGCACCTCGGCGCGCCCTCGCACGACTACCTGGCCGCCCTGCCCACCGACCCCGACGCGCTCCTGCGGAAGATCTACGAGGAGACCCGGGGCCAGGGCAACGGCAAGGACCAGCAGGCGTTCAGCACCATCGGCGACCTGATCACCGAGAGCTGGCCGTCCCCCGAACTCGCGGCGGCGCTCTACCGTGCCGCCGCCAAGATCCCCGGCGTGGTCACGGTCGACAGCGCCACCGACGCGGTCGGCCGCAAGGGCATCGCCGTCGCACGGCTCGACGAGGTCAACGGGCAGCGCACCGAGTGGATCTTCGACAGGAAGACGTTCGCCTTCCTCGGAGAGCGCACGGTCCAGGTCGAGGAGAGTCCCGACGAGAACGACCTGATCAAGCCCGGCACCGTCATCTACACCGCCGCGATCATGGTCCGGGCCTTCGTGGACGGCATCAGGGTCACGCCCTCCGCCGGCGCCTCCTCCTAGGGTGTGCGTGCCGGGCGCCGCCGGGCGGGCGACGCCCCTTTCGGCACACGCCCTAACCGGCGCTCCGGCCGCCGATCCAGCCGTTCAGCTCCGCCGGCCGGTTGGTGATGATCCCGTCCACGCCGAGGGAGTCCATCTCCTTCCAGCGGGCGGGAGCGTCGACCGTCCAGACGTTCACGGCCACGTTCGCCGCGTGCAGCCGCCCGACCACCTCCGGCCGGGCGGCCAGCGCGACGTGCGAGACGTTGTATGCGGCGAGCCCCAGGTCCGCGGAGACCGCGACCGGATCGGGGTCCAGCGTGTCCCGCAGGAGCCCGAGCGGCAGTTCGGGCGCCAGCTCGCGCGTGTACCGCAGGGAGGGGACGTCGAAGCTCTGGACGAACACCCGGCCGGCCATGTTCTGGGCCCGGACCTCCTCGACGATCCGGGCCACCTCGGCGCGGCTGTGCCGGCCCTTGATCTCCAGGAGCAGGTTGCCGCCCCGCTGCCTGAGGTCCGCCAGCTGGGCCGCCAGGGTCGGCACGTGGACGCCCGTGTAGACGGGGGCGAACCAGGAGCCCGCGTCCAGGGCGTCCAGCTGGGCGGAGGTCAGGGAGCGAATCGCGCCCGTGCCGTCGGTCGTCCGGTCGACGGTCGTGTCGTGCAGGACGTACGGCACGCCGTCCTTGCTCGGCTGGACGTCGTTCTCGATCCACACGGCTCCGCCCCGCCGGGCCACCTCGTCGGCGACCAGCGTGTTCTCGGGCGCGGCGGCGGAGGCCCCCCGGTGGGCGATCACGGTCGGCGGCGCCCCGGCGGCGCGCATCCAGCGGCTCACCGGCGCCCCGGCGTCCCGTTGCGCCGGAGGGGGAGCGGCCCACGCGGGCGCGGCGGCGGCGAAGGAGGTCGCGAGCGCCGTCACGACGACGGACCCGGCGAAGAGACCGGCGGACCGGCGCGGACGGAGCCGGGGAACAGGCGGGTGAGCGTCTCTCATGACCGGCCACCCTAGAGGGAGAACGCCGGGAAACCGCGCGCGTGCGACACGACGCGCGGTCCGAGCCCCTTCGCCGGGAGGTCCGGTCTGCGGCATGGTGGGAGGTGTGCCCGGAGCCGTGCCGTCGGGGGACCGCGCCCGGGTGTGTGAAGTGAGGGGGACTCATGGACACGGGTACGGAACGGGGAACGGGCGGCGTCGGCGTGGCCGCGCCGCGGGACGCGGCGGAAGAGGCCCGGGAGCGGCGTGCCGAACGCGGGCGGGGGGTGCTCGAAGGGGCGTTCGCGCTGCTCGACGCGTTGCGGCGGAACGGCGACGAGGCCGGGGTGACCGAACTGGCGCTCGCCTGCGGAGTGCCCAAGGCCAGTGTCCACCGGCTGCTCGACCAACTGGTGTGCGTCGGTGCCGTCGAAAGGACGGGCAACCGTTACCGGGTCGGCCCGCAGCTCTACCGCCTCGGCCAGGCGTGGGAGCCGTATCCCGGCCTCCGCCCCGCCGCCCGGCTGCCCCTCCAGCGGCTCCGGGCCGCCACCGGAGCGAGCGTGGTCCTCGTGGTGCTGCGCGAGGAGATGGCGCTCACGATCGGTTCGGTACCGGGAGACCTGGAACCGCTCCTCCCCGTACGGAACGGCCTCGCGTTCCGCCTCGACACCGCCGCCGGCAAGGCGCTGCGGGGTTCCGGCGGGGGTGGTGCCGTCCTCGACCGGGAGGACGTGATGGAAGGGGTGTGCTGCGCCGCCCTGCCGGTCCGCGCCCCGGACGGACGTGCGGTCGCGGCCCTCGCCGCCCTGGCCCCGGCGGGGTGCCGGCTCGACGCTCTCGCCCACGCCGTCGCCGGGGCCGGGGCGGCCGTCACCCGGGCGCTCGTCGGCGGCGGGCGGCGGAGAACGGTGCCGCCGACCGTCCTCGTGCCCTGAGGAGCACTGCCTTCCCGGCCCCGTTCCGTCCAGCGGAACGCGCGTAGAGCGGGGCCGGGGGAGCAGGGCACAGTGAGTGTCGTGCCGGGGGGAAACGGCACACCGGATCCGCCCGGGAGGGCGGCCCGGACTCCATGTCACACCAGTGACCCGATGTGTGGGGGGAACCACATGCTCAAGAACCGAACCGCCCGACTGGCCGCCACCGCCCTGCTCGGACTCGGCAGCCTCGGCGCCTTCGCCGGCACCGCGCACGCCGAGCCGATCGACTACGTGAAGATCGAGCTCCTCGAACTGCACTGCCAGAAGAACAGCGAGGGCGACCACGACGAGGCGTACCTCAAGATCACCGACGCCAACGGCAACGCCGTCAAGGTCTGGCCGGGCGGCGGCCTCAAGTACCAGACGATGGGCACCGGTTACGTCCGCTCCATGACCGACGGCAACGGCAGCACGGCCCTCATCCTGGGCAAGGAGCAGGCCCGCACCCTGACCCTGTGGGACTACGACACCACCAGCAGCGACGACAAGCTCGGCGCCACCCTGGTCACCGGCTCCGAGGTCGGCGCCGAGACCCAGTGGCGCACCGTCGAGGGCTCCGGCGGCATCTACGTCATCGGCTACCGGGTGATCGACATCTGACCTGCGGTCAAGAACACCCGAGGGCCGTGCCGGTGACCCGGCACGGCCCTCCGCGCGTCTCCGTCTCAGCCCGCGCCCGGAGCCGTCAGCTCGCCCGACCGCGCCACCCGCGCGTACCAGCGGGCGCTCGACTTCGGGGTCCGCTCCAGGGTGTCGTAGTCCACCCGGACCGCGCCGAACCGCTTCGCGTAGCCGTACGCCCACTCGAAGTTGTCGAGCAGCGACCAGAGGAAGTAGCCGCGCACGTCCACCCCGTCCGTGAGCGCCCGGTGCACCGCCTCCAGGTGCGCGTGCACATAGGCGGCGCGCTCCGGGTCGTGCACCGAACCGTCCGGGCCGACCACGTCCTCGTACGCCGCGCCGTTCTCGCTGATCACCAGCGGGAGACCGGGGTACGCGGCCGACACCCGCCTCAGCAGGTCGTACAGGGCGCCCGCGTCGACCGGCCAGCCCATCGCCGTCCGCTCGCCCGGCGCCCGGTGGAAGGCGACCCGGTCCGCGCCCGGCCACGGCGAGTGCGCGCTGTCGCCGTGACCGTCGTCCTGCGGCTTCTCGGCCCCCTCCGCGACGTGCGACACCAGCGTCGGCGCGTAGTAGTTGATCGCCAGCAGGTCCAGCGGCTGCCTCGCCGTCGCCGTGTCCCCGTCCCGTACGAAGGACCAGTCGGTGAGGCGCGTGGTGTCGGCGAACAGGTCCTCCGGGTAGGCGCCCTCCAGCATCGGTCCCAGCCAGATCCGGTTGCCGACGGCGTCGATGCGGCGGACCGCGTCCCGGTCCTCGGGGGAGGGGGTCAGCGGCCGCACCTCGTGCAGGTTGAGGGAGACGGAGAGTTGCCGCCGGTCCGCCGGCAGGGCGGCCCGCAGCGCCTGGACCGCGAGCCCGTGCCCGAGGTTGAGGTGGTGGGCGGCGCGCAGGGCGTCCACCGGATCGGTCCGGCCGGGGGCGTGCACCCCGGAGCCGTATCCCAGGAAGGCGCTGCACCACGGCTCGTTGAGCGTGGTCCACCGGGAGACCCGGTCGCCGACGGCGTCCGCGACGATCCCCGCGTACTCGGCGAACCGCTCCGCGGTCGCCCGCTCCGGCCAGCCGCCCGCGCCCTCCAGCTCCTGCGGCAGGTCCCAGTGGTAGAGGGTCAGGGCCGGCTCGATCCCGGCGGCCAGCAGTTCGTCCACGAGCGCCCGGTAGAAGTCCAGGCCCTTCTGGACGGCGGGGCCCCGCCCGGTGGGCTGCACCCGGGACCAGGAGACGGAGAACCGGTAGGCGTTCAGGCCGAGTTCGGCCATGAGGCCGACGTCCTCGCGGAACCGGTGGTAGTGGTCCACGGCCACGTCGCCGGTGTGGCCCCCGAAGACCTTGCCGGGGGTGTGCGAGAAGGTGTCCCAGATGGACGGGGTGCGGCCGTCCTCCGCCGCCGCTCCCTCGATCTGGTACGCGGCGGTGGCCGCTCCCCAGAGGAAGCCGGGCGGGAACGAACGGGTGGCGGTGAGCGGCCGGGTTTCGGACGCGGTCATAGGGGGGCGCTCCCAACGCGGTTGCGGGGTAGGTACGTTGACTTGGGGGAGGGGAGGGGAGGAGCCGGTCAGCTCTTGACGGCGCCGGCCGTGATGCCGCCCACGATGTGCTTGCCGAGGAAGGCGAAGACGAGCAGCAGCGGCACGGTGGAGATCAGGGCGCCGGTCAGCACGACGGCGTGGTCCACGCTGTGGTTGCCCGCGCCGAGTCCGGCGAGTGCCACCTGGAGGGTGGGGTTGCCGTCGGGGGTGAGTGCGATGAACGGCCAGAAGAAGTCGTTCCACGACTGGACGAAGACCAGCATGCCGAGCACCGCCATCGCGGGCCGGGCGACCGGGAACACCACGTGCCAGATGACCCGGAGGCTGTGCGCGCCGTCCATCCGGGCCGCCTCCACCAGCTCCACGGGCAGCGCCTCGACGAGGAACTGCCGCATGAAGAACACGCCGAAGGCGGCGACGAGCGAGGGCAGGACGACGGACTGGAGCTGGTCGACCCAGCCCAGGTCGGTGACGATCCGGTAGAGCGGGATGACGCTGAGCTGCGGCGGGATCGTCATCGTCGCCACCACCAGCGAGAGCAGCATCGTCCGTCCCCGGAAGGGGAGTTTGGCGAAGGCGAACCCGGCGAGCGTGGAGAAGAGGACGGTGGACGCGGCCACCAGGCTCGCCACGATCGTCGTGTTGACCAGCGCCTCGCCCATGTCGACCTGGTCCCAGGCGAAGGCGAGGTTGTCCAGGAGGCGGGGGCCGGGCAGCAGCGGCGCCGGGGCCTCCACGACCCGTTCGCCGCTGTGCGAGGCGGCGACCACGTTCCAGTACAGCGGGAAGAGGGAGACCGCCGCGGCCAGGGCGAGCAGGACGTACGTCAGCGGTCCGGCGTGGTGCTGCCGGCCGGCCGTCCGGCGGAAACGCCGGCCGGGTGCGGACTTCCGGGCCTCCGGGGGCGCCGGACGCTTCGGACGGGGCGTGTCGAGTGTGCGGGTCATGAGGTCAGCCCCCCGGCTTCTCACGGTGGTGGCGGGAGACGAGCGCCTGGACGCCGCCGACGATCAGCAGGAGCAGCAGCATCACCCAGGCGATGGCCGACGCCTGGCCCAGCGCGCCGGTGATCCAGCCCTTCTCGTACATCAGCAGGCTCAGCGTCTGGAACTGGTTGCCGCTGCCGCCGCTGATGCCGACGCTGCCGCCGTAGAGCATCGGCTCGCCGAAGAGCTGGGTGGCGCCGATGGTGGAGACCACGATGGTGAAGAGGATCGTGGGCCGGATGGAGGGGATCGTGACGCTGAGGAACTGGCGCCAGCGCGAGGCTCCGTCCAGGGAGGCCGCCTCGTACAGGTCCTGCGGCACCGCCTGCATGGCGGCCAGGTAGATCAGCGCGTTGTAGCCGGTCCAGCGCCAGGTGACGATCGTCGAGATCGCGATCTGGGCCGGCCACTTGGACGCCTCCCAGTCGACCGGGCCGATGCCGGTCCACTCCAGGACGCTGTTGATCATCCCGTAGTCGGTGTTGAACAGCTGGGCGAAGACCAGGGTCGCCGCCGCGATCGAGGTGGCGTACGGGGCGAGGATCGCGACCCGGAAGAAGCCGCGGCCGCGGAGCTTGTAGTTGAGCAGGTGTGCCAGGCCCAGGGCCATGAGCAGCTGCGGAACGGTCGAGACGACCCCGAGGGTGAAGGTGTTGAGGAGCGCGTTCCAGAAGAACTCGCTGGTCGCGAGGTCGGTGTAGTTCTCGAACCCCTTCCACTCCGCCTCGCCGCCGAGCTCCACCCGGTGCAGGGAGAGCCAGCCGGTGTAGATCAGCGGGAAGAGGCCGAAGGCGGCGAAGGTGAGGAAGAAGGGGGCGACGAAGACGTACGGGACCGCCTTGAGGTCCCAGCGGTAGAGGGTGCCGCGCCAGGTGCCCGGCGCGGGGCGGCGGCCGTGCGGGCCGGGGGAGACGGGTGGTGCGGCGGGCGGCGGGGAGCCGTCGGACCGCGTCCGGACGGAGGTGGCCACGGGGGCGTCCTTCCAGGTCGATGCGTGCGCTGGTGCGGACGGTGCCGGCCCGCCGCCCGGCGGGCGGCGGCGGACCGGCGGGCGTCCCCCGTTACCGGGCGATCTTGTCGTCGATCAGCTTCTTGACGTTCTCCCACGCCTTGGCCGGGTCGGTGCCGCGCTGCTCGATGTCGAGGATGCCGTTGTCGGTGAGGAAGGTCTTCACCTGGCCGTCGTAACGGCTGATCGTGGCGGGGGTGATCCTGGTCGCCGCGCTGGAGAAGATCTTGCCGACCGGGGTGTCGCCGAAGTAGGGCAGCTTCGCCTCCTGGACGGTGACCGAGGTGAGCGTGTCCTTGGAGGAGGGGATGTTGCCGTTGACCGCGAACACCTTGGCGTGCTGCTCCGGGGCGGTCAGCCAGGCGGCCAGCTCGGCCGCCTCCTTGACGTGCTTCCCGGACTTCGGCACCGCGAGGAAGGCGCCGCCCCAGTTGCCGGCCACCGGCGGCGCGGCGATGTCCCACTTGCCCTGGTTGGCGGGTCCGGCCTGGTCCTTGATGATGCCGGTCATCCAGCTCGGGCAGGCGACCGTGGCGAACTTCGAGTTCTTGAAGGCCGCGTTCCAGGTGCCCTTCTCGTCGAACTGGCGCAGCTTGGCGGTGAGTCCGCCCCGCGCCGCCGCGACGGCGGTGTCCCACGCCTTCCTCACGCCGGGGCTCTTCTCCCAGTCGAGCTTGCCGTCCGCGTCGGCGTACTGCACCGGGTCGCCGGAGACGACCGCGTTGAAGAGGCCGCTCGCCGAGTCGTGGAAGGCGGTCCCGGCGGGCGCGTTCTTCTGGTAGGTCTTCCCGACCTCCAGGAACTTGGCCCAGTCGCCGGCCCACAGCCTGCCGACGGCCTCGCGGTCGGTGGGGAGTCCGGCCTTGGCGAAGAGGTCCTTGTTGTAACAGACGGCCATGGGGCCGATGTCGGTGCCGAGTCCGATCACCTTGCCGTCGGCGGTGGTCGCCTGCTTGACCTTCCAGTCGAGGAAGGCGCCGAGGTCCGCACCGCCCTCCTTGCCCAGGTCCACCCACTTGTCCGCCATGGTGGGGCCGGTCGCCTCGGCGATGAAGCCGACCTCGACCGCCTGGACGTCCGCGAGACCGCTGTTGCGGGAGAGGCGCAGCTTCAGCGTGTCCCAGTACTTCTGCCCGTCGGCGACGTTCGACTCCTCGATCCTGATGCCGGGGTGGGTCTTCTCGTACTCGGCGTAGAGCTTGGCGCCGGTCTTGTCGTCGTAACCGAACGAACCGAAGGTCCCGACCCGCAGCGTGATCGTGCCGTCGCCCTTGCCGTCGTCGTCGCTGCCGCAACCGGTGAGCAGGGCCGCGCCGGTCGCGGCGGCGACGACCGCCGCGACCGCCGTACGCCGTCCGCGTCTGCTGCTGGAAGTGCCCATTCCACTCTCCTCGTCCAAGGTGGTGCTCGTCGTGCGCCAGGGGTCCGGACGGCTGGTCGCGGCTCGCCGGCGGCCTGTCGGGACCCGTCGCGGGGCTGTGCGACTCCCGAGTGGGAGCGCTCCCACTTCGTTGTCGGAAGGTTGCTGCTTGGCGGGTGCGAGTGTCAAGACGTGAACGCGGATTCGTTACCGGAAGGTTTTCGGGGGGTTTCGCGCCCGCCGGACCGGTCCGGTCGCGTCAACTCCTGAACGCGGGCCCGGGCGGGGCCGGGGTGGGGTGGGGGCTCGGATGGTCTATTGTGGGAGCGCTCCCATCGTGCTGGGGGCCGCCCGAGCGGCACGTCGACCCACGAAGGGAGTCCCGGACGTCGTGAGCGGACGACAGAGCGGCCGGCCCACCCTGGAGCAGGTCGCGGTCAGGGCCGGGGTGGGCCGGGGCACGGTCTCCCGGGTCATCAACGGCTCCCCCCGGGTGAGCGAGCGGACCAGGACGGCCGTCGCCCGCGCCGTCGCCGAACTCGGCTACGTCCCCCATCAGGCCGCCCGCGCCCTCGCGGGCAGCCGCGCCGACGCCGTGGCACTCGTCATCCCCGAGGCCGAGGCGCGGATCTTCGCGGAGCCGTACTTCCTCGACCTCATTCGGGGCGTCAGCGCCGAACTGGCCGAGGCGGACAAGCAGTTGCTGCTCACACTGATCCGCAGCGAGCAGGAGCGGCAGCGGTTCGAGCAGTACCTCGCCGCCCAGCGCGTCGACGGGGTGCTGCTCGCCTCCGTCCACGGCGACGACCCGCTGCCCGACCGGATCGGGGAACTCGGCCTCCCGGTCGTCATGAACGGCCGCCGCAGGGAGGCCGAGCCCGTGCCGTACGTGGACTCCGACAACATCGGGGCGGGCCGGGCGGCCGTCGCCCACCTCGTGGGGCAGGGCCGGAACCGGATCGCGACCGTCACCGGGCCCCTCGACATGTACGTGGCGCGCGCCCGGCTCGGCGGCTACCGGGCCGGCCTCGCGGAGGCGGGCCTCGCGCCCGACGAGGAACTGGTCGCGCCGGCCGACTTCACCGAGGAGGGCGGCCGGCGGGCCGTGCGGCTGCTGCTCGACCGCCGACCGGACCTGGACGCGGTCTTCGCCGCGTCCGACGTGATGGCGGCCGGGGCGCGCGGGGCGCTGCGGGAGGCGGGCCGCCGCGTGCCCGGGGACGTCGCCCTCGTGGGGGTCGACGACTCCCCGCTGGCACGGCTCATGGACCCGCCGCTGACCAGCGTGCGACAGCCGATCGAGGAGATGGGCCGGACGATGGCGCGGATGCTGCTCCGGGAGATCGCGGAAGGACCGGAGGAACCGGAGCGGCCCCGCCGGCACGTGCTGCCGACGGAGCTGGTCGTGCGCGAGTCCGGTTGAGGGGGCCGTACGGGAGTCCCGTCGAGGGGCCGTACGGGACCGGCGCCGCCGTCCCTCCTCCGTGCGGCCGTTCCCGGGAACGGCCGCGGCCGGCCGGGAGGGCGGGTCCCGGCCGGCCGCGGGTTCACCCCCGGGGCGTCACAGCGCCGGGTGGGCGTTCTTCAGGAACTCCTGGAACCGGGCCGAGAACCACTGGCCCGAGAGCGGGGCGTCCGGCAGCGCGCCCGACATGCTGTTCCCGTTGCGGGCGTTGCCCGTGTAGGCCGGGTCGCACATCCGGTCGAATGTCCGCGCCCGGCCCGGCGGCACGGGCGGCCGGCACGACCGCCCTCCGGAGCGGCTTCCGCGGCGGCCCGGCGGCATGACGGGACGGCGGGGCCGGAGCCGTCCGCGTGGAGAGTTTGAGAGGACCGCCAGGTCGGCCACCATGGGGCGATGAGCCACGGATTCGAGACCCGCACCCTGGACATCACCACCGGCACGTCGGAGAGGGTCCACGACCTGACCCGCGCGTGCGCCTCCTTCCTGGCGGAGGTGGCGCAGGGCCGGGACGGACTCCTCAACGTCTTCACCCCGCACGCGACCACGGGAGTGGCGCTGATCGAGACCGGCGCGGGGAGCGACGACGACCTGCTGGCAGTCCTCCACGGCCTCCTCCCCGCCGACGAACGCTGGCAGCACCGCCACGGAAGCCGGGGCCACGGCCGCGACCACGTCCTGCCGGCCCTCGTCCCCCCGCACGCCACGCTCCCCGTGATCGGCGGCGAACTGGCCCTCGGAACCTGGCAGTCGGTGTGCCTGGTGGACACCAACATCTCTAATCCCAACCGTCAAGTGCGGTTGAGCTTCCTGAGCTGATCGGGGCGATCAAGATCGTCCTGGTGCTGTGACCGCATAGGTTCACCGGGTTGCTCGTTGTGCTGGTTGGAAGCGATGTCGCTTCCAACCAGCAGGGGAGGCGGGACGGCACCACCGGTCAGGGTCCGCAGGCTGACGGAGCAGGAGGGACAGAAGCTCCAGCACATCGTTCGGCGGGGCAGTACCGGCTCGGTGCGGTTCCGGCGGGCGACGATGCTGCTGGCCTCGGCCGGCGGCAGCACGGTCCCGGTGATCGCGCGTCTGGTCCAGGCGGACGAGGACACCGTCCGCGACGTGATCCACCGCTTCAACGAGATCGGGCTCGTATGCCTCAACCCTCAGTGGGCGGGAGGCCGTCCCCGCCTGCTGAACCGTGACGACGAGGACTTCGTCATCCAGACGGCCACCACCCGCCCGACCGTGCTGGGCAAGCCCTTCACCCGCTGGTCGGTCCGCAAGCTTTCCGACCACCTGCGCCGCAACATCGCCAGGCCCGTCCGCATCGGCCGCGAGGCCCTGCGGTGCTTACTGGCCCGCCGCGGGATCACCTTCCAGCGGACGAAGACCTGGAAGGATTCCCCGGACCCGGCCTTCGACGCCAAGCTCGCCCGGATCGAGTACGCGGTCAACGAGCGGCCGGACCGCACGTTCGCCTTCGATGAGTTCGGGCCGCTGGGCATCCGCCCCACCGCCGGCTCCTGCTGGGCCGAACAGAGCCATCCCGACCGACTGCCGGCCACCTACCGCCGCACCCACGGCATCACCTACTTCCACGCTCGCGGAGTGGGAGCGCATCGACCAGCTGCTCGCCGTCGCGCCGGCGGGCACCGTCTACGACCCGGGCGCCGACGACGTCGTTCGGGCGGAGCTTGCCGCCGAAGCCGCGGCCGCCGCCGACCGTGAGGCCGAGCTGCGCGAGGCGCAGCGGGTCGCGGCCCGCGCCGACGAGCTCCAGGCGCTGTGCGAGCTCCGCACCCTGGAGCAGACCGAGCTCCGCACCCTGGAGCAGACCGAGCCGGCCGACGGGGACGAAGCCGCCCGGGACGAGCTGACCCGGCGAGCCGACGGGTACGGCCAGGCCGACGTCGACGCCTGGCTCGCCCGCGCCCTGGCCGCGCACCGCGGGCACTACCGCGACCCGGCCGCCCGCGAAGCCACCGCCGACCTCCTGCCGCCGCCGGTCCTCGCCCACGCTGCGCTGCTTGCCGAACTCGCCCGCCTGGTCCCCGGCGCCGGCGTCGACGAGCTGGCGTTCGCGGCCCGGCTCGCCACCACCGAACCCGAGGCCGCCGGAGCGCTCGCCGCGTTCCATGCCCGCTGTCCTCTGACATCGAACCCGGACCGATTGCCAATGAGGCTGGACCGTTGCACGGTTCGTGCCATCCAACCTTGATCGCCCTGGTCAGACGACCCCGGGCTTCGCAGCCTGCTCCCCACCGTAGGCCGACTCCGGTGCATCCTGGTCGCTGGAGATGAACTGCTCGCCGATGTTGTTCCACATGAAGGCGTTCTGCCAGCCCGGCTTCGCGGCAGCCCAGCCGAGCAGGGCCGTCAGGACCTTCTCCTGGGACACCGTTATGGTCTGGAAGTGCTGCTCGGGCACGCCATCTCGATATTCGAGCTGGTAGGTGTTGTTCTCGCGCAGCAGGACCTGGATGTACCAGTCGCCAGGCAGTTCCCCGTCCACCCGTTCCACGACCATGTGGGTGTTGCCCTGCCGCAGGTTGGCCAGCATCGTTCCGATGGCGGGCTTGGTGGCGCGCTTCACCACGTGGCCACGTTCGTTGGTCGCAATCAGCATGGCTGGATCATCCAGCATGGGTATGACACCGCCCTGCGAGGGCCTGACCAGGGCGGTCAAGGTTCGATGACACGGGCCGTGCAACGGTCCAACCTCATTGGCAATCGGTTCAGGTTCGATGTCAGAGGACGCCCGCGCCCGCCCCACCTGCTGATCACCAGGGGTGACTGTCATGCTGTCACGCTCGTGTGTCACGCGCCCTCGATCCGGCTGTCACGTTGGGGTGTCACGCTGTCATTCGGCCCCATGATTACGGGGTCGACCCCCGAATTCCGGGCCTCGCGCCGAACAGCGTGACACTCCACCGGATGCGGCTACGGAGTGCAACCGATGCCCAATTCGGCCGGAGCGGTCCCCGCCCCCTTGGCCCGGCGATACCGTGGTGAGCAACGCCAGTTCTGCCCTCTGGAGCCCTCGATGAGCGAAAAGCCGGCCCCCGCCGACACCACCGCCCGGCAGCTGGAGCCCTCGGCCGCCGACGCCGTCCGCGCGTACGCGGCCAAGACCCGCGCCGACGCCGACCGGTTCGCCGCCATTCTGGAGGACATCGCCACCAACGGCCTGCCCGACCCCGAGCAGTGCACCCCCTGGGAGGAGCTGCGCGAGGCCCACCTCGCCCGCCTCGCCTCCCAGCGCCCGGCCGTCGCCTGATGGCCCCACCGCACGGCCGCCGCCGCGCCCGGATCGCGTTCTCCGACTCCGCCGCCGAGCAGCTGGAGAACATCACCAGCGAGGCGGAGATCCACGCCCTGGACCGCGCCCTGGTCGTCGTCTCCGTCGACCCCGAGGTCGGCGAGCCGATCCCCGGCAGCGCCGCCGGCCCCCAGCTGCGCGAGTACGCCGACGAAGTCGAGCGGGTCCGGCTCCTGTACTGGGTCACGGCCCTTCGGACCGTGGTCGTCGTCGCCTACTTTGAGGCCTGCCCCGCCCCTCTGGCGTGCATGGTCCTTCCCGGCGCTGTACAGCCGTCTGTGTCACTCTGACGCCCTCAGGGCTCCGAGTGCTCCGAGCCGACGATCACGGCCCTGAAACGCTCTCACACCGACGCACGGCGTTTCAGGCAGCGGTGAAGCGCCCTGCCCTCTCGGCGACGGTTCCACGACGGGCGTCACGCACTCCCTCCCCGGCCGCCGACGGTCATCACCGACGGGATACGGCACCTCCTGCCGCTCGACCGCCGACGTCTTGCTGCTCCTGGTGTGAAGAGTGCGAGTCGCCTGCTGCACGCCGCTGAGGAGCGCAGCGCAGTATTCGCACGGCCCAGACGGCACGCGGGTGCTGCACGGGCAGCTTTACTCGGGCAGCAGACGCCCTGCTGCCTCCCGGACGGCTATGCGGTCGCGGCTGCTGCAACCGGCGGGCTGGTGGGCCGGCCACTGCCGCGCGAACAGGCCCGCGGCGCGCACTCGAAGAACGCGTCGACGGCGGCGTCCCGCCCCCCCCTCGTACCGCGATGGCCATCGGTCGGTCGGACGGTGCGCGGTGCCAACTCCCCGGAACGCTCGTGCGGACCGTCCTGCCTGCGGCTTTCCCCGGGAGGGGAGCGGTATACGCGGTGCTCGGACGGACGGTGCTTGTTCTAAGGGAGGTTGCGCCGCTGGTCACTTGACCACCGTCTCGCCGTGCTCCCCCGTCCACGTTCGCAGAACTTTTCGACGGTCCGGGCCCGGCGAGGTCAGGGTGATGGTGATGGGGGGGTGACCGCCGTACAGGCCGATGGACGCCGTCCCACTTCGTGGAACGCCGGCCGGTGCACCTTGACCCCGTCGACGGGCACCTGCTTCGATCATGTACATGAAGAGCAGTCGGGCAACCCTCACGCGACGACGTCACGTCGACCTCGCGCGCACGTCCGGCGCCCTCTGTAGCGGACACTGACCCCGGGGCACCGCCCCGGCCGTCGCCCGGCGCCCTCTCCGCGCGCCGCCGTCCGCCCGTAGTCGGACCCCGGCCGCGTAATACCCAGCCGTCCCCACCGGCCCCTCCCCCTCCCGGCGATCCCGGGAGTTCCCGATCCGGGGGACCCCGGGGCCCGCCCGGCCGTGCCCGCCGCCCCGCCCGTACGCACCACTCCGCCCGTACGGGCTCCCCACAGCCCGTACCCGCCGGACTCCGCCGGTACGGGCCGCCCCCGTGCGCACGCGCCTCCACGCCCGTTCCCTCCGGAAGGAAACCGTCCTCGTCATGACCATCCCGTCCGCGCGCCCCCGCGCCCGCCGCAGGCACCTGATCGCCGCGCTGGTCTCCGCCCTCGCCCTCGCGGCCACCGCCGTCCCCGCCGGAGCGGCCCCCACCGCGGAGAGCCTCCTGCCCGTACCGCCGCACAACCCGTATGCGGGCCCCGACGGGACCGCCACCATGCACGGGGACACCGGCTCCTCGGACACCACCCCGCTGGCGGGCCCCGGCGCGGGCACCCTGGCCTCGAAGCGGGTGGCGCTCGCCTCCGCCTGCCCCACCGTCCTCGTCGGCTCCGACGGCTACCCGGTCGTGCTGTGCACCCCGATCCTCGGCCGCGTCCCGACGGTCCACCTGCTGAACCCGGCAGACGGCTCCTCCCTCACCACCCTCCAGCTCACCAAGGGTTCGCTCCTCGGCGGCGTCTACGCCTACCTGGACGCCGAGGACCGGCTCGTCGTCGTGGACGGGAGCAACAGCCTCCTGCGCGTCGCCCACCGCAAGGACGCCTCCGGCGCCTGGCGCCTCTTTGTCGACCGCAGCCTCTCCCTCGCCTCCGCCGTCCCCGCCGACGACGCGGTCACCGGCCTCTCGCCGGACTGGCAGGGACGCGTCTGGTTCGCCACCGGCAACGGCGTGGTCGGCCTCGCCGACGACCGGACCGGGCGGATCGGCACCCTGCGGCTCCCGGCCGGCGAGCGCGTCGCCAACAGCATCTCCACCGCCCCCGAGGGCACCGCCGTCACCAGCACCCACGCCACCTACCTGCTCACCGCGGGCCCCGACGGCACGCCGAGGACCGTCTGGCGGCAGGCGTACGACCGGGGCCAGGCCCGCAAGCCGGGCCTGCTGAGCTGGGGCAGCGGCTCCACCCCCACTTTCCTCGGCCCGAAGACCGGCACCGACTACGTCGCGATCGTCGACAACGCCGACACCACCGTCCGCCTCAAGGTGTACCGCACCGCCGACGGCGGCGAGATCTGCTCGATCCCCGTTCTCCAGGCCGCCGGCGGCCCCGGCAGCGAGAACTCGCCGATCGGCGCGGGCAACAGCGTCTTCGTCGCCGGCACCTACGGCTACCCGTACCCGGCACTCCCGGACGGCGCGGGACCGTCCGTGCCCTCCTCGGCCGACTTCGCCGGCGGCCTGACCCGGGTGGACATCCACCCCGACGGCACCGGCTGCGCCAAGGTCTGGGACAACGCCCTGCGCTCGGCGGCCGTCCCGAAGCTGTCCACCGCCACGAACACCCTGCACACCGTCGTGCGCGACCCGCTGATCCCCGGCACCAAGGGGACAGGCATCCTCGACCCGTACCGCTACGTCCAGATCGACCCGGAGACGGGCCGCGTCACCCGCTCCAAGCAGCTCGGCATCGGATTCCTGTACGACACGCTCCAGATGGCCGGCACCGTCGCCCCGGACGGCGCCTACCTCCAGGGCACGGTCACCGGCGTCCTGCGGATCACCGCGGGCTGAGCCCCGCCGGACGCTCGCTCTCCCACCGGACCTCGTCCGCGGCCTGCTCGACGCCAGCGACACGGTCGGCGCCTTCGCCCAGCTGCACCTGGTCGAGGACGCCGCCCCGCTGGAGACCCGCCGGCCCGCACCCTGATCGCACAGCTCGCCGGGCCCCGCCCTGGCCTACCGGGCCCGGGCGGCTTCGTGGCCCGGACCGTGGTGCCCCCTGTATGACCTGCAGAGGAAGCCATTTCCGCCGCCCTCACTCGATGGTGGGCCCCCGACCAGGTGCGCGCCCTGACGATCGTCGGCCTGCTCCGCCCCGCCACTTCCCCGACTTCCTGATGTCTTGCTTCACAGTCCTCCTGACGGAGTCGCTTCGAACGGGAAATGCCGGTTCCGAAGCGGTTGAGTCGCTGAGGCACAGAGCCCAGCGACTGAAGGGCAGCTACCGTCGCTCAGCTCAGTCGCTGCGGAAAATACCAGGTCAGAGCACTTGAGTACGTACTGCTAGCGACCGAAGCGACTGAAGCTCGGCATATCAGCAGTACAGACCGTGCGCGTGCGTGTCATATATAGGCATCTACAGTCGCTTCAGTCGCGTTGTCCCCGCGCCCGCGGGGGTTGCTCGGGGGAGGAGAGGGAATCGACCACTGACATGCAGTTGTCCCTGCGCCCGCGGGTGTTGCTCCGGGAGCGACGAAGCGCTCCGCAGTCTCAATGTGTGACGCCCACGGTACGGGTGCGGGATGACCAGGCATCGGCCTGTGTCCGTCGCAACCCGGATGGCTGGGGTTGTCCTTGCGGAGGTTGGTGGACACGAACAAGGACAATCCGGAGCGGCAGGTGCGGCTGAGCTTCCTGGGGTGACCGGGCGGACCGGGCCCCGGACGGGGCCCGGCGGGAGATCCCGGCCCCGTTCGCCCGGGGAGCGCCGGTTCCCCGGGTCACTCCGCGGCGGGGGCCCCGACGACGTTGCCGTCCTTGTCGAGCGTGTGGGTGTCCCAGTAGGCGTCCCACTCGTCGCCGACCTGCCGCGGCACCTTGCCCGCCGGGTACCGCGCGAACCCGGCGGGGGGCTGCTCCGCGTCCGGGACGCAGGCGGAGCCGGTACCGCCCACGGACAGGACGGGGTACTCCCCGCCGCCGCAGACGTCCTCCCGGTACCCGATCCCCGCGCATCCGGCGAGCAGCACGATCGAGGCCGCGCCCGCGAGGGCGACGACGACGCGGCCCTTCGCGGATCGGGGGACGGCGGCGTGACGGGTCCTGCCGGGCATGCGCATGGGTCTCCTCCGGTCTTCGGCTGCGCACCCAATCTGACCGCCCGGGGCCGCCCTGCCCTGAGTACGCGTACTCAGGGGTGCGACCGGACGTACTCACCGGACGTGCCGGAAGGAGCCCCGGAGCCGTCGCGGGCGGGCGCGGAGCGGGTCGCTTCCCTACGGCTCCGCGTTCCGCGCACCGGCCACCACATGCCCCGGCCCAGCAGCGCCGTGGCCGCCGGCACCAGCAGGAGCGACAGGACGAAGGCGGACAGGAGGATACCCAGGGCCGTCGCGAAGCCCAGCTGACGGGTGGAGGGGTCCGCGTTCACCATGAGGGTGCCGAAGGAGGCCGCGAGGACCACGCCCGCCGTGGCGACGGCCGGCGCCGTGTGCCGCACCGCGCGGGACACGGCGTCGCGGACCGGGCCCCCGTGGGCCATCTCCTCGCGCAGACGGTCGCTGACGAGGATGTTGTAGTCGGTGCCCAGCGCCACCACGAACAGGAACAGCACCAGCGGCAGGACGAAGTTCACGCCCGGCTCGCCGCCGATGTGCTGGAAGACCAGCGCGGAGGCGCCGAACGTCGCCGCGAAGCACAGGCCGACCGCGAGCAGCAGCACCACCGGGGCCGCGAGGCTGCGCAGCAGCACCACCAGGATCAGCGCGATCAGCGCCGTGGCCACCGGGAACACCGTCCGCAGGTCCCGGTCGACCGCCGTCGCCACGTCGGCGAACACGGCCGCCGTGCCGCCCACGTGCGCGGTCGCCCCGGCCGGCGTCGCCTCCCGGACGGCCTGGCGCACCGGGCCCGCCACGAGGTCCCGGGCGCGCTGCGACTGCGAGTCCACCGTCAGGTGGGCGTCCAGCCGGGCGGCGGTGCGGTCGGCGTCGAACACGGGGGCGGCCACCGTGCCCACCCCGGCCACCCCGGACAGCGCCCGGCGCAGGGCGGCCGGTACGGCGGGGTCCAGGGGCCGGCCGTCGTCGGCGGTGATGTACACCGTCGTCGGATCGGACACGCCCGGCGGCAGGGCGCCGGCGATCTCCCGCGCCGTCGCGGCGGCCGCCGTGTCGGGCGGGGTGCCGCCGGTGCCGAAGTCCATGCGGACGCCCACCGTGCCGGCCGCGAGCGCGCCGAGGAGGGCGACCGACGCCACGAGCACCAGCAGCGGCCGGCGTGCCACCAGCTCGCCGGCGCGGCCCGCGGAACCGGCCCGCCCGGCCTTCGCGAGGGTCCGCGACGGCCAGAACATCTTCCGCCCGGTCACCGCCAGCAGCGCCGGCATCAGGGTCAGGCTCGCCACCAGCATCACCAGCACCGACACCGCCACCGAGGGGCCGAGCACCCGGAACTGCCCGAACGTCGCCGTGCCGAGCGTCGCGAAGGCCGCCACGATCGTCAGCGCCGCCGAGGTCACCGCGGTGCCCACCCGGCCGGACACGTCCGCGGCCACCGTGCGGTGGTCCTCCTCCGGCCGGCGTCGCAGCTCCTCGCGGAAGCGGAACAACAGGAAGAGGAAGTAGTCGACGCCGATGCCGATCAGCACGGTGCCGATCATGCTCGGGGTGCCCGGGTCCAGTTCGAAACCGGTCAGGAGGGCCGCTCCCACGACCGTGCCGGCGGCGGCCCCGCCCACGACGGACACCGCGAACAGCGGCACGAACGCGGCCAGGACGCTGCGGAACACCAGGACGTTGATCAGGACGATCAGCCCGACCATCACCAGGCCGACCGCCTTCTGCGTGCCCTCCTCCGCGTCGGCGCGGTCCACCACGTCCGCCAGGCCCCCCGTGAACCCGGTGCGCAGCCCGGCTTCGCCGAACTCCTGCTGGGTCCGGTCGTGGAAGACCCGGTACAGGGAGTGCATGCCGGGGTCGGTGGAGTTGCCCCGCAGCCGCGCGCCGAGCAGCGCGAACGACTTGTCGGGGGCGGTCATCGCCGGTGCCACGCGGGGGACCTGGGAGTAGTCCGTGGAGAGCCCCGGTATCTGCTCGTCCGTCCACGGCATCTCCAGGCGCGTCGCGCTGAGCTTCCGTGCCGTGTCCCGTACGCGCTTCTCGTCCGCCTCCTCCAGCGGCCTCCCGTCGCGCCGCGCCACCAGCACCGTCACCGCGTCCGCGTCGGGCTCCGCGCCGAACTCCTCCCGCGCGACCCGCAGCGCGGCGGCCGCGTCGTACTCGGGGGGCAGGAAGCCGGCGCTGTCGGTGTGCGTCACGCGGAAGACGAGCGATTGGCCGATGAGCGCCACGAAGACGCCGACCACCGCCCACACGGCGATGACCCGCCAGGGTCTGCGCGTCGAGAAACCGGTCAGGGCACGGATCACGGAAAGCCTCCGGGAGGGGTACGGGGACGAGCGGGGGCCACGGGACCGTGGTCGTCCGGGGCGGCGCCCCGTGCCGGGTGGTTCCGGCACGTGTCCAGCACATCAGCGGCGCGCGGCCCGCACCTCGGAGCCGGGAACGAGAAACCCGCTGGGAGCACGGCCCCGGACCGCCCGGCCCCTGGGACCCTGCTCCCGGTCCCCGCTCCCTCCCGGGCCCGACGCCGGGGGCCCGGCCCCCCGGCACCATGGGAGACTCGACGGAAGGACCGCAGGTCATCGGGTTGCCGCGGCGGCCCCAGGGAGAGCGCGGACGCGCACGGAGGGCGGAGATGGGACGGCGCGCGGACGAAACGCGTCCCGGCGGGTCGCGGGACGGGGCGGGCACGTACGACGCCGGGCCTCCGGACGGCGCCCCCGCGACGGGGGGCCGGCGCGGGGGGCCGGGGCTGTGGAGCCAGCACGACGGGCTCGTCGCCGTCGGCGCCGCGGCCGTCGACCTCGTGGGCTTCACCGTCACCAGCCAGATGGACCGGGGCCACGTGCCGGCGGCCGGGTGCCTGGTCGTGGTCGTCGCCTCGCTGTTCCTGCTGGCGCGTCGCCGCGCACCCCTGGGGGTCCTCGCCTGCGTCCTCGCGGCGAACGTGTTGCTGGGCTGGGTCGGTTCGGTGGGCCTGCACTACGGGGCGGCCACCGTCGTGGCCCTCTACACCGCGGTGCGCCGCCACGGGACCGCGGTCGGCGCGGCGGCCGTCGCCGGCTGCGTCGCGGTGCTCCAGTTCGTCCACCCGGGGCGGCCCGCGCCGTCCCTGATGGAGTTCGTCCCCAACGCCGCGTCCGCGCTGTTCGTGGCCGGCGCCGCGCTCGTGGTCGGCCGCTGGCAGCGCAACGCCGAGACCCACCGCCGGCTGCTGGCCGAGCGGGCCGTCTCCGACGAGCGGCGCCGCATCGCCCGCGAGCTGCACGACATCGTCGCCCACCACCTGACCACGATGCAGCTGCTCGCCGGGGGAGCCCGGGCCAACCTCGACCGGTCCCCGGAGACGGCCCGCGAGGCGCTCGTCACCCTGGAGGGCTCCGGCCGCACCGCCCTGCGCGAGATGCGCCACCTGCTCGACGTGCTGCGGGCCGGAGACGAGGGCGACGAGGGCGAGACCACCGCGCCGCAGCCCGGCATCGGCGACCTCGACCGCATCGTCGGGGACAGCCGCCGCGCCGGCCTCCCCACCACCCTCACCACCGACGGGGACCCGCGGTCGCTCCCGCCCGGCGTCGCCCTCACCGTCTTCCGCGTCGTCCAGGAGGCCCTCACCAACGCCCGCAAGCACGCGGGCGACGGCGCGCACGTCGACGTGCGGCTCACCTTCGCCGCCCAGGAGGTGCGGGTCGCCGTCACCGACGACGGTCCGCGTCCCGGCCGTCCCGCCGCCCGCGGATCGGGCTACGGGCTCATGGGGATGCGGGAACGCGTCGCCCTCCACGGCGGCACCCTGCGGGCCGGACCGGAGGGCGGGGGGTTCGCCGTCCGCGCCCGCCTGCCCCTGCCCGCCGACCGCCGGGAGGCGTACGCGTGAGCGCGGTCGTGAAGGTCCTCATCGCCGACGACCAGCCCCTCGTCCGCCGCGGCCTCGCCCTGATGCTGGCCCCCGAGCCGGGTTTCCGGGTCGTGGCCGAGGCGGCGGACGGCGCCGAGGCGGTCCGCCTCGCCCACGAACACCGGCCCGACGTGGTCGTCATGGACATCCGCATGCCGGTCCTGGACGGCATCGCCGCCACCGAACGGCTCACCGCCGAACTGCCCGGCTGCCGGGTCCTGGCCCTGAGCACCTTCGACATGGACGAGCACGTCGTGGACGCCCTGAGGGCCGGGGCGTGCGGCTTCCTGCCCAAGGACATCTCGCCCGAGGACCTCGTCGCCGCCCTGCACGTGGTCCGCGACGGCGAGGCGATCCTCGCCCCGCGGCTCCTGACCCGGCTCATCTCCACGCACGTCACGGCCCCGGAGCGCCGGACGGCACATCCGGTGCCCTCCGGCGGCGAGGGGCTCACCCCGCGCGAGCGGGAGGTCTGGCGCCTGATCGCCGGCGGCCTGGACAACACGGAGATAGCCGAACGGCTCGGTGTCAGCGCCTCCACGGTGAAGAACCACATCACCGGACTCTTCGCCAAACTGCGGGTCCGCGACCGTGCCCAGGCGGTCGTCGCCGCGTACGAGACGGGCCTGGTGCGGGCGCGCCGGGAGGCGTGAGCCGGGGCCGGACCGGGACGAGGGCGAGGGCCGGTACGCGCGCGGCGACGGGCCGGACCGCCCGGAGACCGCCCGGACCGCCCGGACCGTTCGGCTCCCGCCCGGACCGTTCGGCTCCCGCCCGGACCGTTCGGCTCCCGCCCGGCGGAGGACCGCCGTCGAGCCGTCCGGACCCGCCGCGGCGGCGGGCCGTCACCGCCGGTCCGCGCGCCTCCGGTCACCGGCGGGCGGGACGCTCCCGGCCCGGCGGGGAAAGGCCGGCCGGTCCGGGGCCGGCTCCCGCGACGGCGGCCGGTGTCCGCGCCGTCGTCGCGGGAGCCGGACGCGCTTCCAGCGCACGGCGGTACGACGCGAGCCGGCCCGTCCGCCCGACGGTCAGCGCCCCGACGAGCCGGCCCGCCCGGTGGTAGCTGATCTCCAACCGCCGGCCGGCCGGATCGTGCTCCACGATCCGCTCCTCGTCCGACGCGGACGGCAGGCCCACCGAGCTGATCCTGACCCCGTGCAGATCCGACCAGAAGGACGGCACGGCCGCGAACGGCGGGGGCGTTTCCCCGTGTCCCCGCTCGGCGAGGAGTGTGCCGGCGGCGGCCGCTCCCTGCTCGACGGCGTTGGTCCAGTGACCGAGCGCCAGGGGTTCGCCGCCGGCCAGCGGCTGTGGCACGCGCGCCACGTCACCGGCCGCCACCACGCCCGGTACGACCGAGCCGTCGGCGCGCAGGACGCGCAGACGGGTGTCGCAGTGGACGCCCCCGTCACGGGCGATGCCGGAGCCGGCCAGCCACCCGGTCGTGGGCACCCCGCCGAGCGCCAGGACCGCCAGACCGGCCCGGACCGTGGTCCCGTCGGAGAGGCGGACGCCGGTGAGGCGACCGTCGGGCCCGGCGAGGAAGCCCTCGACCGCGGTGCCGGTCCTCACGGTGACGCCGGCCTCGCGGTGGAGAGCGGCGATGTAGGCGCCCGCGGTGGCACCGACGGCACGTTCGAGGGGCTGGGCCGCCGCTTCGACGAGCGTGACGTCCAGTCCGCGCTCCCGTGCGGCCGCGGCGACCTCACCGCCGAGGAAGCCGGCGCCGATGACGACGAGCCGCTCCGTCGTGGCCAGTCCGGCCCGCAGGGCCAGGGCGTCGTCCCAACCGCGCAGCGTGACGACGCCCGCCGGTGGCGGGGGCCGGTCGGCCGGCCACCCGCGGGCGGTCGATCCGGTGGCGACGAGCAGCCCGTCGTACGACAGGCGCGCGCCGTCGGAGAGGGTGACGGTCCTCGTGGCGGTGTCCAGCCCGACCGCCGCCCGCCCGAGCAGCCAGCGGGCCTCCAGCCCGTCCGGTACGGGCAGGTCGGTGCCGGGCGGCAGGTCGGCGCCGGTCAGCATCCGCTTCGACAGCGGCGGCCGGTCGTAGGGCATGTGCGGTTCGTCGCCCACCAGGGTCAGGGTGCCGGTGAAGCCCCGCTCGCGCAGGGTCCGCGCGGCCCGCAGTCCGGCGAGGGAGGCGCCCACGATCACCAGGTCGCGCCGGTCTCCGCTCCTCACGGGGCGGCCGGCGAGACGGTGACGGCGCGCACCGGGCAGACGGCCGCGGCCTTCCGGGCTCCGTCGAGCAGCGCGTCGGGCGGGGCGGCCTCGTACACGAGGCGCTCGTCGTCGTCGAAGGAGAAGATCTCCGGCGCCGCGAAGACGCACTGCCCGTGGCTCTCGCACAGGTTCATGTCCACGGTGATCCGCATGGTGGCTCCCAGGGGGTGTCGTGAGGGGCGTGGGTGCGCGCGGTGCGCCCGGGGGTCAGGCGACCGCGGGGTTGAAGCGGGAGTAACCGGGGCTGCTCCACCGCAGCGGTGAGGCGGCGGTGATCTCCCGTACGGCTTCGACGGAGAACTCGACCAGACGCTGTGCGCCGGGCACCTCGGCGATCTCCCCGGCGCCCCACACGGTGCGCGCGGTGCCGGACAGGTGAAGGGTGGTGCCCGTCTCCCAGTCCGGGACGAGGAGGCCCGCCGCCGCGTTGAGCAGCAGGTTGCCCAGGGTCAGGAACATGGCGTTGCCGACGTAGTCGGGCCAGCGCAGCAGGGTGGGGGAGAGGACCCGGACGAAGCCGGGATTCCCCCCGCGGTGGGAGGCGTCCGCGTCGCCGCGGTCGGAGGCCGTGGCGACGAAGAACGTGTCGGCCGCGCGTACCGCCCGCTGTTGGGCGGGGCTCAGTTCGGTGCCGTCGGTGACGACGGGGACCGTCGCCCCGCCTCCGCCCGGCGCGATCCCGCCGTGGTCCCTCTTCTGGAGGTACTTGGGGCAGTTGGCGATCACCTGGTCGAGATCGACGCGCAGGCCGTCGCCCTGCCGGCGGACCCGGCCGTTGAGGCGCATCCGGCGCCGGGTGGCCGGCTCGATGGCGATCGTCCCGATCCCGGAGACCGATCCGCCGGTCAGGACTCCGGCCAGCGGATCGGCCGGCAGGGGCAGGGCGTCGATCACCAGGATGCGGGGATCGGGCACCCGGAGGAATCCGGGTTCGCCCGTCAGCTGGGTGGCCCAGACGCGGCCTTCCGGGTCGGTGCCGCCCAGCACGATCAGCGGTTGCCCGGCGAGGAAGTCCCGCGCGACGGGCGGAACGCTCTCGTGGATGCCGCCGAGGGAGAAGGACGCCTGCCGGGCGAGGCCGGCGCGCTCCTGCACCGCGATCTCGCCCCTGTGATAGGTGGTCACGACATGTCCTTTCCGCGTTGCGGTGGCGTTCGGCGTCCTCCCCGGGGCCCGGGGAGGACGTGACGGTTTCCTAGAAGAAGCCGCAGGTGGGGGCGCCGGGAGTGGGGGCGTCGGCCGGGTCGGCACCCGTGGGCGCGTAGACCTCGAGCCGGATGCCGTCGGGGTCGGCGAAGAAGATGCCGCCGGACGTGCCGTTCTCGCCGTGGGGGACGACACCGTCGTAGGTGAACCCGGCGCCCAGGTCACGCAGCACCCGTTCGGTGGCCTTCACCTCGTCGACGCCCTCCACCTGGAACGACAGGTGGTGCAGTCCCGGCCGGTCGGTGGGGAAGGTGCCCGTGCTCTGCTGCCACAGCGCCACCAGCATCCGGCCGTCCCGGCCGAGAAACGCCCAGCGGCGGCCGTCCTCCTTGCCCTCCGCCACCACCTCGAAGTCGAAGACGGCGCGGTAGAAGGCGAGGGAACGGTCGAGGTCGGTGACGTTCACTCCCACGTGACCGGTCTGCAGGGTCTTCGCCTTGGCCATGGTTCACCACATGCCTTCAGTCGTCGTCGCGAATCCGTTTCGCAACCGTTGAAAGGGACTTTAGGGGTTAGAAAGGAGGAGCGTCAACCGCTGATCATTGGGTGAACAGTTATGGTGGGGAGGTGGTCCCGCTCGTACCGCGAAGGAAGGACGTCGCACCGTGCCACCGACGCCGGGGGTCGACCCCCGCCCCCTGACCGACGAGCCGCTCGGCATCGACCTGCTCAACACGCGCTGGATCGACGCCACCGGCCGCCACGACCTGCTGGACTCGCTCGACGGCCTGGCGACCTGGCTCGCCGCCCCCACGGTGCGCCGGGCGCTCGGCGACCTGCCGGTCACGGCGGACCACGACACCCTGGAGCGGCTGCTCCAGGCGCGCGCGGCCCTCGACATGGCGGTCGTGGACCCCGGGCACCCCGGCCCCGACGCCGTCGAGGCACTCAACGCCGTACTCGCGCACGGCCGCAGGGGGCACCTGCTGCGCCCCGACGGCCCCGACACCTTCGTCGACGTGCGGACCCCCTCCTGGCTGCCCGCGTGGCGAGCGGCCGAGGACTACCTCCGGCTGCTCGCGGAACGGCCCGAGCGGATCCGGCCCTGCGGCAACCCCGAGTGCGTCCTGCACTTCTACGACGTGTCCAAGAACGGCACGCGCCGCTGGTGCTCGATGGCCGGCTGCGGGAACCGGGTGAAGGCACAGCGCCACTACGCACGCCGGAAGAAGGCGTGACGCCGGGGCCGGGCCCCCTTCCGTACGGATGACCCCACGGGGACCGCCGGCCCGCCGCCCCCGCTCGGCGGACCCTGCCCCGGGAGTACGGGGCGGGGAGGGCGCGAACTTCCGGCGCCCGGACCGGTTCCCGCCCCGCGGGGACGCGGCTCCTCCGGCCGGCCCCGCGTCCGGCACCGGGGAGGCCGCCGGTTTCCCGCGCTCCTTCCTCCGCGTCAGGACCGGCCGGGCGGGTAGCCGTGCCGTGGAGACGGGAGTGAGGATGAGTTCGGTGGAATCCCCTGACGAGGACGGCGGCGCCGTCCGGCCTGTGCCGGGCGGGCTGCTGATGTGCGTCGGCTACGCGCCCGACGGGGACGGCGGCTGCGTCGCGGACGCCCGTCGCCGTGCCGTCGCCTTCCTGGAGGAAGCGCGTACCGAGCATCTGGTGCCGGTCCCGGAGCGCGCGAAGGACCTGACCGAACTGGTGGTCAGCGAGCTGCTCACCAACGCCTGCACGTACGCGCCCGGTCTGGTGCTGGTGGAGCTGTGCGTCACCGCCGACAGCGTGGACGTGGTCGTGTGGGACAGCGATCCGGCCATTCCCCTGATCTATTCGGCCGACCCGGGCCGGGTCGGCCGGCACGGCCTGGAGATCGTCAAGGCCGTCACGGAGAACCTGTTCGTGGGACAGGACGAGGGCGGCAAGTGCGTCACGGCCCGCATCGCGCTGGGCGCCGCTCCCGGCCCGGCCTGACGGGGCCTCCCTCCCGTCTCCGGCCCGGCGTGCCGGGCCGGCACCGCCTCGCCGGACACCGCCCTCCCACCGGGCCGGCGGAGACGGCGCCCGAAGGGCGACGACGGCGCGGGCCGGCCCCGGCCGTCACCGCGAGGGGAGACGGCCGGACCCGCGCGCCGCGTCCTTCCTCCCGACCCGTCGCCGGGGGAGGGCCCGGACCCTTCCGTCCTTCCTGCCCGTCCGCGAGGACGGGCCCTGCGTCATCTCGGCGAACCACCAGGTGCCCGCCGCCACGCAGGCCCAGAGGAATCCGCTCGTCACCGCCGTGGACCAGGACGCCCGTTCCGCCCGCCACTCCACGGCGGTCAGCGCCGCCCAGCCGATCAGCAGCACGCACGCGACTCGTACCCGTCGATGTCTGAACATGTTCACCCGCTACCCGGGACGAAGCCGATCACACAGCCGTCGCCGCCCGTCCGGAACGGATGTCTCCGCTTCGCGTATCGGTACGAGCGCCGGTACGGGCGCGGACGCGCGTACCGGCACGCGGACGAACCCGCGGTGGCCCGGCGCCCCGGGCGCGGTGGGAACCGGGCCGGGGGCGGGCCGTCCCCGAAGCCGTACCCCACCCGCCCCCGCCTGTCAGTCCGTAACCTTCCGGGGTCTTCCGGGTCCCGCCCCGCTGCTACCTTCCAGACCGCCCGGCCGCCCGTCCCGTCCGAGGGGCCGGCGCGGTCCGGAGCGGCGCGGCGGGACCTCCCGCCGCGAGCCCGGCACTTCTCCACGCTCCCGCCCAGGAGGCCACGTTGACCGCACAGCACCCCTCCCGCCGGAACGTCCTCAGGGCCGCCGGCGGCCTCTCGGCCGCGGCGGCCCTCGGCGGAGCGGGCGTCCTCGCCTCCGCAGGGACCGCCTCCGCCGTCGGCGACGGCTTCGGGCTCCGCGTGGTGGAGCGGGGCGAGGCCGACCGGCGCATGTGGTACTACCGGTTCGCCACCGGCGCGATCGGCTGGAACCCCGCCGTCAACGTCCTCCTCCCCGACGACTACCACGGGAGCGGCCGCCGCTACCCCGTCCTCTACCTCCTCCACGGAGGCGAACAGGACTTCATCACCTTCGACCGCGAGGGCGTCCGCGCCTGGACGGAGGGCAAGCCGCTCATCGTCGTCATGCCCGACGGCGGCCGGACCGGCTGGTACTCCAACCCCGTGAGCACCAACGTCGGGCCGCGCAGCTGGGAGCACTTCCACATCGCGCAGCTCATCCCGTGGATCGACGCGAACTTCCGCACCTACGCCGAGTACGACGGCCGTGCCGTGTCCGGTTTCTCCATGGGCGGCTTCGGCGCGCTGAAGTACGCCGCCAAGTACTACGGCCACTTCGCCTCCGTCAGCGCCCACTCCGGCCCCGCCAGCCTCCGCCGCGACAACGGCATGGTGGTCCACTGGGCCAACGCCACCTCCGCCGCCCTCGAACTGGGCGGCGGCACCGTCTACGGCGCGCCGTTCTGGGACGAGGCCCGGGTGTCGGCCGACAACCCCGTGCAGCGGATCGAGAGCTACCGGAACAAGCGCGTCTTCCTGGTGGCGGGCACCAGCCCCGACCCGGTCAACTGGTTCGATTCCGCCAACGAGACCCATGTCCTGGCGGGACAGCGCGAGTTCCGCTCCCTCCTCGGCGCCGCGGGGATCCCGCACGAGTGGTACGAGCTGCCGGGAGGCCACTTCATCCGCCACGACATGATGCGGCGCGACATCGACGGCGTCATCGACCGGCTCCGCAAGGCGTGAACGGCCCCGCACCCGGCCGGTACGTCCCGACGCCCGAAGGAGACCGCAGGTGAACCGCGTTCCACGCCCCGCGCCGACGCGTACCGCTCCGCCCCGGCACCGTCCCGCGCGCCGGTTCGTCCTCCCGGTCCTGACGTCACTGCTCGTCGCCGCCGGCGTGCTCGTCGGGGCCCCGCCCGCGTACGCCGCGCCCAGCGACCTGTGCGCCCGCGTCGGGTACGAGGCCGGTTTCCGCGGCGACGCCCTGGTGACCGCCGTCGCCGTCGCCCTCGCGGAGTCCGGCTGCGACCCCTCGGCGTCCAACGTCCAGAACAACACGCCCCCCTCCACCGACCGGGGCCTCTGGCAGATCAACAGCTACTGGCACCGCGAGGTCGACGACGCCTGCGCCTACGACGCCCGGTGCAACGCGGACGCGGCCTTCCGGATCTCCTCGGGCGGCGCGAACTGGCAGCCCTGGTCCACCTACAACCAGGGCGCGCACAAGCGGTACCTGGTCGAGGCGCGGGCCGCGGCGGACCGCCTCGGGCACCCGGGCGAACCGGGCCCCGCCCCGCTGGTGTACCCGGCGGAGTCGGGCCGGGTCGTGTCGGCGCGGTCGGCGGACGGCCGCCTGGAGGTGTTCGCGGCCGGCGCCGACGGCGTCCACCACGCCTGGCAGCTCCGCGCGAACGGGGACTGGTCGGAGTGGGAGCCGCTCGGCGGACCGGGCCGCGCGGAACTGGCGGTCGCCCCGAACGCGGACGGTCGTCTGGAACTGCTCGCGATCAACGGGGACACCTTCCAGCACCGCTACCAGACGGCCCCCTCCGGCGGCTGGTCGAACTGGGAGGCGTTCGGCGGCGGTGGCCGGGACGCGGCCGCCGGGGTGAACGCCGACGGCCGGATCGAGGTCTTCGCCTCGGGCCCGGCCGGCCTGTTCCACAAGTACCAGAAGGCCCCGAACGCCGGATGGTCGGAGTGGGAGCCCACCGGCGGCGGCCCCGTCGGCGGCCGGGTGGAGATGGGGAAGGCGCCCGACGGCCGCCTGGAGGTCTTCGCGATCAACGGGAACGTCTTCCAGCACCAGTACCAGACCGCCCCCGACGGCGGCTGGTCGGCGTGGGAGACCTTCGGCGGAGGCGGCCGTGACCTGACGGTGGACCACAACGCCGACGGCCGGATCGAGGTCTTCGCCTCCGGGCCGGAGGGCGTCTTCCACAAGTACCAGACCAGCAGGGCAGGTTGGTCCGGCTGGGAGCCGACCGGCGGGCCCGCCGACGCGCAGCTCAGCAGCGAGCGCTCCCCGGACGGCCGCGTCGAGGTCTTCGCGATCAACGGGGACACGGCGGCCCACACCTGGCAGACCGCCGTCAACGCGCCCTACGCCGCGTGGGCCGCCTTCGGCACCGGGGGTACGGAGATCACGGCGACCGCCAACGCCGACGGCCGCGTCGAGGTCTTCGGCGCCAGCCCCGCCGGCACCTTCCACCGGTGGCAGACCGGCTTCTCCACCTGGTCCGACTGGAGCCGGGTCAACGGCACCGCGGGTCCCGGGCTCGACTCTCCGTGAACACCGGGACCCGCCCGCCGCGCCGTCCGGATCGCGCCATGCGGCGGGCACGGACGGGGAACCGGGGCGGGTCGGGGACTCGCCGGACCGGTCCCCGGCGCCCGCCCCGGCAGTGACCCTTCCCACCTTGCGCCCGGGGAACGGCCCTCCCCGGGCCCGGACCGCACCGCCGTCGCACGGTCCGTCACCACCCCCCCTCCGGCCCGTCCCCCGTCCACGCGGACGGGGGACGGGCCCTCCGTCACGAGGGAAACCGGAAAAGCGTTCCCAAAAGCCCTCTCCGGCGCACCGCCCGGGTGACCCGCGTCACAGCGCGCGTCCGCGTGCCCCGGCGGGGGAGCCGCGCAGCGCCGGCCACCGTCCGGGGCCCGCGCGGAACCCGGGATTCCGTCCGTGCGCGAAGTGGCCGAAGCGCGCCGGTGAACTCCCCCGGGGGATGAGTATGGTTCCCCTGGTCCGACAACCGGGACGCGGGGAACGGGGGAGCGATGAGCGGGGTGATCGTCCACCTGCCACAGGGCAGCGGAGGCACCGGCGGCGACGAACGGCCCACCGGGGCGGTGACGTTGCGCCTCGGCCCCGGTGAGGCGGCCCGTTTCGGACGCGGCTCGCGGTCCACCCCCGTCGAACTCCGCCTCGCCGACGCGGCGATCTCCCGGCTCGCCGGGGAGATCCGGGTGACCGACGACCACTGGCAGCTGACGAACCACAGCGGCACCCACAGCTACCTCGTGGAGAACCCGGAAGGGGCCGGCGAGTATCTCAGGGTCCCGCCCCGCCGGGTCGGCGCGCCCGTCCCCTTCGAGTTCGCCCGGGTCGTCCTGCCCACCCGGGGCGAGACACCCGTCTCCTTCCAGGTGTTCGCACCCGACCACCTCTACCTGGACTCCGGGGCCGCGGGCACCCCCTGGGGGAGCGGTACGGTCACCGCGTACTCCCTGGACGAGACCGCCACCTACTTCCTCGTCCTCGTCGCGCTCTGCGAACCGCGCCTGCGTGACCAGTCCCGCGTCGCGGTCCCCACGACCCCCCGGATCGTCGAGAGGCTCAGGGCCCACCCGAGGTGCTCCGCCCTCACGGCGCGGGCCACCAGCTCGCACATCGACTACCTCGCCGAGGAGAAACTCCGCATCGCCGCCCCCCTCGCCCGCGTCCCGGGCGAGGGCGACCGCCGCAACGGCAAACGGGAGGAGATCGTCGAACTCGCGCTCCGGTTCGGGCTCGTGCAGGAGGAGCACCTCGCGCTGCTGCCGCCGGCGACCGGGCCCGGCGGGCGGGAGCGGCAGACCGCGCGATGACGTCGCTGCGCACCCCCGGCGGCCTCACCGGATGCGACGACCGCGCGGAACCGCTCCCGCCCGGCTACCGGGTGGGGGAGTGGCGGGTCACCGGGCTGATCGGGACCGGAGGGTGGTCCGCGGTCTACGCGGCCCGCCCCGCCGAGGGGGACGGACGCGCCGGCCGGAGCGGCCCGGCGGGCTCCACCCGCCCCGCCGAGGTCGCCCTCAAGGTCATGCCGGTCGCCGGCCTCGCGCCGCGCCAGGCCCGCCGGATCGTGGAGTCCGCGCGCCGCGAGGTCGAACTCGGCCGCAGGGCCGGGCACCCCCGGCTCGTCGGCCTCCTGGACTCCTTCGTCCTCGCCGCGCCGGACCGCCCCGCCGCGGACGGCGCGATCGTCCTGGTCATGGAACGGGCGGCGGGCAGCCTCCGGGACCTCATCGACGCGGGCGTGCCCGAGGCGGACCGGGGCCGGCTCGTCGAGGGCATCTGCGAAGGTCTCGCCCACCTCCACCGGTCGGGCTGGGTCCACGCCGACCTCAAGCCGGAGAACGTCCTGCTGGGGCACGACGGCTCGGTGAAGCTCTCCGACTTCGGGCTCGCCACCGAGCTGACCAGCACGCACGGTTACGCGCCGCCGATGGGCACCTTCGACTACCTGCCGCCCGAACGCTGGCGCGCGCCGCTGGGCGAGGCCGGCGTCCAGGTCCGGCCGAGCGCCGACATCTGGGCCCTCGGCATCGTCATCCACGAACTGTTCGCCTCCGGCGTCCCGCCGTTCCCCGGCGCCACCCCCGCCGCCCGGGGCGCCGCGGTCCAGGAGTACGGCGCGGGACGCGCGCCGCTCCGCCTGGACCACGCCCTGCCGCCGTTCTGGCGCGCCCTCGCCGCCGACTGCCTCGCCCCGACCCACGCGGCCCGCGCCCCGCACACGGCCGACGCCCTGCTCGCCCGCATCGCCGCCCGGCCGGGGACGCACGGCGCGACGACGGCCCGGCGGCGCGGCCGGGTCCGTGCCGCCGTCCTCGCCGCCCTCTGCGGGACGGGCGCGGCCCTGTGCTCCGACGCGCCGCGACAGGACCTCGCCGCACCACCGGCCCCCGGCGCGGTCCGGGTCTTCAACGCGGAACGCGGCTGCCAGGAACGGACCGACCGCGACCCGCAGTGCAGCCTGGGACTGGCGGTCGATCCCCTGCGGCCGTACACGGCGGACAACGTCGTACCGACCCGCGTCTGGCACGGCGACCCGCTCACCGCCGACTGCCAGGTGGCCGACGGACAGCCCGTCACCGACGAGGACGACCTGCGGTCGACCCGCTGGTTCCACGTCCGCCTCCCGCCCGGCTCCGTGCCCCCCGACGCCTGGCTGCCCGCCGTCCGCACGAGGGACCGGCCGGCACTGCCGAGGTGTCCCCGCCCCGCCGGACGCTGACGGCGTCCCGCGCATCACCGGGATTTCATCGCTCCTTCCTAGCGTGGCCGCGTCCGTACGGAACCCCCAACCACAGGGAAGGACGCCCGATGGCACGGAGGAGATCGAGAGCGGGACTGCGGATCGCGGTCATGGCCGCCGTGGCGGTGATGACCACCACGGCGGGCACCGGGGCGTTACCCGGGGGAGCGGCCGCCGTGACGGGCCCGGACAGACCGACGATCCGGTACACCGAGTACGGCATACCGCACATCATCGCCTCGGACTGGGAGGGCCTGGGGACGGGCTACGGATACGCGGCGGCCAAGGACAACATCTGCACCCTGGCCGACACCTACCTGATGGTCGACGCCCAGCGGTCCCGCCACCTGGGGCCGGACGGCAGGGCGAGCCCCGGCCAGAACCAGAACACCACCACCAACCTCAACAGCGACCTGTACTTCCAGCGGCTCAAGGACAACGCCGTGGTGGAACGGCTGCTGGACCGGCCCGCGCCCGACGGGCCGGAGCCGGAGGTCAGGGAGGCCGTCCGCGGCTACGTCCGGGGATACAACCGGTACCTGGCGGAGACGGGCGTGGACGGCATCACCGACCCCGCCTGCAAGGGCAAGCCCTGGGTCCGGCCGATCACGGAACTGGACGTCTACCGGCACGCCCACGCCGAGATCATCATGGGCTCCGCCGACGCCCTGCTCGACGGCCAGGTGAACGCCGCGCCCCCGGGAGCCCCCGCCGTCGCCGCGCCGCCGGTGTCCTCGCCCGCGAAGACCGCGCAGGGGATCCGTGCCGCGATGGCGGCGAACCGCCGGGACAGCATGGGCAGCAACGCGCTGGCGGTCGGCTCGCAGGGCGTGTCCGGCGGCACCGGCATGCTGCTCGCCAATCCGCACTTCCCGTGGCAGGGCAAGAACCGGATGTGGCAGAGCCACCTGACGATCCCGGGCGAGGTCAACGTCTCGGGCGCCGGCCTGCTCGGGCTGCCCGCGGTGAACATCGGGCACAACGACGACGTCGCCTGGAGCCACACGGTCGCCACGGTGGCCCCGTTCGGCCTCTTCGACGTACAGGTCGATCCCCTGAACCCGACCACGTACCTGGTCGACGGCGCCTGGGAGAAGATGACCTCGCAGCGGGTCACCGTCGGGGTGCGCAGGCCGGACGGCTCGCTCGGTGAGGTCTCCCGGACGCTGTGGTCCACCCGCTACGGGCCGGTCACCACCTCGATCGTGGGCTACCCGCTGCCCTGGGTGGTCAGCGCGCACGTGGTGCGCGACCCGAACATGGACAACCTGCGGGCCCTGAACACCTGGTTCGGCCTCGACCGGGCCAAGGACGTCCACGACGTGGTGGACGTCCTGGAGACCACCCAGGGCGTCCCCTTCTTCAACACGATCGCCTCCGACCGCAAGGGCAACGCGCTGTACGCGGACATCCAGGTCGTCCCGAACGTCACCGACGAGCACGCGCGGGCGTGCCTCACCGAGACCGGGAAGCTGCTGTTCGACCAGGCGCTCCCGCTGTCGAACGTCCCGCCGGTCTCCATCCTCGACGGCAAGCGCAGCGCCTGCGACTGGCCCGACGACCCGAACGCGGCCGCGCCGGGCCTCCTCGACCCGCACAAGCAGCCGCGGCTGATCCGGTCCGACTTCGTGGGCAACGCCAACGACAGCCCCTGGCTGGCCAATCCCGAGCAGCCGCTGTCCTTCCCCCGGATCATGGGCGACACGGCGGCGCCCCGGTCGCTGCGCACCCAGGAGCTGATCCTGACCGCGCGGAAGAGGATCGACGGCACCGACGGCCTGCCGGGCAGGGGCTTCACCCCGGAGACGATGGGGAAGCTGCTGTTCGCCGACAACAGCAGGGCGGCCGACCTCGCTCTCGACGCCACGGTGACGGCGTGCCGGAACACCGCCTTCGGGCTCGTCCTGGTGGACGGCAACCTCGTGAACATCAGCGAGGCGTGCCCCGTCCTGGCCGCCTGGAAGAGCCACGACTTCACGGCGGACAGCCGCGGCTCCTGGCTGTTCGCGAACCACTGGGCCTACCTGAGCGGCGGGAAGAAGCTCGGGGACCTGCCGTGGCGGGTTCCCTTCGACCCGAAGGACCCGGTGCACACGCCCAACTCGCTGGACGCCGGGAACTCCGCCGTCCGCGACGCCCTGGCCCGTGCCGTGTTCGCCCTGCGCAAGGCGGGCGTTCCGCTGAACGCGCCGCTGTCGGACGTCCAGCGGGTCACCCGCGCCGGCGAACGGATACCGATCCACGGCTCGCTCGGCGAGCTGGGCGTCCTGAACGTCATCACCCCCGGCCAGGTCGACGGCAAACCCGACGTCACCTTCGGGTCCAGCTTCGTCCAGCAGGTGCGGTTCACCGCGGACGGCCCGCCCGAGGCGTACTCCGTCCTGGCCTACTCCCAGTCGGCCGACCCGACCTCGCCGCACCACGCCGACCAGACCAGGTTGTTCTCGGCGAGCGGGTGGGTGACCGAGCGTTTCACCGAGGAGCGGATCGCGGCCTCGCCGGACCTGCGGATCAAGGTCCTGGACTGAGGCGTCCCGCGACTTCCGCCCCGCGCCCCGACGACAACCACCGGGGCGCCTCCCCACCGGGGACGACCCCCGCCCGGGGGCGACAGACCCGGAGACACCCTCATGAAAGGGAAACACCGTGACAAGGACATCGCACTGGCGCAGAGTCGTGGTGGCGTGGATGCTCGCCGCCGTGGCCGTCGTCGCGCCGGCGGGCTCCGCGCGGGCCGCCGACGACACCGTGCCGCCGAAGCTGGAGGACGGGTTCGGCCTCACCCAGGCCGCCGCACCCGTGGGCACCGCCCACGACTTCTACCTCACGGTCACCACGCCCCAGGTCGCGGGCGAACAGCACATCAAGATCATCCTCCCGAGCGGGTACTACGACGACCCTGCCCGGCGCTACCCCGTGCTCTACTTCATGCACGGCTCGCCCGACGACCCGGTCGGACAGACCTATCCCGCGCTGTCCATGTCGGACCGGATGATCACCGTCGTCCCGGACGGCGGGGCCCGGGGCTGGTACGCCAACTGGCTCAACCAGAAGACGGCGGCCGGCGCCCAGAACTGGGAGAACTTCCACCTCAACCAGGTGATCCCGTTCATCGACGCCAACCTGCGGACGATCGCCGCCAAGAAGGGCAGGGCCGTCGCCGGCGTCTCCATGGGCGGGTTCGGCGCCTTCCACTACGCCCAGGTCCGGCCCGACCTGTTCAGCCAGACCGCGTCCCTGTCGGGAGACATCGACCTGTCGGCCAACTCCATGGACCTGCGGTTCGCGGTCGTCGCCTCCCTCATCGACGCCCAGGGCGCGGTCTGCGCCTCGGCGTCCGGGATCTGCGACCCGAACGACTCCCCCTACAAGCCCGGCGTGGACAGCGACGCCGCGTTCGGCTCGCCCTACCCGGTGTTCAACGCCGACTGGCGGTGGAACCAGGTGGACCCGCAGCAGCACATGGACAGGCTCGCCGGGATCGGGATCTCCATCTACACCGGTGACGGGGGCGGCTCGATCGGCGACCTCGAGTTCTGGGTCGCGGGCGCGGCCAAGAACGTCAAGGCCCGCCTGGACTCCCTGGGCATGCCGTACTACTACGTCAACTACGGCAACGGCGCCGGCTGGGGCACCCTGTGCAACGGCGGCCACAACGCCGGCTGCTGGGAGGAGGACCTCCGGGACCTGATCCCCCGGCTCGAAAGGGCCTTCGCCGCCTGACCCGGTGCCGTGTGCCGGTGCCCGCCCGCCCCGTTCCGCGGCGGGCGGGCACCGGAGCCGCTACCTCACCGAGGGGCCGGGGCCGTTCAGCCAGCCCCACTCCGACCAGGTGGAGAAACCGGTCTGCCACCGGTGGTAGACCCCGGCGTGGCTGGTGCCGAAGACTTCGATGCGGCCGTCCGCGTTGGTGCTCGCGCCGATCTCCGTACCACCGCCGCCGAAGTTCTCCCACGCCGCGTACGGCGCGTTCGGGCCCGTCTGCCAGGTGTGGCCCGCGGTGTCGGCGTTGATCGCGAACACCTCGACGCGGCCGTCGGCCGACCGCGCGGCGGTCAGTTCCGCGTCGGCGACGCCACCGGTGCCGGTCCACTCCGACCAGGTGGTCGGAGTGGTCTGCCAGCGGTGGAACACGCCGGTGGAGTTGGACGCGAACACCTCCAGCCTGCCGTCCTGGTTGTGGCTGACGGCGACGTCGTGACCACCGCCGCCGAAGTCCTCCCACGCGGACCAGCCGCCGTTGACCTCCTTCTGGTACAGGTGCCGGAACGTCGTGTCCGACAGCGCGAACACCTCCAGGCGTCCGTCGGGCGCGGCCTCCATGGCCAGCCGCGAGCCCGCCGGACCACCGCCGACGCCCTCCCAGGCGGACCAGGCGCCGCTGGGCGCGGTTTGCCAGCGGTGGAACACGCCGGTGGAGTTGGACGCGAACACCTCGATGCGGCCGTCCGCGTTGCCGCCCGCCGCCACCCGGTACCCTCCGGTGCCGAAGTTCTCCCAGCCGGACCAGCCCGCGCCGGGTGCGGTCTGCCACATGTGGTCGAACGTCCCGTCCGACAGCGCGAACAGTTCGAGCCTGCCGTCCGCGTTGGCCGCCACCGCCAACTGCGCGCCGCGCGGGCCGCCCCTGAACTGCCACGGCGACCAGCCGCCGTTCACCGCCGTCTGCCACGAGTGGTAGACGCCGTCGGCACCGGCCGCGAACGCCTCCAGACGCCCGTCCCCGGACCGCGCGGACACCACCCGGCCCGAGCCGTTCGGATGCGGCCGTGCCGCCGACTCCTCGACGATGTCGTTGTACCGCAGCGCCTTGTAGTCGCCGTTCGGATGCCCGTCGATCGAGGCGTCGCCGATGTTCGCGTAGAGGTGGCCCGGAGGCGCCACCCCGCTCGACCCGCCGCCGAAGCTGTAGTAGGAGAACCCGCCCCGGTCGTCCACCCACTCGTGGAATATGAGCACGTGGTCGTAGTACGAGTTCAGGACGTCGCCCGCGCGCAGTTCGCTCCGCGCGATCTCGTGGGAGAAGCGGGGGAGACCCTGGGTGTTCGGGTTCGCGTCGAGGTGCCACGCCATGGCGACGAAGCCCGAGCAGTCGGTGCGGTAGCCGTAGCCGTCCCCGGGACCGGGCCGGTAGGCCCCCTGGTTGTACGGGGGGCGCTGGTCCACCCAGTACTGGGCGCGCAGGATCACCTCGCCACGGGTGAGGGGGCCGCCGCGTTCGGACGCCGTGACCGCCGTCGTGACCGCCGTCGTGACCGCCGCCGTGGCGGACGGCGGGAGCGCGACGAGCAGGAGCGCCCCGGCCATCAGGAACAGGACGATCCTGCCCGGCCATGATCTGAGAGTTCTCATTCCAACCTCCCCGGTTGCCGGCGGCCGACAGTAGGGAGGCGCGATGAAATGCCGATGGAATCGGCGCGCGCACCGCCGGGGGCCGCGCGTTCCACCGGGCCGTCCGGTCCCGCCGTCCCGCCGGGGCCCGCCGGGGTTCCGCGCAGGACCGCCTCCCGGGCCCGCCGCAGCACCGGACCCGGCGCGACTCCCAGGTCGGCGGCGAGACGACGGCCCGTACGGTCGAACACCGTCAGCGCGTCGGCCCGACGGCCGGACCGGCACAGCGCGCGCATCAGCAGCGCCGCCACCGGCTCGTCCAGGGGATGCTCCCCGGCCAGGGCCGACAGCTCGGCGACCGCGTCGGAGCACTGGCCGAGCCGGAGCCGGCCCTCCGCCCTCCGCCGTACGAGGGCGATCCTCCGCTCGACGAGCCGCAGCCGCTCCCCCTCGGCCAGTGGCCCGGGCAGACCGGCCAGCGGCTCCCCGTGGAACAGGTCCAGCGCCCGGGAGCACAGCCGGACCGTCTCCTCCGGTTCGCCCGCCCGCTCCGCCGCCCCGACCCCGGCGACCAGTTCCTCCAGACGCGCCACGTCCACGTCGACCGCGCCGGACGCCAGCCGGTAGCCCCACCGGTCGTGCTCGATGACCGGGTCGGGACCGTCGCCGGTGCGCAGGACCTTGCGCAGGCGGTAGACGTACACCGGGACCACGTTCGCGGCCGGGGACTCCGTCCCCCACACGCCCTCCAGCAGCTTCCGCCTGCTCAGCGTCCGCCCCGCGCACAGGGCCAGCGCCGCCAGTACGGCCTGCTGGCGGAAGTGGCCCAGGCCCAGGGGCCGCCCGTCCTGCCAGGCCCGCAGCGGTCCCAGGACCGAGATCCGCACCACCGGCCGGTGCGCCCGGCCGGGGGAGGTCCCCGGCGCCGGACGCGCGATCGGCCGGGTGCGGGGGCCGTGCCCGGGGACGACCAGACCGGAGTCGAAGGCGTGGACGACGGCGGCGGCCCGGTCCCGCAGCCCCAGCCGCGCGAGGAGGCGCGCCACGTGCTCGGCCACGGCGGTCTCGGGCAGGGCGAGCAGGGCCGCGATCTCGTCGTCCCGCAGACCGCAGCCGACGGCGGAGAGCACGCGCCGCTCCAGCTGCCCGAGCACGGGAACCGCCGGCCGGCCCGTGGTGACGGTCGTGGTCAACGCTGCCCCCCGGGCTCCGGACTGGTCGGTCTGGCGGACGCCGCCGACAGGGTAGGGGCGGGGGACGGGGGCGGGGCATCCGGAACGATCCGGAGTGACACGGGACGGGCCCGCCGGGACGGCCCGGCCCCTCCGGACGCCGGGTGGCGGACCCGCCCGGCCGACACGGGCGGCCGGGCGGCGCGACGCCCGGTGCCGGATGGCCCACCATGGTGACCGTACGGACGGCGGGCGGAGGGTTCCGGAGGTTCCGGGCGCCCCGTGACCCGCGGACGGCCCGGTGACCGTGGGCCGGAGCCACCCGCCCGCACCCTCGGCACCGCCCGTCGCCCACCGGCCGCACCGGTCCGGGCCGGGCCACGACAGGAGACGCGTATGAAGATCGGCATCATCGGCGCCGGAAACATCGGCGGCACGCTCACCCGCCGGCTCACCTCCCTCGGACACGAGGTCGCGGTGGCCAACTCGCGCGGCCCCCGGACCCTCGCGGACCTCGCGTCCGAGACGGGCGCGCGGGCAGTGACCGTGGACGAGGCGCCGCGCGGGGCGGACCTCGTGATCGTCACGATCCCGGAGATCCGGGTTCCCGACCTGCCGCCGGACCTGTTCCAGGGGCTGCCGGAGAGCCTGGTCGTCGTGGACACCGGCAACTACTACCCGCGCCAGCGGGACGGCCGGATCGAGGAGATCGAGGCGGGCCTCCCGGAGAGCCGGTGGGTCGAGCGGCAGCTCGGCCGTCCGGTGATCAAGGCGTTCAACAACATCTACGCCCAGCACCTCGCCGAGAACGGCCGCCCGCCCGGCACCCCCGGGCGCGTCGCCCTGCCGGTGGCCGGTGACGACCCGGAGGCCAAGGCGGTCGTCATGGACCTCGTGGACGCCCTCGGCTTCGACCCCGTCGACAGCGGCGGCCTCGACGACTCCTGGCGCCAGCAGCCCGGTTCCCCCGTCTACACCACCGACAAGGACGCCGAAGGCGTCAAGCGCGCGCTCGCCGACGCCGACCGGCGACGGGCCCCGGAGTGGCGGGCCACCGCCGACAGCCCCGGCACCTTCGACGCCCCCGCCTGACCCGGTCGGCCGTACGCCGCCCCCTCCCCGCGTCCGGCACGGCCGGGAGGGCGGCGGTCCCGTCCCGTCTCGTCCCGTACCACGGTGAGGCCGTTCCCACTGTCCGGTCCGGGGCGGGGTGGGGCCGGCCCGGGCGCCCGCGGGCCGTCGTGTCGGACACGGTCGCGGCACCGCTGTCCGGCCGGCCCGCTGTCCGCACACGCGATCGACTACGCTCGCTGACGACCGGTCACGGTGCCCCGGGTCCGCGCCGCCGGCGGGACGACCGGTCGAACCGGCGCGGTCGGCCGGACCGGCCGATCCGGGGACATGGGAGTCGACAGGACCAAGGGGGAGCACGGTTTGACAGCGGACAGCGACAACGCACCCGGTACCGACGGCGCGTGGCAGTCCTCCCGAGCGAAGGGCCTCTGCTACCGGGGGCCGCGCCTGGTCACCGGCGCGGACATCGTACGCATCGCGAGGACGCTCGCCCTGGAGCCGGCACACTTCGTCCAGACCGCTCCGGCCGCCGCCGACGACCCGACCGGAGTCGTCCTGGACAACGCGCGGCGCCGGGTGAACATCAGGATCGCCAACGCCGCGCACGGTTGCGTCTTCCACGTCCGCACCCTGGAGGGCAGCGGACGGTGCGGACTGGGCGAACAGGCCCCGCTCACCTGCCGGATGTATCCCGTCGTTCCCCGTACGGACGGCGCAGCGGGCCCGCCGGACGCGGAAACGGCACCGAGGGGGAACGCGGACGACGGCGAGCCCGGCCGGCCCGGACGCCCCCTCGACGCCGAGGGCCTCGCGTGGGCGGAGCGGCGGTGGGCCGCCGACCGCGACCACTGGTTCGAGATCGTCGCGCACTGGAACGACCTGCCCAAGGACGCCGAGGACCCGCCCGGTGCCGAGGACTTCCAGCGCTACCTGCTGGAGGCGCACGCGGCCCGCGAGGCCGGGCTCCCCTGGCCCGGGGAGGTGGTCGCGTGAGCCGCGCGGGAGCCAGCCTGGGCGGCTGCGCGTCCTGCAAGGGCCGCTGCTGCCGGGAGTACACCGTCAACGTGACCCCCGCCGACCTGCGCAGACTGTCCACCGGGATGTCCGTCCACCCGAAGGAGTTCGTCACGCTCCGGGAGAAGGACGACGGCGATTTCCGTTTCCGGCCCGGCGGTCCGGTGTACGACCTCAGGCTCCGTCACCGGCCGGACACCCAAGGATGCGTGTTCCTGATGGAGATCGCGCCCGGCCACGCGCGCTGCGGCGCGTACCTCCACCGTCCGGCGGTGTGCGCCACCTATCCCGCCGCCCTGAAGAGGAACACGGTGACGGTGCGCGACGACACCCTGTGCGGCGGTTCGGACTCGTGGAACCTCACGGCGATGGACCTCCCCGGGCTGCGGGCGGGCATCCTGGCCAACCGGGCCGCCTGGGCCGAGCACCTGGGGCTGGCCGAGCGGTGGAACGCCTACGTCGACGCGGGGTACCGCACGCGGACGCACGACGAGCTGTACGACTTCCTCCTGGACCCCGAGCGGTCCGGCGTACCCGAACTCCCGGGCCCGGACGCCCGGCCGGACGGGTCCGCGACGCCGGGCGGGGACGACTCCCGTACCGGCGACGATGGCTCCCGTACCGGCGGCGGCGCGGGCACGGACGGCGGGACGGCCACGGGCGGCGGCGCGGGCGCCGTGGAACCGGTCCGCGCCTGACGACCCGTCACGGCGCGTTCCCGGACGCGCCGTGACGGGGCCCTCCCGGATCAGCCTGCGGGCTGCGCGGAGAACTCCGGCAGGTCCGCCGGGAGCAGCAGCCGCAGGTCCTCCAGGCCCGGCGCGGTCATCGTGCCGATGCGCCGGGCCTGTCGCGTCATCATCGACTCCAGGAGCCGGCGGGCGGTGCGGGCGTTGCCGAAGGACCGGTCCCGGGGGATGAGTTCCACGTAGTCGCGCAGCGCCTCCAGGGTCTCCTCCGCGCAGTCGTAACCGGAACCGGTGGCGTAGGTGTCCATGATGGTGACCAGCTCCTCCGAGGAGTAGTGCTCGAACTCCACGGTGCGGCTGAAGCGGGACGCGAGACCCGGGTTGGAGTCCAGGAAGCGCCGCATCTCGGCGGTGTAGCCCGCCGCGATGACCACGACCTCGTCGCGGTGGTCCTCCATCAGCTTCAGCAGGGTGTCCACCGCCTCCTGGCCGAAGTCGGAGCCCGACCCCTCCGGGGTGAGGGTGTACGCCTCGTCGATGAACAGCACGCCGCCGAGGGCCCGTTCGAAGACCTCCTTGGTGAGCTGCGCGGTGTGTCCCACGTACCGGCCCACCAGATCCGCGCGGGCCACCTCCACGAGCCGCCCGGTCCGCAGGACCCCGAGGGAGTGCAGCAGGTCGGCGTAGAGGCGGGCGACGGTCGTCTTGCCGGTGCCGGGCGGGCCGGAGAAGATCAGGTGGTGGCTGATCTTCGGGGTGGGCAGGCCCGCGTCCCGCCGCCGCCGGGTGGCCTCCAGCAGGTTGGTGAGGTCCGTGACCTCGCGCTTGACGGCGGTCAGGCCCACCATGGCGTCGAGTTCGGAGAGCAGGTCCTGGGAGCTGCGGACCCCGTCCGCACCGTCGGCCGTCTCCGCGGCGGCGATGTCGGCGGGCAGCAGCAGGGACAGGTCCGCCTCCGCCGGGTCGGGCATCGAACCCAGCCGGAACGCCTGCCGGTCCACCATCTCCTCGAAGACGCGGCGGGCCGCGCGGCCGTTGCCGAACGTGGCGTCGCGCGGCATCCGCTCGTAGTGCCGGGCGAGGGCGTCCAGGGTGCTCGGGTCCAGCTCGTAGCGGTGGGCCTCGCACATGGACCGGGTGATGGTGACCAGTTCCTCCACCGAGTAGTTGGCGAACTCGATGGTGCGGGTGAAGCGGGAGGCCAGACCCGGGTTGGAGCCGAGGAAGTCGTCCATCTGGTCGGTGTAGCCGGCGGCGATGACCACCACGTCGTCGCGGTGGTCCTCCATCAGCTTCAGCAGGGTGTCGATGGCCTCCCGGCCGAAGTCGGCCCCCGACCCCTTGCCGTCCGACAGCAGGGTGTACGCCTCGTCGATGAACAGCACGCCGCCGAGGGCCTCGTGGAACGCCTCCGTGGTCTTGATGGCCGTACCACCGATGATCTGGGCGACCAGCTCCGCGCGGGACACCTCGACCAGGTGGCCGGAGCGCAGGACCCCGAGGTCGGCGAGGATGCCGCCGTAGAGGCGGGCGACGGTGGTCTTGCCGGTGCCGGGCGGGCCGGAGAACACCAGGTGGCGGCTCATCGGGGGAGCGGGCATGCCGAGGCTGACGCGCCGCTGCGCCAGTTGGTTGAGGTTGACCAGGGTACGGACCTGGTGCTTGACGTCGGCCAGTCCGACCAGCGACTCCAGCTCCTCCAGCGGGCCCTCGGGCTTCTTCGCCCCGCCGCCCGGGGCACCGGCCTCCGCGCCGCCGGGGCCGGCCTCCTCGCCCCAGGCGTCGGGGGCCGCGTTGCCGTCGCTCTCCAGGGCCTCCACCGTGAGGCGGTCGCTGCCCCGGGACTGCTTGAGGCCCGCCCCGCGGTTGTCGCGCACGGTGCACCGGACGAGGGAGACCTTCTCGGCGCTGTCCACCCGGATGCCGTCGCCGGTGCTGCCGGTGACGTGGCACTCCTCCAGGGCGGCCCGGCCGCCCTCGGAGACGAGGACGCCGTGGGCGCCCGCCCCGGCCACGTGGAGGCGGTGCCCGGTGACGTCCCCGCCGCTCTCCACGTGCAGGCCGGCGGTGCCGCCGGAAAGGACCTCGCAGTCGCGGAGGGCGCCGCGGCCCCCGGCGCCGACGGACACCCCGGCCAGCGCCGTCCGGCGCACCGCGGTGTCGCGGACGTCCGGCGCGCCGCCGTCGGCGACGCGGATGCCCGCGCCCCCGGCGTCCTCGACGGCGGACGCCTCCAGCCGTCCGCGGCCGTCCTCGGTCACCTCCAGGCCGTGGCCCCGGGAGCCGGTGATCCGCACCCGGCTCAACAGCGGGTTCGCCCGGGTGCGGACGGAGACGCCGACACCGGCGGCGTCGATCACCTCCAGCCCGTCGAACTCCGCGGAGGAGCCCTCCGTCAGCAGGACGGCGGCCGTCTTGTCGGCGCAGTCGCGCACGGTGGTGCCGGTCAGCAGCGGCGCGCTGTTGCCGAGCACCCGGACGGCGGGATCGGCGGCGGAGTCGAAGCCGCAGTCCCGGAAGGTGCCCCGGGAACGCTCGGTGACGGTGAGTCCGTTGCCCTTGGTCCGGGAGGTGACGCACCGCAGCACCTCCGGGTCGGCCCCGGCGGAGAGGACGATGCCGGGGCCCGAGGTGTCGGTGACGGTGACCTCTTCGAGGGTGGGGCGCGAACCGCTGGTCACGTACACGCCGACCGTGGTGTCGTGCACCCGGGCGCGCAGCACGTGGGTCGAGCAGGTGCCCTCCAGCGCGATGGCGGGCTTGCCCGTGGCGCTGATGTCGCAGTCCTCCACCCGGCCCTGCGCCTCGCCGTTGGCGAGGATGCCGTTGCCCTCGGCGTCACGCACCCGGCAGCCGCGCACGACGGTGCGGGCCCGCTCCCCGAGGACGACGGCGGAGGTCCCCAGGTGTTCGAACACGGAGTCGGCGATGACGCTGCCGGTGGGCGCGGTGTCCACCACGCCGGCGCCCGCGGGGTTGGAGACGCGGCAGTCGCGGATGGCCAGCGAGCCGTTCTCCCGCGCGAGCACGGCCGTCCAGCCCGAGCCCACGACCGTACAGCCGTCCATGGCCACCTGGCCCCGGGGCGCGTCCACCACCGGGAGGTCCTCGCTGCCGCCGCGCAGCGTCAGGTCGGTGAGCATCACGGCGTCCGCGACGAGCACCACGGCGGTCCCGCGCGGCGGGCAGATCTCGACGTCGCCGCGTTCGCCCTCCCCGGCGATGGTGATGCGCGTGCGCACGGTCAGGTTCTCGCGGTAACGGCCGGGCCGGACGCGTATCACCGCTCCCGCGCGCGCCTTCTCCAGGGCCTCGCCGATCGTCCGGAAGCCCTCCGGCTGGTCCGGACCGACCGTGAGCAACTGCCGTGACACGCTGGAACCTCCTGGTTGTGACGCCGCTGCTGCCGGAGCCTCCGGCGGCCCCGGGCCCTGGGCCACCGGGGAAGGAACAGACACGCCGAGAAGGCTACGTGAAGCGCGGCACCGGCAGCCAGGTTCCCCGGACACCGGTACGGCGGGGGGCGGGTGGGCGGACGGCCCGCTCCGGAGGGCGGTCCGCATCCGGGGAACGGTACGGTGTGCCGCCCCCCTGCACGCGGGCACGTGGCAACGGGCGGGTCGGCCGGGCGGGTTACCGGGCGGTCTCGCCCTGAGCGTATCGTGCGCGCCATGCGACGCGTTCGTTCCTCCTCCCGTCCGGTACGGCACGCGGTGGCCGCGACCCTGCTGGCGGTGGTGCCGCTGGCCGCCCCCGTGCCGGCCGTCGCGGCGGACTCCGTCGAACTGCCCGTCGTCCCGGCCGTGCTCGCCCCGGGCGAACCGTGCACGGGCGCCTCGGAGGAGACCGCGCGCGAGGCGCCCTGGACCCGGCAGGCCCTCGGACTCAAGCGGGCCTGGTCGCTCGCGGACGGCGGCGGGGTGACGGTCGGCGTGGTGGACACCGGGGTCGGGACCGCCGTCCCCGCCCTCGCCGGCCGGGTCACGGCCGTCGGCGACGCGGGCAAGGACTGTGTGGGGCACGGCAGTTTCGCCGCCGGCCTGATCGCCGCCGCCCCCGGCGACGGGGTGGGGGTGGCCGGGGTCGCGCCCGCCGCGCGCGTCCTGGCGGTGCGCGGCACCGACGAACGGGGCGCGGTCACGCCGGACCTGCTCGCGCGCGGCATCCGGACGGCGGTCGACGGCGGCGCGAAGGTGGTCTACGTGGGGCGCGTGGTGCCCGACGGCAGGGAGGTGCTGACGGCGGCGGTGACGTACGCGCGGCAGCACGACGCCCTGGTCGTCGCGCCGTTCGCGCCGGACGCGCTGCCGCGCGACCGCGCCACGGGCGGAACGGTCCCGCCGGCGCCCTGGTACTGGCCGGCGGCCGCGCCCGGAGTGCTGACGGTCATGGACTACGGCCCCGACGGCACGCGCCCGAAGAACGCCCCCCGGACGGCGGGCGCGGACCTGGCGGCGCCGGGGGACGCGGTGGTCAGCGTCGGCCCCGGCGGCGCGGGGCACTTCATCGGCTCCGGCTCGTCCTTCGCGGCGGCGCACGTGGCCGGGGCGGCGGCGCTGGTCCGCTCGCGCCACCCGGACATGACCGCCGCCCAGGTGTCCCGCCAGCTCGTCACGGCGGCGTACCCCGCGCTGCCGCCGCGCCTGGACACGTACGCCGCGCTGACCGCGGTCCTCACCGACGGGCGGGGCGCCCTGCCCGGGGCGCCGCCCGTGAGGATTCCGCCGCGGGCGCCGTCGCAACCGCGCGAACGCGCCCTGCTGGTCGCGGGAGCGGGCGGAGCGCTGGTGCTGCTGGTGGCGGGGGCCGCGGTGGTGATCCCGCGCGGCCGGGCCCGGGGCTGGCGTCCGGCGGGCCGGGAGGACGAACCCGGCCCCACCGCGTGACGACCCGGACATCGCCGTGCGACGAACCGGGCATCGCCGTGCGACGGTCGGGGCCCCACCGCGTGACGGTCGGGGCCCCACCGCGTGACGGCCGGGGCATCGCCGTGCGACGGCCGGGACGCCACCGCGTGACGGCCGGGGCACCCTCCCCGGTACGGTCCGCGGAGATCTGCGGAGAACGGAGCCGCCCCCGGCACGCGTGCGCCGGGGGCGGCTCCGTTCGCGGGACGCGTCCGCCCCGCCCGTCTCACTCCTCCGGCTCGTCCACCATCGCCGTCTGCATCGTCGTCGTCTTGCGGCGCGCGATCCGGACGGCCCGTCCCGGATTCATCACCCGGCCCTTGACGTTGCCCAGCAGGTAGCCCTCCGAAGGCGGGCAGGACAGCAGCAGGGCGGGGGTGTTGACCTCCAGCATCCGGCGCAGGAGCATCTCGTTGAGACCGCGCCCGGCGCCCGAGGCGCCGCGCGTGACGACGATGTGCAGACCCACCTCCCAGCCCAGGGCCAGGTGGTTCAGCAGGGGCTCGAAGGGCGCGTTGCCGATGCCGGCACCCAGCATGTCGTAGTCGTCGACCAGGATGAACAGCCGGGGCCCCGACCACCAGTCGGCCCGCTTCATCCGGCCCGGCGCGATGTCCGGGCCCGGCACGCGGGTCCGCACCGCGCGGGCGACGCCGTCGACCAGGTCCTTCAGGGCGTCCGCCGACACCGCGTGGCCCAGCCGGTACTCCTCCGGCACCGCCTCGACCAGGTCGCGGCGGTAGTCCACGAGCATGATGCGCGCCTCGGCGGGGGTGTACCGGTCCGTGATGGACCTGGCCACCAGCCGCAGCAGGTTGGTCTTGCCGCTCTCCGTGTCGCCCACGACCACCATGTGCGGGCTCTCGCTGAAGTCGTGCCAGACGACCGAGAGGCGCTCCTGCTCCAGGCCGAGCGGCACCCTGAAGTCGCCCCCGGCGGGCGGCAGTCTCCGCGCGGGGAGCTTCGCCGGCAGCATCCGCACCTTCGGCGCGGGCGGGCCGGTCCAGCTCTCGCCGACGGCGGCCACCAGGCCGGCGATCCCCTCGGAGAGGTCGTCGGCGGACTCCGTGCCGTCGATGCGGGGGAGCGCGGTGAGGTAGTGCAGCTTGCCCTCGCGGGTGAGGCCCCGGCCGGGGACGCGGGGCACGGTGGCGGAGCGGCGGGTGTCGATCTCGGAGTCCATCGGGTCGCCCATCCGCAGCTCCACGTGGGTGCCCGCCTGGTCGCGGATGGCCGCGGTGAGCTCCACCCAGCGGGCGGTGGTCACGATGAGGTGGATGCCGTAGTTCAGACCGCGGGCGGCGATGGCGGAGAACGTCTGGATGTTGCGGTCGAAGTCCTGGCGGACCGTGGACCAGCCGTCGATGACGAGGAACACGTCGCCGTGCGGCTGGTCCGCGAACTCGCCCGCGGCCCGGCGGCGGCGGTAGGTCGCCATGGAGTCGATGCCGTGGTCGAGGAAGAACCGTTCCCGGTCCGCCAGCAACGTGGTGACCTCGGAGATCACTCGGCTCACCCGCTCGGTGTCCAGCCGCGCCGCGACCCCCGCCACGTGCGGCAGGCCGGCCAGCGACGCCAGGGTGCCGCCGCCGAAGTCCAGGCAGTAGAACTGCACCTCGCGCGGGGTGTGGGTGAGGGCGAGGGCGGCGATGATCGTCCGCACCATGGTGCTCTTGCCGCTCTGCGGGCCGCCCGCGACGGCCACGTGGCCGCCGACGCCCGACAGGTCGACGGTCAGCAGGTCGCGCAACTGCTCGAAGGGCTTGTCCACGATCCCGATCGGCACGGTCAGCCTGCCGCGCAGCGGCCAGCCGACCGTGGTGAGCCCCAGCTCCGGGTCGGGCGTCAGCGGCGGCAGCACCTGGTCGAGCGTGACCGGCAGGTCCAGCGGCGGCAGCCACACCTGGTGGGCGGGCGGACCGGCGCCGACCATCCGCCGCACGGCGACGGACAGCAGGGTGTCGGTCGTCTCCTCCTCCGGCTCCGGATCGGGTTCGGGCAGGTCGGGGAGGTTCCGGGGCACCACGTACCCCGCCGTCCACGGCACCGTCTGGTTCGCCACCCGGGCCTGGTTCGCCCGGCTGCGCCGTTGCCGGTACGGCCCGGAGACGTACGCGGCGCGGAACCGGGTCAGCGCCTCCACGCCGGACTTCAGGAAGCCGCTGCCGGGCTGCGGCGGCAGCTGGTAGGCGTCCGGCACCCCCAGTACGCCCCGGCTCTCCATGGCGGAGAAGGTGCGCAGGCCGATGCGGTACGACAGGTGGCTCTCCAGCTGGTGCATCCGCCCTTCGTCGAGCCGCTGCGAAGCCAGGAGCAGATGAACGCCGAGGCTGCGCCCGAGACGCCCGATCATCACGAAGAGCTCCATGAACTCCCGGTGCGAGGAGAGCAGTTCGCTGAACTCGTCGACGACCACGAACAGGCTGGGCAGCGGCTCCAGCGGCGTGCCCGCGGCCCGCGCCTTCTCGTAGTCCAGCGCCGAGGTGTAGTTGCCCGCCGCGCGCAGCAGCTCCTGGCGCCGGATCAGCTCGCCGTGCAGGGCGTCCTGCATGCGGCCCACCAGCGCGGCCTCCCCGGCGAGGTTGGTGATCACCGCGGAGACGTGGGGGAGTTCGTCCAGGCCCAGGAAGGTGGCGCCGCCCTTGAAGTCCACCAGGACGAAGTTGAGCGTCTCCGAGGAGTTCGACAGCGCCAGCGACAGCACCAGGGTGCGCAGCAGTTCGCTCTTGCCGGAGCCGGTGGCGCCGATGAGCATGCCGTGCGGACCGGTGCCACCCTGCGCCGACTCCTTGATGTCCAGCTCCACCGCCGCGCCGTCGGGACCGACCGCGATCGGCACCTTGAGCCGGTTGGACCCGGTGCTCCGCTTCCACAGGGACTGCGGATCGTGCTGGTACAGGTCGGTGATCCCCAGCAGCTTGGTCAGCTCCACGTCGGAGGAGAGCGGCTCGGCGGAGTCGCCGCCGCCCCTGCCCATCCGGTACGGGGCCAGCTCCTTGGCCAGGGTCGTGGCGCCGACCGGTCCCAGGCCGTCCGGGCGGCCCAGCCGCGTGGTCTGCTCCTTGCGCTCGCGGTCGGTGCGGACCAGCCCGAAGGAGTCCCGGTTCACGTCGAACCGGAGCGTGACCCGTCCCGGCCGCCAGTTCAGCGCGCCGGTGAGGTCCAGGACGACGGCGTTGCGGAAGCCCGCCCCGTCCACCCGGTGGTGCGCGGGCACGGAGCCGCCGTCGAGGACGATGACGGTGAACGGCTCGTCACGGCTGGGCGGCGCCTCGGGGTCGAACGGGGGCCGTTCGAGGAACTCGGCGCCGAGCAGGTCCTCCAGCTCGTTGAGGTTGGAGACGAGCATCCGGGCCGGACCGGCACCGTCGCTCTCCTGCGGGTGGAGGCTGTGGGGAAGCCACTTCACCCACTCCCAGTCCGCCCGCCGCTCGTCGGACACGCACAGCGCCACCCACACGTCGTCCGGCGCGTGGAACGTGGTCAGTTGCGCGACGATCGCGCGGGCCAGGGACCGTATCCGTTCCTCGTCCCCCCGGAACAGCACCCGCGCCCAGGCCCGCAGGTAGATGGCGATGGGCTGCTCGGGCACGGTGGAGTACGCCCGGATGAAGCTGCGCAGGGCGTGGGCCGACAGCGGCTCCAGGTCCTCGACCGGGGTGGTGGACGTCGGCGTGAGCCGCAGCCCCAGCTTCTGCTCCCCGACGGCGACCCGGACCTCGCCGAAGTCCTCGTCCTGCGGCCGGCGCTCCCACAGCCGGGTGGTGCCCGCCAGCTGCCACAGGGACGAGGGCGGGGGATGCCGCCACGCCAGCGCCTTCTGCTGGTCGGCCACGGCGGTGCGGACCTTGCGCCGGATCTGGGACAGATAGCGCAGGTAGTCGCGGCGCTCCCCCTTCAGGCGCTGTTTGCGCTCGCTCGCCCTGCGCACCATCTGCCCCAGCATCATGGCCGCCGAGGACAGCACCATCAACCCCATGGCCAGATACATGAAGTGGCTGCCGCCACCGCCCATGCCCGGTCTCATGAACATGAGCATCATGGACACCGACATCAGCGCCATGGGCAGATAGGTCCACACCGCGGAACTGTCCGGCACCACTTCGGGCAATGTCGGCGGCTCCTGCAACTTCATTTCGCCGTCCGGCATTTCGGGACCGCGTCGGCGCGCCGGACGGCGGAACAGGACCACACTCAACGAAAGGTCTCCTCAGGGGCGTGACGGTGTCGGCGGGCGGAACACTCCCGGTCGGGGAGGAAACGGAGGATTCGGCACGACCGCACCGCCGCCCGGGTGGCGAACTCCGCCCACCCGGTATACCAGTTGTCGATTGCGGCCAGTAATGTGCACCCGCCCGGTGACGTATTCGCCACACCCATACGATGGTGTCCCGCCCGTGCCGTCCGTCCCCGCACCGCCGTGCCCCACGGAAATCCGGGACCCCCACTCGCAGACCCGCGGAAGAAGCGTGAGCCAGCCCGATGACCGACAACCAGGTGGCAGGTCTGTGCCGTCTGACCGTACGCGCGCCGACCAGGTCCATCGACCTCGCGGTCCCCTCCGACGTCCCGGTGGCCGACCTCCTGCCCGCCGTCCTCCGCTACGGCGGTGACGACCTCGCGGAGACCGGCGTCGACCACGGCGGCTGGGTGCTGCAACGCCTCGGCGGCGAACCGATGGACGAGGAGCGCGCCCTCGACTCCTACGACGTGCGCGACGGCGAGACCCTCTACCTCCGGCCGCGCGTCGACGCCCTGCCCGAGGTCCACCTCGACGACCTGGTGGACGGCATATCCACCACCATGCGGGGCCGTCCGTACGGCTGGACCCCGTCGGCCAGCGCCCAGTTGCTGCGCGGCTTCGCCGTCACCACCCTGCTGGCCGGGGCGGTCGTCCTCGCGCTTCCCGGCGGCTCTCCGATGCCGCGCGCCCTGGCCGCCGCCGTGGCCGGGCTGCTCCTGATCGCCGGTGCCGGTTCGGCCGGCCGCGCGGTCGGCGACGCCGCCACCGGCGCGGCCCTCGGCTTCATGGCGGGCCCCTACCTCGCCCTCGCGGGCTGGCTCCTGCCCGGCGGCGACCTGGGCGGCCCGCACGGCCACGAGGTGCTGGGCGCCCGGCTGCTGGCCGCCTGCGCCGCGGGCGCGGGCGGCGCCGTCGTGGCCCTGGCCGCCGTCGCCTCCTTCGCGGCGCTCTTCCTCGGCCTCGCCGTCGTCATGGCCTTCGGCAGCCTCGTCGGCGCCCTGATGCTCGTCACCGACCTCGGGCCGTCCGAGGTCGCCGGCGTCGTCGCCCTGGCGGCCGTCCTCCTCGGCGCGTTCGTCCCCACGCTCGCCTTCCGGATGTCCGGACTGCGGATGCCCCCGCTGCCGACCAACGCCGAACAGCTCCAGGAGGGCATCGAGCCCCACCAGAACTCGGTGGTCGCCGCCCGCGCGGTGCTCGCCGACAACTGGATGAGCTCCCTGTACGGGGCCGTGGGCACGGTGTGCACCGTGTGCCTGGCCGCCCTCGCCCACGACGGCGGCCTCGCCGAGGTCGTCATGGCGGTCGTGCTCTCGCTGCTGCTGCTGTTGCACGGGCGGGGCCTGGGGAACGTCTGGCAGCGGCTGTCCCTCTTCCTCCCCGGGGCCGGAGGACTGCTGCTGCTCGTGCTGTTCGGCGCGGTGTCCCGCACCCCGGACGGCCGGCTGCTGCTCGCCGCGGGCCTCCTGGCCGGTACGGCCGGTCTCGCCATCGCCTCGTGGACGGTGCCCGGCCGGCGCCTCGTCCCGTACTGGGGCCGGGCGGCGGAGATCCTGCACACCACGGCCGCGATCGCCCTGCTGCCGCTGGCCTTGTGGGTGCTCGGCGTGTACGGCGCCCTGCACGGCCTGAACGGCTGACGGCCCGAACCGGAGGAACGCACAGTGCAGTCCAAGCGCGACCAGGTCCAGGCGCACATGTTCGTCATGGGACGCCTCACCTCGGGCATGCTGCGGGCCGATCCCGACGCCCCCGAGAGCCCCCAGGGAAGGACCAACCGCGGCATCGCCGTCAGCGTCGTCATCACCGTCCTGATCTGCGCCGGCGCCTTCGTCCTCGGGCTGCTCAAACCGGGCACGAAGGACTCGTGGCGGGCGGAGGGCACCCTGGTGGTCAACAAGGACACCGGAGGCCGCTACCTCTACCTCGACGGACTGCTGAGGCCGGTGCGCAACCACACCTCGGCCAGGCTGCTCCTCGGGCCGGAGATGAAGACCGTCGCGGTCGGGAGCGGTTCGCTCGCCGGCACCGCCCACGGCGCGCCCGTGGGGATCGCCGGGGCCCCCGACGACCTGCCGCCGGGCGGCTCCCTCACCACCGGCCCGTGGCAGGTGTGCTCGACCGGCGCCGGCGACGGGACGACGGCCACCGCGCTGGCCGTCGGCAAGGACCTGGGGGGCACGGGCCTCGGCGACTCCGAGGGGCTGCTGGTCACCGGGCCGGACCGGGGCCAGTACCTGGTGTGGCAGGGCGGCAAGCTCCGCCTGGACGTCGCGGGCGGCGCCCGCGAGGCCCTCGGCTACGGCTCCCGGCCGTCCCTGCCGGTCTCCGCGGCGTTCCTCAACTCGACCCCCTCGGGACCCGACCTGACCGCCCCGGACGTACCGGGCCGTGGCGCCCCGGGCCCGTCCCTGGGCAGTCGGGCCACCCGGATCGGCCAGGTCTTCCAGGTGTCCGCGCCGGGCGGCGACCTCCGCTACTACGTCCTGCGCGAGGAGGGGCTGACCCCCGTCAACGCCACCGTCGCCGCGCTGCTCCTCGGCGCCCCGCCGACCCGGCAGAAGGCGTACGCGGGCGGCGCGGTGAGCGCCGTCACGCTCGCCGCCGCCGAGGTGATCGGCCACCTGGCGCCCGGTGCCGAGGGGAGCGACACGCGCGAGGACCTGCCGGCGAGCCCGCCGAAGGCGGTCGAGCCGGGCGCGGGCCGGATCCCGTGCGTGGGCATACGGTCCGGCGCGGACGGCACCCGGGTGAGCGTCTCCCTGGTGGACGCGGACGGCATCGGCCGGGCCGCCCAGGCGACGACGGAGGGGCTCACCGCGGCCTGTGTGACCGTCAACCGGATCGTGGTGCCGCCGGGCGGCGGCGCCCTGGTGCACGCGCTCGGGGCGGACGGCAGGGACCTCGGCAGCACGGTGTACCTGGTGACGGACAACGGGGTGAAGTACCGGGTGCCGTCGGCCGACGCGCTGCGGGCGCTCGGCTACACCGCCGGGCAGGCGCAGCGGCTGCCGTCCTCGCTGCTGTCGATGGTGCCCACCGGACCCGACCTGACCCCCTCGGCCGCCCTGTCCGGCCGCGCGACGTCGACGGCCCCGCCGTGCGACGCGGACGGCGGGAGGACGTCCGGACGGTGAGGTCCGCAACGCGCCCCCGTCATCGGGGAATCGACATTTGAGGAACATCTGAGGAAGGGTTGCCGCACGTCAAGTGCCCTTATGGAAAAGGCGTTCCGGAGAGCGGCTGTATAACCGGACTTCTTCCTGGTAAGCGTTGCCCGTACCGCGACGATCCTCCTACGATCCTTGTCTGCACCACCCAACTGGATGGCGGGCTTCAGCATCCGGTTGCGCAAGCCGCGCCAGAGCCTCGAGCCTGGCGGCGAAAAACCACCGGAAAGGGGCAGCCCCATGGCGGGCATGCAGAGGGCAGAAGAACAGGCGACACGCAACGGCATCCAGGCGCTGGAAATGGCCTTCTCGGGTGTCCAGAGCCGTCGTCAGGACGTCGAGAACACCAAGCACGGCATGATGTCGGCGCTCCAGGGCAGCGACGGTGGTGCCTTCCAGAAGCTGCTGGATTCCTGGGACGAGCACGCCGAGATCATCTCCAAGAACCTCCAGGACATGATCAACACACTCAACGAGACGCTCAGCGCGCAGGGCATGACCCAGGGCTCGTCGAACGAGGCCATCAACCAGGCGTACTCCCAGTCGCAGACCGTCTTCGACAACCTCATGGGCAGCACCGGCGGCAAGTGACCGTCCGGGTCGGCCCGCGCCGGCCCCCGTACCGGAACGAACCGCTTCCACAGCCACAGCGAGACGAGGTCACCGATGCCCGACAACCTCACCGACGGTTACATCTACGTCAGTTACGCCCACGTGGACAACGCCGTCGACGACATGCGCCTGCAGACGCGTGAGATCGAGAAGATCATCACCAGCCTGAACGACGAGCTCCAGGCCCTGAAGAACTCCTGGGAGGGCGACGACCGCCAGGTCTACGACGAGAAGCAGGCGGCGTGGAACCAGGCGGTCGCCAACATGGGCAAGTGGCTCAACGACAACGCGTCCACGCTGAACCACGTGCGCGAGCTCTACACGCACAACGAGCGCCAGCAGACGCAGAGCTGGCAGGACGTCAGGATCGGCTGATCCGCGGCGTCGTACGGGCGGCCGTTCCACGGAGAGGGACGCGTGGGGCGGCCGCCCGTCGTGCCGGTCCGCGCCAGGACGGAGAGAGGGACGAGGAGCATGGCCGAGAACAAGCCCCCCACTCAGCTCAACAAGGAGTGGATCAAGAAGTTCAAGGACGAACAGATCGGGGGGTTCCGGAAGGCGCTCAAGGCGATCGCCGAGGACGGGGGGGACCCCGTCGTCCCCGCGATGAAGACCCTGATGGGCAAGGACAAGAACGTCCCCGGCCTTCCGCCCGGCACACCGCTGCCGCTCGCCATCGGCAATCTGGCGGAAGACGACCGGTACACCCACGGGAAGACGGTGAACGCCGAGGTGGTGAAGATGGTGAGCACGCTGGAGGCCATCCTCACCAGCCACGCGGAGCTCTTCAAGGACATCGACGCGGCCCTCGAGGAGACCATCGACTCCCTGTTCACGACCCAGGGCGTGAGCCTGGACGCCATCGACGGCCAGAAGCTCTACGACATCTTCGAGGACGAGGACGTGGAGGACGACCTGACCGACCCGCCGGGCGAGGGCGACGACGGGGGCGGGGACGACAAGGACTGACGCCCGTCCGGTTCCGTTCCGCCGGACGGGCCCCGGGCCCGTCCCGTCGGCCGTACCGCTCCACCCGCCCGACTCCGCCCCGCCCGCCGACCCACCCCCCTGTGATGGAGCCTCGTCATGGCTGAAGACAAGAACGACTACGGCGACTACTGGCACGAGGCCGTGAGGCTCTTCACCGGGTACGACGCGCCCATCAGGAGCACCCTCTTCGACGAGATCGTCGGCAACCACGGCATCAAGCAGATGAAGGTGGAGATCTCCAAGCAGGACAGCGTCGACTCCGTCACGGGCGAGGAGTACGACTGGATGGCCGAGAACGCCGGCTGGGACATCCAGAACACCGACTTCGTCATCCCCTTCTACACCCGGGGAGGCACCGAGGGGGTCACCTACTACAAGGCCCGTTTCACGCTGCTCGGCGCCAAGGTGGCGGACGGCAAGCCGGTGGGCGGCGAAGTCGTGGGCGCGGAGGGGAAGAGCAAGTACGGCAAGGAGCTGGAGGACGGCCACTTCAAGCCGAGCGACAACGGAACGGTCTGGAACACCTTCAAGCTCACCCAGTACTCCTACGGCACGGGGCACGCGCTGCGCGACCTGCTGGAGAAGGAGAACGGGACCCTCGGTTACAGCTGGGGCGGTTCGGACCCCCTCGACCTGGGCAAGGGCGTCCGCCTGAAGTCCTTCGACATGGTCGCGGACTCCTTCGACCGGGTGGCGAAGTTCTTCTGGGACGGCAAGAACACCATGGACGAGTGGCAGAACAGCGTGGGCAGTTCGCCCGACGACGCCTGGCTGGGGCAGGCCGCCGGCGTCTTCTGGGACCTCGTCCACGAACTCGGGCGACGGTACGACAACTACGCCGAGGACATGGAGTCCGTGGGCGGCGGCGTGTCCAAGCAGGGCCGGGAGATGCGGGAGGCCGGCCAGGCCCTCAGGACGCAGGCGCAGAACCTCTACAACAAGTGGGAGTACTGGAACGTCTACGAGGGCAACCCGCTGCGGTGGCTCGTCGACCTGTTGTCGGAGATCGCCAACAAGTCCTGGTACAACAACCTGACCCAGGTCGACGCCGAGTACGAGTACTACGGCGAGGCGGGCGGGATGTGGAACTACACGCCCCGGTCCGATTTCACCTCGCAGGCCACGGACGCGCACGGCAAGACGTACGGCGACATGTCCGAGCTGGACACCTGGAAGAAGGTCGGTGACGAGGCGGTCCGCCGCTGGGAGCAGTCCGTCAAGGACAAGCTGGTCGCTCCCGCGAAGGAAGCGCTCGACAACATGGCGACCGCGTGGGGTTCGTCCACCTTCAACCTCGGAAAGGTCAGCACCAAGCACGACAACAAGGGCCTCGCGGAGTCCCTCAAGGACGACCAGACCAAGAAGGCGAAGAAGGACGCCGACGACAAGGCCGCGAAGGACAAGGCGGACGCGGACGCGAAGTACGCGAAGGACAAGGCGGACGCCGAGGCCAAGGCCGCGAAGGACAAGGCGGACGCGGACGCGAAGTACGCGAAGGACAAGGCCGACGCGGAGGCCAAGGCCGACAAGGCGAAGGCGGACGCGGACGCGAAGTACGCGAAGGACAAGGCCGACGCGGAGGCCAAGGCCGACAAGGCGAAGGCCGAAGCCGACGCCAAGGAGAAGGAGATCGAGCGCAAGCAGGAGGAGAAGGAGAGGGTCCAGGAGCAGAAACAGGCCGAGATGGAGCGGAAGCAGGCCGAGAAGGAGAAGGCGCAGGAACAGAAGCAAGCGGAGATGGAGCGGAAGCAGGAGGAGAAGGAGAAGGAACAGGAGCGGAAGCAGGCCGAGCGCGAGGCCGAGCAGGACCGGATTCGTCAAGAGCAGGAAGCCAAGCAGGACCAGATCCGCGCCGAGCAGGAGAAGAAGCAGGAGGAGGCCCAGCGCAGGGCCGAGGAGAAGCAGGCCGAGGCGCAGGCGATCCAGATCCGGCAGGTCAACCAGCAGAAGGCGGAGCAGGACAAGCGGGAGCGGGAGCGGGAGGCCAAGCAGGAGGAGCAGGAGGCGAAGCAGGACCAGATTCGTAAGGAGCAGGAGGCCAAGCAGGACCAGGTCCGCGCCGAGCAGGAGCGGAAGCAGGAGGAACGGGAGGCGAAGCAGGACCAGCTCCGCAAGGAGCAGGAGGCCAAGCAGGACCAGATTCGCAAGGAGCAGGAGGCCAAGCAGGACCAGATTCGCAAGGAGCAGGAGGCCAGGCAGGAGGAGGCGCAGAAGAAGCAGGATCAGGTCCGCGCCGAGCAGGAACGGAAGCAGGAGGAGAAGGAGAAGGAGCAGGAGGCCAGACAGGAGAAGGCCGAGGCCAGGCAGGACCAGATCCGCAGGGAACAGGAGGCGAAGCAGGACCAGATTCGCAAGGAGCAGGAGGCCAAGCAGGGGGAGGCGCAGAAGAAGCAGGATCAGATCCGCGCCGAACAGGAACGGAAGCAGGAACAGGCGCAGGACAAGCAGGACCAGATCCGCAGGGAACAGGAGGCCAGGCAGGACCAGGTCCGCGCCGAGCAGGAGCGGAAGCAGGAGGAGTACCGGCACAAGCAGGAGCAGCTCAGCCGTTCGCTGAACGGCGGCGCCCCGGACCGGCCCGGCCACGACCTCGGCGGCCCGGGGGACCGGCTCGGCCACCACGGCATCACCGGACCGGTCAACGGCGACGACTCGCTGACCAACCCCGGCGGCAGCACGTCCCGCCTGGACACCCACGGCCGGGTGGTGACGGACTTCCCCGACGGCACCAGGACCGTCGTCGACCCGCACACGCAGACGTCCACCGTCATCAGGCCGGACGGCACCTCGTACTCCGGTCCGCTCAACGCGGGCGACGTCCTGCCCAACCCCGACGGCAGCACCACGCACCTCGACCCGCAGGGCCAGGTCGTCACCGACTACCCCGACGGCAGCTCCTCGCGGGTGGACCCCGACACCGGCGCCACCTCCCTCACCGGCCCGGACGGCACGACGACCACGGGGTATCTGAACGACCCCGGTACCACGCTTCCCGACTACGGCCCCGGCGGCCACCGGACGAACGACGGCGGGTTCCCCGGCTCCCCGCACGTCCCCAGCTACGACTTCGGCGGCTCCTCCTACGAGGAGGAGCTGTACGACGACGCGCCCTACCGCGAACCGTCCCTGGCCGGCGTCTCCTCCGGGGGAGCCGACGCCGAGGCGAGCCAGAACCGGGGGACCCCGCTCAACAGCGGTCCGATGCCCGGCATGGGTGGAGCCACCGGCGCGGGCGGGATGCCCATGGGGGGAATGCCGATGGGCGGCATGGGCGGGGGCGGCAAGGGCGGTGACGGCCCGTCCGAACGCGTCCGCAACGTCATCGAGGGCGACGTGGTGAGCAACCGCCGCCCCGGCGCCGCCGCGCAGGGCAGGAGCGCGTTCGGGGAGCGGCGGACCGCCACCAGCGGCGGCAGTCCCTTCCTGCCGCCGGCGGGCGGCGCCGGCGGGCCCGGACGGACGGAGACCGAGAGCGGCGACCGCGACCGCGAGGTCTGGGAGCCGGAGGACGACGACGTCTGGGGCACCGACGAGGGCGGTTCACCGGCGGTGATCGGCCGTTAGGCCCCGCTCGTGGAACGACGGCCCACCGTCCTCCCCCCCCGTGTACTACATAATGATCATCCACCGCTGACAGGAGTGCCCGGTGTCCGAGCCGCTGCAGGAACGCATCGCCCAGGCCAGGGCCGAACTGGAAGCCACCCGGGCCGCCGTCGCCCGCGTGCGGGCGGATCTCGGCCATGCCTCCACGACGGTCCGGTCGTCGGACCGCGTGGTGGAGGTCACCGTCGGCGCCCAGGGCGAGTTGACGGCCCTGAAGTTCCCCGACAACCGGCACCAGGCCATGACGGGGCCGCAGCTGGCCTCCTCGATCATGGAGGCGTTCCAGCAGGGGCGGGCCCGCATGGCACGTCAGGTGATGGACACCTTCGCGCCCTTCATGCAGCCCGGTCCCGAGGGGTCGGTCCGCCGCGGTCTCGACCTCGACTGGGAGCATGTGTTCGGATCGGCGCTGAACGACGGCGGCCGGAACACTCCGGGCCGGCCGGGTCGCGACCGGTTGCGCGACGAGATCGACGAGGACACCGACTGAGCGTGGAGGGGGACGGACGATGAGTGGTTTCTCCAACAACTACGAGGCGGACACCGACGGTCTGCGCGAGACGACCCGGCGCATCGGCGGCCTGGCGGGCAGGCCCGGGAAGCTGCGCGCGCAGTTCGACCGCACGGTGCAGGGCACCGCCCTGTGGAAGGGCTGGGACGACGACTTCCACGATCGGATGAAGGACCAGGAGACCCAGCAGAACGAGAGCTGCACCGGCCTGCTCGACGCCCTCGAAGGCTTCTTCACCGGCCTGCAGTCGGCCGTCCTGGAGAGCCTCGGCAGCATCGAGGGCGTCCAGCAGGAAGCCAAGGACGCGTTCCACGGAGGCCGTCAGGACGCCGGCAGCCAGGACGACGGCGGTCACGGGAAGCGCTGAATGTTCGACATCGAGTATCCCGACGACGTCAGCAAGATGCTCTTCGTCCTGCTCGGCGCGAAGCCGCTGCAGGCGAAGGCGGGTCTGGCGTGGGAGAGCCGTGACTCCTACACGGACCTCGCGTCCGGCCTCAGGGAGCTGCGTCAGGAGATCCTCGATTCGATCCAGGCGGGCAAGCGGTACCTCCCGCCCAACGTGGCCGACGCCTACGAGCAGTCGTTGTCCTCGTTGGTGAACACCAACGGCGGCGACATCCTCCAGCGGTTCATCGTGCAGCTCGACCGGTTCACCGACGACCGGGGCAAGGCGGCCGTCCAGATCCAGCAGGCCCACTTCGAGATCATCATGGAGGTCTTCTGGCTCATCCTGGAGCTGGCGCTCCTGGAGGCGCTCGCCGTGTTCACCGGCGGTGCCTCGGTCTCGGAGATGATCCTGGCCCGGATGCGGGCCAGACTGGCGATCCTGATGGCGATCGACCGCCTCCTGCGGTACGTCCAGGCGTTCCCCTCCCTGTCCGAGGCGTTCGAGGAGGCCATCCAGAACCTGGCGGCCCAGCTCCTGTCGATGGCCGTCAACCCGGCCGGGGTGGGGCCCGACGGCATCAACTGGAAGGACGTCGGGATCTCGGCGGCGGTCGGCGGTCTCGCCGGCTTCTTCATCGGCCACTTCGGCACCTGGGCGTACTCGCTCAAGAACGCCCTCTCGAACACCTTCAAGAACAACCTCGGCAAGGACGTGTTCGGCAAGTTCGAGATCCGCTTCAACAACCCGTTCACCCGGAACAACGCCAACAACGCCGCGTACGACCTGCCCACCACCTTCCTGACCGAGGGGTTCGGCGAGACCATCGCCGTGGCGATCGTGCTCGGCAAGTGGGACTGGACCGACCTCGTGGGCGCGGGCCTCAGCGGGATCTCCCAGATCTTCATGGGCAAACCGCTGGAGCAGACGTACCACGGCCTGCACTCCAAGCTGTTTCCCGACGGCAACCTCTTCACCCGCTACCAGCAGAATTCCGCCGACATCCTGCGCGAGCGGCTCGACGGGGCGTCCGGCGGCCCCTCCGGGAGCACGACGGGCCACGGGGCCACGGACGCCGTACCGCCCCCGGCATCGGTCCGGCCGGTCCCCACGGCGGGCCACACCCCGGTGACACCACCGTCCGTACCGGTCCCGCCGCCACCCGTCCCCCACGGCGGCACCGGTCCGGCGAACGAGCACGACCCGGGCCGGTACGGCGTGCCGGACGCGTCGCGCGGGCCGTCGGGCCTCTTCGACCCGGACGGCGGTTCGGACACGTCGAGCAGGCCGCCGAACGTCTTCGACGGCTCGGACGCCGGGTCGATCGCGGACACCGACTCCCTCTCCCCTTCTTCTGATTCCTCCGATTCTTCCGCTTCTTCCGGCATTCCGCGGGTCTCTCCGTCGGCGCTGCCGCACACCGCGCCCCTGAACGGCGCCGGGGGGAGCCACCTCAAGTCGCCGGACCACCTCAAGACCCCGGACCCGATCGACGGGACGGCCCCCGGCGTCCGGGACCTCACGCTCCCCGCCGCTCCGGACACCGCCACCAACGGTCTCCCGGCAGCGCCGAAGACGGGGAACTCCGTGTTTCCGGACACCCGGGCGGAGCAAGCGAAGGCATCGGAGCCCCTGTTCACGCCCGACGGCGTCAACACGCCCGACGATCTCCACGCGCCCGGCGGCCTCCACGTGCCCGGCGGTGTCGACGCATCCGGCGGTACGCACACGCCCGGCGGCCGCGTCGGCGGACCGGCCGGTTCCCCGCAGGGCTCGCCCCCCGCCGGAGCCGACCAGCCGAGCACCGCGCACCGGGACGACAACGGCCGGCAGAACGGCCCCCGTCAGAACTCCGACCAGCGGAACTCCGACCAGCAGAACACCGGCCGTCAGAACTCCGACTGGCAGAACTCCGACCGGCAGAACGGCGTTCCGTCCGAGTCTCCGGGCGCCCGGACCGCCCCCGCTCCCTTCCCGGGCACCCCCGGCCAGACCGCGCCGCAGGTCCACCGCGACGGCCTCCAGCGCGAGTGGATCGCCCGGCAGCTCGCCCCCGAGGACCTGTCGGACACCCTGGTGGAGGAACTGGCCGGATCGCATGGACCGGACGCCGTCGCCACCCGGGCCGAGTTGCGCGACGCGGGCATCTCGCCGGACCCGGGGCGGCACCCGGCGGCGGCCGGCGATCCCGTACCCCTCTCCGCGCTGGACCCGCTCGACCGGGCGCGCCTGCTGATGGCGCGGCAGCCGACGCCGTGGCCCGCCGTGCTCGACGCCGTGGCGGCCAACGCCTCGCTGCGGATGTGGGACACGGCGTACGGGGAGTTCAGGGACGCCGCGCTGCGGGACGGCGGGCGGCCCGCGACGGCGCCGCCGCAGCCCCCGGCGGACGGCGCCGCGCCCCGGGGCGCGGCGGTCCCGCCCGTCGTGGAGCGCCCCGCCCCGGCCGAGGTGGACCGGGCCTGGGAGAAGGCCGTCGCCCTGGTCGTACCGCCGTCCCCCGGCCCCGTCCTGGCGGACTCCCGGCACGCCGACGCCACGCACCGGGACGCCGTACGGCAGGTTGCCGACCATCTGCTGGCCCACGGCCCGGACGCGCCTTCGGGCATCGCGCTCGCCGCCGCGCTCCGCGCCTCCCTCGGCCCCGCCGCCACCCCCGCCGCCCCGCTCCGGGCCGTGACGGTCACCGAGTCGTCGTCCCCCGTCCTCCCGCCGACGCCGCTCCCGCCGGTGGCCGCCACCACCGCCACCGCCACCGTCATCACCGCCACCACCACCGTCACCACTGCCACCACCTCCAGTGCCCTCCCGGCCGAACCCCCGCCCGCTCCGGCGAGGCCGGCCCCCGCCACCCCGGCCTCGATCCCGGCACCGGCCCCGGACGGTCCGTCGTCCGTCCCGGCCGGGCCCGTCGCCACCACCCCGACCCCCGGGCCCGCTCTCTCGGCCTCCCCGAAGGTCCCGCGCACCGGCGAGACCGCGCCCGCCGCGCCCGCCGCCATGCCCTCGCCGGTCGCCGACCTGGCGTCGCGACTGCCGGGGCTGACCCCCGGCGAACGTTCGCGGGAACTCTCGCTCCTGTCGCCCGCGGACCGGGAGGCGCTGGCGTCGGACTCCGTCCTCGTGGACACGCTGCGCCGGGAGCTGACCGGCGAGGAGTTCGCCGACACCGCGGCCCGGTTGATGGTGGAGATCGGGGCCGGGGTGGACCGGCCGGTGTCGGCGCGGAGCCAGGTGGTGCCCCTGGTCGCGCGCATGCTGCGCGACCCCGACGTGACGGCGAGGCTGCTGAGGAGCCGCGCCCGCGTGGTGGTGGTGGCGAAGGACGAGGCGATCACCGAGCTGGACGCCTTCCGGCACCTGAAGGGCGGGAGGACGGCCGACGGGCGCGGGTGGGAGGAGGTGCGCGGGGTCAGCGCCGGGCGCGTCACCGGAGTCACCGAGGAGAACCTGCTCGGGGAGGTGACCCCGCTGGGGAAGAACCACGCGCAGGGGTACTCCACGACGACCCACGAGTTCGCCCACACCGTGCACCGGTACGGACTGACCCCCGACGAGAGGGAACTCGTCCGCGACGCCTACCTGGCCAGGCTGGCCCGGGGCCAGGCCGCGGCCTGGCCGGACGGCCCGCTGCGCGACCCTTCGGGCCGGCGCACCCGGCCCAACTACTCCTCCCTGGACGAGTACGAGTACTTCGCCCAGCTCACCAACGCCTACCTGGGCACCAACGCGGGCCGGGACGACTACACCGGACGGCGAAGGAACAACGGCGCCGCCTGGGTGGAACAGCACGAGAAGACGCTGCTGCCCCTCCTGCGGAAGCTGTACGGGCCCGGTTCCGAAGCCGGGGAGGCGCGGGTCAACCAGCTCGCGGGACCGCGCAAGGAGAACTGGGTCCACGAGGCGTACCGGGCCTTCTGGGACCGGGCCGAAGGCGTCCACCGGCCGCACCCCCACGACCTCGCCCCGGTGCCCCCGGCCGATCCGGAACCGGCACCCGTGCCCACCCTGACGGCGGACACGGCGGACACGGTGGGCACGGCGGGCACGGCGGTCCCTGGGGACACGGCGGTCCCGGCGGAGACCTCCCCGCTCCCCCCGCCGCCGGCGGGCCGGCAGAACTACCAGGAGTACCTGGCCCACGTGCTCCACGGCGTCTTCGGACCGGACGCGGCCTCGGACCAGAACTTCGCGCAGATGGTCAACTCGCTCGCTCTGGTGGACGCGGCGCGCTCCACCGACCGGCGGTTCGGGACCGGCGGGCTCGACCTGGAGGGGATCACCCGCCGGGTGCTGCACATGCCGGCGGGGGCCCCCTTCGACGCCCGTGCGGCGTTCCAGCTCCTGTCGCTCGCGTCCGGCGCGGGACGGCGCGGCCGGGCCGGGAGCCTGGCCGCGATCGCGGCCCACGGCCTGGAGAGGCGGGGCGCCCTGGAGGGCGCGACGGCGGTGACCGGCCCCGGCGGCGCGGTCACCGGGCGGAACTGGCTGGGGCGGCCCGTCCGGGAACTGCGCCTGGACAGCGTGGCCAGGCGGACGGCGGACGGCGGGTGGGACGTCTCCGCCGCGCCGTGGAGCGGGACTCCGGGGGCCCACGCCGTCTTCGCGGAGCAGACCTCCGACGGCTCGCTGGTGGTGCGCGACGGCCGGGGGGACACCGTCGAGGTGGACGTCGAGGAGTTCGTGGAGCTCCTCCGCCACGACCCGGCCCGGCCGGCGGGCGCCCCGGTGGTCCTCGTCGTGGGTGGCGCCACCGGACGGGGGACGATGCCGTTCGAGCGGTGGGTGGCGGACCGGCTGGGGGTGCGGGTCTGGTCCACCGGCGGCGAGGTCCGGCTGCAGCCGCTCGGCGACGGCGGCGGGCAGCAGGTGCTCGTCCTGGCCAACAGTGCCCCGGGAAGGACACCGGTCGGCAGCTGGCTCCCCAGCGATCCGGGCCGCGCCGACCGGGGGTCCGCGGAGCGGGTGAGAGCGGCGGGCGGCCAGGAGTACGCGGACGACGAGATCCTGTCGTACATGGTGCCCCGGTCGGACGGGCAGCAGCTCACCGTCCGGGCCTTCCTGAACGAGACGGACATGGCGCTCCTGGAGGACGGCCTCCGCACCGTGTCGGACGTGGCGCACTACACGGACTACGACGAGGCGTTCCCCTCCGTCACCGTTCCCAAGGAGAGCGAACTGCGTTCGCTGGGGCGGTCCCTGGCCGGGGCCTACGTCGTGGTCGGGCACGGGGACAGGAGCCGTGCGGTGCTGCCCGTACGGGGTCTGGACCGGTACAAGGTCGTGTCCCCCGACGAGATCGGGAGGCTGCTCGCCCGGGACCCGGTCCTGCGGGCCATGCCGCCGGAAGCACCGGTGTGGCTGGTGTGGTGCGAGATGGCGGAGCCCGCCCCGAACAAGGACCGGCTGGCGGCGGCCCTCGCGGCGCAGACGCTCGCGAACCGCACCGGCAGGACCGTGTTCGCGTTCGACGGGCAGGTCACGGTGCACCCGGCGGAGGGCGGCATGCCGCCCCGGATCGTCAAGACCGACCATCCCGACGCGCCCCGGCACCGGGTCGTGGAGTTCCGGCCCGACCCGCAGTGGGCGCGCCTGAACGCCTGGGCCGGTGTGGCGGGCCTGCCGGCGGACTGGCAGGACAGGGCCGACCGGACGCTGCGGTGGGTCCGGCTGCTGAGGGAGACGCACGGCGCGGACATCGACACCGCCCCGCACCGGACGGTCGAGTTCCGGGAACTCCTGGAGGGCTTCGGAGCGTGGGAACGGGCCCGCGGCACGGCCCTCACCTACGCGGAACTCGGCCGGACGATCGCGGAGTACGCCGCGCCCCGGGGCATCGACCCGACCGTGGTGGACACCACGCTGACCCGGATGCTCCGCTCGTGGCGGGGGGCCCCGGCCCGTACGGCCGGCGGGGCGGCACACGCGGCGCCGCCCGGCGGCAAGGGCGCGGCGACCGGTCCCACCGGCCTCGGCTTCGCACCGGGGTCCCGCGCGCTGACCGACGCCGCGCGGGCGGAGCTCGACGGCCTCGCGCACCGGGTGGCGCTGGCCGCCCTGGACGCCCGGCACGCGGGCCGGCCGCTGCCGGAGGGAAGGTTCACCGGGTACGGCGAGGGCCCGGCGGCGCGGGCCCGGAGGACCGGCCGCGCGCGTGCCGAAGCGGCGCGCTCCTGGTTCCTGGCGCGCCTGGACGAGGAACTGGACTCCTACCAGCGGGACGTGGCGCCGGGGGACCGGCTCACCTCCGGCGACTTCGTCCTGGCCGTCCACGGCCGGTCCGGGAACGACCGGGCGGCCACCGCGCCGGGGGTGACGGTCGGGTTCGGCGCGTCCCGCCCGCCGGAGGGGACGCCGGCCCCCGGCACCGGGGTCCCGGAGACCGGGCCCCCGGCCCTCCGTCCCGCCACCGCCACTCCGGAGACCGGGACCCCGGCTCCCCGTCCCGCCGCCGCCACCCTGGAGATCGAGACCCCGGCCCCCGGCCGCGGCACCCGCCCGTCCTTCCTCGACCCCCCGCCGCCCGGTCCGGAGCGCGCGCTCGTCGTCGCCGAGGTACCGCCGCCCCCGCCCCCGCCGCCGTCCGAGCCGCCCTCGTCGCCCGGCCCCACCCCGCCCCCCGGCCAGAACCCCCGGCCGAGGCCCGCCGGGGTGCGGATCGACGAGGAACTGGACGAGCGGCGCCCGGCACGCGTGGACACCGGGATGCTCCCCCCGCCGCGGGTGCACCGGCCCAGCGTGTTCACCGACGAGAGCCGGCTGCCCGGCTACGTCGACGGCTTCCTCGGCTTCACCGACGGCGGGACGGGCGATCCCCTGCCGATCGCCTTCGGCCAGAGCGAGGTGCACATCCGGGGCATCGAGCGGATCACGGAACGCGTCGGCGCCGAACTGACGGCCCTCGGCCCGGACACCGCCCCCGCCGGGGCGCCGGCCAAGCGCCGCCGGGTGCGCGGCGGCGGCATCGACGAGCCCGTCCTCGACCGGGTCCGGCGGGCCGTGCGGGAACGCCCCCAGACCTTCGCCGGCGACGGCCGGGAGTTCGTCTACCGCACCGCGTCGGGGCGGCTGCGCACCCTGCGCGTCACGATCCGCAACTACGGCGAGTGGACCAAGTTCACCGACGGCGCCTCACCGACCAAGGTCGACAACGCCTACCGCGCCCAGGCCACCGTCGGCGGGTCCAAGACGATCGGCCAGACCCGCCAGTTCGCGCCGACCGTCCCCCTGGGACCGCAGCCGGGCCCCATCTCGCTCTGGGGCCGGTTCGGCGTACGGCTCGGCCGCGTCCGCGAAGTCACGTACGGCACGCAGGACAAGGTCCTCAACGTGGGCGAGTCCCGGGGGCTCGACACCTCGCACCCGCACCTGGACGACGCGTACGTCGAGGTCCGCGTCACCGACGCGGAACCACCGCGCCCGGCGCGGAAGGGCGCGCTCGGCACCGGCTGGCGGGCCAGGCCCGCCCGGGAGGCCGCGCCGGACGCGGAGTTCGCCTTCGGCGTGCGGCACGGGCTGCTGGCCCGTCTGACGGAGGCCGCGACCCGCCAAGCCGCGCCCCGCCGCACCCCGAGGACGCTCGCCCTCGGTCCCGAGTCCGACTACCGGCTCGTCATCACCGAGGACTTCGGCCCCGCCGCCGCCATCCGCGACTGGGCGGTGGCCCGGATCGGCGCCGCGCCCGGCTCCTCGGCCTACCGCGAGCTGGACCGCTTCCTGTCCTCCCAGAACCTCCACCAGCTCTCCGGACGGCTGGCCAAGTCCGCCGTACCCGGCAGGCCGCTGTTCGCCGACGACAAGAAGAACACCCCGCTGGGCGCCTTCGTCATCGAACGGGTCGTCCCGGGCCGTGCCGTCCTGGCCACGGAGACCGACAAGACGGAGATGCGGGAATCCGCCTTCCTCACGCTCCAGAACACCCGCAAGCAGACCAGGGCGCGCTCCAAGGACTTCACCCTCTTCGTCGGCCCGACGTTCACCCTGCCCACCTTCGGCTTCGTCTCCGGCTGGATGGACAAGGTCAAACCCCGCCTCCAGTTCGGCGTCAGCGCGCGCGTCGGACACGTCCGGGGACGCTCGGCGACGACCGGCGGCTCGGGCGCGGTCCGCTCCGTCGGCCGGGCCAAGAACGTCACCACCGACCTGTACCGCGTCGAGAAGACCGTCTGGATCCGCAAGACCGGCGACGCGAGCCCGACCCCGTTCACCACCTGGAGCCTGGACCGGATGACGCGCACCGAGGCGCGCCGCCTGGCCGGAATGGAGGACGAGAACGTCTTCGGGAGCACCGTGCCGTACGCCCCCGCCTACCTCACCGCCGACCACCCGCCGACCCTCGGCATGTCCCGGCCCGTGCAGTTCACCTACGCCGACGGCCGCTACAGCAGACGGTTCCCGCAGGGCACCGACCACGACCACGTGCCGCTGGAGGACGGGGACGGCGCTCCGGCCGGTGACGGCCCGTCCGCCGCCTTCACCGAGCGCAACCGGCTCGACTCCTTCACCCGGCAGGTGCTGACCGCCGTCGCCGCCCGGTACCCCACGATGGTCGCCGGCCTGGAGGACCTCGGCGACCCCGGCGACAAGCGGTGGCGCAACCGGAACCACTACCAGATGGTCCTGCACAACACCCTGACCGTCATCAACGCGCTCTCGCACCACAGCATGGCCGGGAACCTGGAGGCGATGAGCCGGACCGGCCTGCGCATCGGCCTGGTCGACCCCGGCCGCTTCACCCGGGGCCACTACTACATCTGGATCGACGCCGAACTGACCGGCCGCGCCTACGTGTCGCCCACGGACACCCTCCTGCGGCACAGCGCCCCCGGCGCCACCGCCCTCGACGAGACCCGGCAGGCGGTCCACGGCGCCGAGGTCGGCCTCGTGGGCGTCCTGGCCCTGCGGGACGCCGCCACCGACCACATCGGCTTCGCCGCGCACGCCCTCACCGGCCAGGGCGGCTACCAGGCCGGATGGCAGACGCGGGACGAGTCGGGATACGGCTCGACCGCCACGTTCGACCCCATGGCGATCACCACCAGGCCGGGCAACCTCTACTCCTACGACCTGGCCCTCACGGTCAGCACCGGCGGCTACTGGCGGCCCCGCAGCCTCCTGCGCGGCCTGGTCAGCTTCGGCGTCCTCGGCACCCAGTGGTTCGTCCGGGGACCCAAGGGCCGGGGCGACATCATCGGCGGCGGCGCCGGGACCCCCGCCGTCCTGGGCAAGGTCCTGCTCAGCGTCCCCGCCGACCACTCCCCGGCCACCGACCCGCACGCCCCCGGCGCCGCCAACCCGTACCTGGACCCGGAGCCGGTCGTCCGCACCCCGATGAGCCGGCGCGACGCCAGGAAACTCCTCGACGCGTCCACCGAGGGCGGCCACCGACCGGGCGAACTCGACGGACTGCCCCACCAGACCCTGTCGGTGGTGGCCCCGAAGCAGGTACGGGACGAGCGCGGCATCGTGGACCGGGCCCTGGACAAGGCGTCCCACGGCAGGTGGCAGCTGACCCGCGAGGGCGCCCCCGCCCACGACGCCGCCGTCCGCCCGGAACAGCCGCAGTTCCTCACCGCCAACGCCGACCAGAACGCCTCCGCCACCGGCTCGCGCACCACCGGACTGTTCGGCAAGGGCCCGTACCTCGACTGGCTGGCCACCGTCGTCCACCGCATGCGGATCACCGACGTGCGGGCGCTGACCCGCCCGCAGCCGATGGAGACCGAGCTGACGCTCGGCGGCTCCACCAAGGCGTCGGGGGGCCAGAGCAGGACCTTCACCCAGCACGCGGGCATCACGGCCGTCTACGGCCACTCCCACCCGAACGGCCCCGGCGTGACCGGCGGTTACGGGGCGTCCTGGCAGCCGTGGTGGCGCAGCCGGGGAACCAGCGGCACCGTCGTGCGCACCGTCACCTCGGACATCAACCGCGTCGACCAGGGACACCAGGTGCTGGCCGTCGGCGACGCCGAGCACGAGGTGGCCGTCGAGACCCGCTCCTCGGGCCTGCTCTCCCCGCTGGGCAAGGTGGTGCGCAGACTGCACGACTGGGCCGGCGAACGCCAGGTCGTCAAGGGCGGCTGGCTGGGCCACCTGCCCGAGCGGGTCGCCCACCAGCTCGGCCTGATCGACGGCGACGCCCTCGGCGGCGGCCCCCGCTACACCCGCCGCCGGTGGCTCCGGCCCGGCTGGTTCCACCGGGCCCCCTTCGCCGTCTACCCGGTCAACGCCCTGGACACCAGTCAGGTGGTGGAGCGGTTCGCGAACCGCCTGGACGGGCTGGGCCTCGACGAGGACAGCCGGGAGGCGATCCACCGGCTGACCTCGGCCCGCGTCACCCGGGCGCTGCGCCGCGAGATGCAGGGCACCGGCTCCTCGGTGACGGCCCGCATCAGCTCCTTCGCCTGGAAGCGGGTGCGGATCGGCGGACGCGACGTCCGCGTACGGGTGCGGCTCGAACCCGTGGGCGAGGCCGAGTTCGTACGGCTCTGGCCGCGCACCGAGCTGGAGGACCACCGGTGGGCGACCGAGACCTTCGACGAAGCCTTCCTCGCCGGGCGGGGCAGCGACGCCGGAACGGCGGTCACCGAGGGCGTCCACACCGGTGACGCGGGCGCGCCCATGGCGGGCCCCTCCCTCACCGAGACCGGCTCCAACCGGCAGACGATCGCGGCGAGCGGGTCCCGCTCACGGGGCCGCCTGTGGACCTCGTACACCAGCGAACCGCACGCCGAGTACGCCACCCGCTACCGGCTGCGCATCACCATGGAACTGGGCCGCGAACGGGGCGACGAGAGCTGGGGACGCGGTGCCCGCCGGATCGAGGAGAACGGCGAGGTCGGCAGCCAGCGGGAGATCGTCCCGCTCAGCCTGATGCGCCCGGCCGCCGCCCCCGGCGCCCCGGCGGACCCCGCCGACCGGCTCGCACCCGCCGAGATCGACGACCCGCCCGCCGAGGTGACCGTGCTCACCGGGGACGACAACCCGCTGAAACGGCCCGCCGGAACCACCGGCGACCTCGACTCCTGGCGCTCCGTCGACCTGCCGGACGGGACGCGGAAGCCGTTCGTCCCGCCGGAGAACGGCTTCCACGTCCGCAACATCGTCGGCGCGGAGAACGTCCTGGCCGCGAGCACCCTCGCCCTGGGCAGGGCGTACGACAACCGGCTGGCCCGGGTCTCGGGCCGGCTGGGCGGCGAGGAGCTGGAACGGGCGCTGCGCACCGCGCGGATCACCCCCCTGACCGCCGAGGGCACCGGCTCCGCACAGGTCCTGGAGGACTCCCACGGCCCCGGGGCGCTCTCCGCGTTCTTCGAGCACGCCTCGGCCGACACGGGGTACGAGACCAGCGGCCTGGTCGAGAACGCCCTCTCGGACCACTCGGAGGGAACCCTCCGGGTGTTCTCCCGGCCGGACTTCTCCGGCGCGGTGCTCCTGGCGGTCGCCGACGGCGCCCGGATGGAGTCCTCGACCCGGATCACCGAGAGCGACAACGAGACCGCCGTCTACGGCGGCGACCACAACACCGCCATCGGCGCCGCCCCCGCCCTGAAGTCGGACAACGTCGGCGCGGCCAACCCGGGGGCCTCCGGCACCGGCGCCGACACCTCCGACAGCGACGGACGGGTGATCGCCAACGACATGGCCCGCCAGGTCAACGTCAAGCCCAGCACGGGCCGGGTCTTCGCCTTCGCCATCCCCACGACCTGGCTGAGCGTCGCCGAGGTCCACCGGCAGTTCAAGGACCTCTCGGGCGTCAAGTGGCTCCGCGAGCACCTCCTCGGCTCCCTCGGCGGCGTCGCCCCCGGCCCGCAGGCCGTCGAGACGCGCACCCAGGTGCTCGCCTGGGTGCGGGAGGACGTCGCCCGGCACCTCGGCCTCATCACCGACGACACCTTCCCCGAGACCGTCGCGGGAGCCTGGGACAAGGTCAAGGAGGCCGCCAAGACGTGGGCCGACGAGGACGAGGCGTACTGGGAACTGCGCCGCGGCCTGCCCGATCTGCACGAGGAGGCCGAGGCCGCCCGGACGGTGCGCGCGGCGGCCCGGTGGGACCTGCGGACCGCGAGGAGGGAGGCCCTGGCCGAACGGGCCGCCGCGCGCAGGGAGTTCGACGCCGCGACGGCCGAGGCCCGTGCGGTGCTCCGGCAGGACCCGGCCGGCCTCCCCGAGCCGGCGGGCGACGCGGTGCGGGCCGCCGCCGAAGCGGCCGCGCGGGCGCGACGCGCTTACCGGGACGTCCTGCTGGAAACCCTGACGGAGGACGCCCCCGCCGCGCGGCACGAAGCCCTCGCCGCGCGGACCGCGTCCGCCCACCGGGCCCTGGCCGAGGCGGACGCCCACGTCGAAGCCGTCCGGCGCCGTGAGCGGGACCGGATGACGGCCGAGGCGCGCCTCGCCTTCGAACGGCGGCGCGCCGCGGCCGACGAACGCGTGGCGAGCGCGCGCGACGCGGCGCACGCCGCCGCCCGGGTGTACCGCGCGGCCCGGCTCTCCCTGGACACCCGCCTCGACGCGATCCGCGCCCAGGAACAGAAGGCGGAGGCGGCGGCGGAGACCCTCCACGGACTGCGGGCCGGGGCCGACCGGCTGACCCGGTGGTACCGGCTGCCCGAGGACCCGCCGGGCGCGCCCGGCGCCCGGACGACCCGCGGCGGGGTGCCCGAACCCGCGATGCCGGAACCGGGGCCGGAGACCACGGCGAGGACGACGCCGGGCGGCCTCGAAACGATCACCGAGGAGCCCGGGACCGAGGAGCCCGAGAGTGGGGAGCCGCCGCGCTACACCCCCGTCACCGTCCTCGGCGACGGCGCTCCCGCGCTCAGGTCCCCGCGGGGGACCACCCACCGGCTGCACGACGTCCCGGCGGACGACTCCTTCTACCGCGCGCTCCAGCGGGCGCTGCCCGCCGCCCGCGCCGACGCCGACGGCAACCCCCTGGAACCCGCCGGGCTGCGGGCCGTGTTCGCCGACACGGTCGGCCGGCTGCCCCTGGACTCGCCGCTCCTCGCCCACCTGGCCCCGGACGAGACGGACACCTTCACCGCCGCCGAACTGGACGCCGCCGCCCTCGACCTGGGCGCCGACACCCCGCAGCGCCGGGAGTTCGACGCCCTCGGCGTCGTCCCGCACTCGGCGGGCGACCGGCCGACGCCCGACCGGCGTCACCAGCCGCTGAGCCCCGCCCAGCGGCGCGGGCTCGCCGCCGCCCAGTTGCGGCGCGCCGCCGACGCCGCGGACGACACCGGCTGGAACCACGCCGCCGCCGACGTCCTGCCCGCGCTCGCCGCCCTGCGGTACGGGGTGGGCGTACGGGTCGTCCGGGAGGACGGCACCTACCAGGACTTCCCGCCCGACCCGGACGTCCCGCTGTCCGACGACGCCGAGCGCGTCGTGCTCCACCTGGCCGACCGCCGCTTCCGGGCCGTCGACGCGGACGCCGTGGCCGAGGGGCCGCCGCCCCCGCCGAAGCCCGAAACCCCGGTGGACGACTCCCTGCTGACCGCCCACGCCACCCGCCCCTGGACCTGGGAGGGCCTGGACGACGCGGTGTACGCGGACCTGCCCAGGTTCGACGCCGCCTCCGACCCCCGGACGCTGACCGACCCCGACGGCTACGTCCACGACCTGGTGGAACCCCCCGCCGGGAGCGGCAACGGGTTCCACTCCGCCCTCGCGATCGCCCGGGGCGCGAACCCCGGGAACGCGCCCGGCACCGGCGACCCGGCGGGCGTGCCGGCCTCGGCACCCCTGCCGGCGGGCGCCCGGCTCGACCCCCGGGCGACCTTCACGGAGGAGGAGCTGTACGGGGCCGGGATCGAGCGGCCCCTGGAGGACGGGCTCCTCCGGGAGTTCCGGCGCGGCGGCGGCCGGCTCCCCGCGGCCCTCCCGCCGCTGTCCGACCGGGTGCGCGAGGGGCTGATCAGGGCGCACCTGCTGGCCGCCCGCCGCTGGAACCGGGAGACGACGCTGCTCGCCGCCGCGACGGTGGCGGACGGTCTGGGCCTGCACGTGACGCTCGTGCACGAGAACGGCACCTTCGACACCTTCGGGACCGCGTCCGGCGACGCGGGCAACGCCGTCGTCCTCTACGAACGCGGCGGCGACTTCCTCGCGGCGGTGCCCCGCCGGCCGGTCAACCCGCGCGGCCCCCGCGACTTCCGCACCACCCGCCCGGCCGCGCCGCCGGCCCCGGCCCCCCTTCTCCCTCTCCCGCTCCCTCCGGCGACCGTGGTGGACCCGGCCGGCCCGCCCGGCGGCAAGGGCACGCCCAAGCACGGGGGCCTGCTGCGCGGAAAGGGCCCCACGGTCAACCGGCCGCTGACGACGGGACCGGACACGCCCCCGCCCGGTACGGGCGTCCTCCCGCCCTCCCGGCGGATCGGCCTGGGCGACGCCGTGGAACGACTGGAGGAGCTGCGACGGAACGTCCCCGAACTCGCGGACGGACCGCCGGACTTCGCCGTGCTCACCCGCCACGTCCTGCTGCTCCCGCCCGACAGCGTCGTGACCATGGAGCAGATGCGGGAGGTACTGGCCGCCGCCCGGGACCCGGAGATGGCCGCCGTGCCCAGCCTGGCGGTGCTGGCAGGATTCGTCCTGGAGCGGCGCGGGGTGACGGCCCTGCGGGACGTGGGCCGGGACGTGGACGCCTTCGCCGCGCGCGTCCTGCACCTCGCCGCCCCCGACCCGGCCCGGCGCCCGGAGCTGCTGCGCCTGCTGGAACGGGCCGGGAACGTCGAGGTGGACCTGGGCAGCAGCATGCGGATCGGCACGTTCCGCCTGGCCACCCAGGGCTCGTTCGCCCCGGAACGCGTCGTCCGGCGCCCCGACGGCTCGCCGGCGGGCCGGGACCTGGACGGGTCCCCCGGCATCCTGGACGTCGACACGAGCCGGGTCACCCTGGTCGGGACCGGAGCGGACGGGACGTCCCCCGACGGCGTCGCCGGCGAGGCGCCGTGGCACCGCGAGGACGGCCGCAGGCCCTGGCTGGTCGGGCTCACCGGCCCCCTGGGCGAGGGGGTGCTGTCCGGACGGATCCCGCCGGAGGACCTCGCCCATCTGCTGTACATCGATCCGGAGCGCCCCGAGGGGAGCGACATCGTCCTGCTGCTCCCGGCCACCGACCCCGCCACGGCGGCACCGGCCGCCGAAGCGCTCCTGGACGCCGTCGTCCGCGCCACCGGGGTCACGGCGCACACGGCGTACGGCGGGGCGGACCTCCTCACCGGTCCGGACGGGCGCACCACCGTGGCCCTGGCCCCGGACGCGGACGGGCGCCGCCGCACCGTCGCCGACCTCGTGACCGTACGGCCGGGCGCCGTCCGGCCCTTCCGCCCGCCCACCGGTGGCCCGCTTCCCCGCGTCCGCGCGGGAGCCAAGCGCCCGGCCCGGACGCCCCGCACCGCACGGCCCGCCAAACGCCCGCGCCGCGTGCCGCCGCGCACGATGCCCGCGGCGCCCGTGCTGCCCGTGATCCCCGGGGCGCGCCCGGAGTCCACAGCCCCGGAGACGCGGCCGGTCCCCGCTCCCACGACGCCGGCCCTCACGCCCCCGGCCCTCACGCCCCCGGTCCTCACGCCCCCGGCCCCCATGTCCCCGGCCCCCATGTCCCCGGCCCCCACGGCGTCGGCCACGAGCGGCGAACCGGGTACGAGCGGTACGCCCCGGCCGGAGAAGCCGCCGGAGCGACCGTCCGGGCGTCCGCCGGAGCCCGCCTCCGGAACCCCGGTCATGACGACCCCGGCGGACACCGCTCCGGACTGGGCCCGGGGGCGGGCGCTGCCGGTCGCCCCGGACGGCGGCTGCCTGCTGCACGCGTTCGTGGCGAGCGACCCGCTGCTCGTCCGGGACCGGCTGTTCGGGCCTCCGGAGGCTTCCGGCCCGGCCCGGTCCGCCGCCGACCTGTCCGCGTACGCCTGGCTCTCCGACGCCGGCCGGGTCCGTGACGACCTGGCCGCCACGGGCGCGCCCCGCCCCGACGACCGGCACGTCCTGGCCGCCCTGCGGCGTTTCGTGGCGGACTACCTGACGGCGAGCGGGGGGAGGCTGCCCGCCGAGATCGTCGTCCAGCTCCGCTCCTCCGCCCCCGGCGGGCTCGCCGCCGAACTGCACGCGCTGGACGAGGGGGACCTCGTGGTCCGGCTGACCGGCCTCGGCGTGCCCGTGCCCGACCGGAGGGAGTTCCCGGGCCGGGCCGCGCTCCTGGGCGAGCTGCGCCACCTGGTCCTCCGGCACACCCCGCTGGACCGGTCGGAGCTGGCCGCCCTGAGGTCCGCCGTCCTGGACTGGAACAACCACTGGAACTCCGACGTCGGCGACGTCTTCCCGCACCTGCTGGCCCACGCCTTCGGCGTACGGATGGACATCGCCTGGTACCGCTACCGGGCCGACGGGCGCACGGCGCAGCGCGGGCTGACGCGGGGGATCGGTCCCGAGAGCGCCACGTGGGAGATCGAACTGTTCCGCAGCGCCCGGATGCCGTCGGCCGGACATCCGGGGACCGGGACCGAGCACTACGAGGGCAGCGACGCCCGCCCCCGTTTCGTCCCCGCCCCGCCCTCCGGCGTTCCGGCCGCGACGCCCGCAGGCTCCTCCACGGCCACGGCCACGGCCACGGCCCCGGACGCCGCCTCCTCCGGCGCTCCCGCCGATCCCGCCGACATCCCCCGCGCCGCGCCCGGCACCCGCACCCGCGACCGGTCCGGCGACGAGCGGCCGGGGGGACGGCGCCGGCGCCACGACCGGGCCGGGGGGCTCCGTCCCTCCCCGGCCCCGGCGGCGCCCTCGCCCGAGGAGCAGCTCGCCCGGACCCGGCTCGGCCGACTGCGCGCGGCCGACCCCGAACTGCGCGACGGGCCGTTCGACATGGACCGGCTGGCCCGCCGCGTCCTGCTGCTCGACCCCGGAGAGCCGGTGACCGGTGACCTGCGTGCCGAGCTGGTCCGGCTCGCGGCGTCGCCCGGGGCACGGAACCCGGCGAGCCTCGCGGCCCTGAGCGCGCTGCACCTGGTGGACCGGGGCGCGTTCGACGACCGCTTCCGGGTCACCGACGCCCACGGCCGCCCGCACGGCGTCAACTGGACCGGCGTCCCGCTCCCGGCCGGCCTCGACCTCACCACCACCGCCGTACGGTCCCGAGGGCCGCGGGGCGACGCCGTCGGCGGAGCGGCCCCGGCGCCCTGGGCCGCCGCGCCCGACGTCTACCTGCTGGTGGCCTCCGGCGGGGACCGGCACCCGGTGCGGGGCCGTGCCGGGTTCGCGCGTGACGTGCCGTCCGAGGTACTGGCCGAACTGCTGGCCCTCGACCCGGTTCTCACCGGGATGCCGGCGGGCGCCCCGGTGGCGGCGATGATCCCGGGCCTCGCCCGCGAGGACCGCACGGGGCCCGCGACGCTCGCCACCCGGCTGCGCCGCACCGTGGTGGCCACCGGCGGCGTCCCGGAAGTGATGGAGCTTCAGGAGCACGCCTTGGGGCCGGTGTTCGGCCTGGCGGGCGCCGAGGGCGAGCCCCGCCGCACCTTCGTCACGATCCCGCCCGCGCCCGTGGAGCCGGTCACCACGCCGGGGGACTGGGAGCGGGACGCGTACGTCCTTCCCGTCACCGCGCCGGACGGCCGGACGGCCGGCACCGTCTCGGTCGATCCCGGCTCCGGACCCGGCGAGGACGGCGGCCCGCGAAGGGCGGCGGACTCCGGGCGGCGCGCGGGGACGATCTCGTACGTCTCCCCCGACGCGCGGCCCGGCACGTTCGGCGAGCGGCGGAACCGGCCCTGGACATCCAGCAAGGCCGCCTTCGGCACCCAGTACGGCGCCCCGGGCACCCTCTCCGTCCCGCCGGACCAGCCGGGGCGCCCGCCGTTCGCACCCCGGCGGGGCACCGCCGTACGGCCCTTCCTCACACCCGCCGGAACGTCCCTCGAAACACCCGTCGAAACACCCGCCGGAACACCCGCCGGGATTCCGGCCGCAGGAACAACCGTCGGGATCCCGGCCGCACCGGGCCCGGACGAGACCCCGGCCGTGTCGGGTCCGGACGAGACCCCGGCCGCGCCGGGTCGGGACGAGACCCCGGCCGCACCGGGCCCGGACGACACCCCGGACTCCCCGCCCGCCCCGAAGGTGTTCGCCGTCCCCGTGGAGGACGGGACGCCGCCCGCCTTCACCACGGTCCACGCCGAGGCGTCCTTCACCGGAGCCGGCACCGGGACCGCCACGGCTGCCCCGTACGACCCCGAGGCCCACTACGACTCGATCATGAACACCCTGTTCGGGCAGCGGCCGGTCCCGGGCGCGCGGGAGGCGCTGCGGCGCCTGAACGCGCTGCGCGCCGGCGTCCCGGCCCTGCGCGGCGGTCCCCTGGACCTGGACGCGCTCGCCCGCCACGTGCTCAGCCTGGACGCGCGGGCGCCCGTCACGCGCGGCGACCACTCCGAGCTGTTCCGGGTGGCGATGGACCCGGCGATGACGGGCGCCACCCGGCTCGCCCGGCTCGCCGCGTTCCACCTCTACCTGAAGGGCGCGCTGAGCGACGAGGTCCGTTTCACCACCCCCGGCGGGCTGAGCGGCATCGACTGGACCGGCCGGCCGCCGGCCCTGCCCGTCGACCTGGACACCGTCCACGACGCCGTACGCCGGCCGGACGGCACGTTCGCCCTCGACGCCCCCGTGCCCGCCGGATGGCACGGCGGGCCGACCCCGTACGCGCTGGTGGCCGACGGGGACCCCGCCACGGTCGTGGTCCGGGGCCGGGGCGGGTTCGAGCGCCGGGCGGCGAAGGAGGTCGTGGCCGAACTGCTCGCGCACGACGCGGTTCTGAAGGGGCTGCCCGGTGACGTGCCCCTGCTCATGCTCGTCCCGTACGCGGCGGCCGGGAGCGCCACGCTGCCGCGCGACAGCGCCGTCGGCCTCGGCCGGCCCGTCTGGTCCTCCAGCGGCGGCGTGGTCCTCGGGCCGTTCCCCGGCAGGCCCGGCCGGACGGGGATCGGGCGCGACACGACGCCGGGCCTCGGCATCGTCGGCGACTGGCTGCTCAGCGACCCCACCCTGTCCGCCGCGCCCGCGCCGGGCGGCGAGGAGTGGGAGCACCAGGTGGTCTCCCTGCCCGTCATCGGCCGCGACCGGCGCCCGACCGGGCGCATGTCCGTCCCGCTCACCGAGCACCCCCAGGCCCTGCGCCGCAGGGCCCTGATGGCGACGAAGGTGGCGCGGGCGACGCACTTCGTCCACTACGACCCCGTGACCCGGACCTTCGGCGCACCGGTCGAACTGCCCTGGTGGACGGACGATCCCGCCGACGACCCGTACTTCGACGCCCGGCACGGCATGCCCGACCGCAGCGCGTGGTCGGTGGAGGGCGGCGGGACCGTCGTCACGAGCGGCCCGCAGACCTCGGGGGTGCTGCGACGGCGTCCGAGCATGAGCGGCAAGAAGCGCGTCGTGAAGATCGTCTGCTTCGGCGGCCAGGCCGGGGCGGCGGGCGCGTTCACCGGCCCGTACGGCCCGCCGCCGTTCGTCCCCGACCCGCTGGCCGCGTCCAGCGAGGCCCAGCGGCTCGCCGACGACGAGAACGTGGTGGTGTACGCGTCCCGGCGCCGGGTCCTCGCCGCCGTCTCCACCCCCCAGGGGGAGTACATCGGCGTGGACATCGACGTCCGGGGCACCGAGTACGGCTTCGACCGCGTCCTGCCCGAGCCGAAGGGCGCCGACCTGGACGAGCGCGCCCGCGCGGCGGGGCTGCACGGCGACCCCGGACCGGCCCCGGACGACGTCCGCGAGCGCACGCTGAGACTGGTCCGTCTGCTCCGCCTGGAGTTCGGCGCCGGGATCGAGTGGCGGACCGACGCCTATCCGGCCCTGCTGCGCGGCGCGGGCGCCCTGGACCTGATGGCGCGCAACGACCCCGCGCTGGCGCGGCTGCCGCTGTTCACCGTGGAGCTGTTCGACCGCGTCGCGGAGGCCGACCACCAGCGGCACGCGCCGGGCACGCCCCTCGACCGCGAGGCCAGGGCACAGGTGCTGCTGCGGGCCGCGGAACGGCTGGACCGGGACCCGGCGGCCCGGCTCTCCGACCACGTTCCGATTCCGGCCGTGGTGGAGGCCGTGGGCAGGCTCACGGACGACCCCGCCGTCGACGCCCTCGTCGTCCGGGTCCTGCGCCTGCCGGGATCCGCGCGGGTGGGACCCGCGGAACGGTCGCGGCTGCTGTGGGCCGACCTCAGGACGAGGGAGACGCTGCGCGCCCTCCAGACCCGGGGCGGGAACGACGAGGTGGACCGGGTCGCCGCCGCCGTCCTGCACGTGGACGCGCCCGACCCGAAGTACCGCAACGCCTTCCTCCAGCTCACGCGCCTCGCCGTCGCCGCCGGGCGCGACCCCCGCCGGCCCCGGGAGGTCGCCGTCGCCTTCCTGGAGGCGAGCGGCGCGTACGCGGACACCACGCGCATCCGGGGCAAGGACGGTTCGGTGATCGGCCGGGACCACACCGGCAGCCCGGCCGGCACCGTCGACTTCGACCCGTCGCGCCTGACCCTGCTGCGCCGCGCGCCCGACGGCACGCTCGTGGCCGACTCGACGGTCCCGGCGCCCTGGTACACGGGGAGCCCCGGGGTGCCCGGTTCCGCACAGCCCTGGCTGTACCGGGCGGACCGCCGTGACGGCGACCGGGTCGACGTGCGCGGGGTCGCCGCACCGCACGAGGAGGTCGCCGAACTGATGTACCGCGACGCGGGGACGGGCCACCTCTCCCTGGGCCACCCCGGCGTCCTCCTGGTCCCCGGCTCCCGGCCCCGCCCCGGCGAACCGGTCGTGGACAGCCTGCCGGGCCAGGGCGCCCTGCTGACGGGCCGCCCCCTGTGGGCGGCGTACGGCACGCCGACGCTCCACACCGATCCGGCGACGGGCAGGACCACCGTCGCCCTGGAACCGGACTCCGCGGGCAACCCGCTGACCGCGGCCGACTTCGCGCTCGTCCGGCCGCAGGACGTCCGGCCGGCGCCCCCCGGCTACCAGCCGGTGACCGACGTCGTCGTCACCGGCGGCACCACCGTCCCGGTCGCACCGGTGACGGCAGCCGCCGGTCCGCCCGCCCCGCGGACGGAGGCGTTCGGCGGGCACGACGGGGCGCGGGCCCCCGCCGGCCGGCCGGACCGCCCCTACGAGCGCACCGGCCCGGCCACCGCCCGGCTGCGGGACACCGTCTTCGACCTGCACGCCGTCGAGGCGCCCGGGGACGGACTCGGCGAGGCGCTGGCGCACGCCCTGCGCTCGTCCGGCCTCGAACCTCCGGCGACCGGGGGAGCGTTGCTCGGCCGGATGGTCGGACGGGTGACCGGAGCGGACCTGCCGGACGCCCCCGGCCCGGACCTGAACGGCGATCTCGACGTCGGCACCGGCACGTTGAAGGACATCGGCGTCGAACTCCCGCCCGGCCAGGCGGCGGAGGCGGTCATGCGCGGCGACACCCTGCCGCTCCGCGACGTGCCGCTCACCCCGCTCCAGCGGTTCGCCCTGCTGGCCGCGTTCCCCGAGTACGCCCTCGACCCGGCCGCCGCCGTCCACACGGTCCACGCGGCCGTCCTGTCCGCCGCCGCCCGCGAGACGGGCGCCGCCGTCGCCCTCGCCGGACCGGACGGGACGGTGACCGAGTACGGCGCCGGAACCGGCCCGGCCGTCCTCCTGGTGCGCGACGGCGACCGGTACCTGGCCGGGGCGGCCCGCCCGGCCGGCCCGGGGCGGGCGCGCCCCGCGCCGCCGGACCGGCCGCCGGGACCGGGTTCCGGGGAGCACGCCGGGGGCAGGCCCGGGAACGGCGGGGACGGCGTCCGGGGGGAGGGGGCGTGACGCCGGCCCGGCGGACGCCCGTGCGGAGGGGGACGTACACGGGGAAGGTCCTCGCCGAGGACGGGCCGGACGGCCGGTATCTCAAGAACAGCTCAGGCGGCGGACCGCGATCCGCCCCCTCATGTGATGATGCGTGGGACGAAGGGCGTGGCCGGGGTGTTCGCGGCTCCGGCCGGGCGTGCGCGCGGAAGGCCCGCCGGGGGAGCGCCCGTTCGTCGGTTCCACCGGACCTTCCCCACGGCGAACCAGTCGGCCCAGTGAGCGAGGACAGCATGAGCGACGACGGAGGTTCCGCCGCGGTCGTCCCCACCGGTACGGACGAGCCCCCGGCCGGTGGGGAGGAGACCGCGCCGGTCGCGGCGGCACCCGGGGGCGACGGGGTGCCGCAGGCGCCGGAGGAGTTCGTCGAGGCGGCCAGGCTCGCCCCGAACCACTGGCTCCACCTCACCGACCCCGCGTGGCGGGGCGAGGGCGCCCCGCCGGACTGGGCCGTGGTGGGCCGGTGGCGCTCCGACGACGCCGGCGAGATCGTCGAGTGGCGGGACAACGAGGACTACCGCCCCTCCCCGGAGGCGCTCGGCTGGCCCGAGCCCGAGGACGACGTGGACGCCGCCATCCAGCTCGCCACCACCGGCTACGGCCCGGTGGAGGACGTCGCCCTCGCCCTGGCCCGCGCGGAGGTCGCGGTGCTGGTCACGGCGGACGGCCGACCGGTCAGCGCGTCGGCGCCCGACGGCACGCCGGTGGTCCCGGTCTACACCTCGCCCCCGTACCTGCACGCGGCCGGGCGCCTCGGTTTCGAGCGGGTGCGGGTGCCCGTGCTCCTGGAGCGGCTGCCGGAGGGACACAGCCTGTCCCTCAACAGCTCCGCCCCGGTCAGCATGGTGATGACCGCGGACGGTCTGGCGGACGTCGTGGCGGCCGTCGCCCGGGAAGCGGACGACGGGACCGGGCGCGCGGGGACCGGAGCCGGGCACGGGGAGGCCGGGACCGGGCACGGGGAGGCCGGGACCGGGCACGCGGAGGCCGGAACCGTCCGGTCCCCGTCCGCGTCCCCCGGGGACGCGCCGGAGAGCGCTCTCGACGGGGCCGCCCGTGCCTGACCGAAGGGGATGACGCGGAACCGGAGGAGGCGGGACGGCGGCGCTTCCCGGTCCTGCCGCCGCCGACGGGAATCCGTGAGCCGCCCGCGCACTCCGCTCCGTACGATCCGGTTCCTCCGGTACGACGCGCCCCCCTCACGAGAGGGCGGACCGGACGACCACGTGACGCAAGAGATCCCGAGCGGGTGCGCCGCACCGGCCGGGCCGGGTACGAAGGAGAGACGACGTGAGCCGTTCCGGTGGTGACCGGTCGAAGTGGTTCGGCGGCCGGGCCAGGGCGGGGCGGGGAACCGGACGGGCCCCCGCGTCCGTTCCCCCGCCCGAGCGGAACGGCACGGCCGAACAGCGCCCCGGTCAGCCCCTGTTCACCGAGGAGTACGGCACGCTGGTACTGCTCCGCGCCGCGCACGACACCACGATCGGCCAGACCGCCGTGCACGAACTCGCCGACCTGCTGGGAGCGGAGGAGGGAATCACCACCGTCGTCACCGGCGTGGTGGGCCCGGACGGTGCCCCGGCCGGGGAGTTCTGGCGGCGACTGAGCGAGGTGTTCGACGCCCTGCGCGCGGCGGGCACGCACACCGTCCGGCTCGTGATGTCCGGAGCCGGGGAGGAACACCCCGACCGGCCCTCGGTGGCCCGACGGGTCGCCGAGGCGTGGGAGTGGGAGGTGATCGCACCGGACGGCGAGGTCCAACTCGTCCCCGGCGGCTCCCTCTTCGTCCGTCCCGACCCGCCCCGCGTCCGGGGCTGGTGGAGCTTCACCCCCGGGGTCCGGCCGGTGGCCCTGGGCACGCGCCAGCCGTCGCCCGCCTGGCAGCCCGGGATCGAGCGGGTCCCGGAGCGCACCGACAGCGGCTGTGTGATCCACCAGATCCCCGCCGGGCTGCTGGCGCGTTCGCCGTACGCGACCGGGCCCGCGCGCGGCGATCTGTGCTACTCGGTGCCGGTGGACCCCCGGGGACCGACCGTGCTGGTCGGCGTCCCCGAGGGCGGAGACGTCTCGGCGGCCGACGTCGGAGAGGTGCTCGGCGCGCTGCCCGCCGCTCTGCGGGCCCGGGTGCGGCTCGCCCCCGGCAGCCCCCGGGACATCCTGCGCACCGGTCGGCAGGCGGCCGAACGGTTCGGCACGGAGGTCGTGGTGTACACCGGCATGCCGCTGCTCGCCCCGGCCACCCCCACGGAACGCGCCGCCGTCCGGTCCGTGGTCGTCGGCCCCGACGGAACCCCGCGCTGGCGGCCGTTCGTGGACGCGGTGGTGTGCGCCCCCGCCACCGGGGACGAACCCGCGCCCGCCCCCCGGCTCCTCCGGTGGAGAGCGCCGGTCCCGGGCCGCGGCAACGCCGAGCGGGGGACGGTCCGCCTCTCCGACCGGTGGTGCGCCACGGTGACCCGCGCCGGGCTCTGGATCACCGGGGACGGGGAACCGGACACCGACGAGGACCCCACCCCGGCCCCGCCCGACCGCGAGGTGGACGCCGAGGGGCCCGCCATCGAGATCGGCCGCCCCGGCGAGCCGCTCGACGCCTCGCTCTGGCCCGAACTCGCCCGGCTGCTGTCCGGCCTCGACACCGACGTGGCGGGGAGGGCGCGCCTGTACGTCCACGGCACGGCCGTGGACGGCGGGCAGGCGCTGCGGGCCCTCGCGGCCCGGCACGGCGTCCGCGCCCTGCGCTTCGCACCCCGCCCGGCACGCGCCGGGCGGAACACCGCCGGTCCCGCGCCGGCCCCCCACCCGTCCGCCGGCGCGCTGCCGACGACGGGCGCGCCGCTGCCGGTGCCGGACGGCCCGGCGGCTCCCCGTGGCCGGGAGTCCGGTCGTACGGCGGCGCGGAGCGGGTCCGCCGCGACGGCTCCGGCCGGTGCCGCGGCCGTCCGTCCCCCCACGCCCGGGGCCGCCGGGCACGGCGGGGCGGGGCAGGACGGACGGGCCCCCGGCCCCGTGGTACGACCGGACCGGGCGGCCACCGCGTCCGGCCCGGCCGTACCCGGCGGCGGCCGCGCCGGGAGCCCGCCGGAGTCCGCGCCGCGGTCGGACGGCGCCGTCCCGGGCGAGGCGCGGATCCGCGTACCCGCGCAGGAGGGGCGGACACCGGACGCGCCCCGGGCCCCCGGGGCGCCGCGGCCCCCCGAGGCCACGGCCCGGGAACCCCGTACACCGGCCGGACGCCCGGCACGGAGGACACGGTTCGCGGCGCTGCTCGGCCTCCGGGAGGACGAGGAGACGCCCGTGAGGACCCCCGTGGAGACGGAGCCGACGCGTGAGGCACCCGCCGGGGCCGGAGCCGGATCTGACGCCGGGGCCGGGGCGCCGCGTATCCCCGCCGTGCGGCGGCGTCCGGCGGCCGAGGCCGCCCCGGACGGCCGTTCCGGCGACGCGGCCGAGGCGAATCCGGACGGCCGTTCCGGCGACGCGGCCGACGGGAGCGGCACGGCCGACGAGGAGGCCGCCGCCGATGGGGAGGGCACGGCCGACGAGGAGGCCACGGGCGACAAGGAAGGCACGGTGAACACGGACGACCCGGCTGGTGGGAGTGGCGCGGCCGACCCGGTGGACCCGCCGCGCGCCGTACCCGTGGCCTCCGCCATCCCCACCGCTTCCACCGTTCCCCCGGCGGCGGCCGTCGCGACGGAGCCGCCCGCCCCGTCCGCTCCGGTCACCCCGTCCGCTCCGGTCACTCCGCCCGCCCCCTCCGCCCCGACGGTCCCGGCGAACCCCGCCTCCCCAACGCCTTCCGCCGCCCCAACGCCTCCCGTCTCCCGAACGCCTTCCGCCGCCCCGGCGACCCCGTTCGGACCGTTGCCGCCCGTGCCGTTCCGGCCCGACCACGTCAGCACCCCGGCCGAGCGCGCGGCCTTCCGGGCGCTCGCGGACGCTGCCTGGGACCGCCACGGCCTCGCCGTGAGCCGCACGCTGACCCGGCTGCCCGCCCTGCGCGGCCAGGAGCAGGAGGCGGCCCGCACCGACCTGATCGCCCTCCACCTCTACCTGCACACCCCTGAGGGCCCGTTGAGCCCCGAAGCGCTGGTGCGGGGCCTGTACGACGGGGAGGAGCGGCTGCTGCCGTACGTCGCCTGCGTGACCTCCGGGCTGCGCCGGATGCCCTCGTACCGCGGCCTCTCGTTCCGCGGCGCGGGCGACGGCGGGCCGGACGGCGGCGTCCTGGAGCCCGGCACGCTGCTGCGCGGCCCCGCCCCCGTGTGCGCCCTGCCCGCCGGTGCCGGCGTACCGAGGCCGGGCGGTGCGCAGTACGCCGTGTGGTCGGTGACGGGGCGCCGCGTGCGCCAGCTCACCGACCGCCCCGGACCCGAAAGGGCCCGGAACGAGGTGGTCTTCCCGCCGGGCACCCTCCTGAAGGTGCTCGACGTGCGCGAGGAGGGCGGTGCGCCGCTCACCCTGCTGCGCGAGGTGCCCCCCGCCGGGCCGGACGTCCCGGCCCGCCACGGCGGCGCGGAACTCGACACCGACGACCGCGCGGCACTCGCCCGTCTGGACGAGGCGCTGCGCGGCCATCCCGTGACACCGGGCCGCCACGACTGGCCGTGGCCGTGCGCGGGTCCTCTGGAACGGACCGTATGCCGTCCGCCGTCCGACTGACCGAAGAGAAGCGGAGACTTGATGTCACCACAGGAGAGAGAAGGGCTGACGGGGCCCGTGGTACGCCGTGCCGTCACCATGCGCGGCACGGCCGAAGAGCCCGGCTCCGAGGCGCTGCGCCCCCGGACGGCCGAGGCCGGGGCCGCGGCTCCCGGGGAGGAGACGAACTCCTCCGGGGGCGCGGGCACGCACGGTGAGGAGACCCCGGCCGTGGTGGTGCCCGTGTCCCCGTCCGTGCCGGAACCGGCCTCCTCCGGGGCCGCGTCCACCACCTCCGGGACCACGTCCGCCACCGCCACCGCCGGCGCCACCGCCACCGCCACCACCGGCGCCGCCGCCCCCGTCGGCGCCGAAGCCGTCACCACCTCTTCCGAAGCGCGGACCACCCCCTCCGGGGAGCCGGCCGCCGCCGCGAAGAGGGACGACGACGCCGGTGAGGGGGAGGCCGGATCGCTCACCGCGACCGGGAGCGGGAACCCGCCCGGCGTGTCGGCGGGGGACACCGGCGGCGGTGGTGACGAACCTCCCCCGGGCCGCCCCGCCAAGGCCCTGCTGGCCGCGGCGGGCATCGGGGGAGCACTGCTGATAGCGGTGCCGTTCCTCGTCATGGGCACCGGCCGCGACGACAGGACCGAGCCCGCGGGGATGGCCCAGCAGGCATCGGCCCGGACCCTGCAGAAGGACGAGGAACCGGTGCGGCCCGGGAACTACGCCCCCAAGCCGCCGGAGACCACCGCCCCGTCCACGAGGACCGGGGCGCCCGCGCCGAAGAAGGACGCGCCGAGTCCGACCGCCTCCGCATCGGCTCCGGAGCCGGTGCGGCCGGCCGGCGGAACGCCCGGGAAGGGGGCGGAAGCCGGGCAGAAGCGGGGGGACGGGCGGAAGGAAGAGCCCGAGCGGAAGGAGGAGCCCAAGAAGGAGGCCCCCGCGAAGCAGGAGGACGCGGCGAAGAAGACCCCTCCTCCGGCCCCGCCGAACTACTCCGACATGAAGCGCGTCCTGCTCAGGAACATGTCGACGAAGATGTGCGCGGACGTGCCGGACTTCGACAAGGGCAGGATCAACGGTCCGGTCAACCAGTTCTACTGCAACGGCACGGACAGGGACAACCAGCTCTGGGACTTCGAGGTGAGGTACAAGGGCAAGGGCCCCAAGTCCAGCGACCTCTTCCAGATCGTGAACCGCAAGGACGGACTCTGCATGGACCTGGGGGAGTTCGGCGCCCGGCCCGCCGGCACCAGGGTCTCGCAGTTCTACTGCAACGGCACCACGGACGACAACCAGTTGTGGTGGCTGGAGCCGCGCGGCGGCAAGTCCTTCTGGATCCGCAACTACGCCAGCAACCACCAGTGCCTCGAAGTGGTGAGCGGGGCGGGGCTCAAGACCGTCGACGCCCGGCTGGACATCCAGCCGTGCCACGGCGGTGACGATTTCGAGTGGACCCTCTGGTAGGGCCGGACCCCACCTGATCGGCGCCGGGCCCCGCGGCCTCCTCCCGGAGACCGCGGGGCCCGTTCGCGTCACGCCGGGGTCCGTCCCGCGTGACGCACGGGACCCGGCTCGTCAAGTGTTGCGTGTGCCTCACCGCCGGGTGCTGTTCAAGGAGAGCTTCCGGCGGCCAAGCTGAGCGGCGTGCTCCGGACCACCACGGGCGCACTTCTGATCGAGTCGGGAACACGCCGTTGACGGCCAGAGCAGGGAACGGAGAACACTCGTGATCGTCGGAGTCCTCAAGGAAGCACGGGCAGGTGAGAGTCGCGTTTCGGCCACGCCGGCCACAGTCGAAAAGATCCGCACACTGGGGTACGGCGTGGTCGTCGACCCGGGCGCGGGCGTCGCGGCCGGCTTCACCGACCATGCCTACGAGGCCGCCGGAGCGACCGTCGGCGACGCGGTGGCGGCGGACGTGGTGCTGGGGGTCAACGCCCCGGCCCCGTCCCAGCTGGACCGGGTCCGGCCGGGGGCGACGGTGATCGCCCTGTTCTCCCCGGCCTTCGACCCGGCGATGGTCGAGGACCTGGGCCGAAGGCCCTTCACCGCCCTCTCGATGGACGCCGTGCCGCGCATCAGCCGGGCGCAGTCGATGGACGTGCTGTCCTCGATGGCGAACATCGCCGGCTACCGGGCCGTCATCGAGGCGGCGCACGAGTTCGGCCGTTTCTTCACCGGCCAGGTGACGGCGGCGGGCAAGGTGCCGCCGGCGAAGGTCCTGGTCGCGGGCGCCGGCGTCGCCGGTCTGGCCGCGATCGGCGCCTCGGGCTCGCTCGGCGCGATCGTGCGCGCCACCGACCCCCGCCCGGAGGTGGCCGACCAGGTCCGCTCCCTCGGCGGCGAGTACCTGTCGATCGAGTCCCCCGAGGCCGAGGTCTCCAAGACCGGCTACGCCAAGGAGATGGGCGACGACTACAAGGCGCGCGAGGCCGAGCTGTACGCCGCCCAGTGCCGCGAGGTGGACATCGTCATCACCACCGCGCTGATCCCCGGCCGCCCCGCGCCGACGCTGATCACCGCGGAGATGGTGGCGGGCATGAAGCCGGGCTCGGTGATCGTCGACATGGCGGCCGCCAACGGCGGCAACGTCGAGGGCACGGTGAAGGGGGAGCGGACCGTCACGGACAACGGCGTGACGATCCTCGGCTACACCGACCTCGCGGGCCGGCTGCCCGCGCAGGCGTCGCAGTTGTACGGCACCAACCTGGTGAACCTGCTGAAGCTGATGACGCCCGGCAAGGACGCCCGCCTCGTCCTCGACTGGGACGACCCGGTGCAGCGCTCGATCACCGTCGTGCGCGAGGGCGAGACGGCCTGGCCGCCCCCGCCGGTCCAGGTCTCGGCGGCCCCCGCACCCGCCCCCGCGCCGGTCGCGGCGGAACCCGCGCCGAAGAAGGCGCCCATGACGCCGGGGCGGACGTTCGGCGGCGTCGCCCTCGGTGCCCTGGCGCTCTTCCTCGCCGCCGCGTTCGCGCCGGCGGCGCTGCTGCCCCACGTGACGGTCTTCGTGCTCGCGATCGTGATCGGCTACTACGTGATCGGTCACGTCCACCACGCGCTGCACACACCGCTCATGTCGGTGACGAACGCGATCTCCGGGATCATCGTCGTCGGCGCGCTCCTGCAGATCGGCCATACCAGTACGGCGGTCACGGTGCTGTCCTCCGTGGCGATCCTCCTGGCCAGTATCAACGTCTTCGGCGGCTTCGCGGTGACGCGTCGGATGCTCGCCATGTTCAACCGGAGCTGACATGTCTGCGACCATTGCCGCACAAGCGGCCTACCTTGTTGCCGCGCTGCTCTTCATCCTCGCGCTGGCAGGACTCTCCAAGCACGAGACGGCCCGGCTCGGCAACGCCTTCGGCATGCTCGGCATGGGCGTCGCGCTCGTCGCGACGGTCGTGCTCGCGGTGGACGGCGACGTCAGCACCGCCGGCCTCGGCCTGATGGGCGTCGCCATGCTGGTCGGCGCGCTGATCGGCCTGCAGCGGGCCCGCGGCGTCGAGATGACCGGCATGCCCGAACTGATCGCGCTGCTGCACTCCTTCGTCGGCCTGGCCGCCGTACTGGTCAGCTGGAACGGCTTCCTGAACGTGGAGCACGAGCCGGACGGCCACGAGGCGAAGGCCCTGGACGCCCTCGGCACGCTGGGCATCCACCACGCGGAGGTGTTCATCGGCCTGTTCATCGGCGCGGTGACCTTCACCGGTTCCGTCGTGGCGTACCTGAAGCTCGCCGCGAAGATCGACTCCAAGCCGCTCGTGCTGCCGGGCAAGAACGCCCTCAACCTCGGCGCGCTCGGCCTGTTCGTCGCCCTGACGGTGTGGTTCGTGATCACGCCGGAGCTGTGGCTCCTCGTCACCGTGACGGTCCTGGCCCTCGCCCTCGGCTGGCACCTGGTGGCCTCGATCGGCGGCGGTGACATGCCGGTCGTGGTCTCGATGCTCAACAGCTACTCCGGCTGGGCCGCGGCGGCCTCGGGCTTCCTCCTCGGCAACGACCTGCTGATCGTCACCGGCGCCCTCGTCGGCTCGTCCGGCGCCTACCTGAGCTACATCATGTGCAAGGCGATGAACCGCTCCTTCCTCGCGGTCATCGCCGGCGGCTTCGGCATCGAGGCCGCGCCGGGCTCGGAGGTCGACTACGGCGAGCACACCGAGACCACCGCCGAGAACGTCGCCGAACTGCTGGGCTCGGCCCGGTCCGTGGTCATCACCCCCGGGTACGGCATGGCCGTCGCGCAGGCCCAGTACCCGGTCGCGGAGCTCACCTCGAAGCTGCGCGCCAGGGGCGTCGACGTGCGGTTCGGCATCCACCCGGTCGCCGGCCGCCTGCCCGGCCACATGAACGTGCTCCTCGCCGAGGCCAAGGTGCCGTACGACATCGTCCTCGAAATGGACGAGATCAACGACGACTTCGCCAAGACCGACGTCGTCCTCGTGATCGGCGCCAACGACACGGTCAACCCGGCCGGGGCCGAGGACCCCGGCAGCCCGATCGCGGGCATGCCGGTCCTGACCGTCTGGGAGGCCGGCAAGGTCATCGTGTTCAAGCGCTCGATGGCCTCCGGATACGCGGGCGTGCAGAACCCCCTCTTCTTCAAGGAGAACACCGCGATGCTCTTCGGCGACGCGAAGGCCCGGGTCGAGGACATCGTCGGCGCCCTCTGAGGCACGACGACGAGAGCGGGCCTCCCGGCCCGGCGCGGAGGGGACGTCCGTGCCGGGCCGGGAGGCCCCCGTCCACCCGGCCCCCTCCGGCCGGGCGGACGGCGACGGGACAGCGGCCGTCCGCCCGGCCGCTCCCGCTTGATCGTCCCGGGGCGGGGTAGCGAAGGGGCATGGCCACCGACAACGCATCCCCCGCCACGAGCGAGCGCGCGCAGCCCGAGATCGACGTCCGGGCGCTCGCCGAAGTGCTCGACGGCGAGTACGCCGAGATCCGCGACCTCGTCCGGACCAACCTGGTGACGCACTCCTCCGTCCTGGAGGAGGCCGAGGAGCTCGGCCTCGACGCGTTCCGCGAGCGGGTCCGCGAGATCGTGGTCGAGATGGCCGCGACGGGCCAGACCGGCATGGGCTTCCCGCACGAGTACGGCGGGGGCGGCGACGTCGGGGCCTCGATCGCCGCGTTCGAGACGCTGGCCTTCGGCGACCTGTCGGTGCTGGTGAAGGTCGGCGTGCAGTTCGGCCTCTTCGGCGGCGCGATCCTGCACCTGGGAACCCGGCGCCACCACGAGGCCCATCTGCCGGACCTGATCGCCGGACGGCTGATGGGGTGCTTCGCGATGACCGAGACCGGTCACGGCTCCCACGTACAGGCGATCGGCACCGTCGCGTGCTACGACGCCGCGAGCCGGGAGTTCGTCATCACCACCCACGGCGACCAGGCGTGCAAGGACTACATCGGCAACGCGGCCCGGCACGCCGAACTGGCCGTCGTCTTCGCCCGGTTGGAGGTGGGGGGAAAGTCCGAGGGGGTACACGCGTTCGTCGTGCCCGTCCGGACCGGCGGCGAGGTGGCACCCGGCGTCCGGATCGAGGACGACGGGCTCAAGATGGGCCTCAACGGCGTCGACAACGGCCGCATCCGCTTCGACGGCGTACGGGTCCCGCGCGAGGCGCTGCTCAACCGGTTCGCCGACGTCACCCCCGAAGGCGTCTACACGAGCCCGATCGAGAACCCGAACCGGCGCTTCTTCACCATGCTCGGCACCCTGGTGCAGGGCCGGGTCAGCGTCTCCGGCGCCGGGATCGGCGTCGCCAAGGTCGCCCTGACGATCGCCACCAAGTACGCCGTGCGGCGCCGGCAGTTCGAGGCGGAACCGGGCGCGGGGGAGCAGCTCCTGCTCGACTACGGGCTGCACCGGCGCCGGCTGCTGCCGCTCGTCGCGCGCACGTACGCGCTGCACTTCGCCCAGGACGCCGTACGCGCGCAGCTGCACGACGTCTTCTCCGGCACCGGGGACGACGAGCGGGCGCGGCGCCGGCTCGAGTCGCGGGCCGCCGGCATGAAGGCGCTCAGCACCTGGCACGCGACCCGGACCGTCCAGGAGTGCCGCGAGGCGTGCGGGGGCGCCGGGTACCTCGCCGTCAACCGGTTCGCCGCCCTCCGGAGCGACAGCGACATCTTCACCACCTTCGAGGGCGACAACCACGTCCTGCTGCAGCTCGTCGCCAAGGGCCTCCTCACCGACCACGCCGGCGAGTTCGAGGACCTGGACCAGCTCGGGGTGGTCCGCCACGTCGCCGGTCTCGCCGTCGGGACGGTCCTGGAGCGGACCTCGGCCCACAAACTGCTCGAACGGGTGCGCGATCTGCTGCCCGGCGGCGACGCGTGGGACCAGGAAGCGGGACTGCTCGACCCGGAGTACCAGCTCGCCATGGTCCGTTACCGCGAGGAGCACATGCTCGCCGGCGTGGCCCGGCGGCTCAAGCGCGGGATCGACCGCGAGGGCGCCCCCGGCGCCGTCTTCTCACAGGTCCAGGACCACGTCGTCGCGCTCGCCCGCGCCCACGTCGAACGCCTGCTCCTGGAGGCGTTCACCGACAAGGTGCGCACCCTGCCCGAGGGCGGTGTCAAGACCGCCCTCACCCTGCTGCGCGACCTGTTCGCCCTGTCGGTGATCGAGGCCGACCGGGCCTGGTTCATGGAGCACGGACGGCTGACCGTCCAGCGCTCCAAGGCGATCAGCCGCGAGGTGAACGACCTCTGCCGCGAGATCCGCCCCCTCGCGGTCGACCTCGTCGACGCCTGGGGCGTCCCGCCCGAGATGCTGCGCGCCCCGGGCCTGGTGGGCTGACCGGCGGCGGACCCTCCTCCGGGCGCGGCCTCCCGCCCGGCACACCGCCCCGGACGCGGGACGGGCGCGGCCGGCCGCGCTCCCGCCCGGCGCCGGGCCCGCCCCGGCGTCAGTCCTCCGTCACCAGGACCACTTCCAGCGTCCGGGGCCCGTGGACGCCCTCGACCCGGTCGAGTTCGATGTCGCTCGTCGCGGACGGGCCCGAGATCCAGGTCAGGGGGCGGGCCGGGTCGAGCCGGGGGAGTGCCAGGGGGACCGAGGCGACCACCTGTTCCGGGGCCCGCACCACACAGAGGTGCAGGTCGGGCACGAGGGTGAGGGCGCGGCGGCCCTGCCCCGGGCCGCCGTCGAGGACGATCGTGCCGGTCTCGGCGATCGCCACCGCGCACCCCGTCACCACCGCGTCGACCGCGTCGAGCGCGTACGGGGTCAGCCGGGGCTCGTCCGTCCGCCGCAGGACGTCGGCGCGGGCGAGCCAGCCGGCGGGCAGGCCGGGCGGGACGACGACCTCGCGGACGCCGCGTTCCGCGAGGATTCCGGCGATCAGCTCCGCCAGGCCGCCGGGCGCGGCGCGGTGGACGTGGGCCCGGTAGTCGGCGAGGTTCTCGTGGAGCAGGTCGAGGACGCCCGCCGGGTCCTCGGCGGTGTGGCGGGTCCGGTAGTCGCGGAGCACGCCGGGGGCCGCGGGCGCGTCCGCGACGGCGGCACGGACACGGGCGAGTACGCGCGCGCGTGAGTCGGTCATGTGCGGTTCTTCCTCCACCAGTCGCGGAACGGCTCGGCGGGCATGTCCGGCAGGTCGCGGCTCTCCGTCCACCGGCCGGTTCCCGGGGCCCGCCGGGGGTGCAGCGCCCGGGTGCGGGAGGCCAGGCGCTCCCCGGCCGCGAGCACGCCCGGGTGGTCCAGTACCCAGGTGGCCGCTTTGACCGCCGCCCTCTCCAGCCGGTGGCCGCCCTCCTCCGCCACCTTCCCCCGCAGGTGGACCAGGACCTCGGGGATGTCGATGGCGACCGGACACACCTCGTAGCAGGCGCCGCAGAGCGAGGAGGCGTACGGCAGGGAGGCGTCGATCCCGCTCGTCGTGCCCCGGAGCTGCGGGGTGAGGATCGCGCCGATCGGACCCGGGTAGACCGAGCCGTACGCGTGGCCGCCGGCCCGCTCGTACACCGGGCAGACGTTGAGACAGGCCGAGCAGCGGATGCAGCGCAGCGCCTGGCGTCCCACCTCGTCCGCGAGGGCGGCGGTGCGCCCGTTGTCGAGGAGGACGAGGTGGAAGGCGGAGGGCCCGTCGCCGTCCGTGGTGCCGGTCCACGTGCTGGTGTACGGGTTCATGCGCTCGGCCGTCGAGGAGCGGGGGAGCGTCTGGAGGAAGACCTCCAGGTCCCGCCAGGTCGGCACCACCTTCTCGATGCCGACGACCGAGATCAGGGTCTCGGGCAGGGTCAGGCACATGCGGCCGTTGCCCTCGGACTCCACGACGACCAGGGTGCCGGTCTCGGCGACCATGAAGTTCGCCCCCGAGACGCCGACCCCGGCCCGCAGGAACTTCTCCCGCAGGTGCAGCCGGGCCGCCTCCGCCAGGTCGGCGGGGGCGTCGCTCAGCCCCTCCGGCGCGGGCCGCCCCCAATTCCCCATCCGTTCGCGGAAGATGTCCCGGATCTCGCCCCGGTTGCGGTGGATGGCCGGGACCAGGATGTGCGAGGGGCGGTCCTCGCCGAGCTGCACGATCAGCTCCGCGAGATCCGTCTCGTACGCGGCGATGCCCTCGGCCTCCAGGTGCTCGTTGAGACCGATCTCCTGTGTGGCCATCGACTTGACCTTGACCACCTCGGTCTCGCCGGTGGCGCGGATCAGCGCGGTGACGATCCGGTTGGCCTCGGCCGCGTCCTCCGCCCAGTGCACGGTGCCGCCCGCCGCCGTCACCGTCTCCTCCAGGCGCAGCAGGTGGGAGTCCAGGTTCCGGAGCGTCTCGTCCTTGATCCGCTTGCCGGCCTCCCGCAGCGCCGCCCAGTCGTCCAGCTCGGCCACTGCCCGCGCCCGCTTGTCCCGGATCGTGTGGGTCGCGTGCCTGAGGTTGGCGCGCAGGGTCGTGTCACCGACCGCCTCCCGCGCCGCCTCCGGGAAGGTCGGCATGCCGACGAAGGCCGGGCCGGACGCCGACGCGCGCGTCTTCTCGTCGCTCACTGCCAGGGCTCCTCTTCCGTGCTCGCCAGGATCTCCGCCAGGTGCAGCGCGCGCAGCGGCGCCCTCCGCCTGCTCAGCATGCCGCCCAGGTGCAGCAGACAGGAGTTGTCCGCGCCGCACAAGACGTCCGCGCCCGTGGACAGGGCGTTCGCGATCTTGTCGGTGCCCATCGCCGCCGAGACGTCGGGGTTCTTCACCGCGAAGGTGCCGCCGAAGCCGCAGCACTCCTCCGCGCCCGGCAGCTCCACGAGGTCCAGGCCCTTCACCGCCTCCAGGAGCCGCCGGGGCCGCTCCCCGAGGCCGAGCAGGCGCAGACCGTGACAGGACGGGTGGTACGTCACCCGGTGCGGGAAGTACGCGCCCACGTCCGTCACGCCGAGCACGTCCACCAGGAACTTCGTCAGTTCGCTCACGCGCGGCGCCAGTTCCGCCGCCTCCGCGCCGAACGACGGGTAGTGGTGCCGCACCATCGCCGCGCACGACCCGGACGGGGTGACGACGTGGTCGTACCCCTCGAAGGCCCGCACCGTGCGCCGTACGAGCGGCGCGGTCTCCTCGCGGTAGCCGGTGTTGAACTGCGGCTGTCCGCAGCAGGACTGCGCGGACGGGAAGTCCACCTCCACGCCCAGCCGTTCGAGCAGCCGGACCGTGGCCACCCCCGTCGCGGGGAAGACGGCGTCGTTGACGCAGGTGACGAAGAGGGCGACGCGCATCAGGGGTTCCTCGGGGACGGTTCGGTCCGGGCGGCGCGTTCCCGGTGCGGTTCCGGCCCGGCCGGCGGGTGGCCGGTGACGGCCGGATCCGCCGGCGCCCGGTCGGTGGCGGTTCCGGTCGGTGATTCCATGATCCCGACGCTACATTTCCCCGGCGCACCGGAACAGACGGCGTGCGGCGTTCGCGGCGACCCGCCCCGGACGCGGGCGGGGGGCGCGGGGGGGCATTGTCAGTGGTCACCCCTACCGTTCTCTCCATGACGACGACCTATCTGGAGCTGTCGCAGGACGGCGGCGGTGCCCACAAGTTCTACGAAGTGACCGTCGAGGACCTCGCGGTCTCGGTCCGCTACGGCCGGATCGGCACGAGCGGACAGACCCAGCGCTCCACGTTCCCGACCGCGCAGAAGGCGCAGGCCGCGGCGGCGAAGAAGATCGGGGAGAAGGTCCGCAAGGGGTACGCGCCCGCCGTGCCGGGCGTCCGCGCCGCCCGCCCGGTGACGCGCCGCGAGGTGACCTCGGCGCCCTCCACCGCGCGCGCCGTCGCCCCGGTGCTCTGGCGCTTCCGGACCGGCTCGGCCGCCTTCGGCATCCACGTCGACGAGGAGCGCTGCTGGGTCGGCAACCAGGCGGGGGACGTCTTCACGCTCGACCGCACCGGCGAGGTGCAGGCCCGGTTCAGCCTGCCGGACGGCGTCAAGTGCCTGGTCGCCGACGACTTCTGGATCTACGCGGGCTGCGACGACGGCAAGGTGTACGACCTGTCCTCCAAGCTCCCCTTCGCCGCGTACGACATCGCCACCGACGTCGACATCTTCTGGCTCGACATCCACGAGGGCGTCCTGCACGTCGCCGACCGGTCGGGCCGGCTCACCGTCATCGACCACGAGGACGAGCACCAGTGGGCGCGCGGCGGGCAGGGCGAGCACGCCTGGATGGTCCGCGCGGACGGCGACGCCGTCTACTACGGGGACACGCGCGGCGTCGCCGCCCACGCGCCGGACGGCGGCGGCGAGTTGTGGCACACGGCCACCGAGGGCGGGGTCCTCTTCGGCTGGCAGGAGGACACCGCGGTCTACGCGGGCACGGCCCGCAGGAAGGTGCAGCGGCTCGCGAAGAAGGACGGCCGGGTGGAGGCGGTGTACTCCTGCGACAGCCCGGTGTACTCCTGCGCCACCTCGCCCGGCGGCCGGTTCGTCTTCGCGGCCGACTCGTCCTCCTCCGTCTACTGCTTCGCGGAGGACGGCACCCGGCTGTGGAAGCTGGGAACGGGGGGCGGTTCGGCGCTCTCCATGCAGTACCGGGACGAGCGGCTCTACCTGGTGACCACGGACGGTTCGCTGGTCTGCGTGGACGCGAGCGAGACGGCGATCGAGGCCGCCCAGCAGGGCACCGTCCCGGTCGCCCGGGACGTCAAGCTGGCCGCCGCCCTCCCGGTGTACGAGCCGGCCACGACCGTCACGGCCGTGACCGCCGTCAGCGACGCCCCGGCCGGCGCGGTGGTCGTGGAGTGCGTGAACGAATCGGGCCGCACCCGGGTGCGGGTCGTCTCGCAGGGCTACGAGACCTCGTGGAACGTCCAGTTCCCGAGGGCGATCCGCGAACCCGGGGCACGGTACGTGGTCGACGCCCTGCACCCCGCCGCGGGCGGCTTCTACCGGGTCCGCGGTGACATCCGGCGGCTGCTGTGACGGACGAGGCCGGGGGCGTCTTCGAGGCGGCCGCGGGCGACGGGCCGCCGCCGTCCGACCCCGAGCAGCGGTCCCGGGAGGTCCGGGCGGCCCTCGACGGGCTGCTCCGGATCAGACGGCTGACCCGGAGCCGGGACGGGGACCCGGCCTCCGTGCCCGCCGACTGGGAACTCCGGCGGCCGGTACGGGCGGTGGCCCTGGTCCTGGAGGCCGGGGGGATCACCCCCTCGTCCGTGGACGCCGCCGGGACGCGGAGCGCCACCGGTTACCGCGTACGGGAGGGGGAGCGGCCGGGCACGGCCGTGGTGGAGTGGCTGGGCCCGCCGGGCGCGGGCGCCGCCCGGGAGGAGGCGGCGGCGCTCGGCGCGTGCGTTCCGGTCCTGGCCCGGTTCGGCTGGGAGGCCCTGCTCTACCGGGGCCCGCGCGGACGCCGCTTCCTGGAGGTGGAGCCGGCGGAACCGTAGGCGGCGGAGGGGACGGGAGCGAAGCCGGGCCCCTGCCGGGAGCCGGATGGGCGCCGGGGCGGGGCTTTCCGGCAGGGCCGGGCGGCCGGGTCCCGGGCCTCCGGGGCGGACCCCGGCCGTCCGGGACGGAGTGGACTCCGGACGGCCGGGACGGGGTCGCGCGCGGGCGGAGCGGAGCCTCAGGCGATCGAGGCGGAGACGATCGCCGCGACCGCGATGTTGCAGGAGGCCGTCACCCAGACCGCCGGGTGGGGCTCGGGGTCGACGAGGGTGGCGCCCAGCTTCCCCGGCGTGACCAGGTCGACCACGAAGAAGGCCACCGCCATCAGCACCAGGCCGAGGAGGCCGAACGCGGCGGTCGAGACGAGCCCCTTGCCGAAGTCGTCGTACGTCGTCCAGATCGAGGTGAAGACGATGCCCCCGATGCCCAGGAGCGCGGAGCTGAGCAGGACCGCGGCGTTGCGGTTGCGGTCCTCCCAGATCTGCCGCCCGAGCTTCCCGGGAGTCAGCAGGTCCACGAGCACGATGCCGAGGATCAGCAGGACCACACCGAGGGCGCCGTAGGCGCTGGTCCGGCCGAGGCCGTTGACGATGTCGCTCATGGGGTGCCGGCTCCGGAAGTTCGCGACCGCGGCGGGTCGTTGGTCGGGGACCGGCAAAATGTAGCGCACGCGCCGACGCCGTCCGCCGCCCGCCCGGACTCCGGGCGGGCGGCGGACGGCGGGCGGGACCGGCGGGGTCGGCCGCGCGGCGGGACCGAGGGGGGCCCGGCCGGGACGGCGGCCCGGCGTCAGGCGCCCGGCGGCAGGTTCTTGGCGCGCGAGCGCACCTGGACGGCCGTGACGATCTCGACCGCGCCGACCGCGACGAGCCAGATGCCGCCGAGGAGCGTGAGCACCGCGGCCGACTCCAGCGGGGACACGATCAGCACCACTCCGGCGAGCGCGCTGATGATGCCGAGGAAGACCTGCCAGCCACGGGCCGGCACGGCCGGATCGGAGGCCGCGGCCACGGTCTGGGTGATGCCCCGGAAGAGCCAGCCGATGCCGATCCAGAGCGCGAGCAGCAGGATCGACTGCATCGCGCCCCGGAAGCAGAGCAGACCGAGCAGGATCGAGAGCGCGCCGCTGATGAAGGCCATGACCCGCAGCGCGGTGCTCGCGTGCGTGCCGAAGGCGGCGACCAGTTGCATCACCCCGCTGAACAGCAGGTACAGGCCGAAGAGCACACCGGCGACCAGCAGCGACGCGCCCGGCCAGACCAGGACGAGGACGCCGAGCACCAGCGCCACGAAGCCCGCGAGGAGCAGGGCCTGCCAGGCGGCGCCCGCCAGTGCGCCGAGGGGCCCGGCCGGAACGGCCCGGTCCTGGAGCCGTTCGTGGGAGCGGTCATGAGTCTGTGCCATGGGCGGGGCCCGTCCTTTCGTGGGGAGGAGAAGGCGGTGGCGGTGCGGGACGGAACGGGACGGCTTGTGGCCTTCCCACTAAAGCAACAGCGGACAAATGCCGCAAAATATTACTCATGCGGAGCAACGGGATTCGTCCCCGGGCGGCGCGCGCCCCGGAAGGCGGTGACAGTGGAGGACGTACGTGTCCGTCTTCCCCGCCCGGAGAACCTGGAGACCCCCATGGCCCCCTTCAACCGACGCGACCTGGGACTCCTCGTGCTGAGGGGCGGCACCGGAGCCGTGCTCGCCGCACACGGGGCGCAGAAGCTCTTCGGCTGGTTCGGGGGCGGAGGCGTCGAGGGCACCGGCAAGGCGATGGAGGCGATGGGCTTCTCGCCGGGCCGGCGGAGCGCGGTCGCCGCCGGTCTCGGCGAGGCCGGCGGCGGTCTCCTCCTCGCCCTCGGCCTCGCCACCCCGGCCGCCGGCGCCGCCGCGGCCGGCGCCATGGCCGGAGCGGTCTCGGTGCACGCCCCGGCAGGCTTCTTCGCCCAGGGCGGCGGCTACGAGTACCCGGCCTTCCTCGGCTTCACCGCCGCCGCGATCGGCGTCGCGGGCGCCGGACGGTACTCCCTCGACCACGCCACCGGCCACGTCCTCGACCGGCCCTGGGTGGTGGCCGCGGCCTTCCTCGGCGCCGCGGCCGCCGCCGCGGCCGTCGTGGGCCGCCGCGCCCAGGGGCGGGCGGCCTCCGCGCGGGAGTCCTCCGAGCCGGACGCCTCCGAGCCGGGCGCCGGCCCTTCCTGACGGAGGCCGCCCGGCGACCCGCACGCGTCCGCCGCGCGGGCGGGTTAGGCTCGCCGCAGAGGAAGGGACGGGCGCCGCGCATGAAGATCGACCTGACGGACACCAATTCCAGCAAGATCAACAAAGCGATCCTGGAGGGCCGCAGGGACACCGGCACCCCCGCCGTCGGCGCCGTGCTCACCCTCGTCGTCGTCACCGACGAGGAGAACGCCTACGACGCGGTCAAGGCCGCCAACGACGCCTCCCGGGAGCACCCCTCCCGCATCCTCGTGGTCATCAAGCGCCACGCCCGCACGCTCCGCGAGCGGCACGAGACCCGGCTCGACGCCGAGGTCCGGCTCGGCAGCGACGCCGGGTCGGGCGAAACGGTTCTGCTCCGGCTCCACGGCGACCTCGGCGCCCGCGCCGACTCCGTGGTCCTCCCCCTGCTCCTGCCGGACGCGCCCGTCGTCGTCTGGTGGCCCGTCGACGCCCCGGAGGTCCCGTCCAGGGACCCGCTGGGCTCGCTCGCGCAGCGCCGCATCACCGACGCGTACGCGGTCGAGGACCCCCTGGCCGCCCTGGAGGCCCGCGCCGCCTCGTACGCGCCCGGCGACACGGACCTCGCCTGGACGCGGCTCACCCCCTGGCGCTCGATGCTGGCCGCCGCGCTGGACCAGGCGCCGCTCACCGTGACCTCCGCCGCGGTCGAGAGCGAGGCGGAGAACCCCAGCGCCGAACTCCTCGCCCGCTGGCTCGGGGTCCGGCTCGGAGTCCCCGTCGACCGGGTCGTCACCGACGGCCCGGTCGTCACCGCCGTCCGCATGGGCACTCCGGGGGGCGAGATCCGCATCGACCGGCCCGAGGGCCCGGTGGCCCGGCTCGCCATCCCCGGCCAGCCCCACCGGGTCCTCGCGCTCAAAGTCCGTCCCACGGCCGAACTGATCGCCGAGGAACTGCGCCGGCTCGACCCGGACGAGGCGTACGAGGCCGCCCTGCGCCACCGGCCCTGACCCCGCCTCCGCCGCGCACCGCGGTCCGGAACCGGCGCCGTTCGCGGGCGCGCCGTACCGACGCGCCCGCAAACGGCCCCGTCAGGAGCGGGGACCCACCGTGCGCCCGCCCGCCCGGACGGTGATGGCGAGCGCCGGGCAGGAGTCGGCGGCGTCCAGGGCGCGTTCGTCCTCGGGGATCTCCCGGCGCACCGGCTCCGCGGCGGCGCCCTCCAGCCGGTACAGGTCCGGGGCGAGCCCGGCGCACATGCCCGAACCCATGCACGCCTCCCGGTCGACCTCGGTGGTCCAGCCCACCGCGCTCACCAGCCCACCGGCATCTCGCGCGGCCCGCGCACCAGCATCCGGTCCTTCCAGCGCACGTCCCCGGCCAGGTGCAGGTCGGGGAAGCGGGTGAGGAGCGCCATGACCGCCTCCTGGAGCTCCAGACGGGCGAGCGGCGCCCCCAGGCAGTGGTGGACGCCGTGCCCGAAGCCGAGGTGCTGGACACCGGTGCGGGTGACGTCGAGCCGTCCGGGGCCGGTGAACTTCAGCGCGTCGCGGTTGGCGGCTCCGATCGCGACGAGCACCGGTTCCCCCGCCCGGACCAGGGTGCCGCCCACCTCGACGTCCTCGGTGGCGTACCGGGGGAAGGCGGCGGCGCTGCCCAGCGGGACGAACCGCAGCAGCTCCTCGACGGCCCCCTTGATCAGGTCGGGCCGCTCGCGCAGCAGCACCAGCTGGTCGGGGTGGTCGAGCAGGGCGTGGACGAAGTTCGGGATCTGGCTGGCCGTCGTCTCGTGGCCGGCGACGAGGATGCCCACGCACAGGTCGACCAGTTCCGCCTCGGTGAGCCGGTCACCGGTGTCGCGGGCCTCGATCAGACCGGTCATCAGGTCGGGCCGGGGGCGGACGCGGTGGTCCTCGATGAGCGCCGCCATGTAGGCGCGCAGCTCCTCGCGGCTGCGCCAGAACTCCTCGGCGGTCAGCGAACTGGTGGACAGCGCCGCGTCGCTCCACACCCGGAACTTCGGGCGGTCCTCCTCCGGCACTCCGAGCATGCGGCAGATGACCGCGACCGGGATGGGCAGCGCGTACGACTCCACGAGGTCGGCCGGCGGCCCGGCGGACTCCATCTCGTCGAGGAAGCCGTGGGCCAGCTCGCGCACCTGGGGCCGCAGCTTCTCGACCTGATGGACCGTGAACGCCTTGGCGACCAGGGTGCGCAGCCGGGTGTGGCCGGGCGGGTCCATGCCGAGGATGCCGGAGTCCTGCTGCGCCTCGGACTGGCGGGGCTCGTCGTGCTTGACGGCCTCGGCGCGGCTGAAACGCCGGTCGCCGAGGACCAGGCGGGCGTCGGCGTAGCGGGTGGCGAGCCAGGCGGGTTCGCCGTACGCCATCCGGACGCGTAACAGGCCCGGACGCTCCAGCGCCTCGACGTACGCCTCGGCGAGGCCGAGCCCCTCGGGTTCGTTGAAGGGATAGACGAGGGGAGTGGGGTCCGCCGTCGCGGTCATGGGGCGCCTCCGGTGGGTGATCGGGTGGTTACAGAACCTAAGGGGGGCGCCCGGGGCGGTCAATGGGGCCGCCGTCCCCCGGCGGGCGGTCCGTCGCCCCGGCCCCGGCCCGTATGCGGGTGACGTGGCGTCCCCTCCGGGCATGGCGCGCGCCGGGGACACGCCCCCGGGCGTACAGGGGGAGCCGCCGGAGGACGGACGGCCCGCCGCCGGGCGGGATCGCGGCTTCCGGCCCCGGCGCGGGGCCCCGGCGGGCCGGCCCGAAGCCCCCGCGACGGCGCATGGCGGCCGAGGGCCCGGGTAGGGGTCCGGCATGGCCGTCAGGAAGCGGTACGCGGTCGCCGCCTCGGGCAGCTGGACCGACGACGAGGACAACCGGCGCCTGCCCACCGGCGAGGTGCACGCCTGGGAGCCGGGAACGAACCAGACCGTGTGCGGGCTCTCCCTGCACCGCTCCCGGCTCACGCGGCTGTCGCACATCGCGTGGGCCGACACGTTCCCCGAGTCCGGCGGCGCCGCCGACCGGGTGCGGCGGGTGTGCCCGCGCTGCGCGTCCGTCGCCGGCCGCCGGGGCCCGGACGCCCGCCCCCGGTGGCACCGGGTGAACCCGCGCCCCTGAGCGGGGGACGGCGGGGGCGTCTTCGGGCCCGAGGAGGGGAACGTTCCCTCCCGGGGCCCCGGCTCGGGCCCCGGCTCGGGGCCCGGCTCCGGGCCCGGCTTCGGCGTCGGCAGAGTCGTCTCCCCGGCGTCGGCGGTGCGTCAGGGAAGGGCGGCGCGGTACACGAGCGCACTGAGGTCCGTCCCGTGCCCTTCGAGGAGCGAACGTCCCCGGCCGCGAGGGCGGGCGCCCGCCGCAACGGAGCGGGACGTCGTCGTCGGTGCCTCGCACCGTGCCCGGCATGACAAGCTGTGCCTGCCCATCCCCGAACCCAGGAGGTCACCATGACCCAAGAGCCCGCAGCCACGGAAGGTTCGGAGCCGACCGCCCCCGAGACGTCCCCTCTGGCGCCGGACGACGACGGCAACTACGACCTCAAGCGCAAGTTCCGCGAAGCCCTGGCCCGCAAGCGCGGTGCGCAGGCGGACGCGGCCGATGTCGCCGCCAACCCGGACGCGTCGAAGGTGCGCGCGGCGCACGGTCCGGCCGCGAGCCAGCGGTCGTTCCGGCGCAAGAGCGGCGGCTGAGCCGAACGGACCCGCGCTCCGGCCGCCCCACCGGGACGCGGCGCGCCGCCCGGCCGCCCGGTGCCGTGACCCGTGGCGTGCGCGCGTCCGCGTGCGCGCCACGGGTGGGGCATGGCCGACGGCGCCGACCGGGCCGTCCACGACGCCGGTCCGGCGACTCCCGCGCGTTCCGGCCCCGTGCCCCCGGAGAGCCCTGCTCGCCAGAGGCGCGCGGGGCTCGTCAGTGATCGTCCCAGTGCCCGTCGTGGGCGGCGTGCCGGTGGCCGTCGTGCGCGTAGTCGACGTGGTCGCCGTGGGGGACGGCCGCGTGTCCGCAGCCCGTGCCGTGCTCGTGGGGGTGGGAAGCGTGCGAGGCGTGCTCCCGGGGTTCGCATTCGTCCGCGTGGCCGTCGTGCATCCGGTGCAGGTGGCCGTCGTGCGCGTAGTCGACGTGATCGTCGTGGGGCAGCGCCACATGCCCGCAGCCTTCGCCGTGGAGGTGGGGGTGGCCGGGGTGCTCGACGTGCGTGGCAGTCATCGTTCTCTCCGTTGACGCATCGGGTGTGCCCCCTCCCGCAGTCTCCTCCGCCGCGACCGTCCGCGCACGTCCTCCGTCCCGCCGGGGCGGCACCCCGGAGGAGCCACGGCCTGCCGCCGGCCGCTCGCCCCCGCGGACGAAGGCCCGCGCCGGCCCCCGAGGGGCCCGCGCGGGACCGCGGGCCGGGCGGGCGAACACGGAGGGCCGGGGCCGGCGGTCCTGCCACCGGCTCCGGCCCTCGCGGGCGTCGGCTCGTCACACCGGCCCGCCGGGTCGGCTCGTCACATCAACCCGTCACATCGGCTCGGGGAAGATGTCGCTGATGCTCCAGGCGACGCTGAAGCAGGGGAAGAGGGCGTCGGCCTCCTGCTCGGTGTCGAGGGACTGGAGCGCGAGGATCTGGCTCATGGATGATCTCCTCTTTCCTGTAGGGGTCGTACGGTTTTCTGTACGGGCCGTACGGTCGGTCACTGCGACCCCGGCGCGGAGGCGTCCGCCACCGTGCCGAGGGGTTCATGGGGGCCGTCCGGTGCCGTCGGGCGGCCGCCGGGAGCCGGGTGGGCGCACGTACGGGGGCCCGTCGGGAGCGGGCCGGCCAGCAAGCGGCGCAGGACCAGCAGGACACCGGCCCCGCCGCTGGACAGGTCGGCGGTGAACCGCTGCGACCCCGCCCCGAGGAAGCGGACGCCGCGCCGGTACGGGACGGCGTACTTCAGCAGGCCGGTCGCGGCGCGCACCGCGTCCTCGCGGGCGGCGTCCGTGCCGGTGAGCTCGGCGTGCTCGGTCAGGAACCAGGTCAGCCCGGCAAGGCCCCGGTACAGGCCGACTTCCTTCGTGGCGCGGGAGACCCGGATGCCGGCGACCAGCCGGGGCAGCGCCGCGGCGCAGCGCTCGTCCGGGGCGGTGGCCACGTAGCGGGTGAGCACCGTCGCCAGACCGGCCGCGCCCGTGGCCAGGTACGGCATGGCACGGGTGAACCGCGCGTCGTCGGAGAGGGACAGGGCGCCGTCGTCCAGCGGGAAGGTCCGGTCCAGCTCCTGGTGGAGCAGCAGGCGGCCCGCCTCCAGGAAGCGGGCCTCACCCGTCTCGCGGGCCAGGCGGTGGAGGAAGAGGGCGACCCCCGAACGGCCGTGCAGCAGGCCGCGGGCGTCGTGCTCCCCGAGGGTGGCCGGCAGGTCGGGGGCGCGCAGCAGGTGCTCACCCGCCGCGGCGGCCCGCTCCAGGTGACCGCTCTCGCCGGTCAGCCGGTGCAGGGCGAGCCAGCCCAGACCGACCCCGGCCCGTCCGCCCGCCAGCGTGCCGCAGGAGGCGGTGAGCGGATGGCCGTCGGCGTCCCGGAGCAGGTCGACGGCCTCGTCCGGCAGGCCGAGGCCGACCAGCACCCGGGCGATGCCGGCCGAGCCGACGAGCAGTCCGGGCGGCAGCGCGCCGCGCAGCGCCAGCGTGTCGCGCCGCAGCCGTTCGCGGATCTCCTCCGGCACCGCGACCCCGGCACGGTGCAGGGCGTGCACCACCCCGGCCGTGCCGTAGGCCAGGCACACGTTGTTGGTCCGGAACGCCTCCGGCGAGGGCGGGAAGGCCCATTCCGGCCGGTCGGCGTCGGCCGTCCCGAGGAGGCCCTCGGCCACCTCCCCGGCGAACCGGGCGAGACAGCCGCGCGGATCGGCGTCCAGCTCGGCGGGGGAGGGCGGCCGACCGGGACCCTTCCCGTCCCGTGCCCGGACCTCCGCCGGGTGTTCCGCCGCGTGGAAGGCGGTCGCCCGCCGCCACAGGTCCTGCGGCGGAGCCACGTCCGCCAGGTCGCGGCGCAGCAGCGCGAGGTTGGCGGGCGCGTGCTCGGCGATCTCGTGGAACGGGGCCAGGAAGGCGAGCGCGACCGCCGCCGCGCCGTACCGGTCCCGCAGCAGCGGGTCGGTGTGGGTCCGGCGCAGGCCGGGCGGCGGTGTGAACCCCGGGGTGCCCATCCCGGAGGGGGCCTCGGACAGCGCCGAGGCCGCCTCGAAGTCCACCAGCCGGATCCCGCCCGACGGCGTCACCAGGACGTTGCCCAGGCTGAGGTCGCCGAACCGGTGACCGGCGGCGTGCAGCCGCCCGAGCGAGGCGTCCAGCCCGGCAAGGAGGTGCCGGCACGCCCCGTAGTACGCGGCGACGGACGCGGCCGTGCGGTCGGCGCGGGCCAGCGGGGAGGACCGGCTCAGCCAGCCCACCAGCGGTTCCCCCGCGATGTACTCGGTGACGAGGAAGTCGTGCTCCCACTCCGTGAAGTGGTCCAGCGGTTCCGGGCCGACCCCCGGGGCGGTCGCGTGCAGCTCGCGCAGCACGTCGTACTCGTGCCGCAGCCGCTGCCGCGCGTCGGTCCCGTCGAAGACCAGGCCGTTGTGGGCGCGGGCCTCCTTGAGGAAGACGGTGCGGCCGGTCCGCCGGTCGCGGGCCAGGTAGGCGCCGCCGGCGTTGCTCAGGCGCACCGCGCGGGTCACCTCGTAGTCGCGGATCAGGATCGGGCCCTCGTGCGGCCGTTCCTCCTGCTCGACGAAGGGGTCCGTGATCCCCGCGGGCAGGTGGAAGACGGGCAGCCGCGCGTCCACGACCTCGCGGCCGGACCCGTCGCGGACCACCCCTTCCCGGGTGCCGTCGGCCCGCAGCCGGCTGCGGGCGCCGTCGAAGGAGCCGTAGCGGTAGTGGACCGTCCGCGAGTCGCGGAAGCGCCGGTCGGTGAGGACGTACGGCCCCTCCTCCCCGTCGAGCGCGTCGCGCAGACGTTCGAGGAGTCGGCGGGCGGTCGCCGTGTCCGGCGGGTAGACGGCGCAGAACTTGCCCGCCTGGGCCCGCGCGGCGTGCTTGTGGTGGAGGAACAGGAAGAAGAGCCGGGCGCTGAGGTGCTTGAACGGCACGCCTTCGGAGAAGCAGATCCCGGCGACCGTGTCGAGCACGTGCTGCGCCCGGTCGAGCCGCGCCGACACGTGGATCTTCCAGCCCTGCCCGGCGAGCCCGGCGCGCGGACCGGGCCAGAACGTCCAGATGCCCCGGTCGGCGCCGCGCAGGCCCGGCGGCACCTCACCGGGAGCGAAACGCGGCCCGGGATCGACCACGCTGGGCAGCGGCAGGTAGTACTCCCGGTCCGCGAGCGCCTCGCCGAAGCCTTCGAGCACGGGATCTCCTCCCCGAGTGGTGGTGGGCCGCCCCCACGGTCCCGCGCGCCGGACGCCGGGACCGGCAGGTACGGGGGCGGTTGGGGCGGCGGCATGCGACCGGTGGCGGGTGAGAGCATCTCCGGAGCGACCTGCGGATCCCTCGCGTGCCCGTCGCGCGCCCCATGAGCCGGTCGGCGTCCTCGCCGCGTTCGCGGATGAGGGAAGAGGTGCCTCGGCAGACGTGCTCCTCGTGTGCGGTTCCGGCCGTAGTCGGCTGAGAACTCCTGACGGAACGACGCTTCGGGGTCGGCTCCTCGTCGTGGGGCACCGTCCGGCAGCATGGGGCGATGGACTTCGAGCAGCCGTTGCCCCGCGAGCTGAAAGCCGTCGACTCGGCCTCGTTGATCGGGCTGGAGGAGCGGGCGTGCGACCTCGGCCTGAACCAGCGGCTGGATCCGGCCTGGGTGCGGGCGAACGCGGCGCCCGACGGCACCCACTACCTGTGGCCGGCCCTGTGGCACGGCCTGTCCCACCGCCCGGACGTTCCGCGACACGTGCGGTGGGAGCTGCTGATCACCCTGCGTACGGGCGACCGCGTGCTGAGCCTGCTGGATGTGATCCCTGACGACTTCACCCCGTTGCCGAAGGTGACCTCACGCGCAGAGGGGATGTGGGTCAGGCGGCTCCTCGACCAAGCTCCTTCGGTCCGGGAATGGCTCCTGCGGAAGGACGGGGCCCCGGATCGGCGGTGACGGGCGTCGCCGGCGGACGCGTGCGCGTCCGAGGGCGAGGAAGGCTTCGGCGTCGAGTGCCGGGACCCGAGCCGTGTCCGGTACCGCGTCGCGCGATCAGCGGCTTCGCCCCGAGCGCGCGGAAGAGGCGGCGGTACTTGCCGTGGCCGTGAAGCACGAGCTGCGGCAGGTGCGGGAGCGGGGCAGCGGCGCCATCGTCAACCGTTCGTCCCCGGGCGGACTCGTCGGACGGCCCTCCTGCGGGACCGGGAGGCCCGGACAAGGCCCGGTGAAGGACTCCGCCGCCCCAGGTTCGCCCCCCGGTTCGCCTCCCCCGGTTCTCCCCTGAGAGGCCGGCTCTCCTCCGGAGACGATTCCTTGGACGAACCCCGCCCCCCAGGTGCTTCACCTGCCTGCCGGCCCGACCGGCTTGCCCGGCCGCCGCCGGG